>DHSB01000004.1:0-63615 GCA_002408385.1 Myxococcales bacterium UBA5297
TTGAGCTGCGCCACGCTGCGCGCGGCGAGGGAGGTCGAAAGGAAGGGGTTCGGAGGCTCGAGGATGCTCTTGGCGGGCAAAAGGAAGGGGTTCGGAGCCTTCGGGACGGCTCTCGGAGGGGTCGGGAAGGGTGTCGCCGGCTCCTGGGCACGACTCTCGGCGTCGAGGTGCGCCTCGGCGAGCACTCGAGCCCGGGGCGGCGGCGACCGGAGCTGCCTCGGCGGTTCGACCTTCCTTCGTCGACGGCCGCTTGCGCCGGGCAGACGGGCCGCAGAGGAGGCAGTCGAGCGCCTTCGGCCTACGCGCGTGGAGGGCCGGCGGTTGACCGGTCCGGCCAGTCCTACTTCTTCGCCGACGGCTTGCGCCCGCCGCGTCGAGCTTTGCTGACGATGCTGCGGAGCAGCCTCGGCTCATGGCGGAAGAGGTAGCGGCCGGCGCAGCGCACCTCCTTGACCGCCAACTCCATCAGCGCGACCGCGGCGTCGCGGCGCTCTCTGGCCGCGACGAGCGCGGGGTCGTACCTGCCAGCGGTGAGCTGTTGCGCGATTCGGCGAGCTTCGTCGGCCGGCGAGGCGGGTAGCCTCGGGACGCGGGCGAAGTCCTCGGCGCGCGCGTCGATGAGCTTGGCGAGGCGGCGCAGGTCGCCGACGAGCCGGGGCAGGTCGCGCCGCTGTGGGACTCCGTCGAGCAGGCGAAGCTTCTTTTCGTCGCCGCTGAAGACGACGCGGGCCGCCTTGACCAACCGGAAGCGCAGCGCGATCGCCTCGTCGCGCAGCCCGGACATCGACACCTGCGCGCTCGCGAGGTTGCGGTTGGCCCAGTCGACCTCGGCGCTCTGGGCGCGGGCGACCAGCTCGGGCAGCTTGTCGAGGGCCGCGAGGTCGAAGTCCGGGAGGATCGCGTACCGCTCGCGCAGCGGCTCGACCACCGTGTAGAGGCGACGCGCCTCGGACAGCAGCGCGACTATCCCGCGGCGCGGGCGGGCGCGGCGCACCCTGGGACCGAGCGCGGCGAGGGCGGCGTCGAGATCGGCAAAGGACGGCGGGCGTGGCATCCGGTTCCCCCTGCTCTCCAGACGACGTGCGGATCAGGCGGGCAGGCTCCGGGACGGACGGAGGCTGTCGAAACGCACGGACCGACGATGTTTACCGCACCGCGGGGTCGGAGGGCACGCTCTCTGCCGCCGGCGCCTTCGCGCGCCCGGACGGACCCATCCGCGCCTGGCAGCGACGGTTGTTTGTCCGGCGCGCCCCCGGCGCCCCGGCGAGCGGCTCCGGAGCCCTGGCGACGCGCGCTCGGACTGGAATCGGCTTCCCTCGGGGAAATCCGGCGCCCCTCCGGTCTGCCTCGGGCTACGGCGCTGCCCTCGCGAACTCGCCCTCGCAACAGTCTTAGTGGCTTTTCCCCAACCCCAGTGAAAGACCCGACAGCTCTCCTGCGTCAGCAACTCGACGGTGCCATGGTCGCTCAAGCGAATGAGGGAAGAAGGCGGCCTGCTCCGCAAGCCAGAGATGTCCCCTGGCGACAAGGGGCCAGGCGACTGGCCGAAGCATCCCTCCCTTAGTTCGGGTGGATGATGCGAAAGGTCAAAGTTGGGGGCCGGAAGGTCGATCTCCTCCTCATCATTCTCGCGGCGGTCTTCGCTGCGACCGTGGCGTTTGCGGCTGCCGTCGTGTATCCGATGTCGCCCTAGACCAGGTACGCGCCTGGCTTCCAGGAAGGCGCGTTCGGTGCGCTGGCGTCAGGCAAGACGACCCGTGCCGAAGCGGTTGCCGCGCTCGGGGGAGCCGCTTGAGACGCGGGCGGACCGAGGACGAGGCGGAGAGGAGCAGGAGAGTCTGTTCTACAGTCGGCCTGTCCCTGGGCACGAGAGCTAGAAGGTCAGGGGCCTCGTGTTCGACAAAAGCGGTGTGCTGGTCGCCAAGATTGAGGAGACCTACATCGAGTAGCTCCGACGCCATCGCCGAGAACCCAGCGACGACCCACCACCTGGCCGGCCGGGACTGCGGAAGCGACAGGGACTCGCCGAGGACCGGCCCGTCAGCCAGGATAGGTTGGTCTTGATACCTACGACCGGCCTCGGGCGCTCCCGGGCGCCAGGCAACCGACTTCGGCCTCGCACGCTCGGCTTGGACTCGAGGGTGGCCGGCGATCCCGCGAAGGAGTCCTCGGCACCTCGTCAGGGAACCCAGACCCTCAACCCGGCGCTGGTGACCACGTGCTCTTCCGGGAACCCCGGCGCTCCCGGCTCGGGAGCTGGCAGCAGGAAGTAGCGCCGGTACGAGCCTTCTAGGAACAGCTCGAGCCAGCGTGTGGCGGCAAAGTCGAGGCCGCCTGCGATGCCCGCTCCGAGTCCGAAGCCCGAGTCGAGGAAGACCGCCGGCGCCTCGAGCGCAGCGTGCAGGCCGACGATCCACAGGAGCTTGGAGAGGCGCGCGGTCACCCTCAGGCTCGCGCCGAAGTCCTCACCGTCGTACGAGCCGTGGACCGAGGCGAGCAGGTCGCGCCCGCCGACGCCGACTCCAAAGGCCCCTCCGACGCCGACCGGATCGACCATGGGCTCGACCGCGGCGCGCAGGTCAGCGAAGAAGCGCACGCGCCGGACCGCATCGTCCTGTTCCGCGGCCGCCTTCATGCTGGCCGGGTCGACCCGCGGCTTCTGCTCGTCGAGGCCGAAGACCTTCGGGGTTTCTGCGACAGGCTCGGGCACGGGCTCGGGAGCCTGCTCCTGGAGCGGAACGTAGAGCTCGTGGGCCTGGCGCGCGCGGATGGTCACCGGCTGCTTCTTCCAGAGCGCACCGTCGGGGGTGCGCACCTCTACCTCGTGCTTTCCGATGGGCACCGAGGTGCGCAGCGGCGCGACCCCGATGGCCTTCCCGTCGAAAAAGACGAGCGCACCGGAGTGGCTCGAGCGGATGCTCAGCTCGGCCTGGAGGCGCTCGCGCAACCCGTCGAGCAGCTCGACGACAGAGGGCCGCACCCTCGCCGGGTCGAGCCGGGCCTCGGGGTCGAATTCGAGGGCGCTGGTGAAGGCTTCGTTGGCGCGGTTGGTGTCGCCGAAGGCCGCATAGCAGCGGCCGCGAAGCAGGTGGATCTCGGTGAGCAGGGCGTCGTCCTTCGCCAGCGAGGCCGCTGCGCGCAGCTCGGAGAGCGCACTCTCGAAGTCGCCTTCTTCAAAGGCAGTCTGCGCCGTGTCGAAGCGCGCCTTGCCGGGCGCGGTCCCCTGGGCAAAGGCGATGGAGGAAGAAGCGAGGAGGGCGATCAACGAGAGGTAATGGAAACGCATGGCCTAAGAATTAGCAGGTTTGAGCTCGACTGACGACCGGGCAACATTCGGAAAGTTCTCACGCCCATCGGGTTGGCATGACGCGCAATCGAGGGCCGGCGCGCGCGGGGAACCTCACGCGCGCTGCGGCGAGGGCGTCTTCGCCCGCGGGCCCGAGGAGGCACGGTCTGCAGCCGAGCGAGCGCGCCTCCTTCACCAGCGAGATGGTTCGTCAGTTCCGGCTGCAGCCTCGCCCTGAGCCGCCATGAAGCACGAAAGCGGTCGCAGTCGAGTCGAGCTCTTCACGGGGGGGGGGGACAGCAAATCTCTTGCTGGCCAGGACCCCCTGCTGCCGACCCCTCGACTCTCGCGCCCTCGCTCGACTCTCGACCCTCGACCAGAGTAATGACGGTTCGTCAATTCGCCGGGCGGGAATGGAGCGGAACGGATGCGGCGCATTTGTGTCTTCTGCGGTTCGCGCAGCGGGGTGAACCCCGCGCTTCGCGAGCAGGCGAGCCTCTTTGGCGAAGTGCTTGCGCGCAAGGGACTGACGCTGGTCTTTGGCGGCGGCAGCATCGGCCTGATGGGCGCGATCGCCGACGCGGTGCTCGCGCGGGGTGGCGAGGCGATCGGCGTCATTCCTCGCGGGCTCGAGGCGCGGGAGGTCGCGCACGCCAGCCTCTCGCAGCTTCACGTGGTCGGCAGCATGCACGAACGCAAAGCCAAGATGGCCTCGCTCGCCGACGCCTTCGTTGCGTTGCCCGGGGGCATGGGCACGCTCGACGAGCTCTGCGAGATCGTCACCTGGGCGCAGCTCGGAATCCACGGCAAGCCGTGCGGGCTGCTCAACGTCGCTGGCTACTGGAACGGGTTCCTCTCGTTTCTCGACCACGCCGTCGCCGAGGGCTTCCTGCCGCCTGAGCATCGGAGAATCATCCAAGTCGACGACGACCCCGAGCGGTTGCTCGATTCGATGAGCACGTTCGTGCCCCCACAGGTCAGGAAGTGGCTCGGGGATGTGTAGGCGGCGAGCATTGGGCGCTCGGGACGCGGCCCAATCGGCAGGGTCGCCGGAGCAAACGCTTCTGGACGGCTTGCGGCCTGTTACCTCGGACAAATCGGAGGCGCCGTGCTCGAGGTTCCCCAGCTTATCGAGAGCTTCTCCTACATCGCGATCCTCCTCCTGCTCATCTCGGCGGGCATGGGCGCGCCTGTTTCCGAGGAGCTCATTCTGCTCACCTCGGGCGTGCTCGCCGCCCGCGGCACGCTGGATCTCCGGATGGTCGTGCCCGTCTGCTACCTGGGCGTGCTCACCGGGGACACCGTCCTCTACGGCGTGGGCTCGCGGCTCGGGCGCCGGGTCCTCGAACACAAGTGGTTCGGGCGGCTGCTCAAGTCGCGGTTCACCACTTGGATAGAGCGCCACTACCAGCGCCACGGCATCCTCACGGTGATGCTGGCGCGCCAGGTTGCCGGCATGCGCGCGCCCGCCTTCGTCATCGCCGGGATCGCCCGGCTTCCCTACCGCCGGTTCATCGCCGCCGACGCGGCCGCGGGCCTGCTTAGCGTGCCGCTGATGCTCTGTCTCGGCCATCGCTTCGGGGCGCAGCTCCCGCGGGTGCTCGAAGCGCTCGGCCAGGCGAGGGCGCTGCTGCTCGCGGGGATCGGGCTGCTGGTCATCGCTGCGCTCGTCTGGCGGTTGCGCGCGCGGCGCAGCGCCGTCGCGACGAGTGAGCAAAGGGAGGGGTGAGTGAGGTGTGAGTTTTGAGTTGGGAGCAGACGACCCGGGCTTTGCCCGGAGCTCGAAGGAGTTCGGTCGCAGGTTGGTAGGGGCGCATGGCAATGCGCCCGTCGAGGAATCGAGCAGATGCCCGGGCGATGCGCGGATTCCCGGCGGCCGACACAAAGCCCGGCCCTCCGATAGCCCGCACTCCCGACTCAAAACTCAAAACTCAGAACTCACAACTCACCGCGCCTTCGGCAGCGGAGGGGGAGCGCCAGGGGCTGCGCCCGACCTCGATAGCGGCGGCCGCGCCCCGCGGCGATCGGCGCCCAGGCTCGCCTGCGGAAGCACGCGCACCAAGCCCGCCCAGCGTTCTGCGGCATAGGCGAGCGCCTCGTCGATGATCATGTCGACCTGGCGCCGCTCGTCGCCGGGTACCGCGTGTCCGCGCGTCGCCAGCGTCTCCCACATCGAGCGGCGCAGCAGCGCGAACTCGCGCAGCAGGCCCCGAATGCCTCCCGCGGGCTGGGAGACGATGAGCAGCGCCGAGCGCTTCCACGGTTCGGCCCCAGCGGTGACACCGCGGCGCAGGGCCCTGCCTATCTCCTGCAGAAGGATGGGCGCCGCCAGCCGCAGCGACGGCTCGTCGAAGCCGAGCTCGCGGGTGACCGCCGCCTGGAACCGGCTCAAGATCTCCTGGGTGTTCTCCTCGATGTAGAGGCCAACGCCGACCATCGGTCACCTTCCCACCGCTGGAGGGACGCGCCCCCCCCCAACCCCTCGGGCCAAGGTTCGAGCCGAGTCGCTCGATCTCGCTGCGACAAACCTAGGGCGCCCGCAGGCTCAGTCGGAAGGGGAACGGCCTTTCACAGGAGGCGAAAGGCGATGCCTCTTCGCGCTGCCCGGTGGGAAGCCGAGCGGCCGCTCGGTCTCCCGAGAAGCCTCCGGGCGCACCTCGAAAGGCGCTGTGGGCGCCCCGCTTCGCGGCTTCTTCCCGAAGGCGCGGCACAACGCTTGCTCGAGGTGCGGCCGGGCGGACCGACGCATCGGGAGGGGGCTTGGACCAGCTCGAGTACTACGCGTACCTGGCGACCACCCTGCCACCGGGCGGGCTCGCCAAGGCCGCCGCGCGCAAGCTCGTTCGTCGCGCCTCGCGGGCGCTCTGCAGCCGGCCCGAGCCCCAAGACCGCGACCTGCTCGACGCCTTCTGCGCCCACGACGGCCGCGACCTCGCCTTCAAGCTCTCCGCGCCACGCGCGAGCAGCCTGTGGGCCGACGCCTCGCGTCGACAGGCCCTCGCCGAGGTCGCGGGCCGCGTGCCCGGGCTCATCGGCCGGGCCATCGAGCGCGCCGACAGGGCCTGGGCCCGCGACTTCACCGTCTTTGGCCGGCGCGTCTCGTTCGGCCGCTCGTCGGGCGTGGTCGACTGGCGGCTCGATCCGCTTCACGGCGCGCGTTTCGACGCGAGCGGCGCTCCCGAGCGCAGCGGGCTCGATCCCAAAGGCCCCTGGGCCCTTGGCCGCTTCGAGCAGGCGCTCGCGCTCGCCCAGGGCGCCTGGCTGTCGCCCTCCGAGGAGGACCACGCCCGCTTTGCCTGCGAGCTGAGCGCCCAGGTGCGCCACTTCGCCCGCGAGAACCCGGGCGGCGCGGGGGTCCACTGGGCCTCGCCGATGGAGGTCGCGCTCCGGGCCACCAACCTCTCGCTCGCCTTCCTGATGCTCCGCCATCGCCCGGAGTTGCAGGACGCGCACTTCGCCCTCTGCTTTGCGCGCCTGCTGCTCGCGCACGGCCGCTTCGTCGAGGACCACCTCGAATTCACCGGCGCGGTGCCCAATAACCACCTCGTCGCCAACCTCGTCGGGCTGCTGCACCTCGGCGTCATCTTCCCGGAGCTGCCCGGAGCGCGCGCCTGGCGCTCGGTCGCCGGGCAGGGGCTGCGCACAGAGATCGAGCGCCAGGTGCTCGACGACGGCTTCTCGTTCGAGGGCTCGACCGGCTATCACCGCCTTGGGACCGAGCTGTTCACGCTGGCGCTGTTTGCCGCGA
The DNA here is from genome assembly GCA_002408385.1 of Myxococcales bacterium UBA5297. GTDB lineage: Bacteria > Myxococcota > Myxococcia > Myxococcales > UBA5297 > UBA10939. Next base: position 7,035 of record DHSB01000004.1, read on the forward strand.
ACGCCGGCCGCATCGATCTCGGCGAGAGCTATCGCCTGCGGCTTCACGCGATGTACCGGGCGGTCGGCCGCTACCTGACCGAGGCGGGGCTCGCCCCCCAGGTCGGAGACAACGACTCGGGCCGCGCCATCCCGCTGTGCGACCGGGCCTCGCTCGAGCACGGCTACCTGTTGCCGCTGGGCGCCGCGCTCTTCCAGGACCCTGAGCTCAAGCGCGGCGGGGTGCCCTACTGCGACGAAGCGCTCTTCTTGATGGGCCCGGCGGGCCTCGAGCGCTTCGAGCGGCTGCCGGAGTCGAGCCTGTCGCGCAGCGTCTCGTTGCCTCGCGCCGGGCTCTACTTTTTGCGCAGCCGCGACGCCTACTGCGCCATCGCCTGCGGCCCCAATGGCCAGGCTGGCATCGGCGGCCACGGCCACAACGACAAGCTCGGGGTGGAGATCCACCTCGCCGGGCGCCCGGTCATCGTCGACCCGGGCAGCCCCTGCTACACCTCCGACCCAAAGCGGCGGAACCTCTACCGCTCGACCACCGCGCATTCGACTCTCCAGGTCGACGGCGAGGACCAGAGCCGGCTGCCCGCGGGGCGCCTGTTCGCGCTGCCCGACGCGGCCCGGGCCCGGATGCTGCGCTTCGAGTCGACCCCGCTGTGCGAGCGCTTCGCCGGCGAGCACCGAGGCTACGAGCGCCTCTCGCCCGCGGTCCGCCACCGGCGCGAGGTCACGTTTCATCGCGGCGCCCGCGCCTTCCTGATCGTCGACCGGCTCACCGGCGGAGGCGAGCGCGAGGTGGTCGCCCGCTTCCATCTGCCAGACACGCAGGCGCGGGTGCGTCCGGCAAGTCCTGGGGAGCGCGAGCGACTGCTGCATCTGGTGCGCGAAGGCGAGCTCGACTTGGCAAACGCCGTCGAGCTCGGGCCCGAGGGCGCGCCGCTGGCGCTCCTCGCGGTGACCAGCCGCGCGTCGCCCGAGCTGCGGCGCTTCGACTACTCGCCCGGCTACGGCGAGCTGCGGGAGGCGCGCTGCGTCGAGGTGGGGCTGAGGGCAGGGTTGCCGCTCGAGTTGGTGGCGGTGCTTGTGCTGTTGGCGAGGGAAGGAGAGGGGGAGGGCACATGAGGCTGGAGCGCACATCACTCCTGGAGCGGGTTCGCGCAAGGCAGGCAAAGGTCGGCGTGGTCGGCATGGGATACGTGGGGCTGCCCCTGTCGCTGGCCTTCAGCGTCGCCGGATTCCCGGTGGTCGGGCTCGACGTCGATCCCCGCAAGATCGAGGCGATCGGCAAGGGGACGAGCTACTTCCGCCACATCCCGAGCGAGCCTCTGGCCAAGGCAGTCGGCGAGGGTCGCTTGAGGGCGACGGGCGACTTCGCCCAGGCCCGCGAGCTCGACGCGCTGATCATCTGCGTCCCGACGCCGCTGACCCCGGCCCGCGAGCCGGACATGAGCTTCATCGTCAACACGGCCGAAGCGCTCGCTCCGCACGTGCGCCCGGGGCAGCTCTTCTCGCTCGAGTCGACGACGTGGCCGGGAACGACCGACGAGGTGCTCAAGCCCATCCTCGAGCGCGGCGGCCTGAGGGCGGGCATCGACTTTTTCCTCGCCTTCTCGCCCGAGCGAGAAGACCCGGGCGGCCACTCGGCGAGCACCACGCCCAAGGTCGTCGGCGGCTATTCGCCGGCCTGCCTGGAGGTCGCCTGCGAGCTCTACGGCGCGGCGGTGCCCAAGGTCGTGCCGGTCTCCTCGACCCGCGCCGCCGAGCTGACCAAGCTGCTCGAGAACATCTTCCGCGGCGTCAACATCGCGCTCGTCAACGAGATGAAGATGCTCTGCGACCGCATGGGCCTGGACGTCTGGGAGGTGATCGACGCGGCCTCGACCAAGGGCTTCGGTTTCATGCCCTTCTATCCGGGGCCGGGGCTGGGCGGGCACTGCATCCCCATCGACCCCTTCTACCTGACGTGGAAGGCGCGCGAGTTCGAGATGCAGACGCGCTTCATCGAGCTGGCCGGCGAGATCAACACGAACATGCCCTACTACGTCCTCCAGCGCACCTTCCAGGCGCTCAACCGGCACCAGAAGGCGCTCCAGGGCGCCAAGGTGCTCGTGCTCGGCGTGGCCTACAAGAAGGACATCGACGACGTGCGCGAGTCGCCGGCGGTCCGGGTCATCGAGCTGCTGCAGGAGCACGGCGCGCAGGTGAGCTACCACGACCCGTACATCGAGCGGATCCCGAAGATGCGCGCCCACGACCTGCGGCTCGAGTCCCAGCCGCTGACAAGCGAGTTGCTCGGCTCGGCCGACGTCGTCATGGTGCTCACCGACCACTCGGCCATCGACTACGCCTGGGTTGTGCGCGAGGCGAAGCTGGTCGTCGACACGCGCAACGCCACCCGCGGCCTGCCGGGCGCAGAGCAGAAGGTGGTGAAGGCCTGAGGCAAGGCGCAAAGCCCCGGACGGCGGCCGATGGACCAACGTGATGGAGGGCGGACGACGAGATGGACGGCAGAGCGCCAGCTTTGCCTCTGCGACCGCACGAGGTGATTCGCGGATTGGACGAGAGATCCGATACCGACGATGGACGGCGGAGCTGCAGCTTTGCCTCGGCGGCCGGCACGGCGGACGAGTAGTGGACGGCCGAGCGCCAGCTCCGCCAGGTCCGCACGGCGACCCATCAGGCCGCTTCAGCGATCGCTCACACTTGGCGCTCGAAGTAGTGGAGCCCGATGGCCATCGCCCGCCACAGCGGCAGCTCCGGCGGCGCGCTCTCCTCGATCTGCTCGGCGCGCAGGAACGGACCGTCGAGCGTGACGGTCGCGGGCACCGAAAAGAACTCGAGGATGACGCTCTGAATCTCCGGGCTTTCGACCAACCGGGCGAGCTGCGGCTCGGACTTGCCGTCGATGTAGACGAGCTGGTCGAAGAACGGGTCGCCGACCTGGATCTCCTTGCGGAACAGCTTGGTGATGCGCGTGCCGAGCCCTTCACGCCGGAAGGTCGCCTTGACTCCGAAATTCCTCCCGAGCAGCCCGGTCATGACCAGGTGGTGCTGCAGCGTGCCGTTGTCGTCATTCGGCCGCGTGGTGAAGCGCTCGGCGCTGATCGAGAACCCGCGACTGACCAGCCGCTGGTGCGGGTCGCCGTGGTAGCAGTTCTGGCAAAGGTCGAGCTCGCACAGGCGCGCGCCTCCGGCCGTCGATGGATCGCCACACATTCCGCATGTGCTCATGGCAGCCTCCCCTTGGGCCCGCGGCCGCACAGGGGCTGGCCCTGCACAGGTGGGCAGATGAATGCTGACGCCATCTTAAGCCGGGCATTGAGACAGGTCAGCAAGCCGCAGCGCCGCTTGGCCGCGGCCAAGCGGCCCGGGGCCTTGCGCTTAGCCGGTGCCTGCGAGCACGCGCAGGTACTGAGCAACGCCCTCTCGCCATTCGGCGACCGCCAGCACGCGCCCGTCCTCGGCCGTCATGCGCAGCCTGGCGCCTTCGGCGAGCTCGCCGAGCGCAGGCAGATCCCTCGCGGTCAAGCGCTGGCCTTGGCGGATTCGAGCCTCGGGCGCGGGGCCGACCATGACCTCTGGCATGGTCGCCAGCGCCTCCCGGTCCCCGACCATCCGCCCCTGGAGCTCTTCGCGGGGCAGGGCTCGCAGCTCAAAGAAAGAAATCGCCCGTGCCAGGGTGAACGGCCCGCTCGCGGTGCGCCGCAGCGCCGTAAGGTGGGCATGGCAGCCGAGCCTCTCGCCGAGCTCGTGCGCGAGGGTCCGCACGTAGGTCCCTTTCGAGCAGCGCACCCGGATGCTCAGCAGCGGCGCCTCGAGGGCGAGCAGCTCGATCTCGTGGACAACGACCCTGCGCGCGGCGCGCTCGACCTCGACCCCCTTGCGCGCGAGCTCGTAGAGCCGCTTGCCGTCGACGCGGACCGCCGAGTACATCGGCGGCACCTGCTCAAGCTCGCCGTGGAACCGTTCGAGGGTCTCGAGCAACCGCTCGCGCGGCAGCTCACCGACCGGCGCCTCGGCGATGACCTTGCCCGTCCGATCCTGCGTGTCGGTCGCAGCGCCGAGGCGAACCTCGGCGACGTACTCTTTGTCGCCCTCGGTCAGGAAGGGGACGAGCCGGGTCGCCGTTCCCAGACAGACCGGCAGCACGCCGGTCGCCATCGGATCGAGCGTGCCGGTGTGGCCGGCCTTCTTCACCCGCAGGGCGCGGCGCGCCTCGGCGACGACGTCGAAGGAGGTCTTGCCCTCGGGTTTGTCGATGACCAGGACGCCATTCATCGCTTCGGTCACCGCCTGAACCTCTCGAGCGCCTTCTCGACCTCGCGCAGGACGATGGCGCGCACCTCGTCGAGCGAGCCCTCGACCGCGCAGCCGGCCGCGTTGTGATGGCCGCCGCCGCCAAAGCGCGTGGCGATGGCCCCGACGTCGACCTTGCCGCGTGAGCGGAAGCTGACCCGGTGGTGCGTCGCCGTCTCCTCGCGGAAGAGCAGCGCCACCTCGACCCCGGCGATGGAGCGCGGGTAGCTGATGAAGCCGTCGGCGGTCTCCTCCTGCGTGCCGACGAGGTCGAAGATCTCCCGGCTCGCGGTGACCCAGGCGACCTGGCCGTTCATGCCGACCGACAGCGTCTTGAGCACCTCGGAGAGCAGGCGCACGCGCTGCAGGGGCTGGCTCTCGTACATGCGCGAGGTGACCTCACCGGGGCGCACGCCCAGGTCGACGAGCTCCTTGGCTATCGCCATGCACTCGGGGTTGGTGTTCGAGTGCCGGAAGCTGCCGGTGTCGCAGACGAGCGAGACCCAGAGGCAGGTGGCGATGTCGAGCGTGAGCGGATGGCCCAGCCTGGCGAGCACGCGGTGGACGAGCACGCCGACCGCGGCCGCCCGCGGGTCGACGATGTTCACATCGCCGAAGGGCCGGGTGCGCGGATGGTGGTCGAGGTTGAGCATCAGCCCGCGCCGCTCGGCCTGCGGCAGGTCGGGCCCCAGCCGCGAGCTGTCGCCCGCGTCGCAGGCGATGCAGGCGTCGAAGCGCTCCTCGCGCGACAGGCTGTTGACGATGCGGTTGGCGCCCGGCAGAAAGCGCAGGTTCTGGGGCGCGCCCTGGGGGCTGTAGACGACCGTGGCTTTGCCGCGCTGCTCAAGTGCCAACGCCAGCGCGAGCGCCGAGCCGAGCGCGTCGCCGTCGGGGAACTCGTGCATGGTGAGCAGGAACCTCGCGCCGCGCTCGAGGAGCTCGGCGCACCGGGTGATTTCCCTGTCGCGAGCGGGGTGGTCGCCATGGGGGACTGACACCGGCACCGTTGCTCCCGTCACCTGGCCTTGCGCCCTGTTCGTTGTGTGGACTTCTTGCCGGCCGACCCGCGCGAGTCGAAAGGCGCTCGACTCGAGGTCTGTCGCGAAATCACCCTCACCTCGGCTCGCCCCCTCCGACCTCGAGCAAAGCCGAGAGGCTCAAGCCTGCCGAGGGGCTCGGGCTGACCGGTTTTCGCTCGAAGGGTTCTTCGATGCATCTTCGGGGCACCGTCCGGTCTTGTCTCGCCCTCTCCGAGCGCAGGCCGCTCGTCTCCTGCAGGACCAAGCGAGGCAAGGCGCCCGTGGAGACTCGGGCCTCTCGACTCTGCTCTCAGTGACCGGGGCGAGACCTCGCCGGAGGTCTGGAAGCACGAGCGCCGTCGCGGTCGCGCCAGGTTTTCCCCGGTTGGAGCAGTCGTCTTGATGGTCAATGCTCCCTGCTGTCGACTGCCGACTCTCGACTGTCGCTAGCCCGTCTCGTTCGGATCGCGCTGCTCGCCCTCGACCTGCTCGCGGCGCTGCTCCTCTTCGTGCACCTGCTTGATGAGCCGCTCGATCCTGTCGCCGTGCTCGATGGCCTCGTCGTAGACGAAGTGCAGCTCGGGTGTGACCTTGGTCTTGAGCGCCTTGCCGAGCTCGCGGCGGATGAAGCCGCGGGCCGCGTCGAGCCCCTTGGCCGTGTCGGCGCGCACCTTCTCGTCGCCGTGAACCGCGTAGTAGACCCAGGCCTCGCGCAAGTCGGGCGAGACTTTCGCGCCGGTGATGGTCACGAAGCCGATGCGCGGGTCCTTCAGACCCCGCACGAGCATGGTGCTGATCTCTTGCTGTATGAGCGCTGCGACGCGCTCGGTCCTCTGCGTCGTCATCGACGGTCTGCCTTTCCTGCTCCGAGAGTTTCGATTCAGTCCTCGTCGCCCTCGTTCTCGCCGGGGCGCAAAGCGCGCATCCGCTGGCGAAGCTCATCGAGGGCGCGCTCGCGCTCGCTTTCACCGAGCGGCTTGCGGGCCTTGCCGGCCGGCTGCACGCGCGGCTGCGGGCGGCTTCGGGAAACCTCGCCCTCCGCCTCGGCGAGGGTTCGCATGCTGCGCCAAGTCTCGCTGCGCTCAGCCTCCGCCTCGGCTTCGGCCAGGCTGCGGTGGGCGCCGCGGGCCATCGCGCCGAAGCTCGAGCCGTCGTCGCCGTAGAGCTCGCCGCCCATCGGGATCACCTCGGTCGAAGTGCAGAGCACGGGCGCGACGTAGAGCTCCTCGACGAACCGCAGCACCTTGTCGACGCTCTCCTGGGCAAAGGCGTGATCGTTGGCGACTGCCGCCACGCCGATGGTCGCCTTCTGCCACAGGTCGTTGTCCTCAACCTCGGCTATCGAGACGTTGAAGCGCGACTTGACCTTGTCGAGCACCTTGTGGACGACGTGGCGCTTGCTCTTGAGCGAGCCCGAGTCGGGAATCGAGAGCGTGATCCTTGCGACGGCGACGAACATGCGGCGGGTGACCCCCTGGGAGCCTGCCTCTCGAGCGAGAGGGTAAAGTTGTCTTTCTTACAGCAGGAGCGAAACCTTTCTCAACCTCTGGCGGGAGGGCTTTCGTTCCCTGCGCGCCGCATGGCGCCCGCGGGCAGTCCGACTGCCGCCTCTCCGCACGATGAAACGGACGATTTTCGCCGCCGGGGGCGGGGGAGGGGTCGGCGGCGCGCGGGCGAGCGGAGCCCGGCTCTGCAGCGCGGTGACGGAAGATGCGCTCGCTCCCGCGTACATTGACGCCCCTTTAGGCTCCCCCTATCTTCGCCGGCCTCTGGGCCGTCCGGCCGCGTCCACGAGGAAAACCGATGAGGGCATCGCTCGATCGTCTCAGGGACAGGTTTGCCGAGAAGGTCCTCTTGGCCTACTCGACCGAGCAGGGTGACGACTTCGCCGTCGTCGACCCCGCGGCGCTGCGCGAGGTCGCGCGGTTCTGCAAGGAGGAGCCCGAGCTCGACCTGCGCATGTTCGTCTCGATGTGCGTGGTCGACCGGCTCCTGCTGCCGGAGGGCGGGCCTCGCTTCGAGCTCGTCTACCAGCTTCGCCAGGGCCGCGAGCCGTGGAAGAAGCTGCACCTGAAGGTGCGGCTGACCGAGGAGAGGCCGCAGGTCGACTCGGTACAGCCGATCTGGAAAGGCGCCGACTGGTGGGAGCGCTACGCCTGGGACTTCTACGGCATCCGCTTCACGGGCCACCCGGACCTGCGGCGCATCCTGATGTACGAGGAATTCGAGGGGCACCCGCTGCGCAAGGACTATCCGCTCCGGGGCCGGCAGCCGCTCGTCGAGGGGCGCGGGTCTGAGGAGCTGATCCGCGGACCGGGCGCCGCGCCGCCGAAGAAGTAGCCCGACTCGAGAGGACCCTCCGATGAGCACCCCCGCGGACGGCAAGGCCCGAGACACTCTCGAGGTCGGCAGGCAGGACCTCCTCAGCCTGCCCGACAGCTCCGAGCGCATGGTCATCAACCTGGGCCCGTCCCACCCGGCCATGCACGGCACCGTGCGCATGCTCGTCGAGTTGGAGGGCGAGACGATCGCCAAGGCGGTCCCGGAGATAGGCTTCCTGCACCGCGGGTTCGAGAAGAGCTGCGAGGCCTCGACCTGGACGCAGTGCCTGCCGTACGTCGACCGGCTCAATTACGTCTCGTCGCTGCTCAACGACTTCGGCTACCTGGTGGTGGTCGAAAAGCTGCTGCGCCTTGAGATCCCGGAGCGGGCGAAGTTCATCCGCGTCATTGCCGGCGAGCTGCACCGCATCTGCGACCACCTGACGCTGGTCGGCGCGCTCGGCATGGAGCTGGGCGGCTTCACCGCTTTTCTCTACGCGCTCGAAGCCCGCGAGCTCATCTGGGACCGCATCGCCGAGCTGACCGGCGCGCGGGTGACGACCAGCTTCGGGCGGCCCGGCGGCGTGCAGCGCGACCTGCCTCAGGGCTGGGGCGAGAAGGTGCTCGAGACGCTCGACCGCGTCGCCGAGCTGCGCGACGAGCTCGACGTGCTGCTGACGCGCAACCGCATCTTCGCCGACCGCACCCGCGGCGCCGGGGTCATCTCGCGCGACGACGCGCTGGAGTTCGGATTTACCGGCCCTTGCCTGCGCGCCTGCGGGGTGGGCTACGACGTGCGCAAGGCCCACCCGTACTTCGTCTACGACCAGCTCGACTTCGACGTGCCGCTCGGCGAGCACGGCGACAACTACGACCGCTACCTCGTGCGCATGGAGGAGATGAAGCAGTCCGACCGCATCGTGCGCCAGGCGCTCGCCAAGATCCCCGAGGGCCCGGTGATGGTCGGCGACTGGCGAGTCGCGCTGCCGCCGAAGGAGCAGGTCTACGGCACCATCGAAGGCACCATCGCCCACTTCAAGCTGATCATGGAGGGCATCCAGGTGCCGGCGGGCGAGGCGTATGCGTACACCGAGGCGGCCAACGGCGAGCTCGGCTTCTACGCGGTCTCCGACGGCAGCGGGCGGCCCTACAAGCTGCACGTGCGCGCGCCGGGCTTCCCCATCCTCTCGGCGGTGCCCTCGATGATCGAAGGCCGGCTGCTCGCCGACCTGATCCCGACCTTCGACTCGATCAACATGATCGGCGGCGAGGTCGAGGTGTAGCGCGGGCGGACCCGACGGCCGCCGCGGGCCCCGGGGCAGGCGCAGGGCGCGGCCTCTTCCGAATAGGCTTGCGCTCACGGCGCCGCGCGGGCCTCGAGGTTGCGGCCACAAAGCCGAGGCGCAGGCCCACCGGGTCGCTCCTGAGAACAGCGCCCGATGCCGCGGGCGCGTGCGCAGTTGCAGCAGGAGCTGCGAGCGCACTGTCGCGCGCGAGCCTTACGGGTCGTGTGAGAGCGAGGGTCGGGCAAGTTGCAGCCGGCCCTCCGCCGAAATTCCCGCGCGCAGGCGCGGAAAGAAGAGGGGGATTCGGCCTTGCTGGCCCCTGGTGCTTCACGGCAACCGGCTGTTCGTTCGCGGAACGCAGCCGGCCAAGCCCCGGCACGGACGGTCCGGGCTTGGCGCACACGAGCACCTGAAGGCCCGCCAGGCCCTGTTCGGCAGGGCCTGGCGGGCGGTACCGGTGGGCCTTAGAGCAACGGCGCGGCCGCCTACCGCATGAACTTCGGCTTGCGCCTGCCGGGCCTGGCGTGCTCGGCGGGCGCCGGTCCGCCGAACAGTGGCAGGGACCAGCGCCACGTGTTGGCGGCGATGACGCTCGACACGCCGCTGGTGGTGAGGGTGGACACCCGCACCTCCGGCGTGAGGATGACGTCGCGCACGCCGCCCGCATTGCCCTTCTTGGCGAGCGACTTGACCTGCGCGAGCTGCTCGTCGGTCACCTCGAAGCTGACCTCTTCGTCGCTCTTGGGCGGTTGGTAGCGCAGGAGGTTCTTGGTTCCCTTGCGCACCAGCGACCAACGTCCGGAGCGGGTTTCTTGAGCCTGTGTTCGGGTTGTTTTGACCATGTTGCGATTCCTAACAGCCACCAACAAGCGGCACCGAATTTTCGTCCGGCAGGCGCGCGCCGAGGCGGCCTGCGCGTGTCTTTCGCCTGGAGATTGAGCTCGACCGGGTGCACAGCAAGCCAGCGACGGTGCGGATGACCGGCGCGGGCTGTCGAAACACAATTCGCTTCCTTTTCGTCTATGACGACGAGAATGACAAGCGGTCTCGGTTTGTCGACGAATAGATTGACAAGCCGTCCCGGTCAGGCAAAGCAGGCCGCGCCATGTTTTCCCGTCGAACGAGCTGGGACATCAGCGCCACGCCGCTCGCCGAGGCCGTCGCCCGCCGGACGGCCGAGGGCAGGCCCCTGCTCGACCTGACCGAGGCGAACCCGACCCGGGTCGGGCTGGGCTTTTCGCCCGCCGCGTTGCGCGAGGCGCTGGCCGACCCGAGGGCCGCTCGCTACGAGCCCAACCCCCTGGGCCTTGCCGCGGCGCGCGAAGCCATCGCCCGGTACTACGCCGAACGCGGCCACGCGGTCGTGCCCGAGCGCGTCGTGGTCACCGCCTCGACCAGCGAGGCCTATGCGTTTCTCTTCAAGCTGCTCGCCGACCCGGGCGACGAGGCGCTCGTCCCCGAGCCGAGCTACCCGCTGTTCGCCTACCTGGCCGGGCTCGAGTCGGTGCGCACGGTCGGCTATCCGCTGCGCTACGACGGCGAGTGGCACCTCGACCGGCACGGGCTCGAGTCGGCGCTCAGCGCCCGCACCCGGGCCATCGTCACGGTGAGCCCCAACAACCCGAGCGGATCGTTCCTCAAGGCGGACGAGCTGGCGCTCCTCTCGCAGGTGTGCGGCGAGCGCGGGCTCGTCCTCATCGCCGACGAGGTCTTCTCCGACTTTGCGCTCGACCCCGCGCCAGGACGGGTGGAGACGGTCTGCGGCACGCCGGGCGTCCTCGCCTTCGCGCTGAGCGGGATCTCCAAGATCGGCGCCCTGCCACAGCTCAAGGTCGGGTGGATGGTGGCGAGCGGCCCCGAGGCGCTGGTCGAGCCGGCGATGCGGCGGCTCGAGGTCATCGCCGACACCTACCTGTCGGCGAGCACGCCCTCTCAGCTTGCGCTCGTGGCGCTGCTCGCGCGCCGGGCGGAGGTGCAGGAGCCGCTGCGCGAACGGCTGCGTCGGAACCTCGAGACCCTGCGCGCAGCCCGCGGGCCCGGCGCGAGCTGGCAGCCCTTGAAGGTCGAGGGAGGCTGGAGCGCGGTGCTGCGCGTGCCGAGGACCCGCTCGGAGCAGGAGTGGGCGCTCGCGCTGCTCGAGGAGGACGGCGTGCTCGTCCACCCCGGCTTCTTCTTCGACTTCCCGGGCGAGGCCTATCTGGTGGTGAGTCTCATCGTGCCGCCGGAGGAGTTTGCCGAGGGGGTGGCGAGGCTGGGGCGGAGGCTGGAAGGCTGATCGCGACGGTCGAGAGTCGAGAGCGGCGGGCTTGGCCCGTAGACGACGTGTCGCAGCGCGAGCGGCGTCTTGCAACTCGCTCCGGGACTGGACTGGCTTGGATGTGCGTTGTCCTTCGCCTCGGTTCTTGGTCTTCGGATCAAGCCCGTGGCGCCGGCTCACGACTCCCGACTCCGAACGTCACGGAACTATCCATTGACGCTGTTCGTTTTTCGAACGTATAGTTCCCCGCTTTCGTGGCTCGCCTGCCTGCTCCCCTCCGCGGGCTCGAGCGCTTGCTGCGCCGGTATCGGATCGGCGACGCAGAGGGTGGTTCGGAGGCGGAAAGGAAGAAGCAGATGTCGCTTTCAGTCGAGCGCAAGGCTGAGATTGTCCAGAAGTACAAGCAGCACGACTCCGACACGGGCTCGCCCGAGGTCCAGGTCGCGCTGCTCACCGAGCGCATCAGCACTCTGACGATGCACTTCAAGCCGGTCGCCGACGGTGGCCTTGGCCACGCCAAGGACTTCCACAGCCGCCGCGGCCTGCTCAAGCTGGTCGGCCAGCGCCGCCGGCTTCTCGACTACCTGAAGTCCAAGGACGAGAAGCGCTATCGGGCGCTCGTCGAGAGCCTGGGCATCCGCAAGTAAGACTTCTCGGAGGGCCCGGGAGACCGGGCCCTCCGCTTTTTGAGAAAAGCCCTCGGCCGATACGTGCTGGCCGGGGGGCGACACGCAGGAGAAAGAGAGACTCGCCGAAGCGGCGCGGGCCCTGGAGGAGCAGGTCAGGGAAAGCCTTTTGGTTTCTTTCAGTGCGGCCGAGCACCGGCTCGGCGGCAGCGATGGGATCAAAAGCTTTCCCGAAAGCGCCTCCGGGCTCGCTCGTCGAGCCAACAGAGTGGGACGAGGCACCTCGGGGCGCGGCCGTATCCGCGCGGCCCTCACAGTCGCCAACCCGCGGCCAGCAGCCGCGGGCCCGGCGGCTTGACCAGCCCTCCGAAAACCGCCCCTTCCCCAACCCCGCGCCGAGGTCGGCGTGGAGAGAGGAACCCGTTTCATGCAGGCAATTACCAAGTCCATGACCGTCGGCGATCGCGAGCTCGTGATCGAGACCGGCAAGATCGCCAAGCAGGCCCACGGCGCGACCGTCCTGAAGTACGGCGACACGCAGTTGCTCGTCACCGCTTGCGCGGCTCACGAGAAGCGCGAGGGGCTCGACTTCTTCCCGCTGACCGTCGACTACCAGGAGAAGATGTACGCGGCCGGCCGCATCCCCGGCAGCTACTTCAAGCGCGAGGGCCGCCCGACCGAGAAGGAGACGCTCACCAGCCGGCTCATCGACCGCTCACTGCGGCCGCTGTTCCCCGAGGGCTTCTTCTACGAGACGCAGATTATCGCCACGGTGATCTCCGCAGATAACGTCAACGAGCCCGACGTCCACGCGATCACCGCGGCCTCCGCGGCGCTGCACCTGTCGGACATCCCCTTCAACGGACCTATCGCCGGCGTGCGCGTTGGGCGCGTCGACGGCAAGCTCGTCGCCAACCCGACCGCCGAGCAGCGCGCGGCCTCCGATCTCGACCTCATCGTCGCCGCCTCCAAGGACGCGATCGTGATGGTCGAGGGCGGCGCCAAGGAGATCGCCGAGACCGACATGGTCGAGGCGCTCTTCTTTGCCCACCAGTCGGTCCAGCCCGAAATCCAGGCGCAGGAAGAGATGCGCGCAGCGCACGGCAAGGCCAAGCGCACCTTCGTGCTCGCGACCCCGGACGAGAACCTCAAGCAGCGCGTGCGCGAGCTCGCCCTCGAGCCCATCAAGGCCGCCTACGCCATCTCCGAGAAGCAGAAGCGCTACGAGGCGCTCGGCGACGCCAAGCGTTCGGTCGCCGCCAAGCTTGCCGAGGAGATGGGCGAGCAGTACTTCGCCGCCGAGAGGGCCATCAAGGGCTTCATCGAGGACCTCAAGTACGACTACGTGCGCGGCATGGTGCTCGACACCGGCCTGCGCATCGGCGGCCGCAAGGGCGACGAGATCCGCCAGATCACCGTGGAGACCGAGGTGCTGCCCCGCGCGCACGGCTCGGCCATCTTTACCCGCGGCGAGACCCAGGCGCTGGTCACCGCGACCCTGGGCACCGGCGAGGACGAGCAGCGCATCGAGACGCTCTCCGGCCAGACGTTCCGGCGCTTCATGCTGCACTACAACTTCCCGCCGTTTAGCGTCGGCGAGGTGAAGTTCATGCGCTCGGCCGGCCGTCGCGAGATCGGCCACGGCGCGCTCGCCGAGCGGGCCCTGCGGCAGGTGATGCCGCCCGAGAGCGAGAAGTTCCCCTACGTGGTGCGCGTGGTCAGCGACATCCTCGAGTCGAACGGCTCGAGCTCGATGGCCTCGGTCTGCGGCGGCTGCCTGTCGCTGATGGACGCGGGCGTGCCGATCTCGGCGCCGGTCGCCGGCATCGCCATGGGCCTCATCAAGGAGGGCGAGCGCATCGCCATCCTCTCGGACATCCTGGGCGACGAGGACCACCTCGGCGACATGGACTTCAAGGTCTGCGGCACCGCCAAGGGCATCACCGCGATCCAGATGGACATCAAGATCGCCGGGGTCTCCCGCGAGATCCTCGCCCGCGCGCTCGAGCAGGCGCGCGTCGGCCGGCTGCACATCCTCGAGAAGATGCTGGCCGTCCTTCCCGGGCCGCGCCCGGAGATCAGCCGCCACGCCCCGCGCATCACCGTCATCAAGATCCGCCCCGAGCGCATCAAGGACGTCATCGGGCCGGGCGGCAAGGTCATCCGCGACATCATCGCCCGCACCGGCTGCAGCGTGGACGTCGACGACAGCGGCGCGGTCTCCATCGCCTCGGCGAACGCCGAGCAGGTCGAGGCGGCCATCAAGATGGTCAAGAACCTCACCCAGGAGGCCGAGATCGGCCGCAACTACCTGGGCACGGTGCGCCGCATCGCCGAGTTCGGCGCCTTCGTCGAGCTGTTCCCGGGCACCGACGGCCTCGTGCACATCAGCGAGCTGGCCGAGAAGCGGGTCGAGAACGTCACCGACGTGGTCAAGGAGGGCGACGAGGTCCTCGTCAAGGTCATCTCCGTCGACCGCACCGGCAAGATCCGCCTGTCGCGCAAGGAGGCCATCGGCCAGAAGGAGGGCGAGGTGAGCGCCCCGGCGCCCAGGCCCGAGCGCGAGGAGCGCCCCCGGCGCGATCGCGGCGACCGCGGCGACCGCGGTGGGCGTGACCGCCGAGGCCGTGACCGCGGCGATCGCGGCGAGCGGCGTGAGCGCGGCGAGCGCTCGGAAGGCGGCGAGCGCTCCGAGGGTGGTGGCTCCGAGAAGCCGGCCAAGCCCGAGGGCGGCTCGGAGGAGTAACCGGCCCGGCGAAGCACCGACTTCGCCTCGAGGCTGAGAGTCTGAAGGGGCGCGGCGTGCTTGCCGCGCCCTTTCTTGTATCCTCTGCCGCCCGCTGACTTTGGGGCGGAGAGGAGAAGAAGAGCGGATGAAGAAGATAGAGGTCCTGGTCGCGAGGGTCGGGGAGGGCAGAGGCGAGCCGCTGGCGCTGCCGCGCTATATGACGTCGGGGGCCGCGGGCCTCGATCTCTGCGCGGACGTGGGCTTCGAGCTCGCGCCGGGTGAACGCAAGCTGGTGCCCACCGGGCTCGCGCTCGAGCTTCCGAAGGGCTTCGAGGGCCAAGTCCGGCCGCGCAGCGGGCTCGCGGTGCGCGAGGGCGTCACCGTGCTCAACGCCCCGGGCACCATCGACAGCGACTACCGCGGCGAGGTCCAGGTCTGCCTCGTCAACCTCGGGCAGACGACGTTCAAGGCCGACCGCGGCGCGCGCATCGCGCAGCTCGTCATCGCCCCCGTGCAGCAGGCGGATCTGTTCGAGGTCGTCTCCCTCAGTGCGAGCGAGCGCGGCGCCGGCGGGTTTGGCTCGACGGGAAGCTAACCGAGCCGATGATCGAGAGCCGAGAGTCGACAGGTCGGGCTTGTCCCGGAACCCAAGGCGACCGGCGGCAGGCTGGTATAGGCGCACAGCAATGCGCCCGTCGAGGAATCGGGCAGATGCGCGGGTGATCCTGGCGCCCGGCACGAAGGCCGGCCCTCCGGACAATCTTGGCCCGTCGTCTCCCCGCCCGCCTTCTGGCTGCTATCTGCGCATGCTGCCCGCGACCTGGGCGATGAGCCTCTGCAGACGATGCAGGAGCGAGCGCAGGCGACTGCGCTCGGAATGCTCGATGCGGTAGCGGAACGTGCCTCCGAACCCGGTGACCAGAAGCTCCTTCTCTACGACGACGACCCTCTTCGACTTGCTGCTCATGCGCCGCCGGACAGCAAGCGGCGCGCCAGTGTGCTCCGATGTAGGAGTTCTGGGCGGTTGCGCGTGCGCTGGCGCGCTGAAGGTGCGAAGCGCGTGTCATGGTCCGCGCAAGTCGCTTCGCAGCCTGCCTCGGCGCTTGGCAGCCGGACGGGCATTCCCGCGCTCGCCCGAAAGAGCCGCTTTCTTCGCCTTCGGCCGAAAACCCGCGTCGAGCTTGGCGGCACTGAGGATGGCAAGAGGCGAGACGACGAGGATGACCGGCGGGGACCAGGACCGATTGGTGTTGCGGGCACAGGCAGGAGCCCCGCGCGCTTTCGACGAGTTGTTGCGGCACTACGAGCGCCCGCTGTTTCGCCACACCTTTCGGCTCGTCGGTGACGAGGACCGGGCCTGCGAGGCCCATCAGCAGACCTTCCTCGTCCTGGTGCGCAGCCTCCGGCGCTTGTGCGCGCGCGACAGCTTCCGGCCCTGGGCCTGCGGCGTGGCGACGCGCGTCAGCCTCGAGTCGCTCTCGCGCCGGGGCCGGCCACCCGAGGAGCTGGTCGAGCAGGATGCGGAGACGGCGAACCTCGAGCCGCTGCCCGACTCGCTTGTCTCAGCCCGCGAGCAGCCCGAGGCGGCCCGGCGGGAGGTCAGGATGTTGTCGCCGAAGCTTCGGCCGGTGATGTTGTTGCACTTCTTCGAGGGCTTGCCGCGCTCAAGGATGTCGCGGCGGCGATCGAAGTCTCGCTGGGAACCGGTCAAGTCGCGTCTGGCCGCGGGCCTGGAGCAGAGCCGGGTCGCGCGAGGAGAGCAACGATGAGCGTGGAAGTCGAGCCCAGGGCCGACAGGCTCGAGGCGGCCCGAAGAGAGGTCCAGGGCTATCTGCTCAAGAAGCAGCGCTCGACACGGGCCTTGTTCTGGCTCGCGGGTCTCGCGGAGGCGAGCTTCTTCTTGCTGATGCTCTACTTCATGGACTTCGGCGACCGGCAGAGCTGGTTCCTGTTCTTCGGGTTCCTGCTCGTCTACACGCCGCTGCTCCTGGTGGTCTGGCGCAATTCGGTCAAGATTGACGAGCTCTACTACCGCCTGGTCGAAGAGCTTCGCTATCGCGACCGCGGCTAGGGCCGGCAGGGACGCGATCGCCGCGCTTCTCTCTGGCTTTCGACCCTTCAAGGCTCGCGGCAGACCCGCCGCACAGGAGACGGAAATGAAGACTGCTGCCCGATGCGGCCTGCTCACCGCGCTGCTCGCGCTCGCCGCCGCACCAGCGCTGGCGGCGGAAGCCGAGCCCACGCTCGAGGAGCTGCTCGAGAAGACCGACGACCTGCTGCGCGGCAAGTCGTCGGCCGGCCAGGTGCGAATGCACGTCAAGACCGAGCGCTGGGAGCGCACCTTGGCGATGAAGATCTGGTCGGAGGGCAAGGACAAGACGTTGGTGCGCATCCTGTCGCCGGCCAAGGAGAAGGGCGTCTCGACCTTGAAGGTTGGCGAGAACATCTGGAACTACCTGCCCAACGTCGATCGCACCATCAAGCTGCCCGCCTCGATGATGTCCGGCGCGTGGATGGGTAGCCACTTCACCAACGACGACCTGGTGAGGGAGGCGCGCTTCACCGATGACTTCGACTGCACCATCGAGTCGCGTCCCTCCGGTCCGGAGGGCAAGTACCTCATCGGCTGCGTGCCGAAGCCCGACGCGCCGGTGGTCTGGGGGCGCGTACGGCTCCGGGTGCGCGCCGACCTGTTGCCCGAGGAGGTCATCTACTTCGACGAGAAGGGCAAGGTGGCGCGCACGCTGACCTACGGCGATTTCGGCAAGCTCGGCGGCCGCACGATTCCGCGGCGGATGAAGCTCGTGCCCGCCGGCAAGCCGGGCGAGCTGACCGAGCTGGTCTACGAGGAGTTCGAGCTCGACCTCGAGCTGCCCGCGAGCACCTTCTCGCTCCAGTCGCTCAAGAGGTGAATGCCGATGAGGCTCCTTCTGCGCCTCGCCTGGCGCAACATCTGGCGGCAGCCGCGCCGCACCCTGCTCACGGTGACGGCGATTGCCGTCGGATGCGCCTTCTGCATGGCGGCCATCGCCCTGGGCGACGGGATGTTCGCCGACGGGTTCAAGATCCTGGTGCGCCAGAGCCTCGGCCACGTGCAGGTCCACGCGCCGAAGTACCCGAAGCAGCGCTCGCTGCACGAGTCGATGGACGAGCGGTCGTCGCCGAGCTCGACAGGCTTGCGGACGCGGCAGGGGTGAGCGGACGGGCCCATGGCTTCGCGTTGCTCGGCGCCGGCGACAAGTCGGCCGGCGGCCAGCTCCTCGGCGTCGATCCGGCGCGCGAGCCGCGGGTGACGCTGCTGCACGAGAAGCTCGTCGAAGGTGAGTACCTGGGCGAGAGGCCGGAGAAGAAGATCCTCCTCGGAGCCGGGCTCGCGCGGTCGCTGGAGGCCGGCGTCGGCGACGAGCTCGTCGTGGTCACCCAGGCGGCCGACGGCTCGATGGGCAACGCGCTGTTTCGCGTGGGCGGAGTCCTCAAGACCGGCTCGGTCGCCACCGACCGCTCGGGCGCGCTCGTCCACCTTCGCGACCTGCAGGAGCTGCTCGTCCTCGAGGGCCGGGTCCACGAGGTCGCCCTGCTTGCCAAGACCCGCGACGGAGCCCCCTCGCTCGCCTCCGATGCGGAGCGGACGCTCGAGGGGCGCGGCCTGCTGGTCCGCACCTGGGCGCAGGTCAACCCCGAGCTCGCCAAGATGCTCGAGCTGCAGTCGGTGGGCAGTTGGATCATCCTCTTCATCGTCTTCTCGGTTGCCTCGCTCGGGGTCCTCAACACGATGCTCATGTCGGTCCTCGAGCGGACCAAGGAGCTCGGCGTGCTGCGCGCTCTCGGCCTGCGGCCACGCCAGGTCGTCGCGCTCGTGCTGTGCGAATCGGCGCTCCTCGCCTGCGTCGCTGCCGTCGTCGGAACGGGGCTCGGGTTGCTCGCCGACGGCTACCTCGTCACCTACGGCTTGGATCTGACGCGGTTCATCGGCGACTTCAGCTTTGGCGGCATCGCCTTCGGCCCGGTGCTGCGCGGCGAGGTGCGGCTCGACCGGATTGTCGCCACGGTCGTCGGCCTCTTCGCGGTCACGCTCATCGCCTCGGTCTGGCCGGCCCTTCGCGCGGGGCGGCTGCGGCCGGTCGAAGCCATGAGGCAAGAGTAGAAGACATGCTGATCCTGCGAATGGCGCTGCGCAATCTGCGCCGAAACCTGCGCCGCACCCTGATCACCGGCCTCGCCATCGGGTTCGGGCTCGCGCTGCTCGTCGTCTCGAGCGGCATCGCTGACGGGGTGCATGCGCAGATGATCCGCTCGGGGGTGAGCGCGATGGCCGGTCACCTCGTCGTCCAGGGCCGCGGCTGGCAAGAGCAGCGCGAGCCGAGCATCGTCGTTCCGCAGAGCCCCCAGGTGCGCGCGCAGCTCGAGCGGCTCGTGCCCGAGGCGACGGTGGTCCCGCGGGTCTTCCTGCAAGGGCTCCTCACCTCGCCGCAGGGCTCGGCGGGCGTCTCGCTCAGCGCGGTCGTCCCCGAGCTGGAGGCCCGGGTCGAGGACCTGCACGAGAAGGTAGTCGAGGGCGCCTATCTCGACGGGAACCCGCAGGGCCTGGTGCTGGGCCAGACGCTCGCCGAGACGCTCGCGGTCGGGGTCGGCGACAAGGTCGTGCTCATGGCCCAGAGCAAGGGCGACCTCGAGAGCCGGCTGCTGCGGGTCCAGGGGATCTTCAAGGCCGGTATCGACGAGATCGACGGCTTCTACGGGCAGATCCCCGTGCAGACGGCCCAAGACCTGCTCGGCCTGGGCGGGGAGGTAACACAGCTCTCGGTCCACCTTGGCAGCGACCGCGACGCCGGGCTGGTTCTCGAGACGGTGCGCGCCGCGCTCGCCGACAGGCGCATCGAGGTGCTCGCCTGGCAAGAGGCGTTGCCCGACCTGAGCCAGTGGATTGCGCTCGATGACGCGGCGCTCTACGCCTTCATCCTGGCCATCGCGCTCATCGTCGTCATCGGCATCACCAACACCGTCTCGATGTCGGTCTTCGAGCGGATACACGAGCTCGGCGTACTGCTCGCGGTGGGGATGCACCCGCTGCGTTTGGCGCTGATGGTGCTCGCCGAGGCGCTGCTCCTGGGAGGCTTCGCGGTCGCCGGAGGCGTCGCCGTCGGACTGCTTCTCAACTGGCCGCTCGAGGTCTGGGGGCTCGACTACGGCGCCTTCACCGGCGGCGGCTCGATGGAGGCCGCGGGCGTCGTCTTCGAGATGCAGCAATACTCCGACCTGTCGCTGGCCAAGGTTGCGCTCTTCGCCGCCCTCACCCTGGCGATGACCGTGCTTGCCGCGGTCTATCCCGCGGTCAAGGCAGCACGGCTGCGGCCCATCCGCTGCCTGCATCAACGATAGCCAAGGAGTGCCGATGTCCACCGTCGTGGTGCGAGAGCTGACCAAGCAGTACCGGCAGGGCAGCCTCACCGTCCCTGCGCTGCAGGGCGTGAGCCTGCAAATCGAGCCGGGAGAGCTCACCGCGCTGATGGGCCCCTCGGGGTCGGGCAAGACCACGCTGCTCAACATCATCGGCGGGCTCGACGCGCCGACCTCCGGCGAGGTGATCGTCGAGGGCGTCGACCTCGCCCGGGCGAGCCCGGCCGAGGTCTCGAAGCTGCGGCTGCGCAGGCTCGGCTTCGTCTTCCAGGCCTACAACCTGATCCCGGTGTTGAGCGCCTACGAGAACACCGAGCTGGTGCTGCTGCTCCAGGGCGTGCCCGAGGCCGAGCGGCGCGAGAAGGCGATGGCGATGCTCGAGGCGGTCGGCCTCAAGGGGATGGAGAACCGCCGGCCGAACGAGCTGAGCGGCGGCCAGCAGCAACGGGTCGCGGTGGCGCGGGCCATCGCCGCCTCCCCGGCGCTCGTGCTCGCCGACGAGCCGACCGCGAATCTCGACTCGAAGACCGGGGTCGAGCTGCTCGAGACGATGCGCCGGTTGAACGAGGAGCGGGGCGTGACCTTCGTCTTCGCGACGCACGACCCCAAGGTCATGGAGCGCGCCAGACGGGTGGTGAGGCTCGTCGACGGGCGGATCGCGGAGGACCTGAGGAAATGAAGCGCCTTCTCGCCGTGGCGCCAGCCGTGCTCGCGGCCGTCTTCGGCGCAGACGCGAAGGCCATCGAGCTCTATGAGCCCGGCTTCAGCTCCGCCGAGCTCGGCGGCTCGGTGAAGTCCTGGTTCGTCGGCGGCTGGCCCGACCAGGCTCAAGGGATGCTCGACCTGCGCCTGCAGCTTCGCGGGGGCTTGGGCGAGTCGGTCTCTTGGGAGCTGCAGCCGACGCTCGCGGCGGTGGCGGGAGCGGACGCCTTCGGCCTCGCCGCGGCCGGCCTGGGCGCGACCGAACAGCCGCAGGCCGTCGATCTCTCGCGGACGCTCGCGGATGCAATGGGCCTGCAGGCGCGCGTCGATCGCGCCGCGGTGCGCCTGAGGCTCTCGAGCCTCGAGCTTACGCTGGGGCGCCAGCCGGTCTCCTTCGGCTCGACGTTCTTCTTCTCGCCCATGGACCTGATCGCGCCCTTCACCCCCATCGCCCTCGACCGCGAGCACAAGCCCGGTGTCGATGCCCTCCGAGCCGAGGCCTACTTCGGTCCGTCGGGGAAGGTGACGCTCGTCGCCGCCTATGGCGGCGGCTGGGATCTCGAGGGAGCGATGCTCGCGGCGCACGGCCAGGCGACCTTCGGTCTCTTCGATGTCGGCCTGTTGGCTGGGCTGGTGCGACGCGAGCCTGTCGTCGGCCTGGATACCGCGGGCAGCCTGGGTGGCTTCGGGTTGAGAGGGGAGGGCACTGTGACCTTCCCGCGCGAGGGCAGCGCGTTCGCGCGCGTCGCGCTGGGCGTCGACCGGCAGCTCGGCGCCGGGTTCACGGTGATGGGCGAGCTCTACCTGCAGACGCTCGGCGCGACCCGGCCGAGCGACTACCTCACCATCGCCATGGGCGAGCGCTTCCAGCGGGGGGAGATCTGGGCCCTGGGTCGCTATTACGGCGCGTTGAGCGTGCGCTATGAGCTGCTCCCGATCCTCGGCCTGTCGCTGGCGGCCGTCGCCAACCTCGTCGATCCCAGCGTGCTCGTGACCCCATCGCTCGAGTGGTCCATCGCCGACGAGGCCGAGCTCGTTGCCGGCCTGTTCCTTCCAATGGGCGAGCGGCCCGAGAAGCTGCCGGGGCCGGACGGGACGCTGATGTTCGGTGAGCCACGCAGCGAGTTCGGGCTGTTGCCGCGCGGCGGCTACCTGGGCCTGAAGGCCTACTTCTGACCTCCGGTGCGGCTCCACTGGAAGGGGCAGGCCGAGTTGAAGGTCGCAAGCCTCTCGAACGGCAGCGCGTCCTTCTCCTCTCGCGCAGTGGTCGAGGGCTGCCGGCACCGGGCCCGCCCGCCTACACTTCGCTCGATGAATGCACACAGCACAGGTGCCGAAAGCCGAAGGAGGCGCGCGAAACCGATAGCCCGCGGCGTGCTGCTCGCTGGGCTGGCCGCGGTGCTCTTTGGCGCCATCGCTCCGGTCGTGAAGCAGGCCTCTGCGCAGGCGGGCACCTTCGCCGCCGGGGCGCTGCTCTACCTCGGGGCCGGCCTGGCCTCTCTGGTCTCGCTCACGGTTGGCCGCGGCGGAGTCGAGGCTCCGCTGCGGCGCGGTTCGATGCCGCGGCTGGCCGCGGTGGCCCTGCTCGGTGCGGTACTGGCGCCGGCGGCGCTCGTGCTCGGATTGCGGCAGACCGACGCGGCGAGCGGCGCGCTGCTGCTCGCGCTCGAGGCGCCGTTGACCCTGCTGCTCGCGCGGCTTCTCTATCGAGAGCACGTCGGGCGCCGGGCGCTGGCGGCGATGCTGCTCATCTTCGCGGGGAGCCTGGTCCTCGGCGGCGTAGCCGGGTGGCGCGCCTCGAGCGGGGGGGCGCTGGTCGCCCTGGCGACGCTGCTCTGGGCGCTCGACAACACAGTCTCGCGCGCGCTCGCCGAGCTCGATCCGGTGTCGGTCGTGGCGGCGAAGGGGCTGATGGGCGCGCTGGCCTCGGCGTCGGTTGCCGTCGCGCTCGGCGAGTCCTGGCCCGCGCTCACTTCGACCCTCACGCTGCTCGCGGTGGGGGCGGCCGGCTTCGGCGTCAGCCTGCAGCTCTACCTGCGTGCCCAGAGGACGGTGGGCGCCGCGCGCACCGCCTCGGTCTTCGCCGCCGCGCCGTTCGTCGGCGTGCTCGCCGCGTTCGCCCTCGGCTCCCCGCCGCCGGGCGCCGCGTTCGCCGCTGCGCTGCTGCTCGTCGGGCTGGGGGTCGCGCTGCATGCCACCGAGTCGCATCGACACCTGCACCGGCACGCGGCGCTCGCGCACGAGCACGCCCATGTCCACGAAGACGGGCATCACGACCACTCGCATCCGTTCCCGGTCGTCGGGCCGCACTCGCATCCGCACGAGCACCAAGCGCTCGAGCACGAGCACGACCACGGCGAAGACACGCACCACCTGCATGCGCATCGAGGCGGGTAGCGTCGTCTCCGCTCGCATCGTTCGACTGCGGCGCTGCGAACAGGGCTCAAGGATTGTCGCGAAATTACCCTAGCCTCGGCTCGCATCCCGCTCACCCCGAGCGTAGCCTCCCGAGGAACGAGGGGGGGGGAAGTCGAAGAGCCTCTCGACTTCGGCCTCGCAAGCTCGGCCTATGCTCGGGCTGACCGGCTATCGCTCGAAGGGTTCTTCGACAGATCTCCAGGGCACGGGACGAGGCGGAATGCTTGTCCGCCTGACGTAACTGGGGCCAGGGGGACGGCCGGGTGTACCATCGGCTGCACAGACTCGAACTGGACGGAGGGATCATCATGCTGCGCGTCGCCACCGCTTGTGCTGCTTCGCTTCTGTTTCTCGCTTCCCCTTCGTCGAGGGCCGAACCGGCCATCCAGAACAAGGCGACGTCGCCCAAGGACTCCGTCGCGCAGCCTGTTGCCGCGCGCCCCGCGACGCGAGACCCCTTCAAGGAGGAGATCGAGGTCGTTCTCCCGCCGCCCCCTCCGTCCTGCGGGAAGCTGTGCGAGTTCGACCTCGACCATCTGCGCGTCGCGGCGCTGGTCACCGGGATGTCGACGCCTATCGCCGGTCTCGAAGCTCCCAACGGCAAGGTCTACGTCGTCGATCGCGGCACGCCGGTGGGCAAGCGAGGCGGCAAGGTCGTCGAAATCAGCAACGGACGGATCGTCGTCGAGGAGCAGTGTCGCAAGGGCGGGGCGGTCGCCACCTGCCGCGTCGTCCTCGGGATACCCGAGACGAAGATGGCGCCTGAAGAGAACCTGCTTCGGCGATAAGCGCCGCATCGACCCTTTCTCTGTCGGCGACGGGGTTGCCTCGCCCCGAGACCTTGCTGGCGCGGACGTCCCGGCGGGACTGGGCGTTCTTCTCGCTCCCGGCCAGGCTCGTCCTTTCCCGAGGTGTCGATGGGCCGCTTCGAGCTGACGACGCCACGCCTGGTCATCGACGAGCTGCGGGAGGAGGACTTGGCTGCTCTCGCCGAGCTGTTCGCCGACCCCGAGGCGATGCGCTACTTCCCGCATCCGTACGCGCGCGACGAGGCGCGCGAGCCCTTCGGCAGACAGCGCCGCGGCTACCGCGAACGCGGCTTCGGGCTGTGGGCGCTGCGGCTGAAGGCGACCGGCGAGTTCATCGGCGACTGCGGGCTGATGCCGGGCGCGGTCGAGGGGCGTGGAGCACGTGGATCTCGGCTGGCATCTGCTGCCGCGCCACTGGCACCACGGCTATGCGACCGAGGCGGCCCGCGAGGCTGTGCGCCACGCCTTCGAGGAGCGAGGGCTCGATCACCTCGTCTCGCTGATCCGGCCGGAGAACGAGCCCTCGAGGCGCGTCGCCGAGTGGCTGGGAAGGCGGGCCGTAAGCGAGGCGGTGCACGCCGGGCTGAGGCACCTGGTCTACCGGCTCGATGCGAGCTGAGGGATTGTGCGGTCTCCACGAGAGATGGGCGACCGGTCACTCCAGGGGAAGCGTGAACGAGAACGTGCTTCCCTTGTCGGGCTCCGACTCGACGTCGATGTGGCCGCCGTGCGCCTCGACGATTCCCTTGGTGATGAAGAGCCCGAGGCCGACCCCGCGAACCCCGGGCCGCTCGCGGAAGAGGCGCGAGTAGGGCTGGAACAGCAGCGGAATGGCGTCCGAGGCGATGCCTATCCCCTGGTCGCTCACCTTCACGAGCGCTTCGCCGCCTCTGCGCGACACCTCCACGCGTACCTCGCCGCCGCCGGGCGAGTACTTGATGGCGTTGTTGACGAGGTTGGTGAGCGCCTGCTCGATGCGGTCGGCGTCCCACTTGCCGTTGAGCAGCGCCTCGGGCGCTTCGAAGACCAGCCGATGGCGCGTCGAGGTCGCCCGCTGCTCGTCGACGACTCCGCGGGCCAGCTCGACGAGCTCGGCCGGGCCCTTCTCTATCGAGAACCTGCCGCCTTCGATGCGCGAGAAGTCGAGCAGGTCGGCGACGAGCCGGTCGAGCTTGCGCACCTGCTCGGCGAGGGTGGAGAGGATGCGCTCGCGCCTCTCGGGCGTTGGCGGCTCGCGCTGGCCGAGGAGCTTGAGATAGCCCTGGATGACGCCCATCGGCCCGCGCAGCTCGTGGGCGACCACGGCGATGAACTGCTCGCGGCGGCGCCGCTCCTCCTCGAGCTGCTCGGTGCGCCGCAGCGTCTCCTCGTAGAGCCGGGCATTCTCGATGGCGCTGCCGCACAGATCGGCGACGCGGGCCGCGGTGTCCAGGTCCTCGGGTGAGAACTCCCGGACGTCGAGGAGCCCGAAGACCATCACGCCGACAGGCCTGCCGGCCGCCACCAGCGGGACCGCGAGCCGGGACGGCTCGCGTGGCGCGCCCCTCGCCAGCAGCGGCGTCTTCTCGCCGTGGTCTTGGATCACCACGAGCTCGTTACGGGCGAAGGCCTGGGCGGTCAGGAGGGGCGCGCCGAAGGGGACGAAGCGAAGCTGTGCGACTCTCTCGGCGCTCAGGTTGCGGTGGGCGGCGAGCGCCAGTCCGCCACGCGCCTCGTCGGCGAGCGACAGGCTCACCGAGTTGGCCCCCAGGACCTCGAGGGTTTGCTCGAGCACCGTCTCGATGATGGTGTCGAGCTCGAGCCGTTGGCTGAGCGCCTGGGCGACCGCCGCGAGGGCCGCGCGTTGGCGCGCTCGCTGCCGCTGCTTGGTCACGTCGCGAAAGGCGCAGACCGCCTGTCGGATCTCGCCCCTCTCGTCGATGACCGGCTGCGCGCTCGCCTGCAACAGCACGAGGCTGCCGTCCTGCCTGCGCAGGCGGACGTCGACGAGCGAGACTCTCTCGCCGCGCAGCGCCCGCAGCGGCGGCCAGTCCTGAAGCGCGAGAAGCCGGCCGTCGGGGTGGCGGAAGTCGAGGCGGTCCGCGTAGGCGGCTATCGGACCGAGGGCTTCAGCCGGGCTTGCGAAACCGAGCTGCTCGGCGAGCGCCTCGTTGGCCTCGATCACCGCGCCGCGGCGGTCGAGCACCATCAGCCCGTCGGGAGCGGCGGCGAGGATGGTCGCGGCCTCGCGGGCGCGGGCGCTGGCCTCCTCGCGCGCGACTCTTTCGCGCTCGAGCAAGGCGAGGCGCTCCTCTTCGACCCGCTTGCGCTCGGAGATGTCGCGCACCACGGCGAGCAGGCGGTCTTTGCCGCCGATCTCGGTGCGCTTGAGACTGACCTCGACCCAGAACGGCCCGCCGCTCTTGCCTGCCGCCAGCCACTCGAACACCTGCGGCTCGCCCAGACTCGCGGCACGGATGCGCTCGAGCGCCTTGGCCTGCGTGAACTCGCCCGCGCTCAGGTCCTCGATGCTCAGCGCGAGCGCCTCGTCATGCGTGTAGCCGTACAGCTCGGACATCTTCGCGTTGATTTCGAGGACGCGGCCCGACTCGGGGTCGTGGACGAAGACCGCGTCGCTCAGCGCTTCGAAGATGGAGTGATAGTTGGCCTCCGAGCGCCTGAGCGCCTCCTCGGTTTGTTGGCGCCTGCGGACCTGGGCCAGATAGGGCCGGTAGAGCAGCAGGTAGATCGCGACATACGCGATCGTCACCAGGACCAGGCTGTCGATGGCGCTCACGGCGAGGCGCGATAGCCGCCCGGGCGCGACGCTGAGGACCAGCATGATCGCCAGCTCGGTGACGAAGATGGCGCCCAGGGTGATGGCGAGCAGGGCGATCAGCCGCCGGCGCGAAGACCGCCGGTCGCCTCTCGCCAGACCGGACGGCGCAGCGCTCGGCTTCATCGGTGGCATCAGCTCTTTCGAAAGTATGGGCTCGCCGCTCGAGCGCCCACGGCCGGCGCCCGGGCCTCGCCAGCATCGGCCGCCGACGGCGGAGCTCCGGCCGCACATGCGGGCTTCGACGCGACGATCGCCCGTCTGCTTGCCTATTGCGCCGAGCCGCGACTGCGTCACGCGAATCCGCGCCCGGGGAGTTTCAGGCTGCCAGGCCGCAGCAGCGCTTGTACTTCTTGCCGCTGCCACAACTGCAGCGCGCGTTCCCCGCCAGCCTGGGCGCGAGGTGGACCGGTTCTCGCTTGCCCGTTCGCTCGTACATGTTGCGCAGGCTGAACCAGGCGTCGACGACCTCCGGCTCCAGCTCCTGCGGGTTGTGCAGTGCGTCGATGACCACTTCGGGAAGGTAGAGCTCTTCGGGTTTGCGCCTCGCTGCGCCGGTTATCAGCAAGTACAGGTTTCGTAGACCCTCGTCGCCGCGCAGCGGGACCAGGGTAGTGGCGACCATCGCCACGGCGAGGTCTGCCGGAACCTCCTCCTTGCGCTCAAAGCGGTAGGGCGAGTTGGAGGCGAGCCGGTGCGTCTGCTGCAGGTAGCTGTCGCGGCCGGCCAAGACGAGCAACTCCTCGCCCATGGTGGCGAGAGCGTCGAGCGTCTGGTCGCGGGTCGCCGGGCCCTTGTTGGCGGGCGCCAGGGCCTGATCGAAGACCAATTTGCCTATTTCGGCCCGCAGCGCCCGGTGGCGGGCGCTGAGCGCGATGAGCGCGAGGTGGCCTTCGAGGACATCGCTCGCGCGCTCTGGATTGTTGAAACGCCGCTTGGCCGCGGCGAGACACGGCTTGCCGACCTTGGCGATGGCCAGGGCGGCGCGCATCCGGATGCCCAACTCGCCGAACTCCATCGCCGGCGAGAACAGCCGTCGCGAGTCGGCCAGCCGCGGGCTCGGATCGCCCGCGGCCATCGCCTCCTCGAGCGCGTCGCGTCTACCGCTGGCGGCGAGCAGGGCGATGTGGCCCGCCGCCCACATCGCGTCCGAGGTCTTGGTGAGCGCCTTGCGCTGAGAGTGGGTGAGGTGCTGGGGCTCCCTCTTCGTCAATTCGAGGATCAGCGCCTTGCTGCGGCGGACGCTCTCCTCGATGCCGGCGAGCAGCCACGACAGGCTGCCCGCGAAGGTCGGCTGCAGCGCCGAGAGCGCCAGGAACTGCTCGCGGCTCAGGAGGCGGCCGCGGAAGAGCATCTTGATGAGCCGCGACTCCTCGCGTCCGCCGGCCATCTTTCGAACCAGCTCCAGCCGCTCGCGCAGCACCGCGTTCTCGACCGCCAGCGCGTCGAGGTGCGAGCGCGCGATGACCGGCAGGCCGCCGGTGGACATGCCTTCGCCCAGGCAGGTGACGAAGTGCCCGTCCCGCGCGACGACCAGGTACGGGCCGTCGTCGGCGCCCAGGGAGAGCGCGGCGCGCTCGGCGCCCTCGGGCAACCGGGCGCGCCCGAGCACGTGCTTGAGCAGACTGCTGTCGCGGTAGAGCGACTTGGCCAATTCGAGGTGCTCTTCGTCCGAGAGCCGCTCGAGCCGGGTCAGGAAGTGGATGTCGTGTCCCATGGTCCCCTCCGGAGCGCGGCTCGAAAAGCGAGTCACCCGCGCTGGTGTTCTTGTCCTCGGTGCCTGCCTTCGCGTTGCCTGCCATCAGCTCGGGTTCCCTATCCGAGCCCCTCGCCGATGCGGTCCCACCGCTCGTGGACGGCGTCTGGAGCACACGCGGCCGCCGTTGGAGGGCCAGCGCACGGCCTCTGGAGCACCTGCGGGAGCTGTTTGGTCGACCTTCTGACGATTCGTCGCGACGGTTCCGACCTCTCCGGACGTCGGCTTGCCCCGCCGCCCCGCCAACCTGCCCCGAACGGAAAGCACTCCGGCGACTGAGCAGATCACTTCGGCCATCTCGGACCCCCCAGCGCGTGCGGATTCTCGGGGGAGGTGCACGCGGTCTTCCCCCAGTTGCAGCAGCCCCTGACCCCGCTGAGGGCGACCGGTGTGTCCGGCAGCGCCCCCGGCGGGTGATGATGCCCCCGATGGTGCACCCCGGGAAGGAAGTGGGAATCAAATGTTTGAGCGTGATGGGGCGCTCAGTCGATTACTCGACATGTGATCGTGCAGAGAGGACGACGGCCGTTCTGATGCCGGCGGCCCGGGCGCGATCGCGCCGTGGCGGGGAAGGCTCGGCCAGACCGTTGGCCAGGTCGAAGACGGCGCGGATCGTTGACGAAGGTCGCGGGGGTTGCCGGTGCGACAAGGAGGAAGCTCACCGCAGCGGACTGCGAGCGCCGGGCGTGTCGAGAGGCCGCGCGGGGTCGAGCCCAACGGCGCGCGGCGCGAGTCGATGCGTGCGTCGAGCCGGTTGCGAGCGAGAGCCGGTCGTCGGGTCGGAAGCAGGTGGGCCGAGCTGGCCTCAGAAGCCCCAGAGGATGCGCGCGACCCCGGCGAAGGCGTTGGTCGGCTTGAAGCCGCGGTTAGGGATGTCGAGGATGCCCTGGTACTCGCCCTGGAGGCCCAAGGCGGTGTTCGACTGGAAGTAGTACTCGAACCCGGCCACCGGCGCGAGCGCGACGAGGTTGGGGTTGGCCATCGAGTCGGCGCCGAAGAAGCGCAGGTAGGCGATGTTTAGGCCGAGGTAGGGCCGCGCGTCCTCTTCGCTGAAGAGGTAGCGAAAGCCGATGGCCGGGAAGACGCCCACGGCATTCTTGTCGGTGATCTGGTCCTGGTGGATTCCGGCCACCACGCGGAAGGCGAGGTCGAAGCCGTCGCCCAGGTAGAGCGTCGACTCGATCCCGAGGACCGGGCCGCCGGCCACCATCAGCGACTTGTTCACCCCGACGTAGCCGGCCTGGAACCCGATGGTCTTGTTGGTGAACTGCGCCAGGGCGTTGCCGGCCCAGAGCGTCACCAGGGCGATGAGCGCCGTCCGGGAGAGGGTGGGAGCCAGGGAACCGCGCCTCGCGACGTGTCTTCGGGTCGAGTCCATGGCCGCCAGTCTAGATCAAGAATCCCTAGTCGTTGAAAGCACTTGGTGGCGGCCGAGCGACCGAGCGCGGCGTTGACCGCACCGGGTGCGCCCCGTAAGATCCCCCGCCTTATGAGACGCCTCGCCATCGTGCTCGCCACCGCCGCCCTGGGGCTTGCCGCCTGCAAGACCGCCGCTCCCGTCCACCCGCTTGCCATCGAGCACAACACCTATGGCACGCAGTACCTGGAGCAGGGTCTGCTCGACAAGGCGCAGCACCGCTTCGAGCTCGCCCTCGAGTACAACCCGGACTATCCGGAGCCGTACAACAACCTGTGCCTGGTCTGGATCAAGCGCGAGAACTACGGCAAGGCCAAGGACCTGTGCATCAAGGCCCTGAGGCTCAACAACGACTTTGCCGAGGCCTACAACAACCTCGGCTACATCTATCTGCAGGAGAAATCGTACGGAAAGGCGCACGACGCCTTCGTCAACGCGCTCAAGGTCAACCCCGGCTACATCGAGGCCCGCTACAACCTGTGTCTGACGCTGTTGCGGCTCGAGAAGGGCGCCGACGCGCGGGTCTGCTACGACAAGGTGATCGAGGTCAACCCGAACGTCGCCGACCCCTACCACGACCTGTGCATGCTCGACATTCTCGAGGGGGGCTTCGCCGACGCGGTGCGCTTCTGCACCCGCGCAGTCGAGCTCGACCCGCGCTACGTCGGCGCCTTTTTCCATCTCGGGCGCGCCTACCAGGGCGCCGGCAAGCACTGCGAGGCCCAGGAGGCCTACAAGCAGTGCATCGCCCTCGACGAGAGCCACGCCGAGTGCCGCAACAACCTGAGCAGCGCCGCCCGCCACTGCGCGCTCGCCTCGCCGCACCTCGACGAGATCAAGGACCAGGCCGACAACGAGGCCTCGCCCTACTCGATGTACAAGCTGGGCTTGGCCGAGAAGGAAAAGGGCCTGCTGCCCGAGGCCGAGCGGCACTTCAAGAAGTGCCTGCGCATCGACGGGCGCTTCGGGCTTTGTCACTGCCAGCTCGCCGAGCTCAACCGGCGGCTCGCCAACAACTCGGAGGCCGACGCCCACTGCCGCAAGTGCCTCAGCTACACCACCGAGGAGCAGATGAGCGCCGAGCGGGAGATGTGCGCGCGGCTGCTCGAAGAGGAAGCGGAGGAGTAGCTCCCCGGCGGCCCTCGGGGGTGGCCGCCTGTCAGGCAGCGCGCGGACCCCATGCCCATCAGGCTTCTCGTAAAATCCAAGGCTCAGACGGGCAACCGCGCCTCCGAGGAGGTCGTGCTCAACGAGGAGCAGGTCACCCTCGGGCGCGACAAGAGCTGCAACGTGGTGCTCAACGAGCCGGTCGTCTCGCGCCGCCACGTGAGCATCGTGCGCGAGGGGGCGCTCTACTTCGTCGAGGACCTGGGCAGCTCCTTCGGCACGCGCATCAACAGCGTGGCCTTGCCGGCCGGCGAGAAGCGCCTGCTTCGCAACGGCGACGTCATCGCCATCGGGCCTTTCGACGTCAGCTTCGATCGCATCGCCGACATCGGCGCTCCGGGCTCGGACGAGAAGACCTCCTTCGTCGCCAAGCGGGTCGTCAAGGACGCGCTGCGCAACCTCTCGTCGGGCGACGGGCCGACGCTGCGGGTGATGAATGGCCCGCTCGAGGGCAAGCGTTTCGAGCTCCACCACGGCCAGGAGCTCGTCGTCGGTCGGGAGGCAGGTGTCGAGCTGGTGCTCGACGACGACCTCGTCTCGCGTCGCCACGCGACCATTCGCCGCGACTGGACCGGCACCTACCTCGACGACCTCGGCAGCCGCAACGGCGTGCGGGTCAACCGCAAGCGCGTCCAGTCCCAGCCGCTGCACGATCGCGACGAGATCGAGATCGGCTCGACCCGCATCCTCTACCTCGATCCCTCCGAGGTCCGCGAGGCGCCGGTCATCCCCGACGAGCCGCCCCCGGTGCGCGTGCCCAGCGAGCCCAAGGAGAGCCCGAAGCCCGTGCCCGAACCGGAGCCGGAGCCCGAACCCGAGCACGCGGCCGAGGAGCAGCACGAGCAACCGGAAGGCGCTGAAGCGGACGAGCAGGAACAGCAGGGCGACGAGCTGGCCGACGACGACGAGGGGGGCGAGGTGGCCGTGCCTGCGCTGGCTGCCGAGCCGGCTCAGGAGCTCGCCAGCTTCAAGCAGCGGATGGCCAACGGGGGCTGGAAGAGCCTGATTCCCCTGCTGATCGTCGTCGGCGTCGGGATCTTCGCCCTGGCGATCCTCGCGGTGACCTTCTTCGTGATGTAGGCAACCACGCGTTGTTACGCCCCCTTGCCGTCCGTAAGTTCCGGGTGGAGGCGGGCGGATGGCGCTGGCGACCTATCTCACCATCGGGGCATTCCTGGTCGTACCGGCTGCATCCCACGCAATCCCGCTCTGGCAGGAGGCGAGCGCCGGCGCCCCGGTCGAGAAGGCCTCCTCGCTGCCGGAGCTGAGCCCCATCGCGACCAAGGCGATGAGCGCGGTCGTCTCCATCTCCACGGTGCAGGCCGCCGAGAGCTCGCAAGAGACGGCCCAGAGCTTCCTCGACCCCGAGGACGAGTCGCAAAAAGGGCTCGGCTCGGGCTTCTTCGTCCATCCGGCCGGCTACCTGGTGACCAACGCCCACGTCATCGAGGATGTCACCGGCGTCAGGGTCAGCCTGAGGATCGACGGGGTGACCCGCGAGTACCCCGCCCGCGTGGTCGGCGCCGACCCGCCGACCGACGTCGCGCTGCTCAAGGTCGAGGCCGACCGCGACGACTTCCCGATTCTGCCGCTCGGCGACTCGGACGCGCTCGGGGTCGCCGACTGGGTCGTCGCCATCGGCAACCCGTACGGCCTGAGCCACTCGGTCACCGTCGGCGTGGTCAGCTACAAGGGCCGCACCGACGTGATGCCCGCCGGGCGCGACGGCTATTACGACTACCTGCAGATCGACGCCTCCATCAACCCCGGCAACAGCGGCGGCCCCATCCTCAACACCCGGGGCGAGGTGGTGGGCATCGCCAACGCGGTCAACGCGGTCGGCCAGGGCATCGGCTTTGCCATCCCCATCAACATGGCCAAGCAGGTGCTGATGCCCCTGCTAACCGAGGGCAAGGTCGCCCGAAGCTGGCTCGGGATAAGCGTCGAGGACCTCAGCCCGCAAATGCTGCGGGGCCTGGGCCTGCCGCCGACGCTGGCCGGGGTGATGGTCTCCGAGATCGTCCGCGGAGCGCCGGGCGAGCAGGCCGGGCTGAAGGTCGGCGACGTGATCACCAGCTTCGACGGGGTGCGGGTCAACGACGCGCAGCGGCTGCGCTGGCTGGCGGCGGTCGGAGGGGCGGGGCGGGAGGCCCAGGTCAGCCTGAACCGGCAGGGGCACGCCGTGCACCTGACCGTCTCGCTCGCTCCGATGCCCAACGACGAGCCACAAGTAAGCTGGGCGCAGCCCGACGACGTCGGCCTGGTGGTGCGCCGGGTCGACGTGCCCGCAGCGCGCACCGCGGGGCTCGCCCTGCCCATCGGCGCCCAGGTCTCCAGCGTCAAGCAAGGCTCGGCTGCCGAGGGGGCGGGGCTGAAGAAGGGCGACGTGCTGCTCAAGGTCGACGAGCACACCATCTACGCCCCTGACGCGCTCTCGCAGGCGCTCGCCAAGGTGCGCCGCGGCGAGACCGTCCGCCTCGTGGTACGCCGCGGGGCCGAGACGCTGTTCATCGCGATGCGCCGGCCCTAAACAAAGGCCCCGCGGCTGCCGCCCTGTCGGCCCGCCCCCTTTGCTCTCGCGAGAGGCCCGACCCCGCGGCTTGCACCGGGGGCGAGGGGGCATTGTTTCTGGTTGAAACCGACCCCCTCCGTCGGTTACTTAACCGCTTCCCCCGGGTCGTGCGAAGGGCGCGCGCAGAGGGGCGGGTTTTCAAGGAGAGCAGCCGTGGCAGAGACGACCAAGAAGCACAAGGGCACCCAGGCGAAGAAGTGGAAGCGCGTCGCCAAGGGCAACGGCAAGAAGGCCTGCACCGTCGAGGGTTGCAAGCGCCCCTACCGCGCGAAGGGCTACTGCTTCTTCCACTACCAGCACTGGCGCAAGGGCGAGCTGGGCCACGCGCGCTACGACAGTTGCAACCACGAGAAGTGCACCAAGCCGCAGCACAAGGCCGGCCTCTGCGAGACCCATTGGAAGGAGAAGATGGGCATCAAGGACGAGCCGCCCGCCGCCGCGGCAGCGTAAGGCCGGCGAGCACCTGTCTTTGAAGTCGTGAGGAGCCGGGCACCTGCTCGGCTCCTGTCGTATCCATCGAAGCTCGCGCCGACTTCCCGCGTGCGCGAGCCTGCCGGAGGGCGAGGCTCGCGCTCGTCGTGTGTCCAGGGTGCGAGCGGCCGCTCGACGGCCGCGGCGGGTCTATTGCGCGAGCCAGGCCACCGGCGGGGCGCGCGCTTTTAGGGGCGAACGCGGAGGGCGCGCTCGAGGTGCCGAAAGGCGGTCAGCAGCAGCTCCGCCTCGCGCTGCGAGGGCGAGGCGCGTTCGAGCAGGCGCTTGAGCTCCGAGAGGATGGCGTCCGGGTTCTGGGGGTTGAGGAAGTCGGCCTCCACGAGCACCGAGCGCATCTTCGCGTAGAGCGTCTCGAGCAGGCGCGCGTTGGCCGGCGGGGGACGCTCGAGAGGCTCGCGCGGCTCAAGCGAGGCGAGGAAGCACTCGTGCGCCGCGAGCATCACCGACTGCGCGAGGTTGATCGACGTCTTGGCGGGCGCCGTGGGGATGTTGACGACCAGGTGGCAATGGTCGAGCTCCGCGTCAGAGAGCCCACGCTGCTCGTTGCCGAAGACGACGACCACCTCGCCGCCCGAATCGGTCTCGGCCGAGGCGCGGGCGACAAACTCGCGCAGCAAGAGGGTCGGGCGCCCCTCGGGAGCCCGTGAGGTCGTGCCCGCGACCATCGTCCCGTGCTCGACCGCGCTGGCCAGGTCCTTGGCCACGCGCAGGTGGTCGAGCAGATCGTCGGCGTCGGTGGCCATCTTGCGCGCGCGCTCGAAGTCGTGGGTGTGCGGATCGGCGACGATGATGCGCGACAGGCCGCTGTTTTTCATCGCGCGCAGGGCGCTCCCGAGGTTGTCGGGGTGACGCACCTTGTCGAGGACGAAGCTGACGCGGCTCAAATCCAATGCGGGGCTCCTTGTTGTCGAAGGAACGAAAAGAAGAGGCGAGGTTATGCCGCCCGGTCAAGCCTTTCGTGGCCCCGAGGCAAAGGCCCGTGGGGCGTGCCCACCGGCGGCGACTCGAGGCGCATTCGGACGCCGAACTCATTCCGAGAACCGCCTGCGCCCTTGCTCGGCTTTGCCTCCTTGCTCGGGCGGCAGCCTCGAGCAGCCGCAAGACTCGCGCGAAGAACCGCCCCGCGTGCGCCAAGTGCCGCGAGAGCTCGAAGGACCTCTCGAGCTCGCCCGGCGCGACGAGAGGGCCGCGCCTCGAGAATCATTCAAAGACGCGGATGGGGTAGCCGGCCTTGGCGGCGTACTTGAAGATCTCGAGCGCGAGGTTGCACTCGACGCCAATCCGCTTGGCGGTCGAGAGGTTGATCGCGAGGTCGAGCCCCTCGGGGACCGCCACCGGCAGCGACCCGGCCGGAAGCTTTTCGAGGACGATGCGGTTGGCGAGCCGGCCAGCCTGCTGGCCGATGTTCGTGAAGTTTGGCGAGAGCGAGACGAGGGCGCCGTCTCGCACCTGCGATTCGGAGAGCGCGAAGAGCGGGACCTTGTTGCGCAGCGAGAAGTCGACGATGGCCTGCACGCCTTTGTCGGTGGCGACCGAGCGGTCGGCGATCATCCAGAGCGCGTCGACCTTGCCCGAGAGCGCCTGAAGCGAGGTGAGCACCTCTTCCGGGCTGTCGACGCGGGCGGAGACCAGCTCGAGCCCGATGCCGCGCGCTGCGCCGACGCCGCTTTCGACGACGGACTTGGAGTACTTCGGGTTGTAGACCACGCCGACGCGTCGGGTAGCCGGAGCGAGCGCCTTGAGCGTCTCGAGCTGAGACTTGATCGGTCGCGACAGCGCGATGCCGGTGACCATCCCTCCCTCGAGCCCGTACTTCTCGTGGTTGGGCACCATGACGAAGACGACGGGGATCTCGCCCAGCGCGCGCTTGGCCGAGTTGGCCGCGAGCGGGCCGATGGCGAGAACGACGGCTGGACGAGCCTGCTTGACCTTGGCGAGGAGCTTCTCCGCCCCCTCCGCATCGTTCTCCAGGCTGTACTCGGAGACGCGGCCCTTGAACTCGGCCGAGAAGCCGGCCACCGCGGCGGCGTAGGGGCCCAGGTCGGCGCTCTTGACAACGACCGCTTCGGCCGCTGAGGCATTGGGCGGCAGGGCGAGCAGCACCGCGATGCTGAGCAGAAGCGGGCGCATCGAGACCACCTCCCTGCCGGACAGGCCGCTTACTTCGGGTCGGCGCAGCAGCGGAAGCCGATCCGGTCACTGCGAGTGCCCGGCGCCCCGTTCTTGCGGGAGGCACACCGGGTCGCGTAGTCCGGCCGATCCGAAGCCCCACCCTTGAGCGTGCGATCCTCGAGGTCGGCGTTGTACTTCGAGGAGGTCCATTCGGCGACGTTGCCCGACAGGTCGGCAATTCCGTGACCGGACCGGCAGCGCGCGAAGGTGCCAGAGGAAGCGACCGGGCGATCCTCTCCGTTGGCGTCCTCGGTGTTGCAGGCGTCGGCGTCGAAATTGGCGCCGTAGGGGAAGCGCAGGCCCGCCGAGCCCTTACAGGCGCGCTCCCACTCCTCCTCGGTGCACAGGCGCTTGCCGCGCGACTTGCAAGCCTTCTCAGCCGCTTGGAAGGTGACGTTGGTCTGCGGCATCGCCCCGCGCCGGTTCGGATACTCGAAGTAGTCGATGCAGTAGGCGCCGACCTCGACGGTGGTGAGAGGCATCTCGTCAAAGCCCATCATCGGGTCGTTGCGCGCCGCGCCCATCTTGAAGGAACCCGCGGGGATTTGGCGCATCCCTCCTGGGCAGGTCGGTTTGCGCGAGACCTCGGTCGCCTCGGCCTTTTCGAGAGCCTCTTTGCGCTTGCGCTCCTCGGCGGCCTTCGCCTCGGCGAGCTTGCGCGCCTCTTCGGCCTTCCTCAGCTCTTCCGCCTTGCGCCGCGCCTCTTCCTGCTCCCTGAGCTTGTCGGCCGTGCCGGAAGGTGGCTGCACGGCCTGCTGTCCGGCGTCGGTGAGCGCCGCCGCGGCGGTTCCGGCATCGGAGAGGGCGAAGGAGCCCGCGTCCGCCGGCACTTCCTGCGTCCCGACAGATTGCGGCCCCGGAGTCGTCCCCTCAATGACCGCGGGGTGATTGAGGTAGCTCAACAGCGCGTACCCGCCGCCCCCGCCCGCGACGATTCCGATCAGCGCAAGGCTGAGCAGGCGCCCGGTGCCGCCTCGTCGCTCCCGCATGGGCCTCGGCTCGCGCCGGGGTCGGTCGCGCGAAGGGGCGATGGGAGTGACTTCGGTGCTCGTCGGGATTCCAGCAGCAGCGGAGGCAAAGGCCGGTTCGTGCCGCGCCTCAGGCACCGGCGGAGCCGGAGGGGGGCGTCGGGGCGGGGCCGGCTTGACCGGCTCGACCGGAGGGGGCGGTGGCGACGGGCGGCGGGCGGTCGCGGGTGGCCGCTCGGAGCGCTGGCTTGCTGGCTTTGGCGACGCGGGCGGCGAGGCCTTCGCGAGCGTGGCCGACAGCTCGCAGAGCGCGGCGAAGAGCTCGCCGGGCGAGGCAAAGCGCGCAGCCGGGTTCTCGTTGACCGCGCGGCCGTAGAGCGACTCGGCCTCGACCGGCAGCTCCGGGTTCTTCTTGCGCAGCTCGGGGATCGCGCCGGCCTCGGGGAAGACGCCCGCCACCATCTCCCCGAGAATCACGCCAAGCGAATAGACGTCCGCGCGCCCATCGACCTCGTGACCGGCAAGGTACTCGGGCGCCAGATACCGGTGCCCGCCCTTGGCCCGCTGCGCGGCGGCGAACGGCAGGCGAGGGATGGCCATGCCCAGGCCGAAGTCGGTCAGCTTGAGCAGGTCCGGCAGGACGATGACGTTTTCGGGCTTGAGGTTGCTGTGCGGGCCGAGCTTGTGGGCGTTGTCGAGGCCCGCGGCCACCTGGCCGAAGATGGGCTCGACCTCCTTGAGCGCGAAGAACTGGTTCTTCTCGCGCCGCAGGTCGATGATCCGCCGCAGCGTCAGGCCGTCGAGGTACTGCATCGTGTAGAAGGGGCGATCGTCGGCTTCGCCGTCTTCGTATACGCGCACCAGGTTGTTGTGGGAGAGCTTGCGGGCGAGGCGCACCTCGCGGGCGAAGGTTTTGCGCTCGTCGTGCGACTGGAGCAGCTTGGGCGAGATGGCTTTGAGGGCCACCTCGACGTCAATCTCCTTGTCCTGGGCCTTGAAGACGTAGCCAAGCGGGCCGGCGCCGACGACGTCCTTGATCAGGTAGCGGTTCTCGAGCAGGTCGTCAGGCTTGAACGGGGCGCCATCGACGGGCGCACCGGCCAGCTTGCGGCGTGAGAACGTACCGGTAGCCTGGCGGAGGTTGCCGGACGAGAACTTCTGTCCGCAGGCGCCGCAGGCTTCGCTGCCATCAGGAACGTGGCTTCCGCAGCGGTAGCAGAGCAAAGAGGCTCCGACTCCAAAGGAGGCGAAATCCCGGCGACCACCGAACTCGGTGGCCGAAAAACCATAATAGGTCGGTTGATTACCAGATTTGGCCCGGGGCAGGCAAGAAAGGCGCAC
The DNA here is from genome assembly GCA_002408385.1 of Myxococcales bacterium UBA5297. Lineage (GTDB taxonomy): Bacteria > Myxococcota > Myxococcia > Myxococcales > UBA5297 > UBA10939. The sequence continues at coordinate 45,584 of DHSB01000004.1, forward strand.
ACCCCGCGGGGGGGAGGGGACCCGTCGGCCGCCATCGGGCGAGGAGCGAGGGCGCCTTCGCGTGCCAACCGGCGGAAATAAATAAGGAAAGGCTGGCCGCGAGGCGCGAGATCGGCGAACTGGCGACTCTTCGCGTTCTCGGGGGCTAGGCGCCGGCGGCCGACTCGGCCGTGGTCCGGGGGCCCTTCCCCGGCCATTTCGCCAAAGGACGGCCGGCCCTGCAAGGGGGCGATCTTTAAGCTGGATCGACCGGCGGGGGGGGGCGACCGGAGCGCCGGCCTTGGTGCGGCTGCCGGGCCCCCTCAGTGTCGCCCGCGCATCTGCTCGATTCTTGGGCGGGCGCATTGCTATGCGCCCCTACCGTCCTGCAACCGATCGCAGGTTTCGGGCGAAGCCCGGGCTGGCGACTACCGCTCGGCAGCTTGGCGCTGCAGCGACTCGACCAGGTCCATCAGCTCAGCGCCTCTGAACGGCTTGTTGATGTAGCCATCGGCGCCCGCGCGCTTGGCCGTCTCGACGTCGCGGGCCTTCGCCTTGGCGGTGAGCATGTAGATAGGCACCTGGGCTGTGCCCGGGTCGCTCTTGAGCAGGCGGCAGACGGTGATGCCGTCCATCCCGGGTAGCACGATGTCGAGCAGAATCAGGTGGAAGGGACGGCTCTTGGCCGCCTTGAGGCACTCGACGCCGTCGGCGGCAACCTCCACCTCGACCGAGCTGGTGGTCAGCATCGTGCGCACGAGCTCGCGGATGACGGGCTCGTCGTCAACGAGGAGCACACGGAAGGTGGGGTCGGTCGGAGGCATCGAGTTTTGTCGCGAAAAGTGCGAAAGATTCTACAGGGAACCTGAGCCGGCCGACAATCGTCGCGATGTCGCATCCTCGGGGGGGGCCGGCTGCCGCGGGCCCTGGAGCTGGGCTGCTGCTCCTTGGAACGACCCATTATCCGGCGGCCCGCTTGCGTTGTTACGCTGCCTGTTCGCCCGTCCAGCCGGCGCCCTATCGGGCATTTCGTCCGGCAGGTGCACAGCCTCTAGCCATAGCGGAGGTCTCACCGTGGACAGGACTACGACCCATACGGCCCCGGGGGAGGCCACGAATCCCCCGATGTCGAACGCAGCCTGGGCTCCGCCCTTCAGGTGGAGCGCAATCTTCGCGGGTAGCTTCGTCGCACTTGGCATCACCCTCATCCTGACGGTGCTCGGCTTTGCCGGGGTCGTCTCGTCGCTCAACCCCGAGAACCCGACCATCGCAGGGGGCGCGGCCATCGGGCTGGGCATCTGGCTGTTCATCGTGCCCCTTTTCTCGCTGTTCTTCGGTGGTTGGACAGCAGCCCGGGGCTCCCGGCTGCTGACGCGTACCTCGGCTGGGCTGCACGGCGCGGTGGTCTGGGCGCTTTATCAAGTGGTGACGCTCTTCTTCGCGGGGGCCATGTTGACGGGCATCCTCGGCGGCATCGCCGGCATGGCTGGGCAGCCGCAAATCGGCTCGCAACTGGGCGCCACCCTCATCGGCGCTGGCATCGGCGCGCTGTGGGGCATCTTCGCTTCGATGGTGCTCTCGCTGCTGACCGCGGTGCTCGGCGGCCTCGTCGGCTTCGGCAGGCGCGAACGGCGTGAGCGACGCGAGCCCGTCCCGGTACAGCGGCCTGCCGAGAGCAGGGCCTAAGCCACCGCGACATCCGGCCGCTCCGGCTGAAAGGGCTTGTCCTCTTCCAAGGGACAGGCCCTTTGCCTCTTGTGCAACGGAGGGCGATGAGCAGGCTGCAGGCGGGTCGTCCCGCCCGCTGGGAGATCAACCAGGAGAGATTTGGACCGCGCCCTCGGCCGAAATCCAGCCTTGGAGGCCGTTCGACAGGCGGATGCGGGTGAAAGCACCTTGCTGATCGAGCACCCGCACTTTGAGGCCCTCGTGGACCTCGAAGGCAGGCTTGATGCTCGCATCCGGGCCCTCGCGCACCGGCAGGGCCGAGGCGACGACGATCGCGTCCCGTGCGCTCTCGGCAACGTAGGCGTGGGCGGCGGTCACCACGGCGCACGGCAGCGACAGCAAGATGGCGAGGCTCCCGAAGGCCACCATCGCCCCGCGCCGCCCGCTCGACGAGGCAAAGCGCCGCAGCAGCACGAGCATCCAGCCCCCCGTCCAGAGCAACAGGAGGGCGAGGCTCCAGCGCTCGCCGCGCGTGTGGAAGACTATCCGCGAGGCGAGGGGCTCGGAGCCGGCGGCCTCCTCGGGCGAGCCGACGAGCTTGTCGACGCGCAGGCGGCGCGCCTTCTCGAGGTTTGCCCGCGCATCGCCGTCTCCGGGATCGAGCCGCAACGCCCGCTCGAGGTGCAGGACGGCCCACCCGATCTTGTTCTGGCGCAGGTAGGCGGTGCCGAGATTGAAGGAGAGGTCCGCGCCCGAAAAGCCAGCCTCGGTGAGGCGCTCATAGCCCTCGATGCAGGTCTTGTAGTCCTCGCGCATGCACGCCTCGTTGGCGGCACGGAAGACGACCTCGGCCTCGGCAGGCGTGTAGTGCTGGGCAACCGCGGCGGCCGCGGGCGAGGCGAGCCCGAGCACTGCTGCCGCCACGACGAGGCTTCTCAAGAGGTGTCGGGAAACCTCCCTGACCTCGGCCCTCCGCCTCCGATCACCTCGAGCGCAGTCGAGAGGCCCGAGCTCTGCACCGGGCCCTCGCCCGGCTGCGGTCTGATAAACGAACAGCGGACTGGACGCAGAGCACGCGCACGCAAGTGGCAGTCCCCTCTCCCGGGCTTGCGTGGGAAGAGGGGAGAGGGAAGGCTGGCCGCAAGCGGTCGAGCAGAGCCCTCCTGCCGGCTCGACCATCGTGCTCAACCTCGAGGAGCCTCGGTGGCGGTTGGTGAGGAGCGCAGCCTCCCGAGGAACCAGGCAGGAGGGGCCGAGGGGCTCGGGCCGCCCGGCTTGCGCGCACAGGATTCTTCGACTCGTCTTCACCGCCCCTCCTCCTGGCCGTCGGCCGGCCGCAGGCGGACAGCCTCGAGCGCATCCATCACCCCGAGCGCCTCGGCATGCACCCTCTTCATCGTCGAGCCCTCGGTGGCCCCGGGGGCAAAGCGCCCCGCGTCGCAGGTGTCGAGAGCCGCGCCGAGGCGGCCGGCGAGCTCGCCCGGCGCGCCGGCTGCCTGTAGCCGGGAGGCGAGCTCCGGCCGTGTGAGGCCGGCCACCGGGGTGCCGAGCTTGGCGGCGAGGTAGTCGTTGAGCGCGCGGCTCACCTCAGCGTAGAAGGCATCGGGCTTGCCCGCCTTCATCAGGTCCTTTGCCGTCCGCAGCCGCCGGCGCGTCCGGCTGCCCGCCTTGCGCTTGCGCGTTCCCTCGTCCTGCTGACGCACCGCGCTGCGCAATAGGCCGAACGCGGTCAGGCCGATCCAGAGGACGAGCGGCGAGGCGGCGATCGGCAGGAAGAAGGGCTTGCGGTAGAGCGGAACCGTCGGGCGCGACAGCTCGCCCTTGTAGCGCAGCGGCCGCAGCCCAGTGCCGGCGAGCAGATTGACGGCGTGATCGCCCTCGGCCGCTCCTGCCGCGGCCGGAGCGCCGGGCTGGCCGCCGGCGATCAGTTGGCCGGCCTCGACCTCGACGCGGATCGGTTCGCTGCCGGTCTGGCGATAGTCGCGGGCGGCGGGGTCGAAGTAGCTGAAGACGAGCGGCGGGATCTCGAACGCGCCGGTCTGGGTCGGCATCAGCAGGTACTCGAGGGTGCGCCGCCCCCCGTAGCGGCCCTTCGCGGTGGAGAGCTTCTCGCTCGTGGTCGGGTCGAAGCTCTTGAAGCCGCTGATCGGCGGCAGCTTGGGGAGCGCGACGTTTCGCAGATTGCCGGTGCCCTCGAGCGTGACCCGCAAGGTTATCGGCTGGCCGAGCGGGACGCGGGTCGGCGACGCCTCGGCCTTCAGGCGCCACTGGCCGACGTTGGCCGCCTCGAAGCCGTCGGGCGCCCCCGGCGGCAGCGGCAGCACCTCGATGGTCACCGGCTGGGAGACGCGGTGCACCTTGCGCCCCGAGAAGACCAGGCTGAACCCGGTGGAGACGTCCACCTCGACCGGGTCGATGGTCAGCTTGCCCGACTTGATGGGGAACAGAGCGCGTTTGCGCAGCAGGAAGACCCGGTACGGCTCGCCGTCGATCATCTTCAGCTCGCCGCTTATCTGCGAAGGGGTCTCGATGTCCTCGGCCCAGAAGCCGTCGAGCTTGGGCATCTGCATACCGTCGACGCCGCTGATGTCGACGCGCGAGAAGAGGTAGGTCGACAGCGTGATCTGCTCGCCGAGCCAGGCCTGACGCTTGTTGACGTGGCTGCGCAGGTAGATGTCGCTGTCGCTGGCCGGCCGCTCGTGGCCGAGCCCGCCGCCGAAGAACTGCTCGAGGAGCTGGTCGGGGTCGTCGGGGAAGGCATCGGGCAGGCCGAAGGGGTTGGTCGGCCGCGGGGGTTGTTGGGGCTGAGGTCGCGGCGCCGGTCGGCTCGGGGCCTGGCTCGCCGAGAGGACCTTCACCTTGATCGGCCCGGTCTCGTACTTCTTGCCCTTGGCGACGAGCCTGCCGGGCTTGATCGTCAGCGTCCCGGTCTTTCGCGGCGAGAGGATGAGCGTGTAGACCCGCACCCGGCGGAAGGTCGGCGGGCCGCCGCTCGCCATGTTGAAGGACATCTGCTGGGACTGCGACCGCGACAGCACCTGAAAATCCGGAGCTTCGGGCAGGCGTACATCTTCGCTGCCATCCTGGGCGTCGATGGCGAGCGTGACCGTCAGCGTCAGCGTGTCGTCAATCGCCACCTGCTGTTTGTCGGTCACCGCGTAGAACTCGACCTCGCCGGCGCGCACGCCCGGCGCCCCGAAGAGCACGGTCGCGAGGGCGAGGACGCCCAGGGCGCGGGCGGCTCGCCTACCAGTCTTTGTCGGGACGGGCACTCTTGTTCCCCTTGCGCTTGTGCTGGTGCATCAGGAACTGCTTCTCGTTGCGGCGCACCGCGTCGAGCAACTGCTCGGCCTCCTGCTTGTCGACGTTCTCGGGCTCGACCGGGGTCTCCTCGGGTTCGGCGGCCTGGCCGCCGTCTGGCGCCCCTGCGTCCGGGCTTCCGCCGTCGGCCTGAGCGCTCTCGCCCTGGCCGCCGCCGCCGTCCTGCCTCTGGCCGGCGTCCGGAGAGCCTGCGTCCGCCTCGCCGCCGCCATCGCCGCTGCCCCCGTCGCCCTGGCCGCCGTCGGCTCCCGCATCGGCCCCTGCGTCGAGGCCTCCGTCGGGCTCTCCACCGTCCGACTGGCCCGCGTCGCCCTGGCCGCCATCCTGCCCGGCGTCTGGCTGGTCTTGCTGGCTCGCGTCGCCCTGGCCGCCATCCTGCCCCGCGTCGGGAACGCCGGCGTCCGGAGTCCCGCCGTCGCCGGGGGTCGGCTTCTTCTCGGGCGGAGGCTGCTGCTTGAGCTTGCGCAGCAGCAGCTCGAGGTTGCGCCGCGCGGGCTCGAGGTTCGGATCTGCCTTGAGCGCCTGGCGATAGGCGGCGATGGCGTCGTCGGTCTGGTTCAGGGTCGCGAAGGCGTTGCCCAGGTTGAAGTAGTCGCGCGCCTTGAGCGAGTCGTCGGCACCGCCGAGCGCGGCTTCGAAGGCGCGCTTGGCGTCGTCGGTGCGCCCGAGCTTCATGTAGGTGTCGCCGAGGTTGTAGAGCAGCTCGGGGCGCTTGGGCAGCTCCTTGTCCGCCTCCTCGTAGAGCCTGAGCGCGCCGTCGAAGTCGCCCTGGTGATAGGCCTCGGTGCCCGCCTTGACCTTCGGGTGGTTGCCCTCGAACAGGCCGGCCCGCGCCGCCCCCGGCAGCGCGAGGGCCGCGGCGGTGAACAGGCCGCAGAGCGCGAGCCTCATCGCAGCACCTCCCCGTCGCGGCCCGGCCGGATAGCCGCGCCGATGAGCAGCAGCAGCACGCCGGGGAAGGCGAGGAACTGGAAGCGCTCGTCGTACTTGACGGTCAGCCGGCTCTCGAACTCGGCCTTGTCGAGCCGGTCGAGCTCCTCGTGGACCTCCTGCACGCCGATGCCTCCGGCCACCGAGCGCACGTACCTGCCGCCGGTGCGCTCGGCGATAGTCTGCAGCGCCGCCTCGTCGAGGCGGGTCATCACGGTGTTGCCCTCGCGGTCCTTCTTGTAGCCGACGAACCCGCCCTTCTTGTCGAGCTCGGGGATGGGCTCGCCGGTCGTCGAGCCGATGCCGACGCTCACCACCCGGATGCCGAGGTCGGCGAGCTGCTCGATCTGCTCGTGCAATTCGCTCCCCGAGGTGTCCTCGCCGTCGGTGAGCAGCACGATGGCGCGGGCCTTGGCCCCTCGCTCGGCCTGGACGAGCAGCGCCTGCGACTCCTCGAGCGCGCGGCTCAGGTCGGTGCCCTGGACCGGCATGTTGGCGGCGTCGATGGCCTTGAGGAACATCTTGGCGGCCGCGTAGTCGCTCGTCAGCGGGCACTGGGTGAAGGCATCGCCGGCGAAGACGACCAGGCCCACCCGGTCGCCCTTGAGCCGGTCGAGCAGGCCCGACAGCTCGAGCTTGGCGCGCTCGAGGCGGTTGGGCTGGATGTCCTTGGCGAGCATCGAGCGCGAGGCGTCGAGGGCGATGACCACGTCGATGCCGTAGCGCTTGGCCAGCTCGGTGTGCGTGCCGCACTGCGGCTGCGCGAGCGCGAGCGAGAAGAAGAGCAGGGCGAGCCCGACTGAGCCGAAGCGCAGGCCGTGGCGCACCGGCGAGGCGCCCGGGGCCGCGCGCCGAAGCGTCGGCCCGAGGAACAGGCCCACGAGCAGGCGGTGGCGCCGCAGCGCCGAGGTGACCGCGAGGCCGAGCACCAGCGCGGCGGCGAGCAGCCCCAGCAGAAACTCGGGGCGCGCCAGCCGCATCGCCCAGCCGAGGAACGAGAACTGGAGCGCGTTCACGGGAAGCTCCTCAGGCGCGTCGAGGAGAGGATCACCTCGAGCAGCAGCGCCAGGCAGGCGAGCACCAAGAACGGCTGGTAGACCTCGGTCATGTTCTGGTAGCCGCCGGCCTGGTACAGCTTGGTCTTCTCCAACTGATCGAGGATGTCGTTCAGGCCGCTCTCGAGTGTCTGGCGGTCGACCGCGTTGTAGAAGCTGCCGCGCGCCTCGCGGGCTATCGACTTGAGCAGGTCGGGGTTGACCGGGATCTCGACCTCGCGGTAGGTCGGCTTGCCGAAGAAGTCCGGGCCCGAGGGGAAGGGCACCCGGCCGCCCTTGCCGACCATGATGGTGTAGATGCGGATGCCGAACTGCTGGGCGATGGCCGCGGCCTCCATCGGCGAGATGTTGCCGGCGTTGTTGTCGCCGTCGGTGATGAGGATGACGACCTTGCTCTTCGCGTCCGAGTCGCGCAGCCGGTTGATGGCGGTGGCCAGGGCGTTGCCGATGGCGGTGCCGTCCTCGACCAGCCCGGTGCGCACCGAGCCGAGGATCTCGACGAGCACGTGGTAGTCGAGCGTCAGCGGCGCCTGGGTATAGGCCTCGCCGGCGAAGACGACCAGGCCGAGACGGTCGTTGCTGCGCCCCTCGATGAAGCTGCGCAGCACCTCCTTGGCGACGGTGATCCGGTCGCGCGGGCGGAAGTCGGCCGCGTTCATCGAGGTGGAGATGTCCAGGGCGATGACGATGTCGATGCCCTCGACGGTCAGGTCGCGCATGCGCGTGCCGGCGATTTGCGGGCGGGCGAGGGCGACCACGGCCAGGGTGACGGCGACTAGGCGCAAGAAGTGGGGAAACCACCAGAGACCGGCGAGGCCGCGCGGGCCCTGTCGCAGCAGGCCGAGCAGCGGGAAGCGCAGCGTCGCCGCCCGCCGGCGCTCGCGGGCCGCGAGCCAGAGCAAGAAGGGCAGCGCCACGGCGAGCAGCCCGAAGGCCCAGGGGTTGTGCCAGAGGATCTCGGTGCCCATCACGCCGCCGCTCCTTGCGATGGGCCCGCGCCCGGCTTGCCGGGGGGCTGCGGCGTGGTCGCGTGCACGAAGCTGAACGCCGACTCGATGGCCACCTTGCAGTCCGAGGGGGTCGCGGGGGCCTTGGCGTACTTGACGAGGTCTCCTTCGCGGCAGAGCGCCTCGAAGCGCGCGAAGTCAAGGCCCGGGGTGGGCAGGCGAGTCAGCGCGGCGAGCAGCTCCTCGGTCGTCCTGTCGAGGGCGTCGAAGCCGAAGCGCTCGCCCAGATAGCCGCGCAGGATCTCGGAGAGCCGGAAGTGGAACTCCTTTCCCCGGCCCTGCGCGGGGAGCTCCTCGCGCTGGAGCTGCTCGAGGGCGCGAAGCGCGCGCAGGTGCGCGGGAGGCGGCGGGGGCGGCGGCACGGCGCGGGCGGCCTTCTTCGGACGGCTCTTCAGCCAGCGCAGCAGCAGCAGCAGCAGGGTGGTCGCGGCGAGCGCCGCGGCGAGCACGTAGAGCGCGGTGTAGTCGGAGACGTTCACCTCGACCGGAGGCAGGATGTCGAGCAGCTCGGCCTGCTCGTCCTCGCCGAGCAGGCCGACCCCGACGATGGGTGGCCCGGGAACGGTCAGCCGCTTGGGCCCCGAGGGGCCGATGGCGTCGAGCGCGAGGTCGGGGATGCGCATCTCGCCCAGATCGAAGAGCGCCGCCTTGATGGAGAAGCGCGTAGTGGTCTCGTCGCCTCGCGACTCGCGGCTGACCGCGACGTCGACCAGGTCGTATTCCTTGCCGAGCGAGAAGTCCTTCGGCAGCTCGTAGCGCTCGGTCTTCGCGTCGCGCACCTCGACGGTGAGGACGAAGGTCTCGCCGAGCTTGACCTTGTCGGGCGCGGCGACCGCGCTGAAGGAGCGCGGCGCAGCCTCGGGCAGCGCCTCGCCCGCCTCGGCCCCGGCCTGCCTCGGCGCGGCCTGGGCTTCGGCCTGTGGCTGGGGCGCCCCGGCCGCGGCGCGCGTCGAGAGGCCGAGGGCGAGAAGGAGGGCGGCGAGTAGGTGCAGGCGCGTACGCATGAGTGGCGAGAATCCTCTCAGGCGGCCAGGCGCTTGGAGCGCGCGCGGAAGAAGGTGACGAGCGGCTTGAGGTACTCCTCGTCGGCTTTCAGCTCGACGAAGTCCATCGACAGCTTGCGAAAGAGCCGGGCGCGCTCCTGGCGGCGCGCGGTGACCAACCCGAAGAAGTGCGAGCGCACCCGCGGGCTCGAGAAGTCGACGCGCATCCGCTCGCCGGTCTCCGAGTCCTCGACGAGCACGATGCCCGCCGGCGGCAGCGCCTCCTCGAGCGGGTCGCGCAGGGCGATGGGGATGAGGTCGTGGCGCCGGGCCGCGATCCGCAGCGACTCCTCGTAGCGGTCGGCGATGAAGTCGCTCAAGAGGAAGGCCACCGAGCGGCGCTTGTTGACCCGCATCAGGTGCTGCAGGCCGATATTCAGGTCGGTGCGCCGGCCCTCGGGCCGGAAGCTGAGGATCTCGGTGATCAGCCGCATCACGTGCTTGCGGCCCTTCTTGGGCGGCACGAAGCGCTCGACGCGGTCGGTAAAGAGGATGAGCCCCACGCGGTCGTTGTTGCTGATGGCGCTGAAGGCGAGCAGCGCGGCGATCTCCGCGGCGACCTCGCCCTTGGTCTTCGCGCGCGAGCCGAAGTCCTGCGAGGCCGAGAGATCGACGAGCAGCATCACCGTCAGCTCGCGCTCCTCGGCGAAGACCTTGACGTAGGCGTCGTTCATGCGCGCGGTGACGTTCCAGTCGATCGAGCGGATGTCGTCGCCGGGCTGGTAGAGGCGCACCTCCTCGAAGGTCATGCCCCGACCCTTGAAGACCGAGTGGTATTGGCCCGCAAGCGTCTCGTTGACCACCCGGCAGGTGGTGATCTCGATCTTGCGCAGCTTCTTGATCAGCTCCTTGGGAAGCATCAGGGCACTCCCGCGGGTCCTCTCATTGGGGGTGAAGGGACGGCAGCGCCGCGGGCCTCGCAAGGCGAGCGCGAAGCCGCTGGCCGCCTTGCGCCTAGGGCACCTCGACCCGGTCGAAGATCTTCTGGAGGATCTTCTCGGGCGTCAGCTCCTCGGCCTCGGCCTCGTAGGTGATGGAGACCCGGTGGCGCAGCACGTCCATGCCGATCGCCTTGACGTCCTCCGGAGTGACGAAGCCGCGATGGCGCAGGAAGGCGTGGGCGCGCGAGGCCATCGTCAGGAAGATGGTCGCGCGGGGCGAGGCGCCGTACTCGATGTAGTCGGTCAGATCCTTGAGCCCCGCCTTGGCCGGCTCGCGCGTCGCGAAGACGAGGTTGACGATGTAGTCCTTGATCTTCTCGTCGACGTAGACCTGCTCGACCACCCCGCGCACCCGGGCGATGTCCTCGGGGGCGAGCACCTTGGAGGCCCGCGGCACGTTCTGCGTGCTCATGCGGTCCATGATGATCCGCTCCTCCTCGCGGGTCGGGTAGTCGACGTTGACCTTGAGCATGAAGCGGTCGACCTGCGCCTCGGGCAGCGGATAGGTGCCCTCCTGCTCGATGGGGTTCTCGGTCGCCATGACGATGAACGGCTCGGGCAGCCGGAAGGTCTGGTCGCCGATGGTGACCTGGCGCTCCTGCATCGCCTCGAGCAGCGCGCTCTGGACCTTGGCCGGCGCGCGGTTGATCTCGTCGGCGAGCACGAGGTTGGCGAAGATGGGCCCGCGCCGCACGGTGAACTCGGCGGTCTTCTGGTTGTAGACCGTGGTCCCCACCACGTCGGCCGGCAGCAGGTCGGGGGTGAACTGCAGGCGCATGAAGTTCGCCGTCAGCGTGTCGGCGAGGGTCTTGACCGTCAGGGTCTTGGCGAGCCCGGGGACCCCCTCGAGCAGGACGTGCCCGCCGCAGATCAGGCCGATGAGCGCGCGCTCGAGCATGTACTTCTGCCCGACCACCACCTTCTGGGTCTCGGCCAGCAGGTTGTCGACGAAGGCGCTCTCGCGCTGGACGAGCTCGTTGAGCGCGCGGATGTCCTGGTGCATTTCGCTGACACCTTTCCGAAGCAGTCGTGCCGGCACCGCCCGCCCCGGGGCGCCATCCCCGCGGTGGTCGGCAAATCCCTTTGAATCGCGGCATATTAGGACCCCGATGCGAGGGGCACAACAAGAAAGACCCTTCGCGCCGGCGCCAGGAGAACAACGTCGGCAGCGCTTGATTCCCTGGTTTCGGACCCTCGGCGGGCCGAGGCGAGGGCGGGCAGGCCGTCGGCCGGGTCGGCCCGAGCGCGTTACCGCCCCCTTGGCCGGCTGTGCCCCGTCAACGAAGAGCCGATTGCCCCAAAAACCAGCCACGGCCCGCGGGTCGGCGAGCGAGCGGGAGCGGACGGAGTCGAAGAGGGATCTCTCGACGGATCTTCAGTGCTCGTGCCCGCCGGCGTGGCCCATCGCGGCCATCAGCGCGATGCCGGCCAGCAGCGCGGCGAGGGTCGCTGCGCGCATCCCGGCCTTGCGGTGGACCTGGGGCAGCAGGTCCGCGAGCGCCAGGTAGAGGAAAGTCCCCGAGGAGAAGGCGAGCGCGTAGGCGGTGAAGTGCTCGATGTCCAAGTATCGGCGGACGAGGAAGTAGGCCCCGGCGCCCAGGGGCACGGTGAGCGCGAAGCCGAGCAGCATGAGCATCGTCGTCGAGCGCTTGTAGCGCTCGTGGACGAGGATCGCCGAGAGGGCGATCGACGCGGGGATCTTGTGGGCCACCACCGCGACGAAGACCATCGCGCCGACCCCGGCCGACAGCGAGGAGCCGAGCGCGACCCCGTCGAACAACGTGTGGGCCGACAGGCCGACGAAGGCCGTCAGCCCCAGCGCCCCGTGAACCTCGCACCCCTCGGGCTCCTCGCAGGCGTGGACGAGCACGAACCGCTCGAGGATGAAGAGGGTGAGAGCCCCGACGAGCACCAGCGACAGCGTGCCGAGCCCGCCCTCGTGTAGCGCGGCCGGCAGCATCTGGAAGAACGCCGCGCCGAGCATCACGCCGGCCGAGAAGGCGAGCAGCAGATCGGTCCTTCGAGCCCGGTCGCCGACGACGAGGGGAATCGCCCCGCCTCCGAGGGCCCCGGCCACGATCGCCGCCGAATACAAGAGGAGGGACGTAAGCTCGCTCACCGGGTCGGCTTCCTTGCGGCGGGGCCGCGCGCCGCGCTCGCCTTCTTGGTCTTGCCCGCGCGGCTCGCTCCGGGCTTGCGCCCGCGCGACGGCTCGCTCAGCAGGCCGAACGCGCGCGCCTTCCGGGCGCAGGTGTTGCGGTCCAGCCCGAGGATCTTCGAGGCGCGCCCGAGGTGGTTCTCGGTGTGCGCGAGCACGGCGCGGAGAAGGCCCCGCTCGGCCTTGCCGAGCACGGCCTCGTGCAGCGCGGGCACGGTGTCGCCCAGCTTGCCGAGCAGCTCCGCGGTGCGCGACGCGATGAGCTCCTCGATGCCCGTCTGGCTGCAGGAGAGCACGCTGGGGTCGACCAGCAGAACCTCGGCGCTGGTGGCGTCGCTGCCCTGGCGCACCTCGAGCCCGGCGGCGGTCATCGCCTGCGAGACCTCGTCCGGAAGGGGAGCGGCCGTCACCACTACTCGCCGTGGAGGCGCCTTGTGTGCGTTGGGCATGGGCTCGCGGGGCCTCGGGGAAACAACGCGCCTCTTAGCGCGGGCGATTGCCGGGTGTCAAACACCCGAGCCATACCCTGAGAAAAGCAGCTTGCCAGCGTTCCTCGGCGGCACTTGCCGCCTCCGGGAATCGGGCTATAGTGGCGCCCCGATTCGTGTCGGCGGAGGCCGAGGTGGAGAAGAAGCGCATCCTGCTCATCGACGACAGCGAGATCGCCCTCCTCATGGAAAAGGCGACGCTCGAGCAACGCGGGTACGAGGTGCGCGCGACCTCGACGCTCACCGAGTTTGAGCAGACGCTCAAGGGCTGGCGCCCCGACCTCATCCTCACGGACATCCATATGCCGGAGGCCAAGGGCACCGACATCTGCCGGGTCCTCAAGCACGAATACGACACCCAGGACATCCCCATCGTCCTCTTCAGCTCGCTCTCCGACGCGGAGCTCGAGAAGCTCGCAGACGCGGTGGGCGCCGACGGCTTTCTCTCCAAGGCGAACGGCCTGGAGGCGCTCGCCTCCAAGATCGACGAGCTGGTCGAGAGCATCGTCTGGTAGTGCCGCGGCGCTTCGGACGGGCGCTTGCCCGGCTTGCGCGGGAGCTGGTTGTCGTCCGCGGGGTATGTGGGCGGGAGTGGGCGAGAAGTCTGCCCGTCCCCGAGGCGTGTGCCCGTCGGCGCGCAGCCTCCTGGGGTCGAGGCGAGGACCAGGCGGCTGAAAGCCGAGCTCGGCCTGCCTGTCGTGTCCGGCCGGCTTGGCCCGGGCTCGGCGCGGCGGGTAGTGTCGCCAGCTTCGTTTCTCCTGCAACAGCCCGCTCTCGATGGCAGGCTTTCGAGGGCATGCCCCTGCGCGCTGGGACGGAATGACCGAGCCCCCGCCGTGTTCCGGGGATAGGGCCACTTTGCGGCGGCCGAGCCGCGCGAGCGAAGAGATCTAACGATGGTTCGACCCCTGGCCGGCTTGCTGATCCTCGCGATCGTCGGAGCGACTCTCCCGGCGAGCGCGCAAGCGGACGACCCTGCGCCGGCTCAAGCTGGCGCGCCCGTGGCGGGCCGCGGCGGGGCCCCGAGCGGCATCCTCTCGGCCGAGGGCACCGGCGACGAGGTCGCAGGCCATGACGAGGACGCGCTCGTCGACGAAGCAGAGGCCGCCCGCGAGCTTCTCGAGCTGAAGGCGGTCGAGGCGGCGACGATCGACGAGGAGTCCCGCCAGGCGCTCGAGCTGCTTCGAGCCCTCGAGGTCGGCGGGTGGTCGGGCACGAGCGGCGCGGGCCTGCGCGACGCGCTCGATCTCTCCCGACCCGTGCCGCTCGTGCCTTCGGCGACCGAGCTGGGCGCCGCGGCGCTCGCCGACCTCGGCGGCTTCGACTTCGAGCGCGCGCGCCGGCTCTACGACATCCCGATGGAGATGCATCCGCTGGTCGCCGAGTACATCCGCTTCTTCCAGGGTCCGGGGCGCAAGCACTTCGTGCGCTGGCTCGGGCGCGCCTCGCGCTACCAGCCGCTGATCCGCAAGACGCTGCGCGAGGCCGGCCTGCCCCAGGACACGCTCTTCCTCGCGATGATCGAGAGCGGCTTCTCGCCCGTCGCCCTCTCGCCGGCGAAGGCCTCCGGGCTCTGGCAATTCATGGAGCCGACCGGCAAGCGCTTCGGCCTGCGGGTCGATTTCTGGATCGACGAGCGCCGCGACCCGGTGAAGGCCACGGTGGCGGCCGCCGGGTACTTGAAGGCCCTGTACGCCGAGTTCGGTGACTGGCGGCTCGCTTGGGCGGGCTACAACGCCGGCGAGGGCAAGATCCGCCGCGCGATCCGCGAAGAGGGCTCGACGAGCTTCTGGGACATGGTCAACGGGCGGGTCCTCAAGCCCGAGACCAAGCACTACGTCCCCAAGCTGATGGCCGCCGCGCTCATCACCAAGAACCTGGCCGCGTTCGGCTTCTCGCCCGAAGAATTCGACCCGCACCCGCCGCTCGCCTTCGACGAGGCGGAGGTGCCCGAGGCGACCGACCTCGAGGTCATCGCGCGCGCCGCGGGCGTGTCGGTCAACGACATCAAGGAGCTCAACCCCGAGCTGAGGCGCTGGTGCACCCCGCCCTCGAGCGGTTCGGACGAGGTCTTCAAGATCAAGCTGCCAGCCGGCACGCGGCAGCGCTTCGTCGAGACCTACGCGACCGTCGCCCCCAAGGACCGGCTCACCTACCGGGTCCACAAGATCGCGCGGGGCGAGACCCTCTCGCACCTCTCGCTTCGCTACGGCACTCCGACCGAGGCGATCGTGCGGCTCAACCGGATCAAGGACCCGCGCCGGCTGCGGCTCGGCGACACGCTGGTCATCCCCGTGCCCAAGCCGTCGGGCGAAGCCCCGCGACAGGCGCGCGGACCGAACCCGCAGCCCCCGCCGTCCCCGGCCCACCGCTCGGGCTCGACAAGTCGCGCGCCCCGCGGCGCGCGCGGCGGTGCGCTCGTCCACACCGTGGTCAGCGGCGAGACCCTCTCGACGCTGGCGCGCCGCTACGGCGTCGAGGTCGAGGAGCTGGCGCGCGGGAACGGCTTGTCGGCGCGACGCGCGACGCTGCGGGTGGGCCAAAAGCTGCGAGTCGAGCCCAAGCGCCGCGACCTCCCCGCGCCTTCGGGCAACGAAGGGGTGGCCGGTCGCAAGGCACACGTGGTCGCCGCGGGCGACACGCTCTGGTCGATAGCCCGCGCCTACGGCGTGTCGGTCGCGGACCTCGAGCGCTGGAATCGGCTCCCGCGCCGCAGCCCGCTGCGCATCGGCCAACGGCTGGCGGTCGGCGGGCGATAGCTCGCGGCGCGCCGAGCGCCAACGGGCCGGTGCAAAGGGGCTCGGCTCGGCCGCGGATCCGGCCGGAAGAACACCGGAATCTGCGGTTTGACTGGGGCAGGGCCTTTCTGCTAGGTGACGACCCCATTCGCAGGAATGTCGCATCTTCGAGTCAAAGTTGAGGCATGCTTGCCGCGATCTTCGGGCATGCACGTGGCTGAGGGAGCCCTGCAGCCGGGAGACGAACCTAAAAACACATTCCGACGGTCCGCCCGCCACCAAGGGCGCACGAGGCATTCATGAACGTTCAGGACCCGCGCAGGATTCGCAACGTCGGGCTCTTCGGCCACCAGGGTTCGGGCAAGACCTCTCTGGCAGAGGCGCTGCTCTGGTCGGCCAAGGCGACCCCGAAGTTCGGCAGTGTCATCGACGAGACGAGCAACCTCGACACCGAGCCCGAAGAGATCAAGCGGAAGGGTTCGATAGCGCTGCACGTCGGCTGGTGCGGGTGGAAGGAGCACAAGGTCAACGTCATCGACACCCCGGGCGACCCGAACTTCTCGATGGACATGCGCGCCGCGCTGACCGCGGTCGACCTGGCCGCGGTGGTGGTCAGCGCCGTCGACGGCGTCCAGATCCAGACCGACCGCACCTTCAGCTTCGCGACCGAGGCCAAGCTGCCGCGGCTGGTCTTCGTCAACAAGATGGACCGCGAGCGCGCCGACTTCGACGCGACCCTCGCCGACATCAAGGAGTCGCTGTCGGCGCAGGCGATCCCCGTGCAGATCCCGATGGGCAAGGAGGAGTCCTTCGCCGGAGTGATCGATCTGCTGGCGATGAAGGCGCTGCGCTTCAAGGCCGACGCGTCGGGTGCCTTCGTCGAGGAGGAGGTTCCGGCCGAGCTGCAGGACGAGGCGAAGAAGGCGCGCGAGGCGCTGGTCGACGCGGTGGCGGCGACCGACGACGCGCTCACCGAGAAGTACCTCGAGGTCGGCGACCTGAGCCCCGAGGAGCTCAAGACGGGCCTGACCACGGGCATCCTCTCCGGCGCGGTCATCCCGGTGCTCTGCGGCTCGAGCACCAAGAATATCGGCGCCTCGTCGATGCTCGACTTCGTGGTCGCGAGCTGCCCGTCGCCTGCCGACCGGCCCGCGATCGTCGGCAAGGACCCGCGCTCGCAGGAGGACGTCGAGCGCCCCTGCGATCCGGCCGCGCCGATGTCCGCGCAGGTCTTCCGCACCATCGTCGACCAGTTCGTCGGCAAGCTCACCATCTTCCGGGTCTGGTCGGGCACGATGGGCGGCGACGGGCAGGTGCAGAACACCACCAAGAACACCACCGAGCGCTACAGCCAGCTCCTGTCGCTGCAGGGTCGCAAGCACGAGCCCGCCCAGCAGGCGGTTGCCGGGGACATCGCGGTGATCGCCAAGTTCAAGGAGACCGGCACCGGCGACACCCTGTGCGACCCGAAGAACCCGGTGGTCCTGCCGGACCTGCCGAAGATCAAGCCGGTCATCACCTACGCCCTCAAGCCGAAGACCAAGCAGGACGAGGACCGCATCGCCGCCGCGCTGCACCGGCTGTGCGACGAGGACCCGACCCTCGAGATCGGCCGGGACGTCGAGGCGGGCGAGACCCTGCTCAGCGGCGTCGGCCAGACGCACATCGAGGTGACCGTCGAGCGCCTCAAGCGCAAGTACTCGGTGGACGTCGACCTGCTGCCCCCGAAGATCCCCTATCGCGAGACGGTCAAGGGCAGCGCCAAGAACGTCGAAGGCAAGCACAAGAAGCAGTCGGGCGGTCGTGGCCAGTTCGGCGTCTGCTTCATCAACCTCGAGCCCAACCGCGGCAACGGCTACGAGTTCGTCGACAAGATCGTCGGCGGTGCCATCCCGCGAAACTTCATCCCCTCGGTCGACAAGGGCATCCGCGCCCAGCTCTCCAAGGGCGTCTATGCCGGCTTCCCGATCGTCGACGTCAAGGTCGAGCTCATCGACGGCAAGTACCACGACGTCGACTCGAGCGACTTCAGCTTCCAGATGGCCGGCTCGAAGGGCTTCAAGCAGGCCTTCATGGCCGCCAAGCCGACGCTGCTCGAGCCGGTGATGAACATCGAGGTGACCATCCCCGAGGAGTCCACCGGCGACGTCATCGGGGACATCAACCAGCGGCGCGGGCGCGTGCTGGGCGTCGACACCAAGGGCAAGAACCAGATGATCAAGGCCCAGGCGCCGATGAGCGAGCTGCTCACCTACGCCCCCGACCTGCGCTCCATCACCAGCGGCCGCGGCAGCTTCACGATGGAGTACTCGCACTACGACGAGGTGCCCGCGAACCTGGCCGAGAAGGTCGTCGCGGGGGCCAAGGGCAAGCTGAAGGAAGAGGAGGAGGAGGACTAGCCTTCTTCACCTTCGAGCGGAATTGAGAAGGGCCGGGCGCTGTCTGCCCGGCCCTTCGTCTATCCAGGCCTCGCCAGCGCGCTCGTTTCGGGGCGTCGTGGGCGACCATGGCTTCGAGCTGGCAGGGGAGAGGGGCTCGGCTCAGACGCGGGTCCGGTTCGCTGCACGGCAAATCGGCGGGGCGACCGGCTTCGCTTGTCCGGATCGCCGAAGAGCTGCCGGAGGGCTTTGAGTCCGCTGCGCCTGCGGAGGCGTGACCGGAAGGCTGCAGGTCAACCCTCAGCGGCCGCGGAGGGGCTACCGGA
>DHSB01000004.1:63834-77259 GCA_002408385.1 Myxococcales bacterium UBA5297
GGCTACCGGAAGGCTGCAGGTCAACCTGTTGCGGCCGCGGAGGGGCTACTGGAAGGCTGCAGGTCAATCCTCCGCAGCCGGCGAGGAGGATCCGCAGGGCTGCGGTGGTTGCCTCCCGCACATAGGTCGATTTTCGGGGGCGGCGCCGCTTGGGCGAGCGCCCGCAAAGAAACGAGGCCGGCGAATCCTCGCCGGCCTCGTGCACTACTCGAGCTGCCCTTCTTCAGTTCTGCGTCAGGTTCTCCCGCGGCATCGGCACCGCGACGACGGGGGAGAGGTCGGCGACCCGGTTCACCTTCACGCCGGCGTACGAGAACGAGTAGACGAACCCCTCGATCTGGACGCTGCGGCGGATGTCGGGGCCGTACCACCAGTACCAGTCGTGCTGGTTCTGCTGCTGGTAGAAGTCCGCGTGGCTCACCTCGCCCATCGGCGCGACGCCGCCCGCGGCGTCGACGTGGAAGACCTTGAGCGTGCTCGTGAAGTAGCTCCAGTAGTCGCCGCCGGTCGCCGACTCGTTCCAGTCGGTGAAGGGGATGGCGAGCATCCCGGTCTTCGCGAAGTAGTTGAAGGCCTTGTGGTCCCAGAGCGCCTGGCTGTAGCCGCTGCGGGTGCCGATGACCTGCTTGGCGGTCAGGCGCGGGTTGGCCATGTCGCTCACGTCGAAGATCTGCAGCGCCACGCCGTTGCGGGTCTCGCCGGTGCCGGTGGCGGTGGTGTCGTTGCCGATGGTCAGCAGGTGCTCGGCGTCGAGCAGGTGGATGTAGGTCGAGAAGCCTGGGATGTGCAGCTCGCCGAGGACCCGCGGGTTGGTCGGATCCGAGAGGTCGAGGGTGAAGAGCGGGTCGATCTGCCGGTAGGTGACGACGAAGCCCTTCTCGCCGGAGAAGCGCGAGGAGTAGATGCGCTCACCCGGGGCGATACCGGGTGTCTGCCCGACGATCTGCAGGCTGCCCGAGGCCTCGCCGAGCACGAAGACGCGGTTGACCGTGGTCGACTGATCGAACATGCCGTTGTCGATCCAGTTGGTCGTCGCCACGCGCAGGTGGCCCTGGTGCTCGTCGAGGGAGAACTGGTCGACGATGTAGCCGGGCACGCTGCCCGAGGCCACGTAGAGCGCCCGGTCCGGCGAGGCGAGCGAGAACTTGTGCAGGTGGGTGCGCGGCTGGTACGAGCTCGTCGAGCGGCTCCACCAGTCGGAGGTGGCGATGTAGAGCGCCTCGTGGCTCGAGTAGACCTCGCCGGACTGCGCGATGACCGCGGTCATGTCGGCGGCCGCGCCCGCGTTGGCGAGGTTGAGCGTGGCCACGGTGACCAGCCCCAGGCGCGTCGGGGCGGTCGGCCGGTGGTATCCGGTGCAGTTGCGCGGCACGGCGACGCTGTGGCCGCTCTCGGTCGCGTAGGAGTTGGGCAGCCACTCGTCGAGGGAGCGGGCGCGGATGCGCCGCGCGTTCTCGGCCTTCGCCGCGTTCTTGGAGCTGTCGAGGATGCCGCGCTCGTTGTATTCGGGCCAGACGTACTCGGGTCGCTGCAAATCGGCCGAGAGCACCAGCCGCACCGACGAGCCGATGCGCCGCGAGCTCGCGTACTGGCCGTGCAGGTACCAGGCGCGCAACGGCGCGGGCGTGTTGGTGCTCACGTCGAAGACGCTCACCTTGACCGCCGAGGCGTTCCAGTACCAGTAGCCGTACCAGTAATCCGGGGAGATCCCGGTCGTGCCCAGCGACGGGTCATAGGCGCGAGGGACAGTCGAGAAGACGACGAGCCGGGTGCCGGCGAGGAACATCTCCTGCGGATAGCCCTCGATCTGCGTCTCGGACTCGATGGCGGTCTGCTCGGCCGGCCAGCTCTTGATGACGAACAGGCGGCTGCCGACGAGATAGAAGACGCGGTTGCCGTCGGTCTTGACGAAGTCGGCCTCGTCCACCCCCGCGACCTGGGTGTTGGTCTCGGAGTGGTCGGGCGCCGAGGCCTGGTTCGGGGTGCTGCCAGCAGTCGGGGCGGAGGCGTCGGCTTCGGCGCGCACGGGGCCGCCGAACCATCCCCAGCCGCCCTGGCCGTCGAGCATCTCCTCCATCTCCCGGATGGCGGTGTCCTCGATGTAGGTCTCAAGCTCCTCGCAGCTCTGGAAGGCAGTCAGGCGGGACTCGGCCTGGGAGATGTCGTCTTTGGTTTCGCCCCCGCAGCTCGCCACCAGGGCCGCGGCCAGCAGGCAAGTCAGTCTCAGCGCACCGTTCATTTGCTCCTCCGCCCAGGCCGGGTTCGGCCGGTTGCCGGGGATGTGTTGCAACGCACACGCCATGATTCTTCTCATCTGAGCCCGGGCAAAGTCGAGCGCCGCCCCGTGGGTGCGAAGCGAAGCTGCGGCCTCTTCCCCGCGTCCGAGAGCGAATTCGGGCCGGTGGCCACCGCCGAGCCAAGACGAGCAACGCCCCCCCGGCGCACGCCAGACCCGGGAGCCGGGCGCGACCTCGCCTGCGCGCTCCCTCAGTTTTCCGTGGGTCGCGGCAGCCGGGGTCACGGAGCAACGGACGTCCAGGCGGTCGCTCTCCATCCCTGCGGCCGAGCGCACGAGCTCCGTTCGTCGCGCGCGAGCGCGGGAGAGGGGGCGTTCACTCGGCGCGTGCAGAGACCCTCGGACCGAGCCTCGGTTCGTCGCCGGGGGATGCAGCCGGGCAAGGCCCCGGTGCGAGGCTTGAGACGTGTCGGGAAGAAGCGACGTCGGCCGCGAGGCTCGAAGGCGTTACCGCTCGAGCCCGAGTCGCTGTCCGGTACGAGCCCGCAGCCTGACGCGGCTCTCGGAGCCGAGGGCGAGACCGTCGCCGCGGGTCTCGGTCCCCTCGATGGCGATGATGTCGCCGCGGACGAGCCCGTTGAAGGCGCAGTTTGCCTCGGTGACGTGCTTGTCCTGAAGAGAGAGCCCGACGCGCCCCTCGGGGCCGCAGCCCATGTAGCGCTGGCGCCCCTTGGAGGCGAGCGGCTCGGAGACGATGCGGAAGAGGCGCTCGTCGCTCCTCGGCCAGCCGTCGGCCTCCCGGGCGAGCAGCAGGTAGGTCATCTTCAAGGCCTCCTTGCGCAGGCCGGCGGCACGGGCGATCTCGGCGACGAGCCGCGGCGGCTCCCAGGAGCGCTCGGCGTGGCACCAGTCGCTCTCGCGCTCGAGCGCGGGGCAGGCGCCGCGGAACAGGCAGGGGCTGCGCACCGCGAAGCCCTTGTGCACCAGGCGATCGCGCACCTCGAGGATGCCGCGGGAGGTCTCGCGCAACGCGGGCTCGAGCACGAGCACCGAGCCGCCGGGCTTGACGCGCGCGAAGGCGCGCTCGACGGCTCCGGCCCGCCGCGGGCTCGCATCCGGCTGGCCGGCCCACAGCTCGTTGAGGACGTGGCCGAACGTCACGAGGTCGAAGCTGCCCTCGGGCAGCGCCTCGTTGGTCGCCTTCCAGGCCCGGGTGGCGAGCGGCTCGCCAGCTTCGCCCGCGAGCGTGCGCGCCAGCTCCAGCGCGGCCGGACTGCGATCGGCGGCGGTCACCTCCCGGGCGCCCGCGTCGAGCGCGGCGAAGGCGAGCGGGCCCGGGCCGCTGCCGAGGTCGAGGACCTGGCGCGGGCGCTCGGGCAGCTCCTTGAGCGCGTGGCGGGCCTGCGCGTAGGAGACGGGCCAGTAGAAGAGCAGGTAGCCGCCGAGCAGCTTGGGATCCTCCATGTAGCGGGCGCCGGCCAGCTCGCGTTCGCGCGTCAGCCCGGTCGAGAGGGTGCGCACCGCCGAGGCCACCTCCCGAATCTCGTTGGAGGTGAGGCGCGTCTCCGGACCGCCCTTGATCTGGCGGGCGCGCCGCCAGACGGCGAGCAGGCGGGGAATCCACTTTTCGAGGTCTCGTGCAATCGGGTCCATGGGGCTCTCTTGGTCATAGCTGGCGCGCCTGGGCGCGGGACGCAGCGGGAAACAAGCGCGGCCGGCTGGCTCCATCCCACGGCCGCGACGATGACAGGAGTTTGCAGGTGGTGTCCCGAGCGCCGGGCGGTCGGGTGGGGCGCCACCGGGCGCGCGACTCGGGGCTCGCGACGCTCACTCCGGCGGGCGCCCGCTTCTTCCTCATCCAAAGCGGCGGGATGCGCACTCGCCACAGAGCACGGCGACCCGCCGGGCGGAGGCTCGACGGCCCTAGAGCCCGCGAAGCATGGTGGCCTTGCCGACCCGGCCGACGGCGACCATGTAGGCGGCCGTGCGCAGCGCGACCCGGCGAGTCTTCGCGATTTGAGCGACACGCTCGTAGCTCTCGCGCATCACCTTCTCGAGCTCGGCGTTGATGCGCTCCTCCTCCCAGGTGAACTGCTGCAGGTTCTGAACCCACTCGAAGTAGCTCACCGTCACTCCGCCCGCGTTGGCGAGGATGTCGGGGACGACCATGACCCCGCGCTTTTCCAAGATCTCGTCGGCTTCGGGCTCGGTCGCCGCGTTGGCGCCTTCGACGATCAGCTTGGCCTTGACCTGAGGGGCGTTGTGGGAGGTGAGCACTCTTTCGATGGCGGCGGGGATGAGCACGTCGCAGTCGACGGTGAGCACCTCTTCGGGCGCGAGCGGCTGGCCGCCTGGGAAGCCGCGGGGAGTCCCGCTCGCCTTGACGTGGTCGAAGAGGGCGGCGACATCGAGCCCCTGCGGGTTGTAGACCCCGCCGAGGACGTCGCAGACGGCGACTATCGTCGCGCCGTCCTGGTGGAGCAGGTGGGTCGCGTGGCTGCCGACGTTGCCGAACCCCTGGATGGCAAAGCGCGCGCCGGCCACGCTCATGCCGATGTCGCGCAGGATCTCCCGGCAGACGAGCAGCAGGCCGCGGCCGGTGGCCGCCTCGCGGCCGCGGCTGCCGTAGAGCTCGAGCGGCTTGCCGGTGACCACCGCGGGCGAGTGACCGTGGTACTTCGAGTACTGGTCCATCACCCAGGCCATGATCTGCGGGTTGGTGTTCAGGTCGGGGGCGGGCACGTCGCGGGTCGGGCCGATGACGTCCTGGATCTGATCGATGAACTTGCGGGTGAGCCGCTCGATCTCGCGCAGGCTCAACCCCTTCGGGTCGCACTGGATGCCGCCCTTGGCGCCGCCGAACGGGATGTTGGTGACCGCGGTCTTCCAGGTCATCAGCGAGGCGAGCGGCAGGAGCTGCTCTGCGCTGACGCTCGGGTGGTAGCGCAGGCCGCCCTTCATCGGGCCGCGGGCGTTGTCGTGCTGGATGCGCCAGCCGACGAAGGTGCGCATCTCGCCGCTGTCGAGCTCGATGGGCACCTGGACCTTCACCTCGCGCAGCGGCGTGGTCAGCAGGCTCGTCATGTGCTCGCTGACGTCCATCAGCTTCGCGGCTTTGCGGAAGAAGTAGTTGGTCGCCTCGGGGTTCATCGCTAGGCCCTCCGTTGAGCTGGCGCGAGCCTACCACGCGCCCTCGGGCCGGAGACGGGGCTTACTCCCCGAGGTCCTCGGAGCGCGGCTCGATCATCAGCTTGAGCTCGACGCGGTGGCGGATGCCGTCGAGGTCCGGGTCGCGCAGCGCCTGGTCGCGCAGCGCCTCGGGTTCGAGGTCGATGGCCTTGCCGAGCGCGAGGATCGCCTTGTCCTCCTCGCCGAGCAGCGCCCAGGCGCAGGCGAGGTTGTAGTGGGCGACCGCGTCGCGCGGGGCCGCGCGCACCGCGCGCTCGAGGTCCTCGCGGGCCTGCGCGAGCCGGCCCGTCTGCAGCGCTCTGACCGCCCGGGCGTCGAGCAGGGTCGCGAGTGCGGCGCCCAGCTCGAGCTCGGCGAGCCCTTCGAGCCGGTAGACGCTGTCGCCGTCGGACCACACCGACAGCGTGCGCGCGAGCGCCCTCCTCGCGCCGGGAAGGAGCAGAACGCCCTCGATTCGCGTCCTGCCCACCTTCGGCAGGCGGTAGAGCACGAGCTCTTCGCGGCCGCCGGGAAGGCGCATCGAGATTCGCAGCTCGGCCTCCTCGTCGAGCAGGATCAATTCGCACGGCGCCCCTTGGACCGGCTCCAAGCTCCAGCGGGTCGAGCCCTCGGCTGCGGCCAAAAAGGTCGCCCGCTCGAGTGAGAAGCCTTCCATGGAGACCGCGCCGAGGGCGGCCTCGACCGTGCGGTTCGCGGCCGCCCCGGCCTGCGCCGCCGCGGCGAGGGCCGCTTGGGCGCTGGCGGGTTCGAGCGCTTGATCGCTTGTCTGCTTGCCGCGGGCGTCGACGGTCACCTTGCGCGCGAGCAGAGCCGCTCCGGGCGACTCGGAGATCTCGGCATAGGAATACGCCCCGTCGTCGCTGGCGCCGAGGAAGGCGCGAAGCTGCACCGAAGGGGCCGGCCGTGGGCCCGCGCAGGCCACGAGCATCGGGCCGAGCAGCAGGAGGAGCGCGCGTTTGGCCCCGAAAAACGCGCCCCTGCTATGATGACCGCCCGCAAGAAAAAGGTTCGAGGAGCTCATGAGTTTGGAAGACCGCGATCCCGCGCCCGAAGAGCGCGACGACAAAACGATGGTTCATAGCGTCGCCGACCTTGTCTCCGACGCCAAGAACTTGAACGCCTACCTCATAGTGGTCTCCGGCAAGACGAGCGTGGGCAAGATGTTCAGGCTCGACCGGGCGGAGATGACCATCGGCCGCGGCGACGACACCGACATCGTCCTCGACGACGAGGGGGTCTCGCGCCGGCACGCGAAGATCATCAGCCGGGGCGACGGCTCGGTGCAGCTCGTCGACCTGAACTCGACCAATGGCACCTTCAACAACGGCACGCGGGTCGAGGTGCAGCCGCTGTGCGACGGGGACAAAATCCAGATCGGCAGCGCGACCATCCTCAAGTTCAGCTACCAGGACAACCTCGACGAGGCGCTGCAGCGCAACCTCTACGACTCGGCGACCCGCGACGGGCTGACGCGCCTCTACAACAAGAAGTACTTCATCGACACGCTGCGCAAGGAGTTCGCCTACTGCCTGCGCCACCGGGTCGCGCTCAGCCTGATCATGCTGGACATCGACCACTTCAAGCGCATCAACGACACCTACGGCCACCAGGCGGGCGACTACGTCCTCGGCAAGCTCGCCGCGCGCATCACCGAGCACGTACGTACCGAGGACCTCCTCGCGCGCTACGGGGGCGAGGAGTTCGCCGTTCTGCTGCGCGAGACGCACGAGGACAAGGCGTTCATCCTCGCCGAGCGGCTGCGCCGGATGATCGAGGCGACCGACTTCACCTACAGCGGCCAGCAGATCAAGGTGACCTTCAGCGGCGGCATCGCGACGCTCTACGATGCCGACTACTCTGATTTCGAGCAGTTCCTCGAGGCCGCGGACAAGCACCTCTACCG
The DNA here is from genome assembly GCA_002408385.1 of Myxococcales bacterium UBA5297. Classification (GTDB taxonomy): domain Bacteria; phylum Myxococcota; class Myxococcia; order Myxococcales; family UBA5297; genus UBA10939. Next base: position 71,163 of record DHSB01000004.1, read on the forward strand.
CGCCAAGCAGGCGGGCCGGAACCGGATCGAAGCGAAGATGCTCGGATAGCCCGAGGGCCGGCCGCCGGCTCGAACGCCGGCGCTCCGGAGCGCAGACCGGACGGGCGAGCAGGGGCACATCGAGCCGTCTCTTGCAGCCGGTCGGTTGTCGCATAGCTTGTCGATCGATGCTCATCCTTTCGTCGGCAAGCCCTGCCGTCACGCGTGTCGGCACCCCTGGCAGGCTCGGTCGCGTTCGTGTCGAGGAGCACGAGGTGCGCTCGCGGCTCGTCGACCCGCGCCACGACGGGGTCCGGCTCGCTCACCTGTCGGACATCCATGCCGGCGGGCGGCTGCGCCCGCGCCGGCTCCTGAAGGTCATCGACCTGGTCAACCGGATGCGCCCCGACGCGGTCGTGCTCACCGGCGACTACGTCTGCGCCTCGTCGCGGCCCATCCCGCTGCTCATCGAGGCCTTCCGGCGCCTCGAGGTGCCGGCCTGGGCGACGCTGGGCAATCACGACTACTGGACCGGCGCCGAGCTGGTCGTGCAGGCGCTCGAGCAGGCGGGGGTCCGGGTGCTGCGCAACGCGAGCGACGCGCTGGAAATCGGAGGGGCGCCGCTGCGGCTGGTGGGCATCGACGACCATCGCACCGGCCACGCCGACGCGACGGGCGCCTTCCGCGGGGTCGGGGCGGGGGGCACGCGGCTCGTCCTTACGCACGATCCGAACGTCGCCGACAAGCTCGAGGGCAGGGGCGTCGCCTTGGTCCTCGCCGGCCACACCCACGGCGGACAGATTCGCCTGCCGCGGCTCACCGAGCAGATCGCCCGGCGCATCGGCGTGAAGTACCTCGCCGGCTTCTTCCAGCTCGACGAGACGCTGCTCTACGTCAACCGCGGGCTCGGGGCCGCGGTGCCCGTGCGGCTCGCGGCGCCCATGGAGATAGCGTTCTTCACCTTGCGGCCGGCCGGCTGACGGCTCCGAGCGTCGAGGCGCTCGAGGGCCGTCGCGGCGCGGCGCGGCGCGACAACCGCGCCGGAGGGCCGACCTTCGTGCCGGCCGAGCGAGGAGATCGGCGAGGTCGAGCTGGACGCGGCGCCGGAGGGCCGACCTTCGTGTCGGCCGTGTGGGTGCTGGTCTCGGGCTTGCGGTCCGGCGGACCTTCAGCGCCTCCGCCCGGGCCGAGCGGCTCTCGCCCGAAGAGCTCCTCGGCACCTCCTCCGCCGCGATGGGGCTCCTTCGGGCCCCTTTTGAAGGCCGGATCGGCCCAGGAAGGCCCCTGGCTGGCCCGTAGAGCGATCTTGGGCTGCCAGGCTTGCTTCAAATAGGGCTGAGCTCGGACGGCCGCTCCTGGGCCATCCTGGCGCTCCACAGACCCCTTTCCGAGGCTTCGAAATGGGTTTGCAACGGCCCGTAAATACAGCGGAAATCGAGCCCTGCGGCCGCCGGCGCCCTCGGGGCGAGATCTCCCGGCCGCCTGGCGCCCCTGAGCCTGTGCGGCGCCGGGCCGGGTCGGCCTTCGGCGCGGCGCCGCGGGTCGGCGCAGTCTTGTCGGAACGGCTGCTGCGGCTGTCGCGAGGCAGCCCGGCGCGGCCTCTCGCCGATTTGACCTGCCGAGCGCCCAGAAGTAGCCTTTCCCGCTCTGCTTCCTGGCCGACCAAGGCCCCGCAGCAAGGAGCGATGTTCATGGCGAATCGACGCTCGACCGCGCTGCTCGCCCGGTTTCACACGGCGTCTGGGCGCGCGGTCTCGGCCCTGACCGCCTTTTTCTTCACGATGAGCTCGGGGGCCGGGCTGCTCTCGGGCATCGCCCGCGCCGGCGACCTTCCGCGCGTCGTGGTCCTGCCCTACGCGCCCATCTTCGAGAGCCTGCCGGCGGAAACCGGAGTGAAGACCGCCGAGTTCCTGAACACCGAGCTGCGCGGCTCGGAGCAGGTCCAACTCGTCACCCTCGACCCCAAGCTGTTCGAGGCCGCCCCGCAGCAGGCGAACCCGGCCCCGGTGCGCGATGACGCCAAGCTTACCGAGGCTCGCGAGCGCACCGCCAAGGCCGACGACTTCATCGGCAAGCTCAAGTTCAGGCAGGCGGTCGAGGAGCTCGACAAGGTCGTCGCCCTCTACGAGAGCCAGCACCCGCATATCGACTTCAGCGCGCTGGTCGAGGTCTACCTCAACCTCGCCGTCGCCCGCTTCCGGCTCGGCCAGGACGACGAGGGCGAGGCGTTGCTTGCCCAGGTCGTGCGGCTCGACCCCGAGCGCAGGCTCGAGGCCGAGAAGTATCCCCCGGTCTTCATCCGCATCTTCGAGAGCACCGCGAAGAAGGTCAAAGCGGCCCCGCGCGCGGCGATCCGCATCGACACCACCGCGCAAGGCGCCACCGTGGTGCTCGACGGCCGCGAGATCGGCAAGGCGCCGCTGATGATCAAGGACGTCATCAAGGGCGCCCACTACCTGCGCGTGATCCCCGCCGAAGGCGGTGAGGCCTGGGCCGAGCGCATCGAGGCGGCGCCGGGCGACGTGGTGCGGTTGACCCCCAGCTTGCCGAGCGCGGGCGGGCCGCTCGGCGAGATCGTCGCGCTGATGTCCCGCAACATCATCGACCAGGCCGTCGTCGAGAAGGCGGCCGCGGTTGGCGAGAAGGCGGGCGCCGACTTCGTGGTCCTGGGCGGCGTCCACAAGGAGGCCAACCAGATCGTCGTCTCCTCGCATCTTCTGCGGGTCGCGCAGCGCAGAGTGAGCCTGCTGCAGCGGGTCGTCGTCGACCAGGCGATGCTCGGGGCGGGCATCGAGATCTATAAGGTGGGCGCCGACATCGCGAACAAGGTCGAGATCGCTGGCGAGGCCGAGAGCCTGCCCGCCAAGGTGGCGCGCGACGCGCTCGGGAGCGCCGCGGTCGCCGAGGTCACCTCCACCGGCGACAAGCTGGCTGGCTCGACCGGTGGCAAGCCGGCCATCGTGCGCCGCGGCACCGAGGGCGCGACCACCATCGTCGTGCAGGACCCGCCGCGCACCGAGGTGCGCAACATCACCGCCACCGGTGAGCCCAACCTCTTCGGCGAGCCGACAGATCCCAGCCGGCGGCCCGACACCATCTCCAGCAAGGGCGCGCCGACCTGGCTCTGGGTCGTCCTGGGCGTCGCGGTCCTCGGCGGCGCGGCCGGCGGCGGCTACTTCTACTATTCGCAGGCGACCAAGCCGATTACCGGCGCGGGGCCGGTCAGTTGGTAACCCTGCTGAACGACTGCACGACAGGCAGCCGAACCATGCGCGCGATGAACCTCCTTAGAACCCTGCTGTTGGCCCTGGTGGCGCTCTCCCTCGGTGCCTGCCCGAATCGGGTCGCTCCCCTGGAGATCAAGGTCGTCAAGCCGAGCGACCCCGATCCGCTCGAGGGCGTCGCTTTCATACGCGTGCGCGTGCTCGACGACCTCGGCAACATCGTCGTCGAGAAGAGGGTCGACGCCGGCTCCGGAAAGGCCGACCTCGAGGAGCTCCCCTCGGAGGTTCCGCTGCGCGTCCAGGTCGCCGGGCTCACCTCCGACGAGTCGATAGTCAGCTATGGCCTCTCGCCGGTCTTCGAGATCCCCGGCGACCTCGGCGAGAACCCCGAGCCGATTCAGAGGACGGTCTTCCTGCGTGCGGTCGAGAGGTTCTCGCCCGCGATCGCCGCCTACGACCCCTCGGTGCCCTCGACGCTCTCGGTGCCGCGGGCCGGCCACACCGCGACGCTGCTCGACGATGGCCGCGTGCTCATCGCCGGCGGCTTCCAGGCCGCCAACCGCGTCTCGCATAGCTGGAAGTACCTGGCGAGCGTCGAGGTCTACGACCCAGCGACCGGCGCGGTCACCACCGAGATCCCCGACATGATGTTCAAGTCGGGCGGCGGCACCACGCCGCGCGCCTTTCACACCGCCGTCAAGCTGCCGAGCGGACAGGTCCTCATCAGCGGTGGCGAGGCGACGACCGGCGCGGGCGCGCCGGCCACGATGATGACCGTCAACAACAGCATCCTCTTCGACCCCACGGTCGCCGAGGCGCCCTGGGCGCCCATCGTGACGATGAAGAAGTGGCGCTCGCGCCACACCGCCACCCGCGAGCAGAACGGCCGGGTGCTGCTGTACGGAGGCCTCGACTGGGGCGAGGAGACCAATCGGGCCGAGCTCGTGGACACCTTCGAGTGGTTCGATTCGGAGATCAACCGCTTCCGCTTGCCGACCGACTACAACCCCTTCAAGGCCATCGGGCATGCGGCGCTGCCGGTGGCCGGCGGCCAGTTCGTGGCCATCGCCGGCGGCGCGACGGTGCCCGGCGGCGGCGGGAGCCCCGATCTCGCCGACGGCGACTCGATCCGCTTCTTCAAGTACGAGAAGGAGGCCGACAAGATCCAGCCGCTCAGCAGCGGCGACCTCAAGCTCGACCCGAAGCGCACCTGGGCGGCGGTCGCGCCCATCGGCGCTGCGCAGTTCCTGGTGCTCGGCGGCTTCAAGGATTTCGATCCCGCCAGGCCTTGGGATCTCTTCCCGGGCAACCCGCACAACGCGAGCGACCTGATCGCGCTCAAGCCTCTGAAGCGCGACTCGGGTCCGTCCGTGGACGTCCCTCGCGGCCACATCTGCGCGGTCACCCTCCAAGACGGCCGCGTCCTGGCCATCGGCGGCCGCGGCCAGCCGGACGTGGTGAAGAACCCGGCGCTCATCGAAGCGCTACCGCACAACACGGTTATCAGCGAACGGGAGGGCAGCATCCGCTCCTCGCGCGGCTTGCCGCTGGCCGAGTCGCGCTACTTCCATACCTGCACCCTGCTGAACGACGGCAGCGTGCTGGTGACCGGCGGCATGCACGAGGTGGGCACCAACATCACCACGCTCTCCTCGATGGAGATCTTCGTCCCCTATCCCGCCGAGTAGCCTTTTCGCCTGGCGCAGGCCCGGGCTCTTGCTGTCTGACGGGTGCCTTGCTTGCCTCTTGACGCTGCGGTCGCGGCGGCTAGGGTAGGCGCCCTTATCGTCCCACCACCTTCGGGCGGAGCAGTCCGCCCCTTACATCGGATGGCCGCGCGTGCGGCTGGCGGAAGCGTTCGCTTTCGTCTCCGGAGGCATTCATGGAGCTTGCTCTTGGAATTCTGTTGGCTGTCGCGGCGCTCGCCGCCGTCTTCTTCGGCCTGCAGACGGGCGCGGCGAAGGCCAGCGCGTCGAAGGCTCTGGCCGAGGTCGAGGCGCTGCGCACGCGCCTGAGCGCGGTCGAGTCCGAGGCGAAGAAGAGCCACGACGCCCTCGAAGAGAAGCGCAAGTCGGTCGGGGAGCTCAAGGAGAAGCTCAAGGACGTGAAGCGCCGCCGCCACGACGAGCGCGAAGCCGACAAGCTCAAGAAGGACATCCAGGCCGCTCGCGCCGAGATCGAGCGCGAGATGGAGCGTAAGCTCGCCGCCACGCGCGAGGAGGCCGCGGTCTCCAAGGATGCCGTGCGCAAGCTGACCGCCGAGATCGAGGCGCTCAAGTCGCGCCGCCCCGCGCCGGTCGAGCAGAAGGTCGAGGCCAAGGTCGACGAGAAAGCCGAGCGGCCCGAGCCGCAGCGCCGCGAGCTGAGCCCCGAGGAGAAGGCGCGGCTCGAGAAGGCCGAGCAGGGGCTCGCCAAGGCGACCAAGCGCATCGAGGAGCTCGAGGTCGAGGTGAAGAAGGCCCGCGGCCGCTCCGAGACCGACCGGCGCGTCTTCGTCGTGCAGAAGGGCGAGCTCGAGCTGGCGAAGGACAAGTTCCGTGCTCTCGAGGGGCGGCACAACGCGCTGGTGCTCGAGCGCGACGAGCTGCTCAAGGCGCTCGCGCTGCTCGACAAGGAGATGAAGGCGCTGCGCCCGGTCGCCGAGGCAGACACGCCGGCGGCCGAACAGAAGCCCGCCGAGGCGCAGGCCGAGAAGCCGGCCGAGACCAAGGACGGCGAGGCAGCGGCCTGATAACCGACCGCTCTTGAGAGTTGAAGGCGAATGGGCGCACGCGAGTGCGCCCATTCGCGTTTCAGGGGAACAGGTGCCGATGGAGCGCTTGCCGCGGGTGGCGCCGGCCTCGAGAGGCGGGAAATCTCCTCCCTACCCGATCACCCCGAGCGTAGGCCGAGCT
>DHSB01000004.1:77383-103443 GCA_002408385.1 Myxococcales bacterium UBA5297
GCGAGGCCGAAGTCGAGGGGCCCGACTCCGCCTGCTCCGAGCCTGTCGAGGGGCTCGGGCCGATCGGTTATCGCTCGGAAGGATTTCTCGGCGCCTCTGTCAGGCTGCCTTGGCCCGCTCGAGCGCCTCGCGCACGTTCTCGTCGCTGAGGAGGATCTCGAACTCCTCGGGGCTGAGGAACGCGGTGCGGCGCGCCTTGAGCTGGGCGATGTCGACGAGCACGCGCACCAGCGCGCCGTTCTCCTCGACGCGCTCGATGCGCACCGGGTTGCCCGCCTCTGCCTGGGCCACGATGTCGCGGGCGAGCGAGCGCAGCTCTCGCGAGATGCGCAGCGCCCTGCGACCGTCGGGGTTGTCGAAGGTGGAGAAGTGGCGGTTGCGCGAGAGCCGGACCTCCGAGTCGCACAGAAGCGCTACCAGCCTTTGGACGTATCCCTTCATCTCTTCGACTCCCTCGCCGGGAGTGTAACAGACGCCTCGGCGCATCCGTCCGGGGCCGACGGGCGTGGCCTTCCGGAGGCGCTTCTGCGGGCTCCGACCGCCAAAAGCAGCCAGGCTCCGAGGTGTCGTCGAAGCGCTTCAAGACGCCCAATATCTGTCGCGAAATCCCCCTCGCTTCCGGCCTCGCCCCCCGCTCCCCCGTAGGCTCCCGAGGAACGAGGGAGGCGGACTCGAGCGGCCTTTGACTTCGGCCTGCCCCGAGCCTGTCGAGGGGCTCGGGCTGACCGGCTATCGCTCGAGGGACTGATTCTTCGACACGCCTTCAGGCCGCTTTCTGCGTGTAGCGGCAGGCAAGGGCGCGCCCCTCCTTCGCGTCGAAGGGCAGCTTGGCGAGGTCGCCGCGTCGGCTTACCGCCGCGAAGGTGCGCTCGAGCATCTCGGTGAAGACGCGGCAGTCCTCGGCGAGCCGGTTGCGGAGTACCTGCCCGGTCGGCACCGTCCGGGTCTCGCCGATGATGGCGGCGAAGCGGTCGAACGGGTCGTAATCGCCGTAGCGCAGAAGCTGGTACGAGAGGTCGCGGAAGTAGGCGACGAAGGCCTTGAGCTGAGCGAGCGCGCGCTCGCACTCCTCGACAGGCCCCTTGGCGAAGGTCTGGCCGGCCCAGTGGCAGACCTCGCGATAGGCGAACAGGTCCAGCCGCAGTCTTCGAGACTGCTCGCGGCGCGCACCCGGGCTGTCGAAGAGCGTCTCGTCGAAGCTCGAATCGAAGATCCGAGCGAGCTGCGCGATGGACTGCCGGCAGACTCCGGCCAGGCCGTCGCGGGCACGGCCGATGGCGCCCTTGGGCGGTGGGCCGACGAAGGAGAGCTCCTCCTTGACGACGCGGTTCGCCTCGCGGCGCAGCTCCTCGGCCGCGCTGATTGCACGGGCCGACTGCTCGGACCCGAGGACCGCCAGCCGGGCCGCCAGCTCGCCCTCGATGAAGGCGGCCAGCGAGAAGGTCTCCGAACGCACCAGCGCGAGGATCACTTGGCTGCGACGGGTCGGCAGCTCCTTCGGTCCGGGCACGTAGCGCAGGTAGTGGAGCAGCCGGAAGAGGGCGAGGAAGGCTATCGAGACCGGCTTGCAGACCTTGCCCTCGAGCCCGAGCAGCAGCTCGAGGATGCGCACGTCCTTGATCCGGTCGTACTCCTGACGGAACTCGAGCGGGCGAAAGGGCTTGAAGTATTTGTTGAGCGAGATCTCGCGCAGCGCGAGCTGTCCGATGTTCGCGAACAGCTCGTAGTCGGCGTGCTCGAGCTTCTGCAGGCGCTCGATGGTCCCGCGCAGGGCGAGGAAGTCCGAGCGGATGAGAAACAGGCTCTCCTGCGGGGTGCCCTGCTCGAGCTCGGCCTCGGCCAACTCCCGGCGCACCCGCTCGTCGACGATCTGCGACTCGACGTACTTGCGGAACACGAGCCGGCGATCGCTCGGCGGGTCCAGGAGGAAGCGCGCCAGCTTGATCGCCCGGTTGATGGCGTCGCGCACCGAGCGCAGCTCGTCCATGAAGTTGCGGCCGACGACCGCGCTCTGATCGAGCGGCAGGTTGTGGAGGTTGAAGTAGCGCTCGACGCCGCGCAGCAGCATCTCGAACTCGAAGAGGATCTCCTCGCGTCCGTCGACCGCCAGCGAGCGCAGCCAGCGCTCGCGCTCGGCGAGGTAGCCGGCGCGCAGGCGCTGGCTGTCCTTCATCAGCTCGAAGAAGAAGTCCCGCGCGAAGCGGGCGCGATCGGTCGGCATCGGACTGGCCCTGCGGACAAAGGCAGGCCGCGAGGGTAGCGCACCTTGTCGATAGGGGACAGTTCACTGCGGCCAACGCCAGCCTGACACGGTGCTAGAATCTCCGCCCATGCCGCAGCGAGCACGTTCATCAGGCCGCCGGGACGCTCCGCAACCGCAGGAGCAGGAGAAGGCGCCCGCGGCTCCGGTTGCGCCGACGCGCGATGGGCCCGACAAGTTCCAGGACGGCCGGCGCCGCGCGCCCATCGCGCTCGATGCGCCCCGGCCCCTCGAGCCGGTCAAGCGGGCGCGGATGCTCGACCCGCGACTGATGCCGCTCGTCCCCGCTTCGGTGACGACCGATCCCTCGCGCCAGTTCCACGCGCTGCTCGGGCTGCCGCCCACCAAGGTGAAGCCTCCGGAGAAGCCGCCCGAGTCGAGCAAGGGTGGCAAGGCCGACATCGAGGCCTTGCTCGCGACCCTTTCGCCGGCGCGGGCCAAGGTGATCCGCCAGATCATCTCGGGCAGGAACACCCGGCTGCGTCGCGCGCTGCTTGCCTTCATCGAGGACGCCAAGTTCGCCCGGCTTGAGTTCGAGCAGCAGCGCCGGGCGCTCGCCGCGTTCGACCTGCGGCGCTGACGGCCTTCCAGAGAGCCTGGCGAGCGAAGCCCGAAGCCTCGCAAAGACGCGCCTCGACAAGCTCGGGGTGAGCGGGTGGGGTTCTTCTCGCGCATGGCAATCGAGGTGCCGCTCGAGGAGAACGCGGTGCCCAGCCCCTCGCGCGTGATCGGGCACAGCGATTCGCCCCCGGGGCTATGGAGACTTGCCCCGTCCGCACAGCCGTTGGAAGCAGCAGCCGCGGCAGCGCGACGGATCCTCGTGCATCGGGAAGTCGTCCTTCACGGCGAGGTTGCGCTCCGGGTCGCGCAGCAGGGCCTTCATCGAGGAGACGCTCGAGCGGAAGAACCCGCGGAACTCCTCGAGCGCGGCCGGGGTCACGTTCACGTCGAGCTCTTCGCCCGCGCCGAGATAGACGAGCCGGGCGAGGACCCGCTCGGGAGCCGCGCCCCACTTGGCGGCGGCGTACAGGGCATACCCCTTGACCTGTTCGCGGTCCTCGTCGCGCGGGCGGCCGGTCTTCCAATCGACGAGCACCGTCGTGCCCTCTTCGCGAAAGGCGAAGTCCGGACCGGCGAAGACCTTGATGCCCTCGAGCTGGAAGGAGTCGATCTGGTCGATGGGCAGCCAGTCCTCGCGCGCCAGGGTGCGCGCGCGGGCGAGCCAGCGCGACGCGTAGAAGGTGCGCAGACAGCCCTCGGTGACCTCCCAGTTCGCCTTCCACTCGGCGTCCGACACCGGCAGGGCGAGCTCGTGCTCGACCAGCCCGACGATGTGCTTGGGCCGGGCGCGATACTCGCCGCGGCGGCTGCGGCGGAAGTCCTCGCGCATGCGCGTGTGGGCGCGGGCGATGAGCTGGTCGAGCGGGGGCGGATCGCCGGCGCGCGCCAACGTGAGCGCGTAGGCGATGACGTCGTGGACGACCTTTCCGGCCCACTGTTGGCGGGTCGAGAGATTCTTGAGGATGTACGCCTCGCGGATCTCGGGCGCGGAGCTCGCCTCCCAGCCGCCCCAGGCACCGTAGTAGTGGAACCAGTAGAGGCGCCGGCACTCTTCGAACTTGCCGTGCCGCGACTTCGACCAGGAGAACTCGTTGACCAGCTCGCGAAAGCCCATGGCTTCGCATACTCGCACGGCATCTGCCCAGTCCGCACATCCAAAGCGCGCGGAACGGCTCGGCGGAGGTCGTAGTGAGGTCGCCTGAGCTCCTTTCGGCCCTGTCCAAGCTTATTGGGTGCAACCCGGTCATCCCGAGCGTAGAGGCGACCAGCGGGAGCCTCGGAGTCGAGGGATTCGCGAATTCGCTTCCCAAACATGATTTGGACGAACTGCTCGCCCTACTTCGATCGCGGCGCTCGCTGCAGCTCGGCGAGCCAGAGCAGGCCCGCGTTGTAGATGACGTCATGGCGCCCGCTGTAGACGTGCAGCGTGATCTGGCCCGAGCTGCGATGCAGCAGCAGCGGCTTGCCGGCCTCTTCGTAGCGCGAGTCCTCGGCCGCGCCGCTGAGCTCGGCGGGAACTCGGCCCTCCCTCGAAATCCGCTCGATCTGCCTTTTCGAGAAGCGGTCCTCGCTTCGCGCGAGCGCGTTGAAGGCGGCCAGCGAGTGGGCCGGCGAGACGAGCGGATCGTCGATCCCCGCGCCGACCAGGATGCGCACGCCCTTGCCGCGTGCGCGCTCGAGGTAGCTGCTCGGGCTGCGGCGCAGGCACTCTTGGGCCGCCTCGCTGCCGGAGACCGGTTCGCCGCCGCAGGCCGCGCGGATCTCGCGGGCATAGCGCGGGTACTTGCGCCGCGTCTCCTCGTGCCACTGCGCGAGATCGAAGACCGGCACCCAGGCGACCGCGCCCGCCCACAGCTCCGGGTATCGCCCCGCCATTGTCAGCGCCATCATCGCGCCGCCCGAGTAGCCGACGAGGTAGATGCGCTCCGAATCGACGCGGGCGCGCTCGCGCGCGTAGGCGACCGCGTCGAGCACGTCGCGCACCGCGAGCTCGCTGCCCGCGGCCTCGGGGCGGTTGAAGCGGCCGCGGAAATCGGGATGGACGAAGACCCAGCCGTTGCGCACCGCCCACAACCCGTAGGGCGAGCTGGCCGGGTCGAGGTAGTTGACGCTCCAGCTATGCAGCACGACGAGCAGCGGCCGCCTCTCGGATCGCTCTTCGCCTTCCTCCGAGGAGTCGGGGGCGTAGAAGAGCGCCGGCTGCAAGCTCCCGTCGGCGCTCGAGGGGATGCGCACCTCCTTCACCTCGGGGACGACTCGTTTCCAGGCAAGCCGCGGCTTGAGCCGCTTGAGCGGAGAGGCGATGAGCGCCGTGTACGTCTTGAACTCGTCTACCGTGCGCAGGCCGGGGACCGGCGCCGCGGCCAGGGCCCCGGCGCAGGTCAACGCGGCGGCGAGAGCTCCCCAGCGCCTCGAGGCCGAGCGCCTCATGGTACGGTCTCCCGGACAATCGGGACCCGCTTGAGCAGGAGGACTATCGCCAGCGAGGCCGCGAACACGATCGCGGCGAACAGCGGCACGCCCAGCAGCGGAGGAAGGCTCGTCTCGTCGATGCGCACGCCGAGCTGCCCGGACTTGAGCAGGTCGATGACCAGGGCGTGGACGAGGTAGACGCCGAGCGCGCTGGCACTCGCCTTGCGCAGCCAGCGATGGCCCCAGCCGTCGGGTGCGAGCGGCAGGCGGGCATTCCTGCCCAGCAGGAAGACCGCGACCGACATGAGCAGCACGTTGGCGGCGAAGTACTCGTAAAACAGCCCGTCGAAGACGCCGCCGCCATGCTGGACCGTCAGCCACCAGGTGCCCGCCGCGGTCAGCGCCCAGCCGGAGAGGAAGAGGGCGCCAAGGAGGCGCAGCCGGGGCCTGGCGAGCGGCAGGTCGCGCAGCAGAAAGCCCAGCAAGAAGTAGCCGAGATAGCGCAGCGGCGAGGTGTCGACGCTCTCGGGCGCTTCGCTCCATCCGCCGAGCTCGCCGACGAACGGCAGCACCGAGGCGACCAGCGCCCAGGTGGCGACGAGCGCCCAGGCGCCGCGCCGGCCGGTCTTGCGCAGCAGAAGCTGCAAGAGAGGCACGAGCAGATAGAGCGTAAGGATCACCGAGAAGAACCAGAGGTGGTAGTAGACCCCTCCACTGACGAGGAGCCTCGGCAGCTCGCTCGCCTCCAGGCTGCGGCCGTGGAAGAGCCGAGCCCAGAAGAAGTAGACGACGCTCCAGGCGAGGAAGGGCAGGGCAGCCTTGCGGAAGCGGGTCGCGAGGAAGCGGCCGAACGGCTGCTCGCGCCCCAACAGCAGCGCGCCGCTGAGCATCACGAAGAGCGGGACGCACCAGCGCACGGCCGAGTCGTAGGCGTTGCCGACCCACCAGCTCGCTGCGCCGGCGGTGCGATACCTCTCGAGCAGGGGCGCGGCGCTGTGGACCAGGACGGTTCCGCAGACCGCGAGGGCGCGCAGAAGGTCTGCCCAGATGAGCCGCTTGCTCTCCATCCGATCGGTCGAAGTGCCCGGCGCGGTGCTCCTTCGACAAGAGTAAGCGCCGCCTCTCGACCGGGGCCGAGGAGGGTTGTCGCGAGCGGCCCGAGCACGCTTGGGTGGCGGGCGGGTTCGGGGCGAAATTCGCCGCGGGCCCAGCCTGGGCCCGGCGGCCGTCGCGCGAGCCGGGGAGGCCGCCGTCCCGGCGGGCCGTCGGTGCACGAGGCGGGCAGCGCCGCCGTCCCGGCGGCCGTCGGTGTGGGAGGCGGAAAGCGCCAGCCGCGGACTAAAGCACCTCGAAGGTGTAGCTCAGCAGGTAGTAGCCGCCGATGCCGATGAAGACCAACGCAGTCACCCGCCTCATCCATCGCTCGATGAGCGTGAGCGCGTTGAACGCCTTGGAGATCCGGTTCGCCGCGAAGGCGAGGACCAACGAGCAGAAGACGACCGGCACCGCGGTGCCGACGCCGAAAATCGACGGAAGCAGGATCGCCGACTGGTGCGAGACGGCCAAAGGCACGAGGCTGCCGAAGAACAGCGCCGCCGAGACCGGGCAGAAGGTGAGCGCGAAGACCAGGCCGAGCAGGCCCGCGCCCCACAGCCCCAGTCGCTGAACCTTCGTCTGCAGCCTGTCGAAGAGGGCCGAGCCATTGCCGGTCCAGGGCCACGGGATCACGTCGATGAGCAGGAGCCCGACGAGGAGCAACACCGGACCGAGCGCCTGGTTCAGGTTGCGCTGCAGGAACAACGACACCGACGAGATCGACAGCAGGCTCTTGACCACGACAAGCGCCACCGCGAGGTAGCCGACCGTTCGTCCGAGCGTGTAGAGCAGGCCGGCCAGGAGCACCTGGCCCGGCCGGTCCACTGTCTTGCCGACGTAGGCGATGGCCGCGATGTTGGTGGCCAGCGGGCACGGGCTGATCGAGGTGAGGAACCCCAGCCAAAGCGCGCTGCCGGCGACCAGGAGCAGCGACTCCATCAACTGCCCCCGAGCATCTGGAGGTATTCGCGGACGTTCTTCTCGGCGTAGCCGGCCAGCGCCGTCTGGTCGAGCGCGTGGTTCCAGATGTCGCCGCAGTTGGCGAACTTGACCGTCTGCTCGCCGCGCACCCTCGCCACCACCAGGGTGCTGAAGCTCAGGTCGAACTGCTTCACAAAGTGCTCGTGCTCGGGCGCCTCGTAGTTGATCTCCTGGAAGCTGAGCCGGCCGGCCGCGAGCTCGGCGGCGAACTTCTCCTGAATCGTCTTCGAGATGGTCTCCTGCATGCCGATGCAGGTCCGGCAGCGGCGATTGCCGTGGAAGTAGTACGCGACCACCCTGTCTTGCGCCGGGTCGGCCTGCGCGGTGGCGGCCTTGACCTCGGACGCCTTCGGCTCGGTGGCTTGGGGAGCCGCCGCTTCGGACTTGGGCGCTTGGCTCTCAGTCCCTGCCGACTTGGTGCAGCCGACGAAGAGGCTGGCGGTCGCCACCAGGGCGACGAGTGAGGGGATTCTCATCGGATTGCTCCCGGGGTGGTGCTGGGGTGATGGGCGGAATCTCAAGCCCCTACTTCGCGGAAGCGCCGGTGATCCAGGTCTGGATCTCTTGGCTCGTCGGAATCCGGCCGCTCGCCTTGACCTGTCCGTCGATCACGAGCGCCGGGGGCATCATCACGCCGTACTCCAGGATGTCGTTGATCTTCTCGACCTTCTCGAGCGTGACTTCGACTCCCGAGGCCGCGACCGCCTTCTCCGTCTCCGCATAGAGCTTCTTGCACTTCGCGCAACCGGTGCCGAGGACCTTGATGACCATGGCCTTCCTCCACTGAGCGCGCCGCAGGGCGGCGCTGTTGGTGTCTCCTGCTTCGACCATCCATCCAAAGCGCGCGGATGCCTGCGGCATCCGGGCGCACTGAACTCCATCAACCGAACAGCGCGCCGTAGGCCATGCCCGCGGCCGTCGAGAGGGCAATCACCAGCGCGACGTAGGTGACGGTCTTCTTCGTCCCGAGCACGCTGCGAATCACCAGCATCGAGGGCAGCGAGAGCGCCGGGCCCGAGAGCAGAAGGGCGAGCGCCGGCCCCTTGCCCATCCCCGCGCCGATGAGGCCCTGGAGGATGGGCACCTCGGTCAGGGTCGCGACGTACATGAAGGCGCCGACGACGCCCGCGAAGAGGTTCGCCCTGAGCGAATTGCCGCCGACCAGCCGGGCGACCCAGTCCGAGGGGATGAGCCCCTCGTGGCCGGGGCGGCCCAGTAGCAACCCGGCGACCAGCACGCCGGCGAAGAGCAGCGGCAGGATCTGCTTGGCGAAGGTCCAGGTCGACGAGGTCCACTCCGAGAGCTCGTCGCGCTTGAACCAGCCGGCGAGCATCCCCGCGAGCCCGATGCCGAAGACCGCGGTCACCGGCCACTTCGCGGCGTGGATCAGCGCCCACAGGCTCTGCTCGTCGCCTGCTGCCGGCCGGCCCCAGTTGGCGAAGACGAGCACGCCGACCATCGAGGCGAAGTAGAGCCCGTCCTGCCACAGGGCCCGTGACGGAGCGCTCTCTTCGGGCATCACTGCGGCCGCCGCCGCGCTGGCGCGAGCCGCCTCTTCCTTGCGGAAGATGAGGTGCATGGCGAGCCCGATCACGATTGAGAAGACGATCGCCGCCACCGCGCGCGCGACGCCGAGCTCGAAGCCGAGCACCCGGGCGGTGAGGATGATGGCGAGCACGTTGATCGCCGGCCCGGAGTAGAGAAAGGCGCTCGCCGGGCCGAGGCCCGCGCCGCGCCGGTGGATTCCGGAGAAGAGCGGCAGCACGGTACAGGAGCAGACCGCGAGGACGGTCCCGGAGACCGCGGCTACCGGGTAGGCGACGAGCTTGGAGGCCTGCGCCCCGAGGTACTTCATCACCGAGGCCTGGCTGACGAAGACGCTGATGCCTCCGGCGATGAAGAAGGCCGGCACCAGGCACAGCAGCACGTGCTCGCGCGCATAGTCGTGGAGCATCGCGAAGGCTTCGAGCAGCGCCCCCTGCACCCGGGGAGAGTCGATGGGCAGCCACCAGGCCGCCGCGAAGACCGCGGCGATGAGCCCGAGCTTCCTCTTCTCGCTCACGTGCTCTCCAGGGAGTCGGCCGCCTGTCGGCCGTCGCTCGCTCGGCCGCCGGGGGCCTCGAGGTTCCGCTCGACGGCGTCGATGCAGCCGAAGAACTTGAGGATGCAGGGCACCTGCAGGCGGTAGAAGACCTTCAAGCCCTGCTTGTGGTCGGCGACCAGCCCCGCTTCGCGCATCAAGGCGAGGTGCTTCGAGACGGTCGAGATGTCCGAGCCGACCAGCTCTTGGAGCTCGCAGACGCAGCGCTCGCCCTCGGCCAGCGCGTCGACGATCAGCAGCCGGCTCGGGTGCGCCAGGGCCTTGATGATCTTGGAACGTCGTTCGTACCTGCGTTTGTCGAGCACCCGCGCCTCGGTCCGCAAAGGTTGGTCATTCGGCCAAACAGCCAGAGAGCTGTCAATGCATTCCCGCGGAGGCATGTCGAAGAGGCCCTGCTCGTCCAGGCGACCGCGTGTTCGGACAGGCGAGGGCAGCGACGTGTTGGAGGGATTCCAGAGAGGCGGCGACGACTCCGACCTACCTCCGGCGGCTTTGCCAGCTTGGAGGCTTCGAGGCGCCGGTCACTGGCCACACGGGCTCGCTCCTGGCCGGCCGGGCGCTGCTTGGCCAAGCCGCCAAGTCGCCTTCTCCCTGGTCTTTGGCCGGGATTCGCGAGTTACTGCATCGCCCCGCGGGCCCGGCACCGGCTCAAGGCTCTGGCGGGCAACCTTGGAAAAGCCAACGCAATCTGCCCTGCAGCGTAGCTCCCGACCCGGCGAGCGACGGGGAGTGGCCGGAGCGGGCGGGCCGAGTCAAGGGGGGGGCGACACCTCGTGAGCTACGTCCGCTCCTCGAGCTCGGCGAAGAACGCGTCCTCCGAGTCGGGCAGCGGCTGGTCGAACCTGAGCGCCATCGCGTAGCGCCACTGGCGGCCCGGTTCGAGGCGCTCGACGCGCACCACCTCGCCGTGCCCTTTGCGGATGCTGCCCGGGTCCTCGGAGATGTGGAAGGTGACCTCCAGCCACTCGCCGATCTCGAACTTGCTGTTGCTCAGGAACAGGGTTCCCGAGGCACTCACGTCGCGGGTGATGCCGATTCGCTCCTTGCGCTGCGCCGAATCAATCTGGACCACGACGGCGATGACGTGACGCTCCGATTGGCGACCGTTCGTGTTGAGAGGCATTCGAATAACTCCATCGACGGGTCGGTTGCGCGCGAGAGAAGCGCTTGGGCGCCTCCTAGAGTCAGCCGGTTCTGCTCGACGACGAGTATCGCGAAGCTTTGTCGCCAGGTCGACGCTCGTTGTTGCTTCGCCGTCGAGCTCAAGCCGGCGAGCCGAGCCCTCAGTTGCGCGTGGGCTCCTCCGGGAGCGCTTCGGGCCGCAGGTCGAGCACCGAGATCTCGGGACGCACGCCGAGGCGAAGCGGGAAGCTCTTCTCCACTCCGAGCCCAGGGGTGACGAAGACGCGCCCGGCTCCAACCTCGTAGAGCCCGCGCGCAAGTTGGCGGCCCTGCCTGCCGATGGCGAAGAGCGGCCCCCAGAGCGGCACCGAAATCTGGCCTCCATGCGTGTCGCCGCACAGGTAGAGGTCTATCCCGGCGCGCATCGCCTCGAAGGCGTAGTCGTTGCCGTGGTAGAGCAGCACCCGCAAGCCGTCGGGTGACGGCCGTCCAATCACCGAGCTGGGACCCCAGTCGTCGATCCATTCGTGAGCGCCGATCTGCAGCCGGGCTCCGTCCACCTCGAGCTCGCGCCAGCCGCGCGAAAGCTCTTCGAAGCCGGTTCCGCCGAAGAGGTCGAGCTCCTCCCAGAACCAGACGTCCCAGTTCCCGCGGATGGCGAGCTTGGCGACGCGGGCGCGCATCGCGGTGAGCGCAGCGCGAAGTTGCGGGAGCCGGCTCGCCTCGTTGAGGGCGTCGCCGAGGAAGATGAGCAGGTCGGGCTCAAGCCGGTTGACCTCCGCGGCCACGCGCGCGTCGAGCTCGAAGCGCGGGTCGCTGTGCAGGTCGCTGATGACGACGAGCCGCAGCGGCGCGACGACCTTCGGCGAACGCACCTCGACGCGCTCGACCAGCAGCCGCTGCGGTTCGACCCACCGGGCCCAGCCTCCGACCGCCAGAACGAGCAAGCACGGGACGACTGCGGCCAGGGCCTGACGCCGAGCCGGGGGCTCGAGACGGCGCTCTCGCCAGAGGAGGCCGGCTACCAGGGCGGCGCCGGGACGCAGCGCGGCGGCGAAGGCGACCGCTACCGCGACCACGGCGAGCAGGGCGACGAAAGCCTCGAGCCGCGTAAAGCTCAACCGTCCGGCCTGGGGAGCGATGAGGCAGGCGATGCCGGCGGTCGCGAGGAGGAAGATCGTGGTCGACACGAGCCGGCGTGCGATGGCTGATCGAAGCGGCGCGAGGGGACGGATGGCGAACCTCGTGGGAGCGAATGGGGTTCTCGCGTCGTAGGTGAGGCCCGATCACAGGACTGCACGGAGTCTCTCGGCCGCCTGTTCAGCGGTCAGATCGCGCTGCGGGCCGCCCAGCATCTCGTAGCCGACCATGAACTTGCGGACCGTCGCCGAGCGTAACAGCGGCGGATAGAAGTGCGCGTGCAGATGCCAGGCCTCATGGTCCTCGCCTCCCCGCGGCGCCTGGTGGAGGCCGCAGCCAAAGGGCATCGTCACCTCGAAGAGCGCGTCGTAGCAGCGCAGCAGCCCCTGCCAGAGGTCGGCGAGGCCTTCACGTTGGGCTGCATCGAGATCGAGCAGCGTCGCGGCGTGGCGGCGCGGCAGGACCAGGGTCTCGAAGGGCCAGACGGCCCAGAACGGCACGAGGGCGACCCATTCACCGTTGGCGAGGACCATCCGCTCTTTCGCCGCGAGCTCGTGCGCCGCCACCTCACAGAGCAGACAGGTTCGGTGCTCGCGACGGTACGCTGCCTGGGCTCGGTCTTCCTTGGCCACCTCGTTCGGCACCCCGCGCGTCGCCCAGATCTGGCCGTGCGGGTGCGGATTGCTGCAGCCCATCACCTCGCCCTTGTTCTCGAAGATCTGGACGTAGCCGATGTCGGGCTGTGCGGACAGCTCGGCGAACTGGTCGACCCACATCCTCACGACCCCGCGCATCTCCCCGGGCTCGAGATCGGAAAGCGTCAGGTCGTGGCGCGGTGAGTAGCAGAGCACGCGGCAGATGCCGCTCTCGGTCTCGGCCTGCTTCCAGGCGGGAGTGTGCTCGGCGGTCGCCGGCGAGTCGCGCAGCAGGGCAGGGAAGTCGTTGTCGAAGACGAAGGTGCCCCGGTACGCCGGGTTTGTCGCGCCTTCGGCGCGCGCGTTTCCCGGGCAGAGGTAGCACTTCGGGTCGTACGCAGGGCGCGTCGCCGCTGGCAGCCTCTCGACTGCGCCCTGCCAGGGACGCCGCGCGCGGTGCGGCGAGACGAGGACCCACTCGCCGGTGAGCGGGTTGCGCCGCCGATGCGGAATCTGGAAGTCCATGGTGGCCCCACGTTCTCGGGAAGCGGCAAGCGGCCAGGCGGCGTGCCTCCATCCAAGGCCGGAGGCGGCAGCCTGGCTCAATGAGTGGCCTTCGTCCGCCTCTCCGCAGGCGCCCGCCCTCTGGGCGATCGAGCCTTGGAAGGCCCGGGAGCCGCGCCGAAGGTCTCGTGTCGCTTACTCGAGCTCGCCCGCGGTCGCGCCCTCTGCGGCGGCGGTGACGATGGCCTTCGCGTCGCGCCCGATGCTGCGCTGATAGGCGGCACGCACGGCTTCGACGAACGCTTCGGTCTTTTCGGCGACGACGAGGTTGACGGTGCTGCCCCCGAAGCCGCCGCCGGTCATGCGCGCGCCGATGCAGCCGGGGGCGCCCCACGCAGCTTCGACGAGCGCGTCGAGCTCGGGGCAGCTCACCTCATAGTCGTCGCGCAGGCTGCGATGCGAGGCGGCGAAGAGCTCGCCTATCGCCCGCGTGTCGGCGTTCTCGAGGGCGGTGACGGCGCGGTGGACTCGCTCGTTCTCGGCGATGACGTGCCGGCAGCGGCGCAGGCCGACCGGGTGGATGCGCGCAGCGACCGCCTCGAGGTCCGCGGCGCTCACCTCGCGCAGCGACTGCACCTTCGGTTGGGTCTTGGCGATCACCCGAAGCGCATCGGCGCACTCGAGCTGGCGCTTGTTGTACTCGGAGGTCGCGAGGTCGTGGCGAACCCCGGTGTCCATCACCACCAGCGACCAGCCCGTGGGCAGGGCGACGTGCCGGGTCTCCAGGCTGCGGCAGTCGAGCAGCAGCGCGTGGTCGCGCTTGGCCAGCAGCACCGCGAGCTGGTCCATGATGCCGCACCGGACACCGGCGAAGCGGTGCTCGGCCTGCTGCAGCATGCGGGCGAACGCGAGGCGGTCCAGCTCGATGCCGTTGACGCGGGCGGCGAGCATTCCGAACGCGGCCATCGACGCAGCCGAGCTGCTCAGCCCGCCACCGACCGGCAGGTCGGCGTCGATCCAGATCTCCAGGCCGCGCGGTCGCTCGACCCCCTTGAGCACCGTGCGGATGATCCCTTCGGCGCGCCGCGCCCAGCCTCTGGTATCCGCGGGCATCGGCACTGCCAGCGACAGCTCGTAGTTGTTCTGGAAGGTCTCGGAGTAGATGCGCACCGTCGCATCGCCGCGTGCCCGGCCAAGGACGCGCACGTGCCGCTCGATGGCCGCCGGGAGCACGAAGCCGTCGTGATAGTCGGTGTGCTCGCCGATGAGGTTGACCCGGCCCGGCGCGGCGACGAACAGCACGCTCGCTTTGCTGCCGAATTGCCGCTCGAACGCTTTGCGATCGTTTTCCCAGTTCAGAGTCATTTTGTCTCCCCGCTGTGCCGGCGCTTTTCTACCACCCCTCAACGTCGGGGAACATGCGCCTCTGACCGCATCAAAGATGCCGGGCTGGCAGGTCGGGCCGACTGTCGGGCGGCGCAAATTGCTGGGCCTAGAGCGCCTGCCTACGTTGCCTGCGAGGGGCAAGTTGACGGGCGCGCCTTCAGGCCGCTCGCGACAGGGGGCGGCGAATGCGTGGAGGGATTTGGGTCGCGGGGGCGGCTTTTCTGCTCGGTGGCTGCGCGATGGTGCGCACGCCCTACGTGGCCGTGGCCGAGCACGAGCTGAGGCCGGCCGAGCAGGGCGCAAGGCCCGAGGCGCAGACCGAGCCGGACTTCGAGGTCATCGAGTCGAGGAGCGGGCCGGTCGCGAAGAGCCCGCCCGCGGCGGTCCGGGCCGACGACGAGAGTGTCTGGGAGGAGATCCCGCAGCCGGTCTGGGCCTGGCCCATCCAGCACCTCGAGGCGAGTCGCAACTTCCCCGACCCGTTCCTGGGCGAGGAGCTCTATCCGGAGGTGTCGATAGGCTCGACGACCCTCGCGGCCCACGTCGATGCGACCGACGCGATCGAGTTCGCGAGCACCGTCGACCTGTCGCTCTACTGGCTCGCCGTCCGCTTCCCGGTCATCAGCACCCTGAACGGATCGCGCCCCGAGCCCTCGGTCGATTTCAACTTCAAGGTTCCGTTCGCCATCCCGGGCTCCGACAGCAACTGGCTCGGCGTTTCGTGGGGCGCCACCCTGAGCGACGCGAGGCCGAGCCTGGACGACAGCAGCCGCTTCGAGCTGCTCTACGCCTACGGTGGCGGCCTGCTCGCCGCGCAGTTGCGCGTCGGATACGGCTACCGAGAAAGCTTGCCGGGCCTCGGGCTGCGCCAGGGGCTGCTCTACGGTGCGCAGCTCGGTCTGAGCCTGGGCCGGGTGCAGCCGATGGTCGAGGTCGACGGGATGCGCTTGGTCGGGGGCGACGACCAGATCTCCATCTTGCCGGGCGTGCGCTTCCTGCCCGCGACGCTGCCGACCCTGCAACTCGGGGTGGCCGGGCTTGCCGTGCTCGGTGGCAACGACCGGTTCGGCGGGCTGGTCGAGATCAGCTACAACTTCCTGTGACGGTCGAGAGTCGACGGCCTGGGCATCGCCCGGAAACTATGCGATCGGTCGCAGGTAGATGGGGTCCGGAGGGTTGAGGCAAATGGCCAGTCCGTAGCGAAAGCGAACCGGATGGTGGCGCTCGGAATCGACGAGCCAGCGAGGGACTGGCGAAGTCAGGAGTCGAGAGACCCTCGTGCTCGGGATGAGGGATTAGGTGTCAAATCCTGGGGCGGGTTCAGGGTGTGGTTACCGGACGGAATGGTCGGAATGTCTGACAGGTGATCCAGGGAGACCTCGCGGACCTCCCGTTAATAGCGCGCCCAGGGACGGCAAGACCTGCCGGAGGGCGCCCGGAGCCCGGGAACACGAGAGATAGGAAACAAGGCCCGTGTGGCGCGAGGAGTCAGAGGGCCCATCAGAGCGATGACGCCACGGCACCACGAACGCGGTGACCCGCGCACCAGCACGAGGGTGGGCGAGTCTGCCTTGTTGAAGAAGGTGGGCAGAGCGGCAAAGGGACCCTGGGGAAGTGAATGGACGAGGACGGATGAAGGAGATGGTAGCCGATGAGCTTGATCGCGCGAGGCGATTGGCTGAGAAGCCAGACCACACCCTGCGTATCGAGCGAGAGCGTGAAGCACTGCGCCTGGGAAACCATGCCTACCCGGTCTGGACCCCGCCCATGGTGGAGGCACAACTGGCCTTTGCCGCGAGAGCATAGCTTTCCTGGAGAGCCGTATGCGGGAAAACCCCACGTACGGTTCGGCGGGAGGGGTGGGAGACCGCCCCTGCCCCTATAGGGGTTCGCTATGCTGCCTCGGGCATCGGGCCAAGGGCCGGCAGCTTGAGCTCAAGCCGCTCGATCTCCTTCGGAGTGGCGGTGATCTCCTCGTAGCAGCTCGGATCGGACAGCACGCGCGTCACCAGCTTGTGGTTGAGCGCGTGGCCCGACTTGTGCGCGTTCAGGTGCCCGATGACCGGCATGCCGAACAGGAACAGGTCGCCGACCGCATCGAGCACCTTGTGGCGCACGAACTCGTTCGGGAAGCGCAAGCCGTCCGGGTTGAGGATGCTGAAGTCGTCCACCACGATCGCGTTGTCGAGCGAGCCGCCTCGCGCCAGGCCTGCCCGCTTGAGCGCCTCGATGTCGCGCACGAACCCGAAGGTGCGCGCGCGGGCCACCTCGCGGTGGAAGGTGCGGTCGGAGAAGGCGAAGCGAAACGACTGGTCGCTGATGAGCGGGTGCTTGAAGTCGATGTTGCAGCTCACGGTGAACTGACCGGCCGGCGCGAGGCTCGCCTCTTTGTCGCCGTTGCGCACGGCGACCTTGCGCCGGATGACCAGGAACTTCTTCATCCGCTGCTGCGGGACGATGCCCGCCGAGCGCACCAGGAAGGCAAACGGGGCCGCCGAGCCGTCCATGATTGGCACTTCGGGCCCGTCGAGCTCGACGCGCAGATTGTCGATACCCAGACCGCACAGCGTCGCGCACAGGTGCTCGACGGTGCCGACCCGAACCCCGTCGCGTCCAAGCGAGGTCGCCAAGGCGGTGTCGACGACGTACCTGGCGCGCGCGGGGATCTCCCGGGAGCCCGGCACGTCGGTGCGGCGGAAGGTGACCCCGTGGTTCTCCGGGGCGGGCTTGAGGGTGAGCCTGACTGGAGCGCCGGTGTGAAGCCCGACGCCGGAGCAGCGGACTTCGCTCTCGATGGTGCGCTGCCTGAGTTGATCGATTAGCTCCATGCTCGCTGATGTTCCTCCGGCCGTCGTGTGCGGCCAGATTCCCCCGCTGCGGTGTTTGGTCTGACGCGCCGCACCTTTAGCAACGGGCATGCCGGCAACGGAGCGCTTGAACAGCCGATTGTTTGGATGGCCAACCGTCGAGTTTTCCTGACTGTTCCAATGAAACCTCGCCCTGCGGCTCAGAACCGCCTGTCTAGCGCAAGCGCCTGGGAGAGGCTTTTCACGACGTTGGTGTCAGATCCCAAGCGCTGTTCTGGGCTTCAGGCAGCCCGGCTTGCCAGCTCGCGATCTCCTCTCGAGCGCAGCGAGTTCCAAACGAACGCCCCGCCGCAGCGGGGAGCCGACCAGGCCCTTGCCTGGTCGAAAGAGGCGCGCACGTTACTGCAGCCGCCGGGCATCGGCAACCAACAAATCGGTGATCCTGGACGGTTGCGTGGTCGGCGAGGTCAGCCGCGGGGGCCCGGGCTCTGCGCCTGGACGTAGCGCATCCGCAGGTCGTAGAGCAGCGTCGCGAGCAGCCGCGACTCCTCTGAGGTGAGGTTGCCGCGGGTCTTCTCCTCGAGAAGCGCGAGGATGTCGATCGTCTGCTTAGCGAGCGGCAGGTTCGCCTCCGACTGCCCGGTCTCGGGGTGTGGCGCGTCGCCAAGGTGGATCACCGCCGAGGAGGCAAGCGACAGACAGAAGGTCGTAAAATCCATCTGCGGCAGAGGCTTGCGCTCGTGCTCCTCGCGCATCTTCCAACCCGGACCCTCGATCGGCTCGGAGGCCTTCGCTTCCGCCTTGGGCGTCTCGGCCGGCTGCCCAGCAGGCATCTCGGCAGGTTGCTCGGCTGCAACGCGCCTGTCGATGACCTTGAAGCCCTTGTTCTCCTGTTCAGCCATGATTTCCTCCCGCGAAGCTGTGGCCTGGGGCAGAGAAGCCGGCTCGAGGGGAGCGGGCCGGCAGCTTGAAGTGCTCGAGTCGTTGCCTTGGTCTCTTCGGTCCCCTCTGTTCTCCTCGCCTCGAAGGCGCCCGCCTGCAGGCCCTCGCGGGCGGTGACCGGCCGCCGCCTAGAGCGAGAACTCGATCTGTTCGAGCCCCGCGCCTCGCTGGATCAGCAGGGTGATGCGCCCGACCGGATGCGCTCTGCGCACCGCCTTGCGAAGGTCGTCGAGCGACTCGAGTTCGACGCTGTTTATCGCGCGGACCAGATCGTCGGGGCGCACCCCGACGCGCGCGGCGGCCGAGCCGCGCCGCAGGCCGGCGACCGCGAGCACCTTCATCGGTCCTCGCCGGGTCCTCACCTTCGTCTCGACGAGTTGGATGCCCACCCGGCGCGCCAGCAGCTCTTCGGCCCGCTCGAGCGGAAACTCCTCGGGAACCAGCTCGATGGCGAGGTTGCCCTCCTTGCGCGGCACCTCGATCCGCAGGGGCCTGCCGGGAGCGCGACCGTGCATCCGATAGCGCAGCTCGTCGGCGTCCTGCAGGCGGTTGCCGTCGAGGGAGACGATAAGCTCGCCCGGGCGCAGCCCGGCGCGCTCGGCCGGACCGCCCGGCTCGACGTCGGTGATGACCACCCCGCCGCTCTCGCCCTGGGCCCCCGCGGCAGTCTCGGCAGACAGGCCGATCCAGGCTTCGCGCACCTCGCCAAGCTCGATGAGCGAGCGGGCGATGGCGCGCACTCTGTCGGCGGGGATGGCAAAGCCGATGCCCTTGGCGTCGCCGCCGTGGACGGCGGTGTTGATGCCGATCACCTCGGCGTCGACGTTGAGCAGGGGGCCGCCACTGTTGCCCGGATTGATCGAGGCGTCGGTCTGGATGAAGTCGTAGAAGGAGGCCTCCGAGGTCTTGAGCTGCCGATGCAGCGCTGAGACGACCCCGGCGGTCACGGTGTACGAGAGGCCGAAGGGGTTGCCGATGGCGATCGCCGTCTCGCCGATCATCGGCTCGGCCTCGCTGAGCACCGCCGCGGGCAGCGGCTCCTTGGACTCGACCTGGAGGACGGCCAGGTCGCTGCGCGGGTCGGTCCCGACGACCTTGGCGAGCAGCTCGCGACCGTCGGAGAGTGCGACCTTGACCCGAGAGCCGCGGGCGATGACGTGGTAGTTGGTCACCACGTAGCCGCGCGAATCGATGATTACCCCCGACCCGAGCGAGTTCTGCACGAAGCTTCGCTGGGTGGGGCCGGCCTCGAAGAACTCCTGGAAATAGCGCTCTATCGGGTCGCGGCTGCGCAGCCGGCGCTGCACGAGCGTCTCGGTCGAGATGTTGACGACCGCTGCCTTGACCTTCTCGGCGGCGACGACCACGGGGCTGCGCCGTTCGGCTGGCCCCCCCCAGGCCGCGGCGCCGACCAGCAGCGTCACCAAGAGAGCGCAGGCGCCCGAAAGCCGGGCACTCGTGTGCATGAAGCCTCCTCGCGCGCCGCTTCACGGCAGGAAGCGGCGCTTCGACTTGGCCAAAAAAACAGCCCCGGTTCAGTCCTCTTCGGGATGACTGCCGGTGGCAACCACCTGGGTCGGCTCGACCGTCGCCTCGATGTTCGCGGCGTTGCCGGCCAGATCGGGCAGGGACTTCAGATAGCGCTCGTAGTCCTTCGGATCGAGCAGGCCCTTCTTGAGGTTGCGACCGACGAGTCGCTTGTCGAAAACCTTGGGGTCCACAGTGTCTGCCATCGTCGCTTCTCCTCTGGCCGCCCCCGTCTCGAAGCGCGGATATATATGGGGCCGCAAAAGCGCCTGTCAAACACTGGAGTTGGCGGGCTTGCGGTCTGTCGCCTGCCTTCGCCCCGAAGCCGCGCCCCGTGGGTCGGGCCTGAGGTGCGGCGGCCTTGCTGCGAAGTGTCTCTTCGCGGGGAGGCCAGACCTTCACCTCCTCTGGCTCCAGCGTGCAGGCTCGTGCTCGGAAGAAAATCCCGCGTGGGCGGCGAGGAGCCAAGATCCCCAAGGCTGGCCACGGTAGGCAGAGATTGGGGCGATGGCTGACAGGGAATCGGGTATCGTGCGCCGCTGTTTTTGGAGCTCAGAAAGGCGTCATGTGAGCGGAGGTGCCGGGCGGGCGCTCTGGCCTGTGGCGCAGAAAGACCAGAGAAGGCCTCAACTGCGCGCGAACCTGTCGCCCCAAGCCGCCGGCGACCCTCTCGCTCACACCGAACCGCGCCCGCCACCGGCGATGGCGGCAGGTGAGGCCCTCGGTGCCGCCTGCTCGCCGAACATGGAGAGGCGCTCGCGGGCGGCTCTCCTTCTTGATCAAAGGCGGGGACGGCCACCCGGACTCTTTGACCTGGTGCTCCCGGCGGTTCTTGAGGGGGCCGCGCTCCTCGGCCACCTCGAACCAGGAATCTGCCTGGAACCCTCCGGCAACCTGTTCGACGGCCTGCCAAGAGGCCCACGGCCTCATCCGGGCGCAGCGGAAGGCTTGACTTGAAGCCTGGAGGCTGGACCTTGTAGCCCCGGCTTGCCTCGTTGGTTCCAGCCCGGCCGTCTCGGGCACGTGACCTCTGATTGCCTCCCGCGGACGCCGGAGCGCCGGAATATGAGATGCTCACGTGCCCCGCAGGGTCAGAAGATGGCGGCAGCCCGGCTGTCGTTCAGGGAGTACTGAGGAGTTTGCGAATGCCTGAGAAGACTGCAGCCGAGCGGTTCGACGAGACCGCGCACAATTACTCGACGAGCTCCCACCACGTCGGCGGACGTTCGCTCGAGCGCATGCTCGAGATTGGCGCGCCTACGCCAGAGATGCTGGTGTTGGACGTGGCCGCGGGGGCCGGGCACACCTCGGCGGCGTTCGCCCCTCGGGTCAAGCGGGTCGTCGCCTACGACCCGGCGCCGAACATGCTCGCTGAAACCGAAAAGCTGCTGGGCGCGCGAGGCTTGAACAACGTCGACCTGCGGCGCGGCCTGGCCGAACAGATCACCTTCGAGGACGAGACCTTCGACCTGGTGGTCAGTCGGCTGGCGCCTCACCACTTCGAGAACATCGAGAGGGCGCTGCGCGAGATGGCCCGAGTCGCCAAGCGCGGAGGCAAGGTGCTCGTCTCCGACTTGGCGGGTTTCGAGGACCCCGAGCTCGACGAGTTCAACCACAGCCTCGAGCTGCTCCACGACCCGACGCACGTCGGCAGCTACACCCCCGAGCGCTGGCGCGGCATCTTCGAGCAGGCCGGGCTCGAGGTCTGCCACGACGAGCAGTTTCACGAGCCGCCCAAAGGGCTGCTCGTCTCCGAGTGGTGTCGAGTCGCGAAGACGCCGGGCGAGAGGGTCCTCGAGATCATGCGCCGGTGCCTCGAGGCGCCGACCAAGGTCCGGCACGCCCTCGGGATTGCACAGGAGGGCGACGACCTGCGGATTCGCGCCAGGCGCATCGAGCTGATGGGCGGAATCAAGAAGTAGGTGCCGCGTCGCGGGCGGGGCCGGGGTCGAGGGCTTCGGCGACACCTCTCGAGCCCATCGGCTTGGGATTCCTGAGCGGATCGAGAGGTGCCGGGAAATCTCCTTCGGGCTCGGGCCCGCCCACCTCCGGCCACCTCGAACGAAGTCGAGGGCCCCGCGACTTCGCTCCCGCCGCTCGCGCGTCGGAAGCTACGCTCAGGGTGAGCGGAAACGGACGGAGTCGAAGCAAGGAGTCCTCGAGGGATCCTCAGCGCTGCTGCAACGCGGGCACCGCCTCGCGCTGGCGTTGCACGCCTTGCTCGATGATCTCGAACACGGTCGCAGGCGGCAGCCGACTGCGCGAGCCGTCGGGGTTGCGCGGCGCGCCGCCTATCGTGCTCGCGCCGCCCCAGCCCGGCTCGACCTTGTTGAGCTCGGCGAGCAGGCTGGGCACGTCGAAGAAGTCCACGAAGTCGCTCTTGCGCGCCAGGGTGTAGGCAAACGAACCGTCGCTCTGGTGCCGGCAGGTCACGATGCGCTCGATGCCCTTCTCGTACAGGTCGAAGAGCACGTGGGGGTCGGCCGCGCGCACCATCGTCCAGCCGGTTCCCTCGTAGAGCACCTCGTATTCGGCGCGCACCTCCGCCTTGCGCAGCTCCTGTTCGGACGGCGCCTCGCCCCGCAGCAGCTTCTCGAAGCGCTCCCCTATCTCGTCGATGAGGCCGAGCAGCTCCTCGGGCGACATGCGCTCGTAGGTGCCGCTCATCCGGGCGCGGGTCTCGGGCTCGCCTATCCATTCGATTTGCCGGCGCGCGTAGACCAGCGGGTAGGCGCCTCCATGCGCGTCGAGCAGTCCCGCGGCCGTGATGTAGCGGCCAACCCAGGGGTCAATCAGCCGGGCCGGATTGCGCAGCGCCCAGACCGAGAGAGCGACGTCGGTGTCGACATCGTTCAAGTAGACCGTGAAGCGCTCGGGCTTGAGCCCGAGCAGCAGCGCGTCGCGAACCTGCTCGCAGGTCGCGGTGGTCACCAGCCGGATGCAGCCCTTGTGGTGATCAAAGGAGTAGCGGTGGTGCGCGTTGTCGAAGGCCGGGCCCTGAACGTAACCGTCCAGGGCGATCGACCAAGGCGGCAGGTCGGCAAGCTTGGCGGTCCGGCCGCGTTCGATGACGAGTTTCATGGAAGAGCGCTGCAGAGGTTGGGGCAAGGCTGCGGCTTGGCGAAGGTCGAGTCCGAATGCGCTCACCCGACGGAAGAGGCGCCAAGCATAGGCTTGCTTGCCCGGGGTGGAATGGGGCGAGAGGTTAACCGAAATGGCTGGACGCCGCTCAACCGTTTCGGGCGAGCGCGGCGGCTTGGGGACGGCGGGGCCGCTCGCCGAGGGCGAAAAGAGCGGCCGGCCGAAGGCCGCGAGCGGGCCCGTCGCCTCAGATTGACCGCGGAGCTTGCTTGCCGGCCGGCTACACTGGCGCGCCGGCTCTCTTGATCTCGCTGGGAAGAGCCCAAGAGCAACCAAGAGCGCGCGGACGGACGGGCGAAGGGACGCCCTGTCTCGGCGCGACGCCACAACGAATTCGGCGCCAAGCCTTGTTAGGAGTCGTGAGTTGACAATCTGCGAGTCGGCGTCGCCTCGCGGCGCGGGTCCCCGAAGGCCCGGAGACGGCTCGTCGCGAACGCCCCGCTCGTGCTCGATTCCTGGCCGGGCGCAGCGCCGTGGTCACTCCCAACTCAAAACTCCCAACTGAGTTAGATAGCCAAATGGACTCTCGCTGGAACCAGATTGAGCAAGTGCGCGCCCGTCTTCGCGAAGAGCAGGGCGTGCTGATCAAGGACGCGCCCGTGCGCGTGGCGCTCTGCTACCCGAGCCCCTACCACGTCGGAATGAGCTCGCTCGGTTTTCAGGCGATCTACCGCGAGATCCACGGGCACCCGGGCGCCACGGCCGAGCGGGCCTTCCTGCCCGAAAACCTTGCGGCCTTTCGCGAAGGCTCCCTGCCGCTCATCACCTACGAGACCCAGGCCCCGGTCTCAAAGCTGGGCATCCTCGCCTTCTCGGTCGCCTACGAGCTGGAGATCACCGGCGTGCTCGAGATGCTGCGGCTGGCCGGGCTGCCCCTGCTCGCGAGCGAGCGGGCGAACGGCCACCCGCTCATCGTCGCTGGCGGGCCGCTCACCTTCTCGAACCCGGCGCCGCTCGAGCCCTTCGTCGATCTGATTGTCATGGGCGAGGCCGACGAGCTCGTCCACGAGCTGCTTGAGGTGGCGGGCGCCGGCCTCGACCGCGACCGGCTCCTCGACGCGCTCGCGGGACGGCCCGGCTTCCACGTCACCGGGCGCGGGCTTCCGCTCCCCGCGATCGCCAAGGCCTCGGTCGACCGGTTGCCCGCGTTCTCGCAGATCGTCACCCCGAACACCGAGCTGCGGTCGATGTTCCTCGTCGAGGCCGCGCGAGGGTGCTCGCGGGGCTGCACCTACTGTGTGATGCGCCGCTCGACCAACAACGGGATGCGCCCGGTGCCGCCCGAGCGCCTCCTCTCGCTCGTCCCGCAAGAGGCCAAGCGCGTCGGGCTCGTCGGCGCGGCGGTGACCGACCACCCGCGGATCCACGAGATCCTGCGCGCGCTCGTCGACTCCGGACGTGCCGTCGGAGTCTCGAGCCTGCGGGCAGAGCGCCTCACCGCCGAGCTCGTCGGGCTTCTTGCCCGAGGGGGTTACCGCACCCTGACCGTCGCCTCTGACGGCATCTCGCAGCGGCTGCGAGAGGCGGTCGACCGCAAGACCGGCGAGCAGCACCTGGTCCGCTCGGCGCAGCTTGCCCGCGAGCACGGCCTCGCGCGGCTCAAGCTCTACGAGATGGTCGGCGTGCCCGGAGAGACCGACGAGGACGTGGACGAGCTGGCCCGCTTCACCCGCGAGCTGTCGAAGATCATCCCCGTCTCGCTGGGCATCGCGCCGTTTGCCGCCAAGCGCAACACGCCGCTCGACGGCGCGCCTTTCGAGCCCATCGCCCGCATCGAGGCCAAGCTCTCCAGGCTCAAGCGCCAGGTGCAGGGCAGGGTGGAGATCCGGCCGACCTCGGCCCGCTGGGCCTGGGTCGAGTACATGCTGGCGCAGTCCGGGCCGGAGGCGGGGCTCGCGGCCCGCGACGCCTGGGAGGCCGGCGGCTCGTTTGCCGCGTGGAAGCGCGCTTTCAAGGAGCTCGGCGTCAAGCCCTTTGGGGCCCGGCGAGTTCCGGACAAGCGCCGCGAGCTGCCGCCGCTCGCCTGGCGCCCCGCGCCGGGCGAGACCCGAGATTTGTGACCGGTTGCCGGGGCCGGACTCCTCCGGCCGCCCGGAGCCGTGGACCGGGACGCCGATTCCTCGCCCTGCGTTTAGGTCGGCCGCGCCTCCTGGCCCCGCGAGGCGACCTTGGGGCCGTCGCTACAGGGCATGACGTCGAAGTCGAAAATCTCAGTCGGCACATAGAGCGTGCAGCAGGCGTTCGGGACGTCGACGATGCCGCTGATGCGCCCCTCGACCGGCGCGGTGCCGAGCAGCAGGTAGACCTGCTGGGGCGTGAACCCGAAGCGCGTGAAGTACTCGACCGCGTTCAGGCAGGCGCGCTGATAGGCGATGAAGGGGTCGAGGTAGTGCTGCTTGTCCTTGTCGTCGACCGAGATTCCCTCGAAGACGAGGAACTCGGAGAAGCGCGGATCGAGCGGGCCCGGCTTGAAGATGGGGTTGGCGATTCCGTACTTGTTGACCCCGTCCTTGATCAGGTCGACGTGCAGGTCGATGTACCCGGCCATCTCGATGCCGCCGCAGAAGGTGATCTCCCCGTCGCCTTGCGAGAAGTGGAGATCGCCGACCGACAGGTTGGCTCCCTTGACGAAGACTGGCAGGTAGAGGCGCGAGCCGCGCGAGAGGTTCTTGATGTCGCAGTTGCCGCCCTGTTCGCGCGGCGGAACGCTGCGCGCGCCCTCGCGGAGAACGCGCTCGGCGTGAGGCCCGGTCAGCGCGCCGACGAGCGCGCCGTTGGGATCCGGAGGCGAGGCGAGCGGAGGGACGCGGTCCGGGGCGGTCGCGAGCAGCTCGCCCTCGCGCTTGTTCCAGCGTGCGAGCAGCTTCGCGTCCGGCGCGGTGCCGACGATGCCCGGGTGCACGATGCCCGCGAACCGGACCCCCGGGATGTGGCGCGAGGTCGCCTAGATGCCCTGGAAGTCCCAGACCGCTTTGCGCGCCTCCGGGAAGTAGTCGGTGAGAAAGCCTCCGCCATTCGTCTTCGCGAAGATGCCGGAGAACCCCCACTCGTTGCCCTGCAACGGGCCAAGATCGAGGATGTCGACGACGAGGAGGTCACCGGGCTCGGCCCCGTTGACGGCGACCGGCCCGCTCAGCATGTGGACCCGCCGCAGGTCGACGTCGCGCACGTCGTTGGCGCTGTCGTTGTTGGCGACCTGGCCTCCGGTCCAGTCGAGGCACTCGAGCCTGAAGATCGCGCCCGGATCGTACCGCCGCGATGGGCGGTATCTCCGGGGGCCAGCGGTTATGGATGGGAACTGCTTGCTCCTCGGCCCGCTCGTTCAAGTCGATTCCGACCAGCTTCTTGGGTATGCCGCACCTCCGTTTTCGCGCAAGAGCAGGTAGGCAGTTGCCTTGCTCGCCGCTTCCTCGGCCGCGCAGTACCGCCGTCGTCTTTTGGGCGGT
>DHSB01000004.1:103661-106424 GCA_002408385.1 Myxococcales bacterium UBA5297
TTCGACTCCGCTCCCGCCGCTTCACGCGTCGGGAGCTACGCTCGGTATGAGCGGAACGGGATGGAGTCGAAGAAGGATTTCTCGACGCATTTTCGCCTTACGGGGCCGATGAGCGGGCTGGGCGACTTGGGGCGGTTTGCTCGGCGCCGCTTCGAGCTCGTGCTCCGGCGACTTACCCCCCACGCCTGGTCGCGGTGAGCACGCACAGGTCCCCCGGGCGATCGCTGCAGGGGCGACCGCGACGGCGCCCGGCCTGCCGTCGGGCGGGCAAGCCCGCTGCTGCCGGCAAAGCGACCAGATTCTCGCGGGTTAGGTGTTGCCCGCCGGCTCGAAGCGCGTGGGAAAAGGCAG
This sequence comes from Myxococcales bacterium UBA5297, assembly GCA_002408385.1. Taxonomy (GTDB): domain Bacteria; phylum Myxococcota; class Myxococcia; order Myxococcales; family UBA5297; genus UBA10939. The sequence continues at coordinate 104,013 of DHSB01000004.1, forward strand.
GCCCGGCGGCGCGGGGGTGCCGAAACTCCCCGCATGGCGCCCTCCCTCCCGGTAGGTGCCGGACGGGGGGCGCCAGGAGAGCCGGCAGTTGCCGGCCCGAGGAGGGCTCATGAAGAAGATCACGGCAGCGCTGCTGGGCCTTGGCGCCGTGGCGTTCCTGCTGGTGGCGTCCGGATACGCTCAGATGGACGAGGAGCAGCAGGACGAGCAGGTGCAACGGCAGCCGCAGGCCCTGCCGGAGCGGTTCGAGGTGAGCGGACAGGTCGCCCAGGCCGACGGCAACAGCGTCGAGATCATCAATCAGCAGGACCAGTTCGCGGTCCCGCTGCGGCTCGATAGCGAGGCGAGGGTGATGATGAACGGGGAGCAGATCCAGCCCTCTGAGATCCCCAACTGCGCTCAGGTCGAAGCCCAGTACACGCTCGAAGGCAACGAGCTGGTCGCCCAGCAGATCACCGTGTCGTCTCCGCAACGCGGCGTCGGCGGTGCGGGCGAGCAGACCGACGAGCAGGACAGGATGGAGCCGCAGCCCGACGACGAGTCGACGCGCTAACCCGTCGACCCATCCGCAGCAATCAGGACCGCCCCGGGGCGAACCCTCGCCCGGGGCGCTCCCTTCTTTGCGGCTCTTGCCTCGACCCGTCCTCCTGGGGCATCTTCCGACGCCGCCCCAGGGGAGGTTGACGCATGTCCGCTTCGCGCGTGCTGGTCGTCGAGGACGATGACGATACTCGCTTGCTGCTGAGGACCATCCTCGAAGAAGAGGGCTTCCGGGTTCAGACGGCCGAGGACGGGGTTCGGGCTCTGGAGATCCTCAAGCTGCAGCCGTGCCCGGCCCTGCTGCTCCTCGATCTGATGCTTCCGCGGATGGACGGGTGGGCTCTGGTCGAGCGCGTTCGCGGTATTCCCTTGCTCGCGGGGATGCCCATCGTGGCGATGTCGGCGCTGCGTGGGCGAGCTATCCCCCGCACCGAGGGGTTCCTGAAGAAGCCCTTCAGCTTGGGCGATGTCATCGAGCAGGTCAGTCGGTTCGCGCGCCCCAGCGGCCGGGTTCCTGGCCTGAGCCGCGCTCTTGAAAGGTGAGGGCGCCGGGTCTTGTGGTCGCGCCGCTTGCTGTTCCGCGGCTTCCCGTCAAGAGGTGTCGGGAAATCTCCTTGGACTCGGCCCGCCCCCGTTCGCCCCGAGCTTTGCACCGGGCCTTTCGCCCGGCTGTGACCTTGAACTGACAGGGCTGTTGAGAGGGCCGGAGCGCCAGCCTTCGTGCCCGCGGCCCCGGCGTTTCGGGGTACCGGAGCCAAAGAGTTGTCGCGAATTTCCCCCCCGCTCACCCCGACCCCATGGCAGGCCGAAGTCAAGGGGGCCCTTCGACGCCGCTCGCGCCTCGGGAGCTACGCTCAGGGTGAGCGGAATCGGACGACAGTCGAGGAAGGGTTCTGCGACACCTGCTTCAGGCCGCAGGCCGGCCCTTCGCCACCAGTCTCAGGGCTTTACGGCTGCGGCGCCCAGGTAGTACGGCCAGACGAAGAGCGCGAAGAAGATGCTCCAGCCGGTCAGCTTGGCGAAGCCGATGGCGAACAGCCAGCCGATGAGCCAGATCGTTCCTGACGAGACCGCGGGGTTGTTCGAGTCGGACATGGTTTCGAGTCCTCTCCGGTCAGCAGCGCGGAGGCGTCGGTGCGCGGATCGAACGTCCGCGGGGCGCCTTGCCGCAGTGGCTCTACGAAGGATGGGGACGCCCCCGCGGCGCGCCGCGGGCAGCCGGGTCCGGGGACTCGGGGCGCAGTTGTTGCGCGATGTCGAGCGTCCAGCGGCGGATGCGCTCGGGGTTGCGCCAGTCGCCCGCGCGGGTCTTCGCCATCCGGCTGGCGAGGATGCCTTTTGCGTTCCGCTCGAGTCGTCCGCCGAAGGTGACGTGGCCGCGCGCGCCGATGCGATTGAGCAGCCGCTGCACCTGCTTCACGGGGGGACGGTCTTCGCGCCGGTTCTCGGCGTGGCCGAGTGGACCACTCGAGAAGAGCCAGACCGGCTTGTCGCGCAGCTTCGCCGCGTGGCGCTTGACGAAGCGGCGCGCGTGGCGGTGCCACCTGCTGGAGTAGAGCGCTCCCCCGACGACCACCGCGTCGTAGCCGGCGACGCCTTCGGCCTCGTCACCCGAGCGGACTTCGGCGTCGATGCCCGCACCGCGCAGCGCCCCGCCGACCATCCTGGCGATTCCCGCGGTGCCTCCGCGCTTCGAGCCGTACACCACCAGGACTCGCATGTTGCTGCTCCTGTTCGCCGCCGAGGGCGCCTTCGGGTCTCTGGCGACAGAGGGTCTGCCCTCAACGCTGGAGGGGCGGTGCCGGGCTGCCATGCCCCTGGATGGTGGAAGCGCCAGCCGCGGGCGCCAGAGTTCGTGCAAGGTCCAGGTCA
>DHSB01000004.1:106724-110403 GCA_002408385.1 Myxococcales bacterium UBA5297
CTGGCCCAAATCGCTCGAAGAGACTCGCAGGAAGTCTGCGGCGCTCGCGCCCGGGCGGTAGACCCGGGGCCCCCGCGCGCGTTGGCGCGAAGAGAGCGAGCCCGCCGCCAGGCGTTGGCACAATCCACCCTGGCCCGTCCGGCGCGCCGCGATCGCCCGCGTCGGTCCGCCCGTACGCGGTCCGGCAGGCCGGAGGCGCTCGCGGCAGGCGGTGGCCTTCGCCGCGGTCCTATCGCCCGTCGAGCGGCCGGTGGAAGACGTAGGGAATCGCGAACCCGAGCGCCGAGCCGACGGCCGCGCCGACGAGGACATCGGTCAGGTAGTGCCGGTCGGCGGCGATGCGCAGGTAGCCCGCGGTCGCCGCCACCGGAAGCGCGGTCGCCCAGATCCACGGCGCGGTGCGGTAGTCGCGCATCGAGGCGATGGTCCCGCTCGAGACCGCGACGGCGAACGAAATGCTCGTGTGGCCGGAGAAGAAGGACGTGTAGGGGTCGTCCTCCAGGCGGATGGCCTCGCACGGCGCGCCGATGGTGAAGGGACGCTGGCGTGCGGCGATGACCTTGGCGAGCTGGGTCACCGCCATGGTGACGACCGTCGCCTCGGCGCTCAGGAGGAGATCGACCGGCGTCTGCGACAGCGAGCCCTCGGTGGCCGCACCGCCAGCGAGCAGCCCGAAGCCGAGGGCCGGGGTCACCAGGAACGCCGAGACGTCGCTGAGGGTGGCGGCCGTCCGCGGGCGCTGCCAGAGCAGCGCTTGCCGCGCGCCCGCGTCGAGCGCGTTGAGCTCGCCCGGGGCCACGCACCAGCGGCACGACTCGGGCAGCAGCCAGGCCTGCGTCGCCCCGACCACGGCTCCGGCGGCGAGCGTGACCGGGAGGTCGAGCTTCAGCTCGTAGCGAAGCGCCCGGCTCTCGGCCCTCGCGGCCCCGGGGGCCAGGCAGAGGGCGGCGACCGCGAGGGCGACGAGCGGAGCGGTCCGGGGTCGGCGGGCAGCGGCGATCATGAGCGGGGCTTCCTGCGGAGCCCGTGCCGAGGTCCCCTCGAGCTCTGCGACGGTCTCTTGGCCGGCTGTGACTGGAACTGACAGGGCTGAAAGAAGGGCCGGAGCGCCAGCCTTCGTGCTGGCGGCCCGGCGTCCCGTGGGTGCCGGAGCAAAAAAGTTGTCGCGCATCGCCCCCGCTCATCCCGAGCTCGTTACCGGTCCCTTGGCCGGCTGTGACCCTTGAACTGGCAGGGCTGTAGGTCAGGAGCGAAGCTGATGGGCCCTCGGCCTCGCGAGCCCAGCCTGCGCTTGGGGCTGACCGGTGGTCGCTCGAAGGGTTGTTCGGCACAACTCATGGGCTCGAAGCGCTGCTGGACGGCAGCGTCCCCGCGCCCCCGTCGCCAGCGCTGACGAGCTCGCCCTTTGCCTGCTTCTTGCGTACGACCCGCTCGAGCGCTTCGACGACCTTCGGGTCGAGCTGCGTGCCCTGGAACTTGAGCATCACCTCGAGCGCCTGTTCGGCCGGCATCGCCTTCTGGTACGGGCGGATGGAGGTGCAGGCGTCCCAGACGTCGGCGACCCCGACGATGCGTGCGATGAGCGGGATCTCCTCGCCCTTCAAGCGGTCCGGATACCCCGAGCCGTCCCAACGCTCGTGGTGGTGGCGCACCGCGGGGACCACCGGCTTGAGGAAGCCGACCCCGGCGATGATCGAGGCCCCGATGACCGGGTGGCCCTTCATCGCGTCCATCTCCTCCTCGGTCAGCCGCGAGCGCTTGCAGAGGATGGGCTCGACCACGCCTATCTTGCCGACGTCGTGCAGGATGCCGCCGTAGAGCAGGTGGCGCACCTGAAGGTCGGGCAGGTTCATCTCGCCGCCGATCGCCGCGGCCCACTCGCCGACCCGCTGCGAGTGGCCCAGGGTGTAGCTGTCCTTGCTGTCGATGACGCTGGCGAGCGCGAGCATCGTCTGCAGATAGCCCTCCTCCAGGCCCTGGTAGAGCCGGCGCGTCTCGCCGTCGTAGGCGAGCATCTGCTGCGACATGTAGTTGAAGACCTCGGCCAGCCGCGCGATCTCGCCCATGCCGGGCACCTCGGCCTGGACGCCGAACTGGCCTTGGGCGAGCTCGAGCGCCTTCTGCGAGAGCACCCGCAGCGGGCGCAGGATGCGCCGGGCGAAGTAGGCCGACAGCCCGACCGCCGCCAGCAGCGCGAGCGCCACCGCGACCACGAGCGCGCGCTGCAGGCTGACGACGCCCGCGAGCGCATTCTCGCTCGGCTCCTCGGTGACCAGCATCCACTCGGTGCCCGGAATCGGGGTCCAGGCGGCGACCACCGGGCCGTCGGCCGCGGGCACCTCGGCGCTGCGGGCCGCGGGGGTCCCGAGCGCCATCGCGACCGAGGGGCGGGACGAGAGATCGACCCCGCCGCGCGCGCCGGCGAGGGGCGGGGCGGCGACCAGGCGACCGGCGCGATCGACGACGAGGACGCGCACGTGGGCCCCGGCGCCCTCCCGCAACAGCTTGTCGAGCCCTGGCAGCGCGATCTCCAGGACGGCGAACCGGGCCTCGCTGCCCTGCGCGAGGACGATGGCCAGGGGCGCGAGCCAGGCTTCGCCGACGAGCCGGGGCGAGCCGACCAGGCTCATGCGCCCGCTCTTGCCCAGCGCCATCGCGAGCCCGGCGTGATCCGCGAAGGCTTCGGCGGGCGTGCCGCTTCTGGAAACAAAGCGGTCCGCGAGCCGCTGGGGGCGCGCGTCGAGCAGGCCGACCGCCGCGATTTCGCTGCGGCGCTCGAGCAGGTGGGCGATTACCGCCCGCTGGTCGTCTTCGGTCAGGCGGGAAAAGTGCGCGTCGCCAAGCTCTACGTCCGCCAGGCGACCGGGTTCCTTGAGCAGCCACGAGGCCTCGCCGGCAAGACGCACCGTGCGCTCGTAGGCCAGCTCGTGAGCGCCGCGCGACAAGCGGCTGACGCCCTCGCTGACCGACACGAGCCCGACGACCCCGACCGGCAGCACGCTCGCCAGCAACAGCAACGCGAGAAGCGTCGTGAACAGCGATTTGGGCAAGTGAAGCTGGCCTCCCGGCTCGGTCGTCAGTCAGTGCGCGCATTGTAGCCGACAACACAGACGAGGATTGCCGGTTGTACCCCTGCGCAAGCGACGGCCTGCTCGGCCGTGGCGCAGCAGCCGCAGCGCGCCGCGCAGCCAGGGGCGCCGGCTGATTCGCGGATGCTCGGCAGGCAGAGCCTGGCTTTCTCCCCGGGGTCCGCTCAGTGCTCGGCCGTGTCGAAGACCTCCGAAAGGCTCGAGGCGTTGATGGACCGATCGAGCCAATGCTCGAGTTGCGGAATGGATGCAGAGGCCGCCCGCTTTCGCACTTCCTCGGGAAGAGGACCGAATCGGCGTTCGAGCAGCCGGAGAAGCGAGGATGCGATCCCGTCTGCCCTTCCTTCGTCGAGCCATTGGCGTACGGCCTTGGAGACCACGAGCGCCTCCCTCTCGGGTATCGCCGCACGAACGGCCTCGCTGAGAGCCTGCGGCGTGAGCTCCGCCCACCTGTCGAGAACGTAGTTACGGACAGCCTCCAAGTAGGAATCGGGAGCGCCTTGCAGGTCGGAGAGGATTCCGACGAGCAGGCTCCTGGCCTCCTCGGCCGCAGGGTTACGCACGCCATGACGCAGCAGCCGCAGCGCGCC
>DHSB01000138.1:0-496 GCA_002408385.1 Myxococcales bacterium UBA5297
GTCGTTGTCGAGGCCATCCGCGCAGTCGAGCTCGAACGGCGCGCCGTCGCGGCACTCGCAGCCCTCGCCGCAGCTCTGGTCGGCGCAGTCCGCGTCGGCGCAGTCGGCGGCCTGGTCGCCGTCGTTGTCGGCGCCGTCGGCGCAGTTGAGCTCGACCGGCGCACCGTCGCGACACTCGCAGTCGGCCCCGCAGGATTTCTGATCGCAGTCCGCGTCGGCGCAGTCGGCGGCCTGGTCGCCGTCGTTGTCGGCGCCGTCGGCGCAGTTGAGCTCGATTCCGAAACCGCCCTGGCACTGACAGCCCTCGCCACAGGCCTTTTCCTCGCAGTCGAAATCGAGGCAGTCGGCGAGCCCGTCCCCGTCGCCGTCGATGCCGTCGCCGCACTCGGTCTCGCGAGCGAGGCAGGCACCCTCGCCCAAGACCTGCCCGCAATTGAGCGAGCCATCGGTCGCATCGCAGGCTCGGCCCGCGCAGTCGGGGTCGGCGCAGTCGATC
>DHSB01000138.1:645-9209 GCA_002408385.1 Myxococcales bacterium UBA5297
CCGTCGCAGTCGTTGTCCTGGCCGTCGGCGCAGCTCTCCTCGGCCGCGGCCTCGGGTCCCGGGCAGCCGCAGGCCTCGGCCACGCAGACCAGGCCGTTGTCGCCGCAGGAGACGCCACCGCAGTCGGCGTCGGCGCAGTCGGCGTCGCCGTCGCCGTCGTTGTCGAGGCCATCCGCGCAGTCGAGCTCGAACGGCGCGCCGTCGCGGCACTCGCAGCCCTCGCCGCAGCTCTGGTCGGCGCAGTCGGCGTCGGCGCAGTCGATGGTTTCGTCCCCGTCGTTGTCGAGGCCGTCGGCGCAGTCGAGCTCGCGGCAGTCACCGGAGGCGCACTCCGAGCCCGCCTCGCAGACCTCTCCGCAGGAGCCGCAATTCTCGGGATCGGTCTGCAGGTCGAAGCCCTCGTCGACCTCGCCGTCACAGTCATCGTCCTTGCCGTTGCAGACCTCGTCCGTCGGCGCGCCGCCGACGCACCTCTTCGCGCCCCCCTCGCAGACGAGCGTGCCCGCTGCGCAGGCGCCCAGCAGCTCGCTCGCGCAGTCGCCGCCGACGTCGGTCGGCTCGTCGTCCACGAGGCCGTTGCGGTCGTTGTCCTCGCCGTCGCAGCGCTCGGGGGCGATGGAGTCCGCCTTGTGGCAGTAGGCGCGGCCGGCGGGCTCGGACTCTTGGACGACGCAGCGATAGTCGGCCTCGCAGTCGGCGTCGGTCTGGCAGACGAAGAGGTCCGCGTCCGGATCCGGGCCGAAGGTGCAGGCAGCCAGGCCGACGAGCGGAAGGGCGACGACGAGGAGGCGTCGGTTCATGGACGTGCGCTCCTAAAGAGATGGGAAGGGAGGGTTTCTAGAAGCTTCCGCCGACCGCGAGCGCGGCGCCGCTCGACGAGAGGATGACGGTGGGCACGGCCGGAACCGGCGCGGGCTTCTCGTCGCTCTCCTCGCCCGAGGTGAAGATGGTCAGCAGCACCGCGGTGACCGCCGCGGCGCCGGCCGCACCGAAGCAGAGGTTGGCGAGCAACGCGTCGCGCTCTGCGCCGAGCGCTTCGGCGCGGGTGATCTGGAAGGGCGAGCTCGGTCCCGCCCGTCCCTCGACCTCGTTGACGCGCGCGCCGAAGAAGCCGCCGACCCCGGCCGCGACGAGGGCGACGCCGCCCGCGGCCCAGGCTCCGGCGGGGATGGCGATGCCGCCGGCGCCTTTCGGCTCGGCCGTCAGGTTTGCGGAAACCGCAGGCTGCTCGACCGGTGCGCGGCCGGCCACCGGGGTGAGCAGCAGGGAGATCTCCTCCTCGCCGTCGACCTCGATGGTCACGAACCGCTCGACCGGCAGGTAGCCGTCCTTGACGACCTTGAGAGAGTGCTTGCCCGGCTTGCCCTCAATCGCGCACGGGGTCGAGCCGACGACGGCGCCGTCGAGGTAGACCGTCGCGCCGCGCGCGCTGGTGCTGACGGTGACCTTGCCCTTCGCCTCCTCCTCGCCGCGCAGCAGGCGCGGCAGCGCCGCGTGCACGTCCTGGTGCAGGCGCCGCGAGGCGATGAGGATGGAGCGGTCGACCGAGGAGATGACCGTCGGGCCGCTCAGCTCGACCAGGTAGAGACGCACGAGATAGTGGGTGTCGTCGCGGTCGAGGGTGCCGAGCACCATGCGCTCGGCGGGCAGTTGATTCGCTTGCGCGGCGATGCACGCGCTCTTGCCGTTGCACGCCTGCAGCGTGGCGAATCTCTGGGCGCCGAGGAGCCCCTCGACCTGGGCCGAAGGCAGCACCGCGTAGGACTCGGTGGCGGCGACCGCCTCGAGATCGAGCGTGAGCTTGGCGGCGATGCCGGCGAGGTTGGGCGGCGACCAGAGCTGCACGACGGCCAGCTTCATCTTCGTCTGGGCCTGCACAGCTCGGCTGGGGAGCAGCAAGAGCGAGGCGGCGGAAAGACCCAGCACGAGTGCCCGGATCATCGAGGCGTCCTCCGGATTGAGTAAAAAGGCGGACATCTTAGCAGAGGCGACGCTGCGGGCTTAGACTCCGGACCTTCCGAGAGCCACGCGCCGAGAGCAGCTTTCGACAGCCTGCCCACCGACCGACGCCCGAGACCTCTCGCCCGAGAGCCGTATGCCCAGCAACGACCCCCTCGACCCCGCGCCCCTCGCGACGCTCGACGACGAGATCCAGACGGTGCGCTTCGTGGTCGAGCAGAACTACGCCGGCTGGAGGCTCGACCGTTACCTGTGCGCCAAGATCCGGCGGCTGTCGCGCAACAAGGCCCAGCGCATCATCCGCGAGGGCAAGCTGTCCGACCGGCCGCTCAAGCCCGCGACGCCGGTGACCCCGGGGCTGGTGCTCACCCTGACCCGAAAGCGCGAGCCCGAGCCCGAGACGCCGCGCGAGCTGCCGGTGCTCCATCGCGACGAGGATCTGCTCGCGGTCGACAAGCCGGCCGGGCTGCCGATGCACCCGACGGCGCGGTACTTGACCGGGACCCTGGTGACGCTGGCGCGGGCGCTGGCCGCCCCCGGCGAGAAGCCCGACCCGGCGCACCGGCTCGACCGGGAGACGAGCGGCCTGGTGCTCTGCGGCACGCACCCGGCGAGCACCCGCCGGCTCAAGCTCGCCTTCGCCCGGGGAGAGGTGAAGAAGACCTACCTCGCCATCACCGAGGGCGCGCCCGCCGAGGACGCGTTCGAGGTCGACCTGCCGCTCTCGGTCGGGGGCGACACGGTGCGCATCCGCGCGGTCGTCGACCGCGACCACGGCAAGCCCGCGGTCACGCGGTTTCGGGTCCTCGAGCGCCACGAGGTCGGAGGCGAGCGCTTCGCGCTGGTGCGCTGCGAGCCGCTCACCGGCCGCCAGCACCAGATTCGGCTGCACCTGTCGGCCATCGGGCTGCCCATCGTCGGCGACAAGATCTACGGGCCCGACGAGCGGATCTTCGTCCGCTTCACCGAGCACGCCCTGACCGAGGAGGACCGCGCCGCGCTCCGACTGCCGCGCCACGCGCTCCACGCCTCCGCGGCGGTCTTTGCCCATCCGCGCGACGGGCGCGAGCTGCGCCTCGAGGCCCCGCTGCCGCGCGACCTGAAGGACTTCCTCGCCGGGCTCGACCGCCCGGCTGCCTGAGCGCCAAGGCGGCGAATCTCGGCCTGGAGGCGATCCGCGGTAAGATCGACGGCCTTCCTTAAGCGCGAGGATTCGCCATGTCGCTCCCCGACTCGTCGGTCTCCCACGTCCGCTCCGCCCGCCGGCCCCTTCGTCGCGCGGTGCCCGCCGCGGCCCTGCTGATGGCCTTCTTTCCCTTGGGCGAAGGCTGGGCCATGAACCAGCTTCTCAACCACAGCTTCGAGGATGCGGAGGGCGCCGCCTGGACGGCAGTACAGGATCCTTCGGGCACCCTGGCTGCGACCGTATTCGGCGTCAGTGACGTCCAGGGGGCAGATGGCGGGAAGGCCTTCCTCGGCGAATGGACGGCGACGGCAAATGACCAGACCGTCTCCGCCACGGTGTGGCAGACCTTCACCCCGACCGAGAACGTGCGCGCCAGCCTGAAAGCTTTGTACTTCAGAGAAAAGACCGGCACCGTCTCGAGCGCTGCCTTCACGGTCATCCTCAAGAACCCGGACAACAACCCGCTGGCCACACTGAACATGACGGAGGACTCGGGAGCGTGGACGGACACAGGGTGGAGCGCGCCTTGCGAGCTGGTGGCGAACACGACCTACACCGTTGTCGTCAAGTGGGCGTTCACGCTGATGAAGAACGCGAGACTTGCTGCAAAGGTCGACGACATCCGCCTCTCGATCTCGCCCGCGGGCCTGACTGCGACTGCGTCGCCCCATTCCACGGAGACACACGTCCAGCTCGACTGGAGCCAGAGCACCGGCACGCTTCCGGGCCTCGACAGCGCGCAGCCGTACGCGGTCTATCGCGGCACCGAGCCCGGCAGCCCCACACGGATCGCCTACTCCGATACCGACAGCTACGTGGACACCGGGGCCGCCGGCAACACGACCTACTACTACGCGGTCTCGGACATCGACACCTCGGCGCAGGAGTCGCCGAAGAGCGCTGAGGTCTCGGTCCTCACCCGTCCGGCGGCCCCCGGCACCCCGAGCCAGGATCCGCCCACCGCGCAGAAGATCGTGGTGCGCTGGAGCAGGCCCACGGGAGGCGATGGCCCGCTCACCTACAAGCTCGAACGCGCGCTCGTGCAGGGCGGCACGGCCGGGGAATTCACCGAGCGCCTCAACGGCTACTCAAACCTGCAGCACCCCGACACGGGCCTCACCTGCGGCTCGACCTACCGCTATCGGGTGCGGGCGACCAACACCTCGGGCGACGGCGCTTGGTCCGGCGAGGCCAACCTGCAGACAGCCCCGTGCTCCACGACCGTCGGGGACGGCGACGACTTCGGCACGGGCGGCGACGCCTGCCCGGGCTCGACCACCCCGGTGGTCGTCGACCGCTTCACCTTGGAGACCAACGCCGGCGACGATGCGGTCACCTCGATCACCGTCACACTGACCGACCGGGCTCCGGTGGGGCTGGTCGAGATAGTCAGGAACGGCAGCCCGGTCGGCTCCGCCATCCCGGGTACGACGACCAGCGTCCCGGTCGCCGTCACCGATGTCACGGCTACGCCCACGAGGACAACGTACGAGATCCGCCTTACGCCGCGCAGCCGCCTGGACATGCCGGCAGGCAACTTCAACGTGAGCGCCCACGTCACCGACATCGTCCACGCCTACGCCCAGATGGTCCCCGCGGACTTCGTCGGCGACATGATGAACGTGGACAACAGCGCGCCGGTGGCCGGGGTCTGGGGCGCCAACACCATCGGCGACGCGCGGATCGATCTCGCCTGGACCAAGTCCGAGCCTCCCGCGACTTCGATAGTGCTGCGCTCGACCAACCTTGCCGCGCTCGAGCAGTTCGCCCTCGTGGACGGCGAAAACCCGGCCCCCGGCTCCAGCAGCGACGTGACGCTGGTCTACTCGGGCCCCGACCCGACCAAGCGCGACACCGGCTTGGTCAACGGCACCACGTACTACTACAAGCTCTTCGTCACCGATTCTTGCCGCAACCATTCCCCCGGAGCCCTCAGCGGCCCGCTGACCCCGCGAGGCACCAACACCGTCTCCGAAGCGGACAATCCGACCAGCCGCTACGCCTGCCCCGGCGACACCTCGCCCGTCGCTGTCGACAGGTTCAATCTCGCGGCCTCGACGGGCACCGACCGCATCAACTCGGTCACCGTCACCCTCTCGCCGTCCGGCTCCCACCAGGCTATCGGCCTCGTCGAGGTCGTCAGCGACGACGGGCTGACCGTCTACGGTTCCCAAGCGCCTTCGGGCGACGAGGTCGTGGTGAGCGTCGGCGCGCCTTCGCACACAGATCTCATCGCGAGGGCCGGCACGCCCGTGCCGTACCAGATCCGGCTCACGCCGCGTGCGGCGGCCGACATGCCCGCGCCTCCCGGCCAGGTCCACGCGGTCCGCGCCCGGGTCACCGCGCTCGATTGCTTCAACGAGGCCGTGGTCAACGACACCGGCAGCGCGACGCTCACCATCGACAACGAGTCGCCGGCAGCGGCGAGCTGGACGACGGTCACCCCGGACGACGCCAAGGTCCTCCTCAACTGGCAGGGGAGCACCGGCGCGGTCGGCTACATCGTGGTGCGCTCGGAGTCGGCCTTCGGAAGCGAAAGGCCGACTGAGGGCGTCGTCTACGGCCTCACCGACAGCCTGCCGAACCTGCCGGACGCGCCGATCGTCTACGCGGACTCCGGCACCTCCCACGACGACGCGACCGCCGCCAACAACACCACCTACTACTACGCGCTGTGGGCCTACGACGCCTGTTCCAACTACTCGCCTGTCGCGACGAGCGGGCCGCACACCCCGACGCGCACCATCCTGACCATCGGCGACGCTCCCGTTCCCGAGCCCAACAACGGCGAGGTCCTCTGCCCCGAGGCGACCCCCCCCACCTTCGATCTGAACGCGTTCACCCTCCAGAGATCGCGCGGCAGCGAAGCGATCTCCGAGCTGGTCATCGAGCTTTCGGAAGGCAGCGTCGCGGGCGTGCAGAAGCTCGAGGTCTTCTGCGGCGACAACACCCGGCACGGCTTCGCCTCGCCGACCGTGAGCGAGTTCTCGCTCACGCTCGACCCGTCCATCCCGGTGACGCACCAAAGCCCGATCGAGTGCCAAATCCGCGTCGCTCCGAAGTCGCTCGCCGAGATGCCGCCGCCCCCGGGAGCCCTCTATGAGTTCGAGGCGCGCGTCACCTCGGTGACCACCGCCAGCCAGGTCGAGGCCGAGGACACCACCAGCGGCGTGCTGCGCCTCGACAACGAGTCGCCGCCACCTCCGCTGTGGGACACGGTGATCCCGGGGAACGCGACCCTGGACTTGACCTGGACGATGAGCGAAGGGGCCACCCGGGTCCTCGTGCTGCGAAGCACGCTGGAGAGCGCCGCCGACACTCCTCTCGAGGGCGAGGTCTACGGTGACAACACGACGCTCGGCGACAGCGAGGTCGCCTTCTTCGGCTCGGGGACGAGCGCTTTGAACCGAGGCCTGCTCAACGGCGAAGAGTACTGGTACGCCATCTTCGGCCTGGACGACTGCCGCAACTACTCGGTCGCCGCGAGGACCGGACCCCACTCTCCAGGCGAGGCGGCGACCCTCATCGGCGACGCGATCGATCCGCCGGACTCCGCCGCCTGCCCCGGGGACGCGGCCCTGATGCTCGACACCTTCACCGTCGCGACCACGCTCGGCGTCGACGCGGTCAAGGCAGTGACGGTCGAGCTGTCGGAGGAGGCGGGCTCGGTGCTCTCGCTCGTGGAGATAGTCAGCGCGGACGGCGCCACCGTGTACGGCGCGAGCAGCGGCGCCATCGGCCAGGTCGTCACCGTGCCGCTGGCGACCCCGGTGGAGGTCGGCACCCAGCCGAAGACGCTCGCCATCCGCGTCACGCCCAAGAGCCACGCGCAGATGCCCGCGGCGCCGGGGGCGACGGTGAGCGTGAGCGGGCGGGTGCGCAGCATCGATTGCCGGAACCAGAAGACCGGACGCGACACGGGCAGCGCGACGCTCACTATCGACAACAGCTCGCCCGCCGTGCCGCAGTGGAAGCCAGCGGTCGAGAGCGGCGCCGACCTGCAGCTCGCCTGGACAAACCCCGAAGACTCCGACCTCGCCGGGGTGCTGCTGGTGCGCGGCAGCGCCGAGCCTGTCGACGTGCCCGACGAGGGCGCCGACTACACCGCCGGCGACACCGTCGGCGCGGGCAAGGCGCTTCTCTTCGGCGACCAGACGGCCTACACCGACAGCGCGCAGGGGCTCGAGAACGCGGTCTACCGGCTCTTCGCGCAGGACACCTGCGGCAACTACTCGGCCCCCGCCGAGCTCGATCCCGGCAAGCCGTCGACCGACGGAGGCGTCGACGTGCCGGGACCGGCGCTGGGCGCCTACGACCTCGGCGGCTGCGGCTGCGGGACGGGCGGGGGGCCGCTGCTCGCCACCGGCCTGCTCGCCGCGCTCGGGCTGATCGGCCTGCCGCGCCGACGCAAGCGATAGGTCACCCCAAGGAGCCGAAGGGGGGGCGAGCCATCGCCCCGGCCGGCAGGCCGGGGCCCCGACCATCGAGACCCCAGGTGCAGACCTCCACGCCCGAGCGCTTTGTCGTCGCCGTCCACTCCGGCCGCAACGTTGACGCGAAGGACTGGCGCGGCTCGTTCTGCCGCGCGCTGGGCGGCCGGGGCCTGCGCCTCGGCGAGGACGGGCAGATGTGGCGAGCGCTGCACGGCGGGCCGCTGTCGGTCGGCGCCTACCGGCTGCTCGAGCCCGACGAGGCGAGCGCCGCGTTTCCCGGCGCACCGTGGCTGAAGATGGAGCCCTGCTGTCCCTTCGTCGGGCGCCTGGCCGGGTTTTTCGCGTGGACTCCCTTCGTCGTTTGGCAGCCGCCGCGCGCGGGCGTGGCCGGCCTGAGCGAGATCGTCGTCGGCATCCTCAAAGAGGCCCGCGGGCTCATCGCCCGCGTCGCCGACGACCGGATCGCGCATCCGGTCAAGGAGGTGTCGTTTGACCTTTCAGGCCTGACCGAGCGCTGGGGCTTTGGCGACGGCGAGCAGTTGCTCAGCCGCGACGAGGGCGACTACAGCGCCTACGCGTGCAAGGCGGTCGAGGCAGCGCTGAAGGCCGAGGGCCTGTCGGGCTACGTGCAATGGGTGGAGACGAGCCACAACAACCTGCGGCTCGGCTGGGTCGAGGTCCCCTCGCGCCTGCGGGCGCGCCTCGGCTTGGCGCCCAAGCTCGTGCCGGCGCTCTGGCGCACCCGCGGCGACAGGCTCGTGCTGGTGCGCAGCGCCCCGCGGGAGCTCACCGGCAAGTCGGTCAAGCTGTGGGCCTACGACTTCGGCCTCGCCGACGACCGCGACTTCTGGGAGCCGGCCGAGGCCCGCGAAGAGCCCCGCAGGCGCTCGGCCTGACGCTCGTAGCCCGAAACCCAAGCGATCGCTCGCAGGTTGGTTGGGGGCGCCAGAGTTCGTGCCAGGTCTAGGTCAGGAGTTGGCAACCAC
>DHSB01000138.1:9495-19059 GCA_002408385.1 Myxococcales bacterium UBA5297
GCCTGGCCCAAATCGCTCGAAGAAACTCGCAGGAAGTCTGGGGCGCATAGCCAATACGCCCGTCGACGAATTGGGCAAAGGCGCGGCCGATTCGAGGGTTCGCGGCGGCCGGCACCAAGGCCCGGGCCTCCGGAATCGTGCTGCCGGCCAACGAATCTCAAGGTTAGTCGCTCAGGGTGAGCGGAACCGGGCCGAGTCGATTCGAGTCGCCGGGCCAGCCTCCGATCCGCTGGCGCGCGAAAGCAGCGCGGCCGCCTCCGGGCCTACTTCGGCGCTCCGTCCAGGCCGAGCTGCTGCCAGCGCTTCTGCTCTTCGAGCTTGAGCTTCTTGGCTTCGACCCGCTTGCGCAGCCGGTCGAGCTCGACCTGGAGCCCGGGAGACTTCGCGGCGGCGGCCTCGGCCTCGCGGACCGCGAGCTCGAGCCGCCCGATGCGCTCGAGCAGGTTGGCGTAGCGCCAGCGCAGCCCGGTGTCGTCCGGCCGCAGGGCCAGCGCCGTGCGCATGAACCCGAGCGCCTTGGAGGCCTGCCCGTCCCGCTCGGCCGCCGAAGCCTCCATGCCCAAGGCGCGCACCCGCGTGCTCACGTCGATGCCGGGCGGCAGCTTCTTGAGCGCCTCGCGGCAGGCCTTGGTGTTGCCTCGGCTCAGCTCGAGCCTCGCCAGGGTCATGACGACCTCGGCCTCGAACGGGAAGCGCTTGAGCCCCTCGCGCTCGAGCAGCTCGATGGCCGCCTCGTAGGCGTTGGTCATGACGAGCGCGTTGACGCGGGTGAGCAGGCCGACGGGCTTCTCGGGCGCCAGCACGGTCATCTTCTCGCCGATCCGGTAGACCTCGTCCGCCTCCCGGCGCGCCGAAGCGGCGCGGGCCAGCCGCTGAAACCCCGGCAGCGACTCGCCGTGCCGCTCCATCGAAGCCCGCGCGACCGCCTGCGCCTCGTCGAGCCGGCTCTGCCCGAGCAGCACGTCGGCCAGCGCGAGGAGGGCGCCCTCGTCGTCGGGGACGGCCTCGAGCAGCTCCTCGGGCTTCCCGAAGACGCGGGTGATCTCCTTGAGCACGTCCCGGTCGCCCCGCTCGTAGGCGAGGCGGTACTCGAGGCGCGCTTGGCGCGCCTGGCCAATCGCGCGCAGCGCGAGCGCGGCGATCCGGTGCGGCTCGGGCCGGGCGGCGTTGAGGAACATGGCGCGGTTCGCCCAGGCGACGGCGCGCTCGGGGCGCAGCGGCCGCTCCTCGGCGTAGGCCCGGGCGACCACGAGGTGCGCGAAGTAGTCGGCCGGGTGCCTTGCCGCGTGGAGCGCCGCGAGCTCGGCGAGCTCGTCGGCCGTCACCGCGCCGAGCCTCCCGGCGAGCGCCTCGCCATCGGACTCGAGCGAGCGCAGCGAATAGCCGAAGGCGGGCACGGCCAGCGCGAGCGCGACCGGCAGCGCGATGAGCACGTGGGCCCGCCGCACCTTGCGGCCCCCCTCGCGGCGTGAGGCGACCACGGCGAGGGCGACCATCGCCGGCACCGCGAGCCCGCCGAGCTCGAGCCCGAAGTCGACCAGCTCGTGCAGCCCGATGGCCGCGAGCCCGAAGGCACAGGCGAGCCGCTCGACCTCTCCGGCGGCGCGCCGCGCCCCGCCGAGCAGCGCGAGGGTCGAGGCGCCGAGGACGAACAGGCCCATCGGGACCCCGAGCTCGGTGACCCACTGGAAGACGATGTTCTCGGGGTGCGTCACCGTCGCGCCGAGGGCGACGTCCTGGAAGCGCTGGAAGCCCGACTCGAACGCGCCGCGGCCCACCCCGACCAGCCAGTGATCGGCGACCAGCGGCAGGAAGCTCGGCCAGAAGGAGAGCTTCGAGTCCTTCACCTTCTCGAGCGAGTCGGCGGACGCGAGCTCCTGGGCGAGCGCGTCCCACGCGAGGTAGGCCGAGATGGCGAGCACCGCGAGCACCGCGCCGGGGATGACGAGGCTCTTGGCGTCGACCGGCCGGCCCTCGCGCTCGCAGCGGCGCGCCGAGTGGACGGCGATGGCGAGCATCACCTGGGCGACGACGAAGGCGACGATGCCGCCGCGCGACAAGGTGAGCAGCACCCCCGCGCCGGTCGCCAGGTAGGCGAACGACCAGAGCGTGGCGACCTTGCGGTCGCGTTCGCCGAGCACCCGCGCGAGCAGCGCGGTGGCGCCGAGGGCGAGGAAGCTCGCGAGGTGGTTGGGGTTGCCGAAGGTCGAGAGGAAGGGCGGCTGGGCGTAGGTGTAGCTGAAGACGCCGAAGAGCGCGGTCGCGCCCCACAGCGCGTGGCCGAAGCCGACCAGGGCGACGACGAGGCCGACGGCGCCGAGCACGGTCACCATGCGCTTGCGCGCGCGGCTCGAGCGCGCCACCTGGGCCGCGGCGAAGAAGGCGCACAAGTAGGTGAGCGCCTTGACGAGCTCGCGCGCGGTGGCCGGCGGATCGAGCGACAGCGGCCGCCAAGCCGGGTAGAGCCCGAGCGGCCCGAGGACGAACTCGAAGAGCTCACGGGTGCTCGGCGCGAGCAGCCCCACCACCGCGGGCGGCAGAGGGAGGAGCTGGAAGGCGATGAAGAGCGTGGCGGCGCCCAGCGCGAGACCGGGCGCGGGCACGAGGAAGGGCTCGCCCGAGCGCATCGCGGCCGTCGCGGCGAGCGCGCAGGCGGCGAAGGCGAGCGCCGCGGCGACCCCTGTCGCCCACGGGTGGACGGTGGCGATGGCGAGAGGGCAGAAGACGACGAGGGCGGCGACCGCGATCTCGGTCGCCGTCCACAGCCACGGTGCTTTTCGGACGCGGCGCTGCCGCTCGGCTTTCCCGGTGCTCACGGCGGTCATGCTACACAGCGCCGCGCCCATTCCAAGAGACGTGTGTAGGCGCTGTCACCACGGGTAAGTAGGAGGGCGGCCCGGCCCGCGGCAGCTCTTCGGCCGCCCGAGCGCCGTCTCGTTTACCGCTTGCGGCACCGCAGGCAGGTTGTCAGAATCCCGCGCCCATGTTGCGAACACTGCTTGCCAGCGCCTCTCTCGTCGCACTCCTCTCGGCCTGCACCGACCCCTGCATCGAGCTCGGGGAGAAGATCTGCGAGTGCGGAAGCGTCTCGCCCACCTCCTACGACGCCGACCAATGCAAGCTCCGTTTGAACAAGGAGGCGTCGATCATCGAGCTCAGCGACGACGACCAGGCCACCTGCGAGCGGCTGCTCGACGGCTGTAGCTGCGAGGCTCTGGAAACGGCGCAAGGCAAGCAGGCCTGCGGGCTCGCGGTCGAGCCATAGGGCGGCAGCCCGCCGGTTCGCCACCTGCTCTTTCGCCGCGGGCCCTCGGCTCGCCGGCCGCAGCTCGGAGACCGCGCGAGCGCCGTCCTGCCGCCCGCCACCGGCGCTCCCGAGGCGGGAGAGACCGGCTGGCCTCGCCCCTTCGACACCCCGCGCGGTGCGTCCGCCTTGCAGGCCGGCAGGCCTGTGAGGATCTGATCGCCATGAGATTGGAGCGGCTCGAGCACCCTCCGATCCGCTGGTCGCGCGAGCTGTGGCGGGTAGGCGGCGCACTGCTCGTCTGGACGGGTGGCGAGTACCTGCGCGTGCGGCGCAAGCCCAGGACACCGGTCGAGCGCAAGGCGCAGCGGGTCCTCAACCGCATCGACCGCATCGCACGACGCCACTTCTACCAGCCCACCGTCGCCCTGCTCGCCGACCGCATCGCCGACAGCATCGTCTTCGCCGCGATGCCGCTCGCGTGCACGCTCACCCTGCTGCCGTACGAGAGGCCGCGCCGGCACTTCCTCGCCGACGGCCTGCTCATCGGGCGGGCCGCGACCGTGACCGGCGCGGTCAACGAGACCATCAAGTTCCTCACTCCGCGCGAGCGGCCCTTCGCCTTCGCCGACCCGCGGGCCGAGGGATGGGATCGCTACGGCTCGTTCTTCTCCAATCACACCAGCGCCGCCGCGGCGATGGCCGCGACCACCTCGTTCATCGCCCAGGCCCGCGGCGCGAGCCCGTGGCTGGCCGTGCCGCTCTTCGCCCTGGCCTCCTTCGTCGGTTACCTGCGCATCGCGGGCGACAAGCACTACCTCACCGACATCATCGCCGGCGCTGCGTTCGGCACGGCGACCGGGGCGTTCTTCACGCGCAAGCTCGTCTGAACCTCACCTCGCCGGCCGGCGGAGCGACTCCGACGCCCGGCCCTCGCCGGTGCGGGCCCGCGGGCGAACAAGTGAAAGTCCGCTCGCCCTGAGCGCAGCCCCCGACGCGCCAGCGGCGGGAGCGGAGTCGAAGGGCCCCTTCGACTTCGCGGACTGCCCCCGCTCTCCTCGAGCGTAGCCTCCCGAGAAACGAGGGAGGCGAAGTCGAGAGGCCTCGACTGCGGCCTCGCAAGCTCGGCCTACGCTCGGGCTGACCGGTGCAGACCGGATATTGCCGAAG
This sequence comes from Myxococcales bacterium UBA5297, assembly GCA_002408385.1. Taxonomy (GTDB): domain Bacteria; phylum Myxococcota; class Myxococcia; order Myxococcales; family UBA5297; genus UBA10939. The sequence continues at coordinate 13,910 of DHSB01000138.1, forward strand.
GATTCTTCGACGCATCCTCGGCAGCCACAACTTCGGCAGGCCCGCCGTCTCGGCATACGATGGGCGCTCCCTGAACCGACCATGCGCGCCCGCCTCTTCATTCCGTTCCTGCTCGGCCTCGTCGCCGCCAAGCTCGCCCTCGATCACATCTGCGACGTCGACCTGATGTGGCACCTGCGCATCGGGCTCGACATCCTCGAGCGCGGGGCCATCCCGCCGACCGTCGAGTACACCTGGACGGTCAAGGACACGCCCTACCTCGCCAACGACTGGCTCGCGCAGATCCTCTTCGCCCTCGCCTTCAAGGCGGGTGGGCTGGTCGGCGTGGGCCTCTTCAAGGCGCTGCTCGTCGTCGGCATCGTCACCACCCTCTACCTGGTCTCGCTCGAGCGGGCCGAGGGCAATCGGCCGTCGGCTGGCCTCGCGGTCGGCGTGATGCTCTTCGTCGCGGCGGCCAACTTCATCGCGCGACCGCTGCTCTTCGGGCAGTTGTGCCTGGCGCTCGAGCTGCTGCTCATCGAGCGCGCCCTCAAGGGCAAGCGTTGGGTGCCGCTGGCGATGCCGGTGCTCTTCGCCTTCTGGATAAACACGCACGGGAGCTGGGCGGTGGGGCTCGGCCCGTTGGCGGTGGCCGGCGGCACGGTCCTGCTGCCCTTCCACAGGTGGCGGCTCACCTCGCGGCCGGTCGAGAAGGCGGCCCGCCTGCCCGTGCTGCTCAGCCTCCTCGCGCCGCTCGGCGTGGTGCTCAACCCCATCGCCTGGAAGGCGCTCATCCGGCCCTTCGACCTCATCGCCAAGCAGGGCGAGTTCACCATCATCGACGAGTGGGCGCCGGTGCCCTGGAGCGATCCTTCGGCCTGGATCCTGATCGGCGCGGCGCTGCTGTTCGTGGTCGCGGCGGCCCGGAGTCGAAAGCCCCTTCCCCTCTACGAGCTCGGCCTCGTCGGGCTCACCTTCGTCATGGCGCTCCAGGCCTCGCGCCAGCTCAGCATCTTCGCGATCATCGCCGCGCCCCCGCTCGCCGAGCAGCTCGCCAGCCGCATGCGCACCGAGATGTTCCGCCGGCCGCGCACCAACGCCATCGTGGCCGCCCTCGCCGCGGTCGCGCTCGGCCTGATGGGCGGACTGCGCCTGGCGAGCGTCGATAGGGAGGCCCGCGGGCTCTTCCCCGTCGACGGCCTCGCCCAGCTCGAGCAGAGCGGCTTCGCGCGCAGGCCGGGTTTCCACTTCTTCGAGTGGGGTGGCTATCTCGTCTTCCACAAGCTCGACAGCTTCATCGACGGCAGGCTCGGCCCGTTCTACGAGGCCGGCCTGTTCGACGAGTACCTGCGCATCGAGCGCCAGGGCGACGCCGAGGCCATCGAGCAGCGGGGCGTCTGCTGGGCGCTGCTCGTTCCGGGGACGCCGCTCGCCGAGGCGCTCGGTTCGCGCGCGGGCTGGAAGCGGCACTTCGAGGACGACCTGAGCGTCCTCTGGCTTCGCAGCGGGTGCGCGGCGCAGAAGTGAGGTGCGCGGCGACCGGCGATCTGCCGATCGTTTCGTGGAAGCACCGATGGCCGCCGAGATGGCGGCGGTGTCGCCTCTCGGCCGCCTCCTCGTCAGGCCTGCCCGCGCGAGTGAGGTTCACCGGGACGCCTGCTCGGCGGTGTTCGCCGGACACACCCTGTGGTTGAATCGCCGCGCCTTCGAGACCCCGACCTCATGAGCCAGGACTCCTCCAGCGACCAAGCCGCCCTGCCTGCGCAGGCTCCAGCGACTGGCGCAGCACCTGCGCCTGTGCGCAGCGCCATGCGCTCTACCCTCCTCGTCAGCGCCGCGACCACCGCCTCGCGCTTCCTCGGCCTCATCCGCGAGCAGCTCTTCGCCGCCCTGCTCGGCGCGGGCTACTTCGCCGACGCCTTCGTCGTCGCCTTCCGCATCCCCAACCTGCTGCGCGACCTGTTCGCCGAGGGCGCCCTCTCGGCGGCCTTCATCCCCACCTTCGCCAAGGTCGAGAAGGAGCAGGGCCCGGAGGCCGCGCACGCGGTCGCCAACCGCGTCGTGGGCGCCATCCTGATGGTCGTCGGCCTGCTGACGCTGCTCGGCGTGCTCTTCGCCGATCAGATCGTCTGGGCGCTCGCCTCGGGCTTCTTCGACGAGCCGGGCAAGGCCGAGCTGACCGCCAAGCTCGCGCGGATCATGATGCCCTTCCTCCCCGCGCTCTCGCTGGCCGCGGTGATGATGGGCATGCTCAACGCGCGCCGCGTCTTCGCGGTCCCCGCCCTCGCGCCGGCGCTCTTCAACCTGTCGGCCATCGCGGTCGGCGTCTTCCTCAAGCTCGCCGGCTACCCGGCGCGGACCGCGGTCGTCGGCTGGTCGATAGGCACGCTGGTCGGCGGCTTCGCGCAGTTCGCCGTCCAGCTCCCCGCGCTGCGGCGTCAGGGCTACCGCCTGCGCCCGATCTTCGGCGGCCTGTGGCGCGACCCCTCGCTGCGGCGCATCGCGCGGCTGATGGCGCCGGCGACGCTGGGGCTGGCGGCGACCGAGGCGAACATCTTCATCAACACCCAGTTCGCGAGCACGCAGCCGGGCGCGAACGCCTGGCTCAACTACGCCTTCCGGCTGATGTACCTGCCCATCGGCATCTTCGGGGTGGCCATCGCCACGGTGACCACCAGCACCCTCGCGCGCAAAGCGGCCGAAAAGGACTTCGCCGGGCTGAAGGCCGGGCTCTCGCAGGGCCTGCGCCACGTCGCCTTCCTCGCCATCCCCTCGACCGTCGGCCTGGTGGTGCTCGCCGAGCCGATCATCCGGCTGGTCTATCAGTACGGGCGCTTCACGCCGCAGGACACGCAGGCGACCGCGGTGGCGCTGGCCGCCTACTCGGTCGGGCTCTACGCCTACTCCGGGGTGAAGGTCGCCGCGCCAGCCTTCTACGCGCTCGACCGCGCGCGGGTCCCGCTCTTCGGCTCGGCGGCGGCGGTGCTGACGAACCTCGCGCTCAACCTCGCCTTCTTCCGCTACCTCGGCTACGTCGGCCTCGCCCTGGGCATCTCGCTGGGCGCGATGGTCAACCTGCTCATCCTCACCACCGTCTTCCGGCGCGCGACTCGCGAGCACGCTGCGCCGAAGGGTCTGTTCGCGCAGATGGTCAAGGTCGCGCTCGCCTCGGTGCTGATGGGCGCGGCGGTCTGGGCTGCGCTGCAAGGGATGGACGCCTGGATCGGGTCGATGGCGATATCGGCCGAGGCCGTGCCGGTGCGCATCGTCCGCGCGCTCGGCGGAGTCGCCATCGGAGGGATCGTCTACGCGGTCGCCTGCCGCGTGCTGAGGGTCGGCGAGATGGACGAGGTGCTCGCCGCGGTGCGCCGGCGGCGCCGCAGGGCCGCGCCGGCGTCGGCATAGACGCTCCGAAGGGACGTTGGAGGGATTCCCGAAACGGCCCGCTCGAGGCGGCAGGCCCCCGGATTCACTAACGTCAGTGATCCGGCTACCCGAACGGGTACGAAATCACTCCCAGGAGTGGCCCGCCAGACCTCCGGGGTTCACTACCCACTAATTTCAGTGATTTTGCTCCCCGAACGGGTACGGAAATCACTCCCAGGAGTGGCTCGCCAGACCTCCGGGGTTCAAAACCCACTAACGTCAGTGTTCCGGCCCCCGGAACGGGGACCGAGAATCACTCCCAGGAGCGCGTCGCGCCGGCTCGCGAGGCTCCGGTCCGGGTCAGCAGCGTTGATTTCGCACCCCGAAGGGGTAAGGGATCCAAAACCTCCGCTCGGCCCCGACGAGGGAGGATTTCGTCTTCACTTTGGCGGCGCTCGCCATTTCTCGGGCGGCGCCAAGCCAGCCTCCGAAGCGGCCGATTGCGGCCCGAACCGTCTCCACTTCCGTCCACCCGAGGCATCTCGCCCATGACACGCTTGCTCAATCACCGCCGCAGCGGCGCCCTCGCGATGCTGCTCGTCCTCCTGTCGTGCAAGCCGTCCAAGCCGAGCGCCGAGGGGCTCGTCGGCAAGCTTCGCGAAACGATCGCCTCGACGACCAGCTACCGCGCCAGGCTCGAAGCGACGACCAAGCCCAACCCGCTCGCGCGCCCCGCGCCGGGGGCGAAGGTGAGGAGCTCGGCCGAGCTTGCCGCGGTGCTGCCCGACAAGCTCCTGATGAAGACCAAGAGCACGAGCCCCGGCCCGTTCGGCAAGCCGATACAGCTCGACGGCACGCTCTCCCTCGACGGCACGACCGCCTGGATAGCGATGCACATGAGCGGCGCGCCCGGCGGCCCGGTCGACAACGTGCTCAAGCTCGACCAGAAGAGGCTCGCCCCCGCCGACAAGCCCTACCAGATAGGCTTCAGCGTCAACGGCATCGGGCTGCGCGGCGGCGAGGACCTCCTCGGGTCCCTGCAGGCCTATCTGGCCGACTACGAGCTCGAGCCGCAGGCAAGCGAAGCCCTCTTCGCCGGCGAGCCCGCCTGGCGCGTGGACGGCAGCCTGAAGCTCGAGCACCTGCTGCGCCAGCTTCCGCGCTCCGACCCGGCGTTCTTCGGCAGCTACGCGAGCATGCTCGAGCCCGGCGCGCTCGAAGAGAAGCAGCGCCAGGCCGCGCTCGACTCGATGACCCTGGCCGCGGTCCAGAGCATCGAGGGCACCTTGAAGGTCTCACTCTACTTCTCGCGCAGGGACCAGCGCCTCGTCGGCTGGGAGCAGGGCTCGGCCAAGGAGACGATCACCGAGGTGGTCCTCGAGTCGTTCGAGCCGGGCGCCGCGGTTCCCCCCGAGACCTTCGCGCCCGCCAAGGGTCTCGCCGAGGGCGCGCGCGACGGCACCCCGGAGCTGCTCGCGCTGCGCCTCAAGGCCGACGAGGTGCTCGCCGACCACGAGCTCGTCGAGCAGGCGATCACCCGCCTCAAGGCCGCCGTCGAGACCGCGGTCGCCCCGGCGCCGGCGGGTCGCTGAGGAAGATCGCCCAACCGAGCCAGAGCATTCGAAGGCAGGCGAGCAAGCTCCCGACAGCCTGACCAGCGAGCATCCGCGCCCGCGCCTGCCGACCGGAGAGCCCGGCGCGAGCCCGCCTTGCCGCCCATCGAGCGCACCGTACCTTCTGAATCAAGGGACGTGGCGGCGACAGGTCGGAGGCGGGGTCATGAAGTCTCTCGCGTGGAGTCTGGT
>DHSB01000138.1:19245-21606 GCA_002408385.1 Myxococcales bacterium UBA5297
CTGGTACCAGCTCGAGGACGAGGGCGAGCCGGCCGGCGCCGACACCGAACCGCTGGCGGTCATCATCGTCCACGAGGGCGAGAACGTGACCCTGCTCCAACAGCAGCTTCCGCCCGACCAGCCGCCCCAGCCACCGCCTCCGGCACCGCCACAGCCGCAGCCCGCGCCACCCGAGCCGCAGCAGGGCGATTCGCTGCAGGCGGAGATCGAGCGGTTCCGCCAGCCGGACTGCGACTACGTGCGCGGCCGCTACCTGCAGCGCGTCATGGAGCTCCACGGCCTCAACCTCGCCCTCGACCCCAAGGCCCTCGCCGCGCTCACCTACACCCTGCCGCCGATGGCCGGTGGCAACATCTGCTTCGGACAGGTCGGCTGCCTGCCGGCGCCCGCGCTCGCGCCGCTCTACGGCCTGCCGCCAGTCCCACCGGGCGCCCTCAGCTACGACCTCGAGCTCAAGACGCTCTTCACCAAGCTCCTGACCTGCCTGCAGCAGCAGCAGAGGGCAGGCGGGCAGCCCAGCCCAGGCCCGCAGCAGCTCGGCCAGCAGGCCCAGCCGCAGCCGCAGCCTCAGCAGCAGCGACCTTCAGCCCAACCGCAGTCGATGCCCAATAGCCTCTGACGACGGTCGAGAGTCGACAGCTCGGGTTTCGCCCGGGACCAAAGCGATCGGTCGCAGGTTGGCAGGGGCGAAAAGCAGCGCGCCCGTCGAGGAATCGAGCAGAGGCGCGGCCGGCTCGAGGGTTTTCGGCGGCCGGCACGAAGGCCAGCACTCCGGACTCGTGCTGCCGCGCAACGGATCTCAAGGGCTCCTAGCGCGCCGCTTGCGGTCTCGGCTCAGCGATGGCGCGACCGGTCTCGCGAAAGGCGTCGAGCGCCTCTTCGCGGGTGCGGAACAGGTTGGGACGCAGCCCCCGGCGCGTCAGGTCGTTGCGGGTCATCACGCGCTCGGCGAGGTTGCCGCCGAAGTGCCAGGTGCTGAGCGCGAATCGGTCGCAAAGGGCGCGTTTGCGGGCACCGAAGTGCTCGACGAGCCCGGAGGCGACGACCAGATTCGCAAGGTCGAAGAAGAGGTGGACGCGCTGGCGGACCGCTTCGCAGCGCGAGGCGATCTGCCCTTCGAGCTCGTCGAGGTCCTCGGGCGTCGCCAGCTCGCTGCCGGCGGCGAAGCCGATAAACAAGATCCGCTCGTCCTGCTCGAAGCCGAAGGTCAGCTTGGCGGCCATAGACTTTCAAGGTCTACCACGTCGTCCGCCGCGGCGGAAAGGCACACGAACCCTCGCTCGCTTCTCAGCGGAAAGATGGGCTTGCCGCGACCGCGAATGAAGGCCGGCAAACAGAGTGCGCGGCCGGGCACACCGAAGTTTGAGCACCTCGCGTCGGATGGTAGGATTCCCGCCGAACGCGCCTCTGGCCCTTGTATCGTGCGCGACGGTGGATTCATGCCCGAAACCCTGAATGCGATGCGGGAGTTCCGCTTCCTGGACGACAAGCGGAACGCCGGTAGCCTCTCCTCTGAGGAAGAAGGCCGGTGGAGTGAGCTGAGAGCCCTGCTGCAGGGCCAGCAAGAGACGGCCCCGGCGGCGTCGACCTTCGACCACCAAGCCCAGGCGCAGTGGGGTGTTGACGGCACCTACTATCCGCCGGGTTTCAACGTGGCGACCGGGCAGTGGATCGATCCGGCCTACGAGCAGGCCTATGCGCAGGGCTATGTCTGGGATGCGGCGACCCAGAACTGGGTTTCGCTCTATGGCGAGCAGCCCGCGGACGCGGGCACCGCGCAGCCGGCCGGACCGACCGAGGCAGCGCTCGAGCAGCCCGATTTCGCCGAGGTGTTGGCCGCCGCCGCGGTCTCGCCGGAGGTGGAAGCAGCGCTCACCGAGCCGCCGGACTACGGGACGCCGGCCCCCGCCGATGAACTGGCGCCCGCCGACGAGGCAAGCGCGCCTACTGCGCCCGAAGCCGACTTCGCCGAGCTCGCACAGGCGGTTGGAGCCGAGCTGGAAGGCATCGAGCAGCTCGCGGCCGGAGGGCAACCTGTTGCCGATTCCGCACAGGCCGCTCCGGCCTGGCAGACGGGCGAGGCGGGCCAACCCGAAGCCTTTTCGGGATGGCAGAGCAGTGGCGAAAGCAGCGCGCCCTCCGCCGACCAGGCCGCCGCCGAGATCCCAGCGTGGCAATCGGATGATGCGGGGCAGCCCGAAGCGATTCCAGGGTGGAAGAGCGATGACGCGGAGGCCACGCCGTCCGTAGAGGCTGAGGCTACTGCTGAGGAGCCTGCAGCACAGACCGATGGACCGGCAAAGGTCGTGGAAGAAGCTCCCGCCGAAGTCGCGCCGGCCGAAGCTGCGATCGAGCAGCCGG
>DHSB01000044.1:0-303 GCA_002408385.1 Myxococcales bacterium UBA5297
CGGGCTCGCCTGCGTCTCGGAAGACGGCGCCTGCGCCGGGGTGACCTGCAGCGGCCACGGCGCCTGTGTCGATGACGGCGAAGAGGCGGTCTGCGAGTGCGACGAGGGCTACGTCGCCAGCGGGCTCACCTGCGTCTCGGAGGGCGGCGCCTGCGCCGGGGTGACCTGCAGCGGCCACGGCGCCTGTGTCGACGACGGCGAGGAGGCGGTCTGCGAGTGCGACGAAGGCTACGTCGCCAGCGGGCTCACCTGTGTGCCCGAGGGCGGCGCCTGCGCCGGGGTGACCTGCAGCGGCCACGGCGC
>DHSB01000044.1:638-16105 GCA_002408385.1 Myxococcales bacterium UBA5297
TACGTCGCCAGCGGGCTCACCTGCGTCTCGGAAGGCGGCGTCTGCGCCGGCGTGACCTGCAGCGGCCACGGCGCCTGCGTCGACGACGGCGAGGGCGCGGTCTGCGAGTGCGACGAGGGATACGAAGCCAGCGGGCTCACCTGCGTTTCGGAAGGCGGCGTCTGCGCGGGCGTGACCTGCAGAGGCCACGGCGCCTGCGTCGACGACGGCGAGGGCGCGGTCTGCGAGTGCGACGAGGGCTACGTCGCCAGCGGGCTCGCGTGTCTCTCCGAGTCCAACCTCTGCGCGGGTGTGACCTGCAGCGGCCACGGCCAATGTTTCGACGACGGCGGGGAGGCCGTTTGCGAATGCGACGAGGGCTATGTCGCCGACGGTCTCGCGTGTCTGTCCGAGGCCGCCATCTGCGCTGGGGTGACCTGCAGCGGCCATGGCACCTGCGTCGTCGACGGCGCCGAGGCCTCGTGCGAGTGCGACGAGGGCTACTTCGCCGAGGGAACCGAGTGCGTCGAGGAATTCAGGAGGCGCGTGTGGTGGTGGTTGCGCTGAGGCGCTGAGGACAGTCGATATCCAAGCGATCGGTCGCAGGCTGGCAGGGCGCATGGAGATGCGCCGTCGAGGAATCGAGCAGAGGCGCGGGCCCTCCCTCCTGCCGGCACGAAGGTCGGGCCTCCGATCGCTATGCCGCCGCGATCCGAAGGCCGGCCCTCGCGGAAGCGGTTCCGGCCCGACCGGTTCAGGGAGGACTCGGCGCCGGCTCGCAGGCTTCGGTTTCGGCCTTGTGCCCCGGCAGTGTTAACCTTCTGAACTTCATGGAAGGCATGGGCTCACGCGCCCACTGGACCACCAAGGAGCCAAAGCATGGCTGGCCCGCACAAGCCACCGTACGGCACCCGAGATCCCCGCCTGGCGCGCACGCCGCTGCCGAAGTCGCGTCCCACACCGCCGCCTGCCGAGCCGGAGCTGGACGACGAGGAATCGGCGATGCCGGAGCGGACCATCGTCGCTGCCTTGGCCCCAGTCGAGTCCTTCCCGCCGAAGTCGAAGCCGGCGGCTTCGCCGTCGCAGGCCCAGCAACGCCCGCGGCCTACTCCTCCCCGCGCCGAGCCAGGGGGCGAGAGCCAGGCGGCCGAAGAGGCTTCCAGCGAGGCGGCCAAGCTGGTCCCGAGCGCAGGCGGGGCCGCTCCTTCGGCCGGCGAGTTGGAGAGGCTGCGCGACATCCTCTTCGGCCAGCAGACGCGGGAGGCCGAGCAGCGCCTTGCTGACGTCGAAAGCGGGCTCGAGGCTCTCCGTCAAGAGCTGACGGACGCGATGGCCAAGGAGATCGAGGAGGCCGCCGCGAAGCTGCGCGGTGAGCTCTCCGCTCTCTCCGACGAGCTTGCCGATGCGCGCGGCGAGGCCGAGCAGCTTCGCCAGAAGCTCGAGAAGACCGAGGCCGAGCTCTCCAAGAAGCTCCAGGCCGCCGAGTCGGCGGCGCGGGAGCGGGACGACGAGCTGCAGCAGACCCTGGCCGCGCTGGCCACGGAGATCGAGGAGAAGACGGTCTCGCGCCATGAGCTCGGGCACCTGCTGCAGGACCTCGGGCAGCGGGTTCGCGGCAAGGGCAAGTCCGGCTCCTAGCTCGCTCGGCCGCACCGGACACCAAGCCCTCGTCGAGCTGGCGCTGCTGCGGGCTCGCGGGCAGCGCCAGCACCGGCACGCCCGCCATTCGCCTGCCCACTTCCCCGGCGGGGAATGGCATGATTCGCGGCCGGTTCGACCGTCGCTGACAGGCAGGCGTCGCCCTCCGACCGACCGGGGCGAACCCGCGCTCGGTTGCAGCGCACTCAACGAGCCGCCCGACACACCAAGCCACCACTCAAGGACCGGAAGGTACCAATGAAGATCTCCCGAACGTCGATCCTCGCCCTGCTCGCCGGTGCGCCGCTCGCGCTGCCTGCCTGCCAGCATGCGCCGCCACCCGCTCCGAAGGTCGTCGAGCCGGTCGCCGCGCCTGCACCGGAGAAGCCGAAGCCTACCTTCGACCGCATCGATCGCACCGCGTTCAACCGCGCCGCCGTCCGGCTCAACCTGCCGCTCTACTGGTCGGCCGACAGCAACTCCAACGGCACGGTCGAGCCCGAGGAGATCGTCGGCCTGCTCTTCTATCCGTCGCAAGGCTGGTGGGTGCAGGACGGCGTGTTCACCGTGGAGTTCGAGGCCGCCTACGAGCAGCTCGTGAAGTGGGCCGACGCGCCGCCGCTGCCCGAGGTGATGACCCCCGAGGAGCGCCAGCGCCGCACGCTGGTCATCGCCGACCTCGACGAGGGGCGCGCCACGCTGATCCACAACGACCTGAGCGGGCTCTCGGAGGGCGAGAAGAGCTTCGTGGGCCACATGCTCGAGGCGGCGCTGCTCGTCGACGAGCTCTACGCGGCGCAGAACGGCCTCGACGCCATCGGCTCGAAGCTCGCCGAGGACGCGTCGAGCCGGAGCCTGGTGCGGCGCAACTGGAGCGCGCAGTGCGTGGCGCCGAAGACCGAGAAGGATCCGGCCTGCTCGGCGCTGCTTCATCCGGAGAAGGTCCCGGTCGGCGTCTATCCGGCCGAGTTGCAGGGCGACGACACCTTCTGTCAGACGCTCGGCAAGCACCCGGAGGCCAAGGCGCTTCTGAGCCCCTTCACCGTGGTGCGCCAGGAGGCCGAGAAGCTCGTCGCCGTCGGGCTGCCGCAGGCCTGGGGCGAGAAGATGCAGGCGGTCGCCGCCAAGCTGCGCGCGGCCGTCGAGGCGATGACCGATCCGTCCGAGGAGCCGCTGCGCGCCTACCTGCGCGCGGCCGCGCAGAGCTTCACCGACAACAACTGGGAGCCGGCCGACGAGGCGTGGTCGAAGATGAACGCCCAGAACTCGAAGTGGTACGTGCGCGTCGGGCCGGACGAGGTCTACTGGGAGCCCTGCAGCCAGAAGGCCGGCATGCATCTCACCTTCGCGCGCATCAACCCCGACTCGCTGCGCTGGCAGGAGAAGCTGACGCCGGTGCGGCAGGAGATGGAGGCGTCGCTCGCCAAGCTGATCGGCAAGCCGTACAAGGCGCGCAAAGTCACCTTCCACCTACCCGACTTCATCGACATCGTCTTCAACGCCGGCGACGACCGCGACCCGATGGGCGCGACCATCGGCCAGAGCCTGCCGAACTGGGGCCCGGTGGCCAACGAAGGCCGCGGGCGCACCGTGGCGATGAGCAACCTCTACGCCGACCCCGACAGCCTGACCAACCGGCGCATCCAGGCCTCGGCGCTGCTGTCGCAGGAGTCGATGGGCGCCTTCAGCGACTCGGCGCAGCCCGGCCTGCTCTCGACCATCCTCCACGAGGCCGCGCACAACCTCGGCCCCGCGCACGAGTACAAGGTGAAGGGCAAGACCGACGACCAGGTCTTCGGCGGGCCGCTCGCCTCGACGATGGAGGAGCTCAAGGCGCAGACCGCGGCGCTCTGGTACGTCGACCTGCTCGTGAAGAAGGGGGTCATCACCGAGCAGGAGGCGCGCGAGACCTACGGCGACAGCATCTTCTGGGCGCTCGCGCACATCGCGCGTGGCATGTACGACGGCGCGGGGCGGCCCAAGCCCTACAGCCAGCTCGCAGCCATCCAGGTCGGCTTCCTGATGAACGAGGGCGCCATCACCTTCGACGCGGAGATGATGGCGGCCAACGGCGCCGACAAGGGCGCCTTCACGCTGCACTTCGACAAGATGCCCGCGGCGGTCGAGAAGCTGATGAAGGTCGCCGGGCAGCTCAAGGCCAAGGGCGACAAGAAGGGCGCCGAGAAGATCGTCAAGACCTACGTGGACGGCAAGCTGGTGCCGTTCCAGGAGATCACCGAGCGCGTGCTGCGGCTGCCCAAGGCCAGCTTCGTCTACTCGCTGGATCTCTAGCGAGAATCGGCTTTCTATCGCGCATCCGCGCGAGGCGGGGACCGCCGCCGTCCCGGCGGCCTGCGGCGCACGAAAAAGAGGCGCTGAAGCGAGGCCGAGAAGGATTTCTCGACCGATCTTCACTCCAGACCGATGTCTCGAAAGCGCGGCCTCCGGGGACGACCCGGGGGCCGCGCTTTCTCGTCTGCGATGGACGCGCGGAAACGCGCTTACGGCAGCAGCTCAGGATGGGCGGCGCGGATTTCGTCCTCGACGAGCTGTCGCACCCGCGTCGCAACGCTCGCCATCTCCTGCGCCTCCATGTCGCTGATCCTGCCGGCCGCCTGATAGCCGCCGATGTTGCGCTTCTTGCGGAAGGCGTCGAGCTGGCGCACGAGTGCCTGGGGCGCGTTGATGGTGAAAGTCAGCGACTGGAGAATCCGATAGTGGTGGGCATCGCGGGTCGCGCGATAGCCCGAAGCGGCGAGCGCAGCAGTAGCCGCCTGGAGCGCTGCGTTGTAGGCGATATTGAACTTCCAGTCCGCGCTCAGACCAGGCGTTCCGCAGTCGTGCAGATTCCGATCGCTGAGACCAAGGAGATCGGCGATCTCCTCGCGGCTCGCAACATGCTCACTCAGCCAGCCGTTCTTGAGCCAATCGCGCAAGCTCACGGTCGCTTCCTACCAAGAAGGTCTTTGGACCGGCAAGGACCCGCTCGATGAAGTGCTGACGGGTGCGTGCCTTCTCGCCAAACTCCGAGGCCGGATAGACCGTGGGGTTGATCTCTCGGGCCAGGCGCTCCTCAGCGACGCTCAAGGCGGCGACGCTTTCGGCAAACGAGGCTTCTCCGACGATGAGGACGTCTACGTCGCTGTCTCGCCGCTCGTCGCCTCGCGCCACCGAACCGTAGATGAACGCGACGGCGACGCGGTCGCCAAGCGAGAAGAGAGCGTCCCGCAGCACGTCGGCGACGCCAGCCGTCTTGACCACCAGCCCGTGCAACTCGTGGAAGATGGGAGAGTCGCGATTGGCTTCGTAGTAGACCTGCCGGCCGCTTACGGTGCGGCGCAGGATGCCTACCTCGGTGAGCTCGATGAGCTCGCGCTGCACGACGCCCATCCCGCTTCCGGCGAACCGTGCGATGCGTCGCAAGTGAAACGACTCGCCGGGATGGCCATAGGTCAAGGCCAATACGGCCCGACGAGTCTTGCCGAAGAGCGTCGAGGCGAGATCGCGTGGTGTACCCATAGTGGGTGCAATTGTACTCATTATGGGTGCAGTTCGCCTTCCTCAGGCCTCGCCGCAAGTGGAACGTTTGCGGACTTGGAGCCGTGAGGCCAGCCCGTCCGCTGGCTAACGAGCAAGTCGAGCGCTTGATCGAGATGCCGTTCATGGCGCTCGAACTGACAAGTGTGGGGTCCGCAGGCGCAGCGCGCCGCTCACGGCGCGCCGCAGCGGTGCCTGAAGGTGCAAGAGACGAAATGCATTGCGCCATTTTGTGGCGGAGGCCAGGCCCAACCGCATTGCATTGCGTCTTTTCGTGGCCCGGGTCAGGCAGGAGGTCGATCGGGAGCGCGAAGTTGAACAAATCGCTCACCTCGACCCGTTCCCGAAGGGCATTTTTGCCCGAGATCGTCCGCTCGAACGCAATCGATTGCGTTCGGGCCTGGCCTCGCGCCGGGCGGGAACGCTCTGCATTGCGTCTGCGCCTGGCCCTGGCTGCCCGGAGCTCGATTCGACGAGTTCCTTCTGGAGGTGGCGGGCGGAACGCACCGGGTTCGGAAGCCGATACAACGGCCGAAACCTCGCCCGTCGAGCCAGCCGCCCGGCGGGCACCTTTCGCTCCGGCTCCAAGCCGTTCGAGCGAAGCGCAGCCGACCCTCTCCACCTTGATTGGAAGGCGCCCGAGCCTGGAGCGCCGGAAAGGATGAGGAATGCGGCTCATGGCAATCCTGGCCGTCCTGGCTTGGGCTCCGGCGGCTTGGTCGCAGGCAGACGAGAGCCCGACGAGAGGGGCCGACGGTGGGCAGTCGGGCGCAAACGGCTGCCAGCCGGGAGCGCGGGTGTGCCAGCCGAGGACCGGGCAGGGGACCGGGGGCGCAGGCGAGCAGGGCGACGAGGAGAGGGCCGGCGAGCAGCCGGACAGCAGCGCCTCCGAGCGCGACGCGACGAGCCGGGAAGGCCCCGGCGGCGCCGGGGCGCGAGAGGACGCGGACCAGGCCCCCGACGGCCTCGGCACCGATCCGGATGACGGAGACTCGGCCGACGATGGGCTCGACGAGGGCACCGGCGGCTCGGGCGTCGAGAGGGATGACGAGCGCGGCGCCGACGACGGCGAGCGCGAATAGCTCGACCTGATCGCGAGCCCCGCGGGCGCCTCCTCGAAACGAGGAGGCGCCTGCTTTCCAGCCCGAAGACCCTTCTTGCCTTGTGTTCGAGCCTGCGGCCGGGTCAGTCTCTTCGCGCACTCGGCGGGCGGGCGCGACCGGCGTCGGAGACAGGCATGCGACGACTGGTGATTCTCGACTTCGACGGGACGATGACCGACGCCGAGGCCGAAGGGCGCCCATTTCGCGAGGGCTACCTCGAGGACCTCGCGGCGCTGACCGGCCGCGCGCTGCCCGAGGTGCTCGGGATGGCCGAGCGCTTCGAGGCCGAAGTGCTCGCCGATCCTCAGCAGTACGGGTGGCTGTGGAAGGGCAGCATCGTCGCGCCGGCCTGCGTAGATCCCTACCTGCGGATGATGCCGGTCGCCCGGAAGATCCTCGATGCCTGCGGCGCGATCAGTAACGAGGCCGACCGCTCGCGGCTGCTCGAGGACGTGCTCTTCAAGTACAACTACCGCAAGACGGTGCGAGCCTTCCGGCCCCACGCGGCCGAGGCGCTCGCCGCCCTCGAGCCCTTCGACACCTGGGTCGTGACCAACGCCCACGTCGAGCCGGTGAAGGCGAAGATCGCCGAGCTCGAATCGCAGCTCTCGGCGGCGGGTTCGGGCTCTCTTGCCTGGCTGCTCGAGAAGGTCCGGGGGCGCGCGCAAAAGCAGGTCGTAGACGACAGCTTCGATGCGGTCCCGCGCGAGCTCTTGCTGCCTGGTCTGAGTCGCTCGGTGCTGGCGCGCAGGCCTCACTATCGCGCGTTGCTCGACGAGCTGCGCGGCAAGCTGCCGTGGGAGCAGGTCACGGTCGTCGGGGACATCTTCGAGCTCGATCTCTCGCTGCCGTTGATGCTCGGCGCGCACGTCGTCCTGGCGGCCAACCGGTTCACGCCCGACTACGAGCGCGCCTTCGTCAAGGCGCACCCGCGCGGCCACCTCGTCGAGGACCTGCGCGCGATTCGCGAGGTCGTGATGCGCTAGCCCCGGCCGCGCGCCGAGAGCGGAGTCGGGAGGCGCGTAACCTCGATGGCGCGAGGCGGGACCGCCGCCGCTACGCCCGCTCGAGCGACCGATGCCGTCATCGACGTTCAGACGGCTCCTCTCCAAGCCGGCCGCGGGCGCCGAAGCCACCGGTATCGCGAACCCGCAATCCTCCAGTCGCGGCGAGGGGTTACGCTGTTATTGAACACGCGCCTCCCATTTGGCGACGGCCACGGGAACCTCTCACAATGAGAGACGGTGACGGGGCCGGTTCCTTTGGCTCGCCAGTCCCTTCGTCGTGAACGGTCTGCGTATTTCAAACCTGGAGGGCTTCCCTTTGAAGGTCTTCTTTCGCGGCATTCTTGCTCTGACCACCTTGACCGCGCTCCCCGCGCTGGCCAATCCCGAAGGCTTCCTGGCGATGTGCCAGCGCGACGGGCGCAATCTCATCAGCCGGCTCGAACGCAACAGCGATGGCCAGCGGGGCGTGGCGGCCTTTGCCGCGACCTGCATCGACGGTCCCCGAGCAGCCGAGATCAAGGGAATCGCCGGCTACGACCGGGTCGTGGCCTCGTACGAAAAGGCGAAGTCCATGGTCGCGCAGGCTGCGGCTGCGGAAGCGGCGGCGAAGGAACAGGCAGACGCCGCGACTCTGGCCGCTGGCCCCGGCGGAGACTCGAAGAGCGTACGCGAGCGCTGGTCGGCTCGGCCCGGACGCTGCCAGTCCCCCAAGGCTTGGGCTGAAGCGGCTGGAGTCGCCAGCGCCCCCACCAAGACCAAGGCGCGCATCGCCGGCCTCGAGGAGGCAGGGATCGCCGCCGCGCCGAACGTCCATCCGCGGCTGTTCGAGGGCAAGAGCAGCGCTGGTCGCTTCCCCGAGGACATGACTCCGGACGACCACCTCGCGCGACTTCTTTGCGGCCAGGAAATCGAGGGCATCGATCCGTTCTTCCGCGAGCGCGACGACATCTGGGGCTCGCAGTTCCTCGACGGCGACCCGCGGCTCGTCCTCGGCTGGTCGCTCGACTCGGCGTCTGAGCCGGACCGCACGCTGTACAGCGCGACGCTCGCCCACCACTGCTTTGGCGCCACCCAGTGGGACGTGAAGGAGGACTACCTGAGCTTTCTCTTCTGCGACGACGCACTCGGCTCGCTGCCGCCGGTCGCGGAGGTGAGCGCGGCGTTCGACAAGCGTTTCCCTGGCCGGGACTACGAGAAGGCGAACCTGACCTATGCCTACCGGCGCGCGTTCGAGGCGGCGGCGGAGATCCGCGCGGCGTTCGGGCAGATCGAGGCCAGGTATCCGCGGCTGAAGGCCCTCTTCCGGACGACGGCAGAGAAGGCGCGAGCGCGCTACGCCGAACGTCGGGCGAAGTACGCGGCCTACTACGAGGTGCTCGACCCCGTCACCGCGGCGTTCCTCCGCAATCCCGCGTCGAAGACTGCGCCGGGATGCGAAGCGCCGCTGCTCGCGCTCCGCGCCAAGCTCGCGCAGGAGCTCGGCGTGAAAGATGAAGCCGGCGTAGAGCAACTGAAGAGCGAGCACCCGGTGGGATTCCAGATCACCGAAGCCTTGGCGTACTGCTATCTCGGCCAGGGCAAGCGGGCCAAGGCATGGCTCGAAACGCAGTCGCTCGGTCGCAACCGGCGGGTCACCGAGGCCGAAGAGGTGACCCTCAGCCGCTGGGAGGCGCTGTCTGCCGCGCAGAAGGAGCTCGCCGGGCGCATCCAGGAGGAGGTCCCCTGCTACGGCAGGCACTACAACTCCCCGAGCCCGCCCAGCCTGTGGGTGACCCGGAAGCTGATCGACCTCGTTGCCGCAGCCGGGCCCTTCGAGCTGCGTGGGCTCGACGAGCAGAAGCCGGCGGTCGTCGCTTCGCTGAAGAAGACCGAGGATGGCGGGGCCGACCTCACCTTCAAGAAGTTTTCGCATCAGCGCAAATACCGCGACCAACAATGCCGCGAGACCGACCGCGTGCAACGCTTCGAATTCTTCGGGAACGGCATCCGGCCGGTCTATCAGCGCGAGTGCTGGCTGGTCGGGCCGGTGAAGACGCGGCGCGTGACCTACCAGGAGGAGCAGGCCCACCTCATGCCGGAGGACGCAGCCCTGGTAGAAGCCGGCGTGCAGCTCACCTTCGTGGTGAACCGCTCAGATGCCACCGATTCCGCCCTCTCGGACCTCTTCCCAGCCAAGGAAGGGAAGGCCAAGGCGCGGATGCTCTCGGGCTTCCGGCTGAAGCAGTAGGGCGGCTCGCTCGACCGGTTCGGCCCCTCGCCGGACCGGTCGAAGATCCAAGGGTGCTTCGCTCGGCCTGATTCGCGACGCCTCTGAGCTGGCGGTGGTCACCGACCGGCGACGGGGAAGCCGGAGCGCCAGCCTTCGTGCTGGCAGCCCGCCGTCTCGGGGTACCAGATACAAGAGCCCTTCGACTCCGAGGCTCCCGCTGGTCGCCTCTACGCTCGGGGTGACGGGGACCGGGCTCTCGACTGACGGCCCCCGCGATGTTCCTCGAGGCTGGGCACGAGCGTTTGGTCGATGAGGAGGCCATCACTGGCTCCTTCTCTTCCCGCCCGAGCGCGGGCGAGGAGCCCCCCTCTCCCTCGCGCGCGTGTGGTTTTTCGGGAATCGGCTCTTCGTTCGAGGGAGGGTCAGGCAAGGGCCTGGAGCGGTGCTTTCGAGGTGAGCGGGCGGCGAGCCGAGGCGCTTCGGCTCCCGTCGAAGCTCTCGCGGCTGATCCGCAGCGAGCACCCGCCCAGAGATCCATCGGGCCGGCCGTCCGTTTCACCCGGCTCGAACCCGGGATTTCTCGCGCGGTATGCTGACCGCAATTCCCCTTCAGAATCGGAGCCGTCAATGCGATCGGTCCTTCGTTCCGCAGGATTCATCCTGGCCGCGGTCCTCGCCACCTCTGCGTCCGCTGCCGACGCGCCGCGCGGGTCGTTCTCCTTTCCGGCTGGCGAGACGGCGCTGCAGGTCCGCCCGGCCGAAGCGCCGATGAGCCTGACCGCCTCGGACGGCACGGGCCTGCGCCTGGTGAAGATGACCGGGCGGGCCGTGGTCGAGGAGCCGCTCGCGTTCACCGAGCTGCACCTCTCCTTCGAGAACCCGCAGGACCGGACCATCGAGGGCCACTTCCGCATCACCCTGCCCCAGGGCGCGACCATCAGCCGCTTCGCGATGAAGATCGACGACCGTTGGCAGGAGGGCGAGGTCGTCGAGAAGCAGGCCGCACGGCGGGCCTACGAGGACTTCCTGCACCGGCGCCAAGACCCGGCGCTGCTCGAGCAGGCCGCGGGCAACGAGTTCGGCGCCCGCGTCTTCCCCATCCCGGCGCGCGGGGTCAAGGAGCTCGTCGTCTCCTACTCACAGGAGCTCACCAGCACAGCCGAGCCCTACGTCTTGCCGCTGCGAGGCCTCCCGGAGCTCGGCGAGCTCGACCTCAAGGTCATGCAGGCGGGCAACAAGCCGCTCGAGCTGAAACGCACCCGCTTCGTGCCCAGCAAGGACCTCGTCTTCGAGCCCAAGCACGCGGCGGGGCGCTCTGGCCTGAGGCACGCGAACCTCGCGGTGGCGCGGGTCGCGCCGCTCGCCTCGTCGGAGCCCGACGCCGTCGAGTCGCTGCTCGTCTTGGTCGACACCAGCGCCTCGCGCGCGCTCGGCCTCGGTGAGCAGGCCCGCCTCGTCCAGCAGCTCGCCGAGGGTCTCGCCCGGGGCGGCGGCGCCGAGGTCCCGCTGCTCGTCGGCCTCTTCGATCAGACGGTGGTGCCCATCTTCGACGGCAAGGCCGGCGGGTTCGGCCAGAAGGAGGCCAAGGCGATCACCTCACGGCGCGCGCTGGGCGCGTCGGACCTCGGACGCGCGCTCGCCTGGGCGCGTGAACAGGCCGAGAAGAGGAAGCTCAAGCGCGTCCTCCTCCTCAGCGATGGCGTGGCGACCGCGGGCGCGATCGAGGGCGACGAGCTGCTCGCGGCGACGCTGCGCCTCAAGCGCGCCGGGGTCGAGCGGCTCGACGCGATCGCTGCCGGCGGAATCCGCGACGACGCGCTGCTGCGTCGGCTCGTGACCGCCGGGCTGGCAAGCGACGGCGTGGTCGCCGACGCGGCCGAGGGCCTGGCGTGCATCGGCGAACGGCTGACCAAGGCGACCCGCTCGAACCTCGAGGTGAAGGTGGCCGACGCGACCTGGTACTGGCCCAAGCGGCTCGACGGGGTCCAACCGGGCGACGAGGTCCTCGTCTACGCCGAGCTTCCGCCCGGCAAGCCGATGCGGGTGAGCATCGGCGGCAGCCCGGTCAAGGTCGGCGAGCTGGTCTCGGTCGACCGGCCGCTGCTCGAGCGCGCCGTGGTCCAAGCGAAGATCGCCAGCCTGCTGCACAAGCGCGACGTCGAGGCCGACGGCAAGGAGCAGAGGGCGAAGCTCCAAGAGGAGATCGTTGCCCTCTCGGTCAGCCACCGCGTCCTCAGCCCCTACACCGCGCTGCTCGTGCTCGAGACCGAGCAGGACTACGCGCGCTTCGGCATCGATAGGAAGGCGCTGGCCGACATCCTCACCGTGGACCACGACGGGCGCCTCGCGCTGACCAAGCGCGGGCCCGAGAGCCTCACGGCGGTAGCCACGCGGACCCAGAGGGCGTCGGACGCCAAGGACGGCAAGCCGAAGAAGAAGGTGGCGTCGGCTGCCTCCGAAGAGACGCTGGGGGCAGAGCCGTTCGGCGACGCGCTCGCCGACGGCGAGGCGGAGAAGAAGGCCGAGGCCGCGCCGCGGGCCGAGAGGGATGCCGCCAGGGAGCTGGAGCTTCCACAGCCGAGCAGCGCCGCGCCGGCAGCGCCGATGGAAGAGAGGGCCGACAGGATGGTGGCGCCCGAGGCGCCAAGCGCTGCGACAGCAGGCATGACGGGCATGGCACCGCAACGGCGCCGCTCGGCAACCTCCGACACGCGGATGCGGCGACTGCCCGTCCAGGACCAGCCACCTCGGGGCTCCGATCCCTACGTCGGCAAGTTCAAGGAGGTGATGAGCGCGATCGCGCGGTCGCAGCAGAAGGCGGCGATCACCGCGGCCATCGGCTGGCGCGAAGAGGACCCGGGCGACGTGATGGCGCTCGTGGCGATGGGCGAGGCCTTCGAGGCGGCCGGCGAGCTCGAGTCGGCGGCGCGCGCCTACGGCTCGATCATCGATTTCTTCTCCGGGCGCGCCGACCTGCGACGGTTTGCCGGCCAGAGGCTCGAGCGCCTGGGCCGCGGCATTGGGCTCGAGCTCGCCGCCGACACCTACGCGAAGGCGGCGCAACAGCGGCCCGATCACCCGGCGAGCCATCGGCTCTTTGCCTTCGCGCTGCTGAAGCAGGGCGAGCCGGCCAAGGCCTTCGAGGCGATGCTCGTCGCCCTCAAGCAGCGCTATCCCTCAGGCCGCTTCGCCGGCGTCGATCAGATCCTGCGCGAGGACCTGGGGCTCATCGCCGCGGCGTGGATCAAGAAGGAGCCGGGCAAGCGGGCCGAGATCCTGAACCGAGTGCAGGCGGCGGGCGGCGTCGTCGAGGACAAGCCTTCGCTGCGCTTCGTGCTCAACTGGGAGACCGACGCGAACGACGTCGACTTCCACATCTACGACGCCCGCGGCGGGCACGCCTACTACAGCAACCGGGAGCTTCCGAGCGGCGGCAAGCTCTACGCGGACGTGACCACCGGCTATGGGCCGGAGTGCTTCACCATCCGCCTGCCGAAGGGCAAGCGCGCCGGACCGTACAAGCTGCAAGCCCACTACTACTCGCGCGGTCCGATGGGCTACGGCATGGGCAAGCTCCAGATCATCGACCACGACGGCAAGGGCGGCCTCAGCTTCGAGGAGCGGCCGTTCGTGGTGATGGTCGACGGGGCGTACCTGGATCTCGGGAGCGTGCGCAACTAGGGCCTGTTGTGAAGGGGCGACAAGCGGTCGGCAACGACGAGCCGAGCTTGCGAGGGCGGGGTCGAAGCCACCCTCGACAAGCCCGGCGCACTCTCCGAAGCTCCTCGGTCCTCGAGCAGCGCCCGGTCCGAGACCACTGTTGCCTGTAGACCAACGCCTTGGAACGACCAGCCGCCCGCGTTGTCGCCGCGTGGCACCGAGGCCTAGCCTCGCGCCGCACTGCAAACGGAAGGAGCGCGCAATGGCAGACACCAGCAAGCCGGTCTACAAGCTCGAAATCGGCGACCCGGCGCCGGACTTCACGTTAATCGGGACCGAGGGCGGGGCCGGCCGCGGCAAGGGCTACCGCGAGTACAAATTGAGTGAATGGAGAGGCAAGAACGTGGTGCTGGCCTTCGTCCCGGCCGCGTTCACCCCTGTCTGAACGGCGCAGATGCCTTCGTACGAGGGGCAGCTCCCCGAGTTCACGAAGCGCAATGCCCAGGTCGTGGGCATAAGCTGCGATTCGCATTTCTCCAACGAGGCATGGGCCAAGTCGATAGGAGGGCTCAGCTATCCGCTGCTCTCCGACTTCTGGCCCCACGGCAAGGTCTGCGTCGACTACGGCGTGCTGCGGCCGGGAGGCGTCTGCGAGCGCGCCATCTTCGTGGTCGATGGGGCCGGGGTGATTCGGTACATCGACATCCACGACATCAACGAGCAGCCACCGGCAAAGGAGATCCTCAAGGCGCTCGACAGGCTGCAGTGATCGTTGGGAGGCCCGGTTCACCCTGAACGCTGCTCCCGTCCGCCTCAGCGGGCGGGAGCCGAGTCGAAGGGGCTCCACGGCGCTTGCGAAGTCGCTCACTCCCGTCACTCTGAATCCACCGACCTTGAGTTCGATCGCTGTGCGGCGATCGACGGCGACCAACGAGAGACGAGCTCTGGCTCGATTTCTGGCCGGGCGCATTGCGATGCGCCCGTACCAACCTGCGGCCGGTCTAGAGGTGCGCCCCGGGTTCCGGCCCGGCCTGCGGCCGGTTCGCCCATGTGAGGGCGCGCCGATGCCGGCCTCGGGCCTATCGGTGCGTCCAGGCGGTGGCGCCGCTCGGGCCCGTCAGATCGATCTCGTAGAACCCTTCGGTCCTGCCGCTCACCCAGGGCTCGTGTTGCGGCCCGCCCTCGGCCGAGGGCAGCACGTCGTTGTAGTTGCCGCCGCCCGAGACGACGTGCCCGGCGACGCGCAGGCGCGTCGGGGACCCGAGCTGCGAGCGCCGCACGCGGAAGGAGAGTGTGCGGCCCGAGTCGCTGCCGACCCAGAACTCGCGGCCCTCCTCGAAGCGCTGCTGGCGCACCCAGCCGCCGTTGTCCCAGCGGAAGAGGCCGTTCCAGGGGCCAGCGCCGTCGCCGGTGTCGCTGGTGCGCCGCACGGCGACGAGGTACCCGGCTTCGAAGGGGACGTTGGCGGTCTGGTTGTCGTAGGCCAAGCCCGCACGAGCGGCCGGGTTGGCGAACGGCGCGCTCGAGCCCTGCAGGTAGAGCATGTACGGTCGCACGCCTGAGGCCTCGAACGCGCTCGAGACGACGGCGACGTAGACGAAGTCCTCGTCCCAAGTCAGCGCGAAGCGCTCCCAGTCGGCGAGGGTGATGCCCGGCGTCACCTTGCTCGCCTCCGGCAGCTCGTCGTAGTCGGAGCTGCCGTCGAAGCTCGCCGCGGGCGTGAGCGCGACCCCACCCTCGAGCGCGAGCAGCTTCAGGTGGCTGAGGTTGACCCGGTTGAAGGCGCCTTCCCGCCCGCCCAGGCCCGCGGTGTAGGCCTCGAAGTGGCTGAACGCCGACATGTTGATCGAGCGCTCGTCGCCGTGGATGCGCACGCGGTAGGTCTTCGACGCGTCGAGCGTCGCGCGCAGGAAGGAGCTGTCGTGCCACTCCGACCAGCTCGCGAGGTGCGGCATGAAGAGCTGGCCCTCGGCGACCACGTCGCCGGAGGGCAGCTCCTCGACGCTCACCTTCTTCACCGCGCAGGTGACGCCGGTGTTGATGGGGCCGGCGCCGTTGCCGTAGACGAGCTGCAGCAGGTGCTCGCCGGTGAAGTCCGGGCGCAGGTAGTCGACGACCAGCTCGTGGCCCGCGTCGCCCCAGTTCTGGAAGTGGAAGCGGTCGTGCTCGACGACCGGGTCGCCGCCGGTGTTGCGGAAGTCGCGGGCGCTGACGATCCTCACCCGCGCCTCGTCGCGGCCCCAGAAGCAGCTCGGGCGCGAGCGCTGGGAGGCGTTACCGGAGGCGAGGAAGTAGGACTCGACCGCGTAGCAGCGGGTCTTCGAGAGGTGATCG
>DHSB01000044.1:16292-28803 GCA_002408385.1 Myxococcales bacterium UBA5297
GAGCTGGCCGTCCCGGTAGACCCGGAAGGCGATGTCCGCGGCCGCCTCGCCGCCGGTGCCGAGCGCGAGCTTGAGCTTGCCGCCCTCGACGGCGATGGCGTCGATGGTCGGCGTCTTCGGCCCGAAGACGTTGCGCCAGGCGTCGGTGTCGGCGACGACGCGCATCGGCGCGCCGCTCTCGGTCGCTTCGGCCAGCGTGATCTCGAGGGTGTTCTTCTCGGCGAGCCCCTCGGCGGGCAGGAAGCCGGTGCCCGCGTCTGCGCCGTTGAGCTTGACCGAGCCGACCGTGTAGGCGCCTTCGTTGGAGTTGATCCTCTCCGGCAGGCGGACGACGACCGAGATGCGCCGGCCGCGGTAGGGGAAGTTGTTGAGGACGATCGAGTCGGCCCCGCCGAAGACCGAGTTGCGCAAATCGCGCGTCACGTAGGGCAGGAAGCGGATGCCCTGGGGCGAGGTCTCGAGGCCGAAGACGACCGACTGGACCATCGCCAGATAGCCGGCGACCGACCAGAGCTGGCGTTGCGAGTTGACCACTGGGCCGGAGGTCGCGCCCTCGTCGAGCCAGTTGGCGCCGGTGACCAGCTCGAAGTTTTCCATGTTCGAGAGGTTGAGCGCCGCGCCGCGCATCAGCGACCAGACGCAGTGGCTGGCCACCTTGTCGTTGCGCGCCGCGCGCGCCGCCTCGAGCCAGTAGGCGGTCACGAACGGCCAGAACGAGCGGTTGTGGTAGATGGCCGTCGCCTGCTGTTGTGGCCAGAGCGTCGGTGGTCCCTTGCCGGCGTGCGGATAGCTCGAGAGCACGTCTTTGGCCTGCGCCTCGTCGGCGACCCCGAGGAGGACCGCGAGCGCCGAGGCGAGCAGGTCGTAGCGGCGCGTCGGCGCCGGGTCGAGGAAGGTGGTCGAGAAGCTGCTGAAGAGCCCCTCCTCGGGCAGCCAGAAGCGGGCGCGGATGGCCTCGCGCAGCGTGTCGGCCCAGCCCTGGTAGCGGGCGCGGGCGGCCTCGTCGCTCTTCTCGGCGGCGAGCGCCGCGGCGACCGAGAGCGCGTGCAGGTGCAGCAGGTTCGTCGAGAGCGACTTCGACATGCCGATGTGGACGGTGTCGGCCGCGGTCCAGTCCGGATAGCTCTGCTCGCGCCAGTCGAGGAAGGACTGCTCGCCGGTGTAGAGGCCGTCGATCGGGTCGAAGACGACGAGCCGGTCATGCTCGACGGTGTTGCGCACCGCCTCGAAGGTCCGGTCGCGGAAGGCCGTGCGCTCGGCGCCGTCGAGGAAGTCGAGCAGGCGCGAGGCGCCGATCGCCCAGCTCACGCGGTCGCTGGAGACCGGGTAGCTGCCGCCGGTGCCGGTGTCCTGGACTATCTGCAGGTCGCCGCCTTCGCGGCGTTCGGAGAGCTTGAGCTCGAGGGAGTTGCGCGCCCGCGTCGGGTCGAGCGCGGCGAGCGCGAGGTCGACCGAGTAGGCGGTGTCGCGCGTCCAGACGTAGTGCCAGTTGCGGCCGGTCTCGAAGCAGCCGCCCGCCCCGCAGGCGACCGGCGCGCCGTCGTTGAACGCGCCGTCCCGGATGGCGTCGACCGAGTTCTCGCGCGCCTCTTCGACAGCGAGCGCGTAGAGCGCGTCGAACAGGTCGTTGTTGGTGCGCACCGTCGGCTGGCCGCACCTCTCCACGAGGGCGCGCGGACTGGCGGGGAAGCTGTCGCGCAGCGGGGCGGTCGTCTGCAGGCTGTAGCGGCGCAGGCAGCGCGAGGGGTCGTCGATGGTCACCTCGGCGCGCTCATCCCCGTCGATGAAGAGGGCAGTGCCCTGCGCGCCCGGGCCGGTCGCCGCGAGGCAGTCGTCGTCCTCGACTCCGGCGTCCGCGCCGGCGTCGGGACCGGGACCGGGATCGTCGCCGCCATCCGGGCGGGGATCCTCGCCAGCGTCCTTGGTCGAGTCGCCCGCGTCGCTGCCGCCGTCCTTCTTGCCGTAGCTCACGTCGCCTCCGTCGGTCGGTTCGGGATCGGGGCACGCGGTCGCGAGGAGCGCGACTGCGAGGGCTGCGAGGATTCGTCCTGCTGGCGCCATCGTTCTCTCTCCGAGGTTGTTGCGGGGCTCAGGCTCGCATCCCGAAGGTATCGCGGCAAGGTTGCCCGGGGCGCACGCGGGCTCAGGTCGATGCGGAGGAGCAGCGTCGATGAAGCGCTCTTTCGCAGGCGCGGAATTCGGAGCGCCCGGCAGCCTGGCGAGCGCGTCACGGCGGGGTCGCCAAGACGGGTTGGCGGTGGACGAACAGCGGTTCACGGATTCGAGGGCATCGCCCAGACGGCCTTTGACAGCCTCTTCGTGCCGGCCGGATCATCGGCGCATGGCCGACCTCGACAAGTTGCTCGAAGAGTCCTCGCGAACCTTCGCGCTGACCATCCCGTTGCTTCCGGAGCCGACGCGCCGCGAGGTGACCATCGCCTATCTCTTGCTGCGAATCGCCGACACGCTCGAGGACGCCGAGGGCTGGAGCGGTGAGCACAAGCGTGACGAGCTGCTGCGGTTCGGCCGGCTGTTGAGGCAGAGGAGCCCGGAGGACGTCGCGGCGATGGCGCGGCGCCTCGAGGCCGACCTGCCCACGCATCACCCGGGCTATCTCGACCTGCTGCGCGAGACGCCCGCCGTCTTCGCCGAGCTCGACGCGCTCGGCCCGGCGCAGCGCGAGCAGGTGATCCGCTTCGCGCTCGAGACGGTCGAGGGGATGGCCGAGGTCGTCGCCTCGGTCGATGCGCGGGGTCGGCTGGCGCTGCGCACGCTCGATGATTTGCGGCGCTACTGCTACATCGTCGCCGGTCTCGTCGGCGAGATGCTCACCGAGCTGATGCTGCTCGACGCGCCGATCCTTGCGCCGGTCGCCCCATCGCTGCGCCGGTCGGCGCGGGTGTTCGGGGAGGGGCTGCAGCTCACCAACATCCTCAAGGACTGTGAGGCCGACGCCGGCGAGGGCAGGGCATTCCTGCCACCCGACGTGCCGCGCAGCGAGGTCTTCGCGCTCGCGCGTGCCGATCTCGTGGAGGCGGCTCGATACGTCGCGACGCTCCAGCGGGCGAAGGCGCCCGAGGGGTTTCTCGCGTTTACCGCGCTTCCCGTGAAGCTCGCCTTCGCGACCCTGGAGGCGGTCGAGAGGCTCGGTCCGGGCGCGAAGATCGGCCGGGCGCGGGTGGCCGGGGCGATGGTCGACCTCCAAGCCGCGCTCGCCCGCGCGCAGCCTCTGATTCCCGAGGCGCAATCTGCCGCCGAGGGCCTGCGCCCTCGCACGGCCGAGGCGTGAACAATCCGATCGCCCGTGCTAACGGTATCCGCGCGCCAAGCCAGGCGCCGACAGAGGAGGCGACATGACCTGCGGAAATCGTCACGGCCACGGATGCTGCTGCGACCACTCCCATGACACCGAGGCCTGCCAGAACGACGGAAGCTGGATGAGCTTCATGTTCAACAGGCGCTTCCAGACGAAGGCCGAGCAGACTGCCGAGCTCGAGGCTTACCTCGAGGAGCTGCGGGCCGAGGTCCAGGCGGTCGAGGAGCGGCTCGAGGATTTGAAGAAGTAGTCGACGAGCGCCTGAAGAGGCGTCGAGAAATCCTTCTTCGACTCCGTCCTGTTCCGCTCACCCTGAGCGGAACGACGGGCGAGAGACGGGCGAGAGACGGGGAAGGGGAGGCGGTCCCTGCACCGTTGGCCCGCCCCCTCCCCTCCCAACCGGCGCGCGCGACGACCGTGCTCGACTCGATCACCGAGGGCGCGCCGGGGAGGGGCGATCGCGCGTGCTGAACGCGACGCCTCTCCTCTTGATCGACCGTGGTTCGCTCGCTACGCGCGGCGTGATGGAAGCCCGCTCCCCGTCGAACACGCCGCTTCGCTCACAGGCAGTGGTCCTCGCACAGGGCCTGACCGCTCTCGGGCCAGTCCATGATCTCGCCCTCGGTGCAGCCGTTGGGGCAGGTCGTGGTGCAGCGGTATCCGACGATCTGCTCGGGCGGCGGCCCGCAGAAGACGTGCTCGTGCCAGCTCACCGTGATCTGGCCGGCTTCGCACTTGGCCATCACCCCGCACTGGAAGTCGGTCACCTCGCAGCAGTCCTCGGGATGGTCCGGGGGCGAGCACTCGCCCGCGTCGCCTGCGTAGCGGCACTTGCCGGTGGCCGGATTGAGCTCGAACCCCGAGTTGCACACGCAGGTGCCGTCGGCCTGGCACGTGCCCTCCAGCGATGAGACCTCGGGGTCGTCGTTGCAGGTGTGGTCGTGACCGAAGACGCACGCGCTCCCTCCATCTGCGCCGCCGTCCTCCACGCCTCCGTCCTCGACGCCACCGTCGAGCGCCGGCGCGCAGTGACCTGCGACGAAGGCCTGTCCAGTCGGCGGCCAGTCCTGAATCTCGCCTTCGGCACAGCCTTCGGGACTGGCGGTCTCGCACGACAGCTCGAAGATCTCCTCCTGGCCCGAGTCGCAGAGGACGTGCTCGTGCCAGTCGGCCTTGAGGACGCCGCCCTGGCAGCGTCCCGAGAACCCGCATTGGAATCGGGGCACCTGGCTGCAGTCGTCCGAGTAGCTCGGCCGCTCGCACGGGAGCGGGGTTCCGGCGTCGGCGGGATCGGTGTCGGTCCCGGCGCAAGCGAGAGCCAAGAAGGCGGCGGCGAATGGCGCGAACGTAGGTTTCATCATCGGTCGCTTCCCCTGCGCGGAGAGACCGCGCGTCGAATCGGGCGCCCTCGGCCCGGAGGCGCTCGAGAGATGAGGCCATCTTCGCTCGCACGGGCGCGCAGGCGCCAGTCACCGAGGCGGCCTTGAGATCCCTTGCGCGGCAGCACGATTCCGGAGGGGCGGCCTTCGTGCCGGCCGCCTCTCTCTCGCGCGCATCTGCTCGGTTCCCCGACGGGCGCATTGCTATGCGCCCCCAACCAACCCCGGGCAATGCCCGAGCTATCGACTCCCGACTCTCTTTCAGTCCTGCTTCCCGACGAGAGCCCAGACGATGCAGTGGTCCGAGGCAAACGGCGCGGCCGCGCTCACGACCCCCTGCGACCTGACCCGCCACGGCTGATCGGAGCCCGGACGCGAGAGGAGGATGTGGTCGATCCGCTCGCCCTCCTCACCCGCGCAGCCCCGGCCGTAGGGCGCCCACGACAGCGGCGGCGAGGCCTCGCCGTCTTGAGCGGCGATCAGGCGCGCGCGCTCGAGGATGCGCTGCACCGGCGCCTCGTCGAGGCGCGCGTTGAAATCGCCGAGCACGACGACCAGCTCGCCGGGCGGACGCCCGCTCAGCACACGGCAGACCGCGTCGGCCTGCGGCAGCGTGATCGAAGAGTCTCGGGTGGAGGCCTGGTGCAGGTTGACCAGCCGCAGCGTCACCCCGGGCGCGCGCACGGTCGCGACCATCAAGCCCTTGCGGCGAAAGGCGCGGTTGACCCCGTAGACCTCTCCCTCGGCCGTCTCGATCGGCCAGCGCGACAGCAAGTAGAGCCCGTTCTCCCTGAGCGGTCCGCGCCGCTCGAGCATGAAGTAGGCCTGGTAGGGATACGGCAGGCTCGCGAGCATCGGCTTGGCGTCTCGCCCGGCGAGCCAGCCCTCGGAGACCTCCTGCAGGGCGACGAGGTCCGCGTCGAGCGCGAGGAGCTCTTCGCGAGCCCGCGCCAGGCGCACTTCGCGATCCCACGGGCGGTTGTAGAGGTTGAAGGTGGCGAGCTTGACCGCGCCGACCGGCCGCCTCGGCGCCGCCGGGCCGCGCAGGAGCACGACCTGCTCGCCGACAGAGGCGCACCCGCCGCAGGCCAGCCAGACGGCCAGGGCGGGCGCGGCGAAGGGGCCGAGACAGGCTCGCCTCATGGCATCGACGAGTAGTCGAGGCTCTCGTTCGCGTCGACCTTCGCCCGCAGCATCCCGCGCTCCGCAATGCGGGCGGCGAAGACCGGGAACAGCTCGAGGAAGGTGTCCGAGCGGATGGCCGGCGGCAGCTCTCGCGCCTCGGTGAGCACCACGCCGGTCGCGTCGAGCCGGTGCATCCCGCCGTGGAAGCTGGCGATGGCGATGGCGTTGCCTCCCCCCGGCACCTCGAAGCCGACCGAGGCGTAGGGATGGCGAAACGAGACGAGGACCTGTGCCGGGAACTCGAGCCCGGCCGGCTCGAGCGCCGTCCGGGTGCGGTAGAGGAGGTCGGGGAAGTCGGAGTAGCGGGTGCGCTCAAAGAGCTCCTGATCGCCGACCGAGACGATTCCCTTGCCGGACCCGATCCAGTCGAGGTCGAGGGCCTCGAGCGCGCCGCTCACGTCTACGAGGTAGCTGTCGGCCCGCGCGTCGAAGCCGAACCGCAGCGCCAACCCGCCGTCGCGCCAGACGCCATACCAGGGCTCGGTGTGGCCGTTTGGCGCGGGCAGCTTGGCTATCGTGAGGTCCGTGAACCGAGCCCCGGAGACCCGCCGCGCGACCTCGGGCGCCTGCTCCTGCAGCGTGTGCAGCGCGACGTAGGTGACTCGGGCGTGGACGATGGGGACCGCGGCGAGCGGCCCGTCGGCGTCGCGACCCTCCAGGCTGTCGACCGCCTCGATGGCGAGCCGCGGCAGCTCGTCGTGGAAGCGAATCATCTTCTCGTCGGGCGAGGAGATGAAGTTGTGGCCGTGGTCGGAGACGAGGGTGAAGAGCCAGGTGCGCTCGGGGTGGGCGGCCTTGAAAGCCTCGATGCGCCTGTCGAGGACCAGCAGCGCCTCGAGGTAGTCCTCGTAGGGCTCCATATGCCCGATGGCGTCGAGCTCGTTGATGAAGGCGAGGAAGGCCTCGGTGCTTCGGGTCTGGGCCCGGCCTTCGAGCAGGGTGAAGACGTTGTCGAGCGTGGTGCCCAGGCTGTAGCGCGGCGACTCGTAGTTGTAGAGCGCGTTGGTCAGGCCGTTGGCGCTGAAGTCGAAGGCCTCGTAGCAGGGCCGGGTGTCGAAGGGCACCGCGTGCATCAGCAGGCCGGCGTAGCCGCTGTAGACCAGCTCGTTCTCGACCGGGTCGTAGTACTGCAGCTCGTACGACTCGATGGGCGCGGTGTGCAGGATGCGCGTCCAGGAGATGTCCGAGGTGCCGGGAAAGCCCGTCAGGTGGCGCGCCAGCGTGAAGCCGGGGAAGGCGCCGCGGCTCTGCGCGTCGACCGCGGCGGCGTAGGCGAGGCTGTCGACCGCGAGCATCACGTGGACGACGGGGTTCGCCGCCGGATCGCCCCGGATCGGCACGCTGTTCATCATCGCGTAGTAGTCCCAGTCGCACGCGGCGAGCGCCAGCAGCGCCGCCACGGTCAGCGAGCGGCGCGTCATAGATAGGCCCCCACGCTGAGCAGCGGCGAGCCTTGCGCGCCCTCGGGCCTGAGCCGGTAGGCGAAGCCGAGCTGCATCATGAACCAGGCGTAGTTGAGCCGGTACGAGGCGCCGAGATAGGCGAAGTCGTGGTCCCACAGGCCGACCTCGCCGCCGTGCAGCAGCAGCGAGTGGCCCCGCACCACCGGCAGCTCGACCATCGCCGAGAGGCCGCCGACGGCGCGGTTCTCGAAGTCCTTTTCGTTGGAGAGCATCGGCAGAACGGTCGCCGAGCCGTGCACGAGCAGGAACGAGAAGGGGCGCCAGGTCGCGTGGAGTGAGGCCGGCGCGAGGACGACGTTCGAGTTGGGGTTGGTCAGCCGCGAGGCGTAGACCGGGGTGATCATCCGGTCCTGCGCGTTGCGGAAGAGGACGATGACCGATTGGCGAAGGGCGAGCTGCAGCTCCGCGCGCTTCAGGATGGAGACCTTCGCCTCCAGGTTCGGTGCGCGGTGCAGGTAGTAGGTCGGCTGAAGCCCGAGCTGCACATCGCCGGGGATGCGGACGCGGAATCCATTGCTCGCGAGCTGGATGTCCGCCGGCTCGAGCAGCGAGCCCGTGTCTTCCCAAATCGGATAGAAGCCGGAGGTCGCGAGCCGGTGCCGGCCCCACGACGAACCGCCGCTACTGCCGGGTTCGCTGGCCGCCAGGCACGGTCGCGCCGTGAAAAAGAGCAGAGCTCCGACCGCGGCCGCCAGCAGCCTGAGACGTGTTGCCCTGCTTACCCCTCGCCAACAAGAAGCCCCACCACCGACCCGCCCGGTCGCCGCCACGCCGCCACCCCCATGCACCTAGCCTTCTTCGAGCTTGTGCATCTGGCGCGGAAGCCGCCAACCGCCCGGGCGCCCGCTTCACGAGCGGTCGCAGGCTTTGCACGGGCCGGGGCTGTCGATAGTGAGCGCGCGAGGGGTCGAACCGCGCGGGCGAAGCGGCGAGGCAGGCGGCGCTGGCGGATCAGTGCCCGGACTTGCCGTGCTTGCCTTGGTGGTGCTTGTGGCCCTTGCCGTGGTGCTTGGCGGGGTCGTGGCCCTTTCCGCGATCGTGGCAACGGCCGTCCGACCAGCGATGGCCCGGCGGGCAGCTCTTCAGTTCATGGGATGAATGCGCGGGCCGGGGGGAGGGCGCGGGGACGGTGACACAGCCGCCGAGCAAGCCAAAGGAGAGGGTCAGAGTGAGTGCGAGCAGGCCTTTCATGGGCTCAATCATGCGGGTGCGGGCGGCGAACGCATAACTGCTGGATGGGGCGATCCCTCGAAGGCGGCATGAGGCGAAGGAAAACGAGAGTTTAGGTGAGCGCCACCCAGGCAGCCAGCAGCCTGCCCGAGACCCCGCCGGCTTCGCGCTCCGCCAGGCGTGCCGCTTGCCCGTCGAATGGATGGTGGCAGGCTCGCGGGCGGGTGCTTCCCGTGACGCGTTGCTGGCGACCGGGGTGAGCGAGAGCGCTTTCGGATTGGTCCGGACGGCCTTCCGGACCGATGCGGACGGCCTTCGGACCGATGCGGACGGCCTTCGGACCGATGCGGACGGCCTTCGGACCGATGCGGACGGCTTTCGGACCGATGCGGACGGCTTTCGGACTGGTCCGGACGGCTATCGGGTCGATGCGGACGGCATTCGGATGGATGCCGAGCGCCTCGAGGGCGATGTGGCCCGCCCCCGCGCCGCCCCCAAGCAGAGCCGTGGCGATTGTTTCGTCCGTGACGCTTGCGATAGAAGCGGGCTCCTCGCTCATGGACTCGACCCGCCTCGCGCCACGCCTCAGTCCCGACGGAGCCCTTCGCCTCGCGCCGGCGGAGGAGGGCTCGCCGGTCGAGCCCGCGCTCGGCGACAGGTTGCTCCAGGCGTTCGAGCGCGGCTCCGGGCACGGCTTGCTTCAGCTCGGCGCGGCCGAGGTCGGAGTCGCGCTGCCGCCGGCCCTGGGCTACTGGCGCGAGCTCGCCGCGCGCTACGTGACCGCGGTCTGCACCGTGCCCGAGGTCGAGGAGCTGCGCCGCAAGCCGCTCTTGCCGGCGCCGGACCCCGACGAGCTCGAAGCGCTCGCGCTCGCGGTCCCGCCGATGCTCGGCGCCGAGTACATCTCGGCCGAGCTGCTCGAGCGGCTCTGGGGCGAGCTCGACGAGGCCTTCCGTGTCGAGCTGCGCGAGGCGGGCGGTGCGGTCGGCGAGTTCCTCAAGGCGCGCAATCCCGCCTGGAACCTCGTCGGGCGCGTTTGCTTCAACCTCGCCGAGAACCGCAAGGACGAGCAGCTCCCGTTCGCCTTCCTGGCGACCTACACCTCGCGCCTGTCGAACGCGGCCAAGGTCCAGCACCTGCCGCTCGGTCAGGCCCTGCGCGAGTATGCCGGGGCGAAGAACCGCGAGCGGTTGCTCTCGCTGCTGCTGCCGGTCCAGCGCGCCTCGGAGAGCCAGCCCTGGCTGCGCAGGATGGTCGACGTCGGGGAGATCTTCCACCCGATGCGCTGGTCGCCCCAGCAGGCCTTCGAGTTCTTGGGCTCGGTGCCCGCGCTCGAGGCGGCGGGGGTGACGGTGCGGATGCCAGCCGGGTGGCAGGGCAAGCGGCCGCCGCGGCCGCGGGTCGGCGCATCGATTGGCGAGAGCGCACCTTCGCAGCTCGGTGGCAGCGCGCTGCTCAAGTTCCAGGTCGGCGTGAGCCTCGACGGCGAGCCGTTGACCGAGGCCGAGATCGCCTCCCTGCTCGCGGGGGCGAACGGGCTGGCGATGCTGCGCGGCCGCTGGGTGGAGGTCGACCGCGACCGGCTCGGGCGGATGCTCGAGCGCTTCCGCGAGGCCGAGCGCGCCGCGTCCGAGGAAGGGGTCAGCTTCGCCGAGGCGATGCGCCTGCTCGCCGGCGCGCAGGTGACCGGCGAGTCGCCCGCCGAGGAGCTCGATCACGACTGGTCGCAAGTCGTCGCCGGCCCCTGGCTCGCCGAGACGCTCCGGGGACTGCGCCGGCCCGAGGCGCTCGCCGCGGCCGAGCCCGGCAAAGCGCTGCGCGCGACGCTGCGGCCCTACCAGAGCGTCGGCGTGCGCTGGCTCAGGCTGCTCGCGAAGCTGCAGCTCGGCGCCTGCCTCGCCGACGACATGGGCCTGGGCAAGACCATCCAGGTGCTCGCGCTGCTCTTGACGCTCCGCTCGGAAGAGGAGGGCGAGCGGCGCCCGAACCTGCTCGTCGCTCCCGCCTCGCTCCTCGCCAACTGGGAAGCCGAGCGGGCCCGCTTCGCGCCGGACCTGAAGGCGCTCATCGCCCACCCCTCGGCGATGCCGGCCGAGCAGCTCAAGGCGCTCGCGCCGGAGCGGTTCAAGGGGCTCGACCTGGTGATCACCAGCTACGGCTCGTTGCTGCGCCTGCCCGCCCTGTCGAAGACGAAGTGGGGCCTCGTGGTGATCGACGAAGCCCAGGCGATCAAGAACCCCGAGGCGAAGCAGACCCGCGCGGTCAAGGCGCTCGAGTCGCGCGTGCGCATCGCCTTGACCGGTACCCCGGTCGAGAACCGGCTGAGCGATCTCTGGTCCATCTTCGACTTCATCAACCCCGGCCTGCTCGGCAGCCCGAAGCAGTTTTCGGCCTTCACCAAGCGGCTCGCCACGCGCGAGCACAATCCCTACGCGCCGCTGCGCGAGCTGGTGCGGCCCTACATCCTGCGGCGGCTGAAGACCGACCGCGCGGTCATCGCCGACCTGCCGGAGAAGACCGAGCTGCAGGCCTACTGCGGCCTGTCTCGCAAGCAGGCCGCGCTCTACGCGCAGGCGGTCGACGACCTCTCCGGCGCGCTCGAGGCGGCCGACGGGATCAAGCGGCGCGGCGTGGTGCTCGCCGCCCTGATGCGCTTCAAGCAGCTCTGCAACCACCCCTCGCAGTGGCTCGGCGACGGGGCGTGGGCCGAGGCCGACAGCGGCAAGTTCGCGCGGCTGCGCGAGATAGCCGAGGTGATCGCCGCCAAGCAGGAGAAGGTGCTCGTCTTCACCCAGTTTCGGGAGACGACCGGGCCGCTGGCGGCCTTCCTCGGGCAGATCTTCGGCCTGCCCGGGCTGGTGCTCCACGGCGAGACCGCGGTCAAGAAGCGCAAGGAGCTGGTGCAGCGCTTCCAAGAGGACGAGTCGGTCCCGTTCTTCGTCCTCTCGCTCAAGGCCGGGGGCGCCGGGCTCAACCTGACCGCGGCCTCGCACGTCGTCCACTTCGATCGCTGGTGGAACCCCGCGGTCGAGAACCAGGCGACCGACCGCGCCTTCCGTATCGGCCAGAAGCGCAACGTGCTGGTCCACAAGTTCGTCTGCCGCGGCACCGTCGAGGAGAAGATCGACGCGCTGATCGATTCGAAGCGCCAGCTCTCGCAGGACCTGCTCGAGGGCGGCGCCGAGCTTCTTTTGACAGAGATGAAGGACGACGAGCTGCTCAAGCTGGTCTCGCTCGACCTCCGGGCGGCGACCGAGGAGACCTGAAGCCATGTACTGGAAACCCTACGTGTCGGTGGCCGAGCGGCGGCGCAACGCCGAGCGCGAGATGAAGAAGTTGGCGAAGAAGGGCCACCCGGTCGCGCCGGTGGTGATCGAGGGACGCACCATCGCCAAGACGTTCTGGGGCAAGTCGTGGTGCGAGAACCTCGAAAGCTACAGCGATTTCGCGAACCGCCTGCCGCGCGGGCGCACCTACGTGCGCAACGGCTCGGTCGTCGACTTGCAGATGGCGCCCGGCGAAGTGAGCGCGCGGGTGAGCGGCTCGGAGCTCTATGAGATCGAGGTGAGCGTCGCTCCCGTGCCGAAGGAGCGCTGGGAGGCGCTCTGCGGGGAGTGCTCTGCGGGGATCGACTCGCTGGTCGAGCTGCTGCAGGGGCGGTTCTCGAAGGGCGTGATGGAGCGCATCTGCCGGCAGGGCGCCGGGCTCTTCCCGTCGCCCGACGAGATCGAGCTGAGCTGTAGCTGCCCGGACTGGGCCTCGATGTGCAAGCACGTCGCCGCGGTGCTCTACGGCATCGGCGCGCGGCTCGACGAGAAGCCGGAGCTGCTCTTCACGCTGCGCCAGGTCGACCCGAGCGAGCTCATCGCGCGCGCCGGGGCCGGGGTTCCGCTCTCGGCGAGCGCGCCTGCGGAGGAGAAGACCCTCGCCAGCGAGGACCTCTCCGAGCTCTTCGGCATCGAGATCGACGCAGCAGAGGCCGCGCCGGTGGCAGAGGC
>DHSB01000248.1 GCA_002408385.1 Myxococcales bacterium UBA5297
AGGCACGCTACAAGCTGCGGATCACCTGCTTGGAGCGAGGGGAAGATGAGCTTCGCGCCGCCACCGACGAGCGCGCGCGCCGCCGCGCGGCCCAGCTCCGAGAGCAGATGGCTGCCGTACCAGAGATCACGCGTGCGTCGCGCCTGGGCGATGAAGTCCTGCACGGGACCGAGCGTGACGAGGAGCAGATGCGCGGTCATGGGGCCACCACGGTCGTCTGGTACTTGGCGTGGAGCCAATCAAGGAACGCTTGGCGAAGGCTGGTTTTGTTCGCGAGCGCCGCGAAACGTGCGGCATCGCCGTTGGCGATGAGACGATCGAAGGGCGCCTGCGAATTGTTCACGTTGCGCAGCACTACCTCGCCGTTCGCCGGATACGCGCGGTTCAACCAGAGCGCACACGGCACGAAGGACCCGTCGGCGAGCGGTAGCGCCTTCACGATGAGCGGGCTCGCGAGGCGATCGTATTCCACGTTGCCCGCGCGCCAGCGCAGCTCGAAGCTTGATGGCTCGGCTCCGTAGTTGGCGTGGTCCTGAGGCAGTTCGTTCCAACGGAGGTTTCTCGGCTCCCGATCTCCGCGTCTCCAGTTCGGTCGTTCCTCGCGGCTCTGCTGTTGGAACTGACCGATGATTGGAAGCCCGAAACCCGCGCGCGGCCACGCAGGCGTCGCGTTGTGCCTCGGCGTGTGCGCCCAGCGAAGCCCTCGCTGTGGCGCCGAGAGTCGTCGAACCTTGTCGCCCTCTGGCCAGTTCGAGATCGAGGGGCGCTGGGCATTGCCGTTCGGCCCGGGCTCGCGGGCCCGCCCCCCCCCCGCGGGACCACCAAAGCCCTGGCGGAAGTCTTTCAGCCAATCGAGCGCCGTCGTCCACGCCATCCGGGGGTCGGGTCCTTTCGTCCCGACATGGAGGGCTGCTCCACCGAACCACGGCACATCGCCCGGGGTTCGCGTAGGGGCTGTGAAGACGTCGGTGCCGAATAGCCTCGTTAGTGCCTCGCGAGTAGCGGCAGTCGGCAACCACCCATTCACGTCACCGATGACCTTCAGGCTCCCGAGACCGCGTCGCGTGCGCCCCCCGTAGCCGCCGAAGAGAATCCACGCGCGTAGGGCGTTCCTGACCTCGGCCTCGTCCTTCTCGGTGCCGGCGACCTTCAGCGTGAGCTGGAACTGCGTGCCTGGTTGGCGACGAGGTGCCGTCAGCGTGTTCGTCCTCGTCTCCGCTCGCGCGGGCCATAGCGCATAGGCGCCCGGCGTCGCCTGCTGGCCTTGCCCGGGATACAGCCGGATGTCGCTGTCGTCCGTGCCCTCGACGCGCTCGACGCTGATGCGGATCTCCACCGCCGAGCGTCCGCCATCATCGGTCGCCGCGCGTCCCCAGAGGGCGCTCTCGTGTTGGTGCAGCGCATCGGCGTTCGTGTACTGCGCGGCGTACAGGGCCCGCCACCAGAAGCGCAGGTTCCCGCGCACCGAGGGCGCCCGAATCACATCGACGTCGTCGATCGCGCGGGTCTGATGGCTGCCTCCAAGTATCGGCGTGACCACCTCCAGGCGAACGTGCGTCTCACGAAGCTCTGGCCCGCCACGAAAAGCACGCCTCTTGGGTGTCGGAAGGCGTCGGAAGTTCGGTGCCTGTGCCATCAGTACCCCGCTGCCGTTTGAGCCGCATCATCACTGCGCAGCTCGGGCGCCGGCCCGAACCAGTCAAACTCGACGTGAACTCGGGTCATGCCTGCCTCCTTGAACCTGCGATGTCAGCCGGGCTGGTTCCACGTTGCAGCAGATGCTGTTTGTTGTCGGCTGGGCGCAAGCTCATGGCTTCCTCTCCAGGCCTGGGTCCTTCCGCTGGACCTTCCCGGCGATCCACGCGCCGATGTCCGCCCGCCGGAACCGCCACAGGTCGCGGACCATGAACCCGGGCAACTCGGCGCTCTGCGCCATCGTGTAGGCGGTCTTCTCCCCGATCTTCAGGAGGGCTGCGAGCTCACGGATGGTCAGGATCTCGTCGTCCACGTCGGGCACCTCGCGCCAGAGAGACGACCAGTAAATACCAAAGGACACTAATGTTCACAACGCGAGTCGGACCGAGGCCCGCAGCGGCCGCCAACGAGAAGCGATCGCTGCTCGTCCGCAGTCGGAAGGTCGAGGGCGCTCTGCAGCGCGGTGAGCTTGGCCTCGCCCATTCATTCCTGCTCGCGAGAACACGGACCTCACCGTGGGTGACGACGCTGATCGCAGGGCGGCGCTTGCCCGTGCTCAGGCCGAAGGTTGAGTCAATGAAGGCCCCCAGCGTCTTTCCTCGAACGAGCGCGAGGACGACGATCGTGTCGAGTAGGTACAGCCCGCTCATCCGATCGCCCTGAGCGCCTCGAGCAGCTCGGCGTCAGTCTCCTCGCCAGGCCAGGTGCCGAAGAACGCGGAAACGTCGGAGGTGTCGCTCGGGCCCGTAGGTTCAACGACGACCTTCTGCTTCCGTGCAATGGGAGCCCTCTGGAAGACTCGGTCCTCGGGACGAGCGAGGTCGAGAGCCTCGACATCCACCAGGCAGGAGACGCCCGGAGGGCCGGTAGATGTGCCATCCCCGAGACGACGACCTCCTTGCCCAGTAGAGAGCGCAGCGCTTCGAGGTTGTGCTCCTCCATGCGCCCCGGCACGCGCGTGCCGTCCTTGAGCGTCTGCAGTTCGCCGCGCATTCCACGCTCCAGGCCTTCATCGAAAAGAGCCGAGCAGAGCCTGGCTCGTTCGAGGAGTTCGAGGTCGAGCTGGGACGGCGGATGCGCAAGCTGGAGAGCGAGATCAAGGTCGAGCAGCTCGCGCGGTACGACATCGACGCGCAGACGATCGTTGTCGCGGGCGTGACGATGAACCTGTGCCTGAAGAAGGAGCGAAAGGAGTACCTGACCAACTCGGGGCCGATCACGGTGCCGCGCAACTTGTTCCGGCCCTCGGGCGGCGGCAAGGCGGTGTGCGCGCTGGAGCTCCGCGCAGGGATCGTGGGCGGCCTCTGCTCGCCGGCGCTGGCCCGGCAGGTGACGTACACGATGGGTCTGATGCCGTCGGCGGAGTCGGCGGAGCTGTTCCGGGAGTTCGGCATCGAGGGCCCCTCGAGCAGCACCTGCGACCGGATTCCGAAGGTCTTTGACAAAGCGTGGGAGCGGCACCGCGTCGAGTGGGAGGACGCACTACGCGCGGCGGAGACGGTACCGCTTGAGGCTAAGGTGATGGCCGTCTCGCTGGATGGGGTGATGGTGCCGGACAAGGAGGCGCAAGCGAAGGCGAAGGCCGCGCGGGAGAAGAAGCGCGAGACGCTGGCGAAGGCGACGGGAGGCCCCGCGGGATACCGCGAGGTGGGCTGTGGCACCGTGAGCCTGTACGACGCGCAGAAGCCTGAGGCGAAGCGCCTGGGGACTATTCGCTATGGCCGCGCGCCGGAGACCAAGAAGAAGACGCTCACGGGCCAACTTGACGCGGAGGTCGCGGCGATACTTGCGGTGCGACCGGACCTGATCCTCGTGGCGCTCGCGGACGGCGCGGAGGAGAACTGGCGGTATTTCGAGGGACCACTCTGGGCGACGGCGACGAAGATCGTAGACTTCGGGCATGCCAGCCAGCACCTGAAAAGCGGTCTGGCCGCGTACTACGGCGAGGGCAGTGTCGAGGGACGCGCGGAGTACGAGCGGCTCAAGGTAGTCCTCAAGGAGCAAGCGGGCGGCGTAGACACGGTTATCAAGTTGCTGCTCAGGCTGGAGCGGAGCCTGCGAGCGAGGGCCCGGGCGAGCGAGAGCCGGAAAGAGGCCGTGCGCAGCGAAAGGAAGTACTTCCAGAACCAGCGCGAGCGGATGGGCTACGCGGCGTACCTCGCCAAGGGCCTGCCCATCGGTAGCGGGGTGGTCGAGGCGGCGTGCAAGACGCTCGCGACGCAGCGCATGAAGCGGTCAGGAATGAGCTGGGGCGACGGCAAGCAGGCCGTCCTCACGATTCGCAGCCTTCAGCAGAGCGACCGATGGGCACGAGGCTGGGCACTGGCCGCCGCGAGCTTCCAGGACACCCCACTCGTCGTCACGCACCGCGGCGCCCTCAC
Organism: Myxococcales bacterium UBA5297; assembly: GCA_002408385.1. GTDB lineage: Bacteria > Myxococcota > Myxococcia > Myxococcales > UBA5297 > UBA10939. Next base: position 4,077 of record DHSB01000248.1, read on the forward strand.
GTGCTACGAGCAACCGGCCTTTGCTGAGGCCGCGTAATGGCTCCACGAAACCGCGATCGCCAAAGCAATCAGTTTCAGAGTTGCACCCTTCCGCGATGAGCTGGTCGAGCACGCACGGCCACTCCTCGTAGGAGGGGAACGTCTCGACGAAGCGCTTGGTGATGGCGCCCCAGCATGGCACCGGGCTGTCAGGGGCTCCGTCGCGGATGAAGTCGGCGTACGCATTGGCCTTGCCGAGATTGAGCGAGCCGATGCGTTCCGAGACGCCTGGCGGCGGTCAACACCGAAGAGCACACGGTCGACTCTGGCGACTGGGCGAAGTGTTTCGGGAACCGATGGCCACGATTCGCCGTCTTCGCGCGTGTCAGTGGATTGCCACCGGAAGCCGCGCCCGCTGCACCTCGGCCTCGTCGATCCGAAAGCCGTCCTCGTCGACGAGCCACATGCGCCAGCCGCTGCCGTCGTGCTCGACGTACGCGAGGCGCACCCGCGACCACGGCTCGCCCCACCCCGGCGCGCTGCCGACCACGATCTCGAGCGGAACGTTCATCTCGAGCGCGGACCGCTTGAGGTCGTAGAGCACGGGCTCGTCGCGGTGGACCCACGGCGCCGGGATGCGTTCGTCGAGGAAGCCCCAGCGCAAGCGCACCACGCCGTGGAGGCGGCCGTACTCATAGAGCGCGTAGAGCGACTTCACGTCGGCCTCGAGTCGGCGTCGCAGCTTGGTCAGCTCGCCCTTGGCCAGGTACTCGGCGAGCTTCTTCTCGTCGCCGAAGGGCTTGCCGATGCCACACGAGCCCTGCACCAGCAGCGCGGTGGTGATCTTCAGGGTGCGCCCGCGTCGGTTGAGCTTCGTGGTCTTCTGCGGCGGCCCGAGCTCGGCGAGCCGGCGCTCGCCCGGGGCGAAGCCGAGCGCGCGCAAGAGTCCGCGCACGTCGACGCCGCCGAGGATGTCGTACGCGGCGAGCCGCGACGGCAGCGCGGCGAGCTCGTCGCCGACGAAGGTCGAGATCTCGTGCTCGCCGACGTCGAGGAGCGCGGCGGCCTCGGGACGGCCTGGCGGAAAGGCGACGAGGAGCGCGCGCGACAGGCTCGCGAGCTCGGCGCCGTGAGCGGCGCGCTTCTTCTCCCACTCCGCGCGTTGCTGTTCGAAGACCGCCGGGTCGAAACGCGTCGCCGCGTACCGCCGCGCGACGGCGACCCTGTCGCGTACGGCCTCCCGCGTCTGCTTCACGGTGGCGTCCGCGTCCGCGGCGATCGCCCAGCGGCCGTCCGCGAGCACCTCGACCGCGCTGCCGCGTCGCTGGAACTTCGCCGCGTCCTCCTTGAGCCCGTGCCACTTCGTGCGCGCAGTGACTGCCGAGACGACCTCGGCGGGCGTGAGCGGTCCTCCGTTCGCGTCGAGCACCGCGACCACCAGGCGCTGTGCCGACCAACTGACGAGGCTCGCGTTTCTCCAGGCCTCGTCCAGCTCGCTGAAGGTGAGCGCGGTCTCGAGGGCAGGGCGCGGTGTCTCCTCGACCACCTTCGGGGGAATCCGATCGACCTTCGGCGGACGCAGCCCGAGCCGAAACGCCCAGAGGTCGAGCTCGTCGTCGTGCGGGTCGAGATGGTAGAGGTCGCCCTCGCGGTAGACCGGCGGGCGTGCCGGCTTGCAGCGCTGCAGCGAGAGCAGCGCGCGCGAGCGCTCCGCGATGCCCGCCTCTTCGAAGCGGGTGGCCACCTCGGAGAGCGTCATCGGCTCGCCGCGCTCGAGCAACGCCACGAGCAGCAGCGCGAACGTGTTCGCTTCGCGGTGTCCGGCGACCGCCTCGAGCTTCGGCGGCGTGATACCGAGGGCTTGGCACCAGGGGTTCGTAGTCATCGGGTCAAGCCTAGCGCGTGGTGAGGTGGTCGAGGTCAAGCGAGTCGCTCTCGAGGTAGTCGTGGGCAATCAGGTGGTCGACGGTCAGCGCCACCGCCTGGACATCGACAAAGCGCTCGCTCGGTGGAATCCCCGGCCATCGAGGAGAAGATCCCAGCTCTGGCCTTCGAACGTAAAGTTGTCCGCGCCGCTCTTCAGGTAGCGGTGCTCGGTGCCCGGGTAGGTGGTCGTTGTGCCGATGGTCTGCAGCCGGCATACGAAGCGCCCGCCCACCGCCTCTGACACGGCGAACTCTGAGTGGTCGTGGCTGCGGCCCACGTCGAAGTCGGCGACCAGGCGCCCCTCAGGCGACGTCAAGGTAGGGCGCTATGGCTGGCGCTCCACGCAATTGCTCCGCGGCGACACGCCCGAGGCCAAGCGCTTCTGGTTTCGCCGGCCCGAGGGGTCGCAATGGGCGCTTCTACGTCCCGCTTCCTGGCGCAAGATGAGGATGTCGGGGCGCCGGATCCCTTCGAGACGGATCCCGCCGTAGCTGCCGCCTGAGACGCGGGCGAACCTCGCGCAGCTATCGAGCAGCGCGCGATCGGGCCCTTGTCCCAGCCATACCCGGCCCACGACGCCGCGTCCGGTGGATGAAGGACCGGCTGCAACAGGGCCGGCAGCACCGCCACCAATAGTGGGCGCCCGCTTCCAGCCTTACCGTGCGGTTCTCGCGGAGCGTGTGAAAAAGGTGTTTGGCGGATAACCACGTTCAATATACGGTTGTCGACGTCATTTGCCGCCGCGCGCGGCGCTGGGGGGGAAAGTGGCGGTCGTCGTAGAGCGCGACGTAGAGGGACCTGCAACCCATGCGCTGATCATCGGCGTGGGTGATTATCCCCATGTAGGCGCCGGGGCTGCGGAGCCTTTGGTCAGAGCACTTGGCTCCCTCTCGTCACCGCCGATATCTGCGGTAGCGCTCGCGCGTTTTCTTGCTGGGGAGGAATTCGCCGACGCCAGGGCGCCACTCGGCTCCATCGAGCTGTTGGCCTGCGGTCCCGCGGACTACGGGGATTGGCGCCCAGGTGTGCCGACGCGCGCCGAAATCCAAAAGGCGTTTCTCCGGTGGTTCAAGCGTGGCGACTCGGACCCCGGCAACGTTCTCCTATTCTTCTTCTGCGGGCACGGTCTTCAGCGCGCGGGACCTGTGGTGCTCCCATCCGACTTTGGAAGCGACGAGCTCAATCCACTGGCCCGCGCAATCGATCTGCTCCAGACCCGGCTGGGAACAGCGCGATGCAAGGCCCGAACTCAGCTTTGGCTGGTCGATGCCTGCCGGGAGGCCCCAGCCCATCTGCTCGCAATGGTCGGCACCATCGGAACCGCGCTCGCGATGCCAACGGCCCAAGGGCAACAGGAACTCGACTCGACGATGATCGCGTCGACAACCGACTTTCGCTTGGCGAGCGGTTTGGCGGGCCAGCCCAGCCGCTTCACGGCGGCACTGCTGGCTGCTCTGCGAGGAGTCGCCGCCGAGCCGGACGAGAACGGATCCGGGAAATGGAGTATTCGCACCGGCCGCCTGCAGTATGCGATCAACGCGCTGCTGCGCGAAGAGTCCGAGGAGAATCGCTGGCCGGAGCAGCAGTGCGAGTCGCTCAGTGGCACCGGCAACGGCATTCTCCGCTCGCTGGCAGCTCCCCCTCCAGTGCCAGTGCGCGTTTCCTGCGACCCGGCGGTAAACCTCGCGCGCGTGGCGCTGTACATCCGCAATGAGCTGACCGAGCAACGGCGGCCGCCGAAACCGACGCCATGGCAGATCAGCGTTCCGGCGGGAATCTACCGGGTTGGGGCCGAGCCGGAGCCAGCGGCCGGGATGGTATCGGCGCGTGAGACTCTCAGCTTCTGCGCTCCTCCATGCGCCCGCACGGTGATTCGATGGTGACGAAGATGGCCACCCTGGAGATCGAGGACGACCGCCGCGACGTGGTGGTGATCGTTTTCGACGAGCGGCTGATCCAGCAGGCCCCGGACTTCGGGCGAACCTTCAGGCTGCCGGCGGGGCGCTACCTCGTGCAGGCTCATTCGCCGGATGGCCGGCTCGCTCGGCAACCGGTTGAATTGGCGCCGGGCGCGCACGAGAGAATTGGGGTTCCGGCCCTCGAGCAAAACCAGTCGCGCGCCAAGAGGGATGGCGAAGCCATCAAGTACCTGGCCGATCTTGACGAGCCTACGTTCAACCTTTTGCCGGTTCCCCGAGACAGACTTTTTCGGGCGCACCTCGTGCAGGCTCATTCGCCGGATGGCCGGCTCGCTCGGCAGCCGGTTGAATTGGCGCCGGGAACGCACGAGAGGATTGGGGTTCCGGCCCTCGAGCAAAACCAATCGCGCGCCAAGAGGGATGGCGAAGCCATCAAGTACCTGGCCGATCTTGACGAGCCTACGTTCAACCTTTTGCCGGTTCCCCGAGACAGACTTGGGAACCTCGCGCTGCGAAGCCTGTCGCGCAACTGGGCGAGTGGAACGTGGGCGGCATCCTTTCGGGCGCACCTCGGGGGCGACTCGGTCGGTGTCGGGGCATGGGAATGGAATGGCACCACCTGGGACGCGCGAAAGGTCGTCCAGAACGAGGGGTGCCTCCGGACTGCTCCTCTTCAACGCATGGGATTGATTCAGTTGCGTCGGGGAAGGCGCTCCGAGTTCTTCGCGATCGGGCCCCGATGCTGGAGAGGCTCGTTCGGCGTGAGCGAACCTGCACCGCCGACCCTCAGCGCGTACGGTCCAAAGCGCCCGCGGCTACTCGTCAATCCGCGAGCCGGCCAGCTTGCCGACTTCGTGAGAGTGGGGGACCGGCCAGCGGTCGCCGCGCTCGGTCACGAGCTGCTGCGGGAAAAGCTGGTCGATCCACTGCTCGCCACTGCAGCGGTTTACGCCGCGCTCGCCACCGGTCAGCTCGGCTTCGCGCCGGACGATTGGTGGGAGAACCTCGCGGACATCGAGTGGCTTGCCGATGGCAAGGTTGCGACCGGCTGGCGTGCGTTGCGGACGGGCGACTCGCAGCGCGCGCTTTCGGACTTCCTCACCGCTGCAAGCAGGGGACTGCCGATGCTCAGTGAGGGCGTGCGGCTCCTCCTCGAAGGCCTGTTGTGCTACCGCGAAGATGCTTCGGCGTGCGAGCGGGCGGACGCGCTGCGGCCTTACGCCGAGGTCGTGCGCCGCGACAGTTTCATCACTTCGTTCCCGGGTGCCGGTCCCGAAGAGCCGACCGAGAGGCCGACCGAGAGGCCGATGCCGCCGAGCTCGTGCGAGCACCTCGTGAAGATCAAGGCGAGTGAGCTGAAAGCCGGGCTGCGTATCGAGGTCGCAGCCTGGGACAGAGGGCCGGCCTCCTGGCCGGCTGGGAGGATGCCGATGAAGCAGTCGTTGACGAACCCCTCGGTCGACAGTCTGGGATTGGTCCTCAAGGATCCCGCCGCCTCCGCGGCTAGTGTCGAAGCGCTCGTCCAAAACCGGTTGGGACAAGGCTGGACCGTCGCTGCGGTGAACAACCTGCCGGGCGAATTCGACCTTTTTTCGCCGAATGCCCTCGAGCCCGGGCCAGCCTGGGATCTGGCCGACAGGCTCATGGAGTCCGACGAAGTGCTCGACGCTGAGCCGTCCTTCGAGGTGGACGACCTTGGTGGCGATGCCTACCGCGTCCAGCACGGCGAGTTGCCGGCACGGATAGAGGTCTTCGGAGCAGCCGGCGCGACCTTCGACGAGAGTTACTACGACTGGAGCGTCAAGCTGGTCGAAGCAGAGTGTGCGTGGAAGCTCTTCGGCGACGGGCGCGTTCCCGGCGAGGGTGTGCGGGTCGGACATCCTGACTCCGGGTACATCGACCACACAGAGCTCGGCGACCGGATGCTCGAGGGCTACGACTTTGTCGAGGGCGTCGAGAGCGCGAAGAATCTGGAGGGCCACCACGGCCTGTCGACCGCGAGCGTGATCATCAGCCCGGACAACCGGGATACGCGACGCGATTCGGTGACTGGCATCGCGCCGGGCGCAAAGATTCTGCCGTTGCGGGTGGCCAAGCCGTCGCTGTTCGGTCTGATCCCTGCGCCCGTACTGTTCCGATCGGGAACACGGCGGCTACGCGACGCCATCCTGTACGCGCTTTCGCTCGACCGGGAAGAGGCCGTCCACGTCATCAGCATGAGCCTCGGCTGGTTTCCGAACGCGAGCCTGCACCGCGCCATCCGGGCCGCCTACAACAACGACCTGATCCTCATTGCGGCGGCGGGCAACTACACCGGGCGAATTGTCGTCTGGCCTGCCTCTTACCCGGAGACTATCGCGCTTGCCGCGTGCAACTCGCGCCGCGAGGGGTGGTGGGGCTCGGCGCGCGGGCCGCGGGTGGATGTCACCGGCCCAGGCGAAAACATCTGGGTCGCCAAGCCCCCCAACGACGTCGTCCAAAGCGACGGCACCTCGCATGCGACGGCGACTACCGCTGGCATCGCTGCGCTTTGGCTCTCCTTCCACGGTCGCGACAAGCTGTTGCGCCAGTACCGGCCGGAAGTTCGGCTCACCGAGGTCTTTCGCAGAATCCTGCGCGATTCATCCGATCCACCTCCCTCCCACAATGGTCACTGGGGAAAGGGCATCGTCAACGCGAAGCGCTGCCTCTCCCATCAGTTGCCGGACGCGGCGTCGTTCCTGCTGCAGCCGTTCGGGATGGCGAATGCGGGAACGGTTGAGATGGGCTTGCTGCAGGAGACCTTCGCGGACGTGCCTCCGGCCGAGCTGAAGGCGCGCATCGGCGAAAGCCTCGAGGTGAAGGCGTCGAAGGTCACCGAGCTCGTCCAGGCGCACGGGCGAGAGCTGCGCTTCTGGCTGCTGACCGATCCTGCCGCTCGAATCGCGATCCTCGAGGGAACGCGTGGCGACGGTTTGGAGACCTTTGGACGGGACACGCAAGAGCAGCGCTGGTCCGAACGGCTCCAGAAGGCGGTGAAAGGCTCCCGCTGAGCTGCGGCCTTGTCTGCGGTCGCCAGCCAATAGCCGCGGGGGCCTCGACAATGCGCGAGGGAGGCGCGATGAAGCTCTGCGAAAAAGGCAAAGATCCGATCGTCGATTTGCTCTTCGATGGCTTGCGCGCGAACGTGCTGCGGATTCCGCGGCCGCTAGAACCGCTATCGGTCATTGCCAGAAACGGGAAGCGTGCCGTTTTTCGCGGCTCGCTCAACCCGCTGCTCGACTCGCCTGTGGAAGTGTCGGCGAGCCTTTCGGACTGCCCTTCTATCTCGTCCCGGCGTTCGAGTCAGATTTCCCTCGAGATTGGCGTGAAGCTGTTGGAGGGAATGCTCGCGGGTTTCGGGTGCAACGCCGCCGGCCTTGCAGCCAGGCTCGCGGGGTCGCAGGCGGTGAGCTTCTCGTTCGAAAACGTGGTCCGCAGCGCGTTTGACGTGAACGAGCTCGGCCTCGCGCTTGCGGGCAAGGAGCTCAGAAGCGACAACCCCGCATTCGAGCTGTTTGTCGGGCCTGCTCCATGGGAGGCCCTCCTCGTCGATGCCTGCCTCGCCAGTAACGCCTTTTCGCTCCACGTTGAGCGGACACATGGCGCGGGACTGGAGCTGTCGGCCGCCGAGCTCCAGGACCTGCTCGGCGCAAGCGCGAAACTGGCTGTCTCGGTGAGCTCCTCGAGGTCGGTCACCTTTCGGGCTGATACCGCCCTCACCTTCGCTTTCAGTTGCATTCGGATGGGCATCGGGACCAACCGCGTCGTGTCCTTGCGCCCGGCCGAGACCGGGATCGTCCTCGAGCCTCTGGGAATCGGCGCACGGCCTGCCCCTGAGCACACGATCCTCGCTGACCGCGAGACGTTGAGCCTCGAAGACGGATAGGGCTCCCGGTCGTCCTGTAAGACGAAGCCCAAGCCACTGTTGGCTCGAACCGCTCCACGCGAACAAACCCCGGAGGGAGCTCGAACATGCCCACCAAGTACCTCGTCTTGCGGGCCCAGGCTCCGCTCGTCCCCACGCTCGAAGTGTTTGGAGTGACCGCGCGCGTCCCCGAGGGAAATGAGCTCAGCATCGTGGCCATTCCAGGCCACGAGTACGACGCCGGAACCTTGCGCGCTGATCCCCAGAACGCCGTGGTCATGGACGCGGAGACGCGGCTGGCGCTCATCGAACCGACCGAGAAGACCGACGGAGCCAGCGCGAACGTGACGAGAATCAACGGGCTGAGCGTGCCGATGGGGCTCATCGCGGTGAGGGCCCACGCTTCGAGGTGCTCAGGAGCCGGGGTGAAGGTGGCGGTGCTTGATACGGGCATCGACAAGAGCCACCCGGCATTCTTGGGAAAGAACCTGAAAACACGCGATTTCACCGGCACGGGTAACGACCCGTCGGACGTGCGCGACGATCTCGGTCACGGCACCCACTGCGCGGCGACTATCTGCGGAAACCTGGTCGCCGGCACTCGTCTCGGCGTCGCGCCTGGCGTGAGCGACCTGATCATCGGGAAGGTCGTTGGTCCCGACGGCGGAACGCTCGAGATGCTTCTGCGCGCTCTGTACTGGGCAATCATCGACGAGAAGGCCGATGTGGTCTCGATGTCCCTGGGCTACGACCTTCCGGGAAACGTGGCGCGGCTGGTCGCACGGGGAATGGACACGGCGGTCGCTGCCAACCTTGCGATGCGCCAGCAGCGAGATATGTCGGAAGGGATTCGAGAACTGGGGGAATTCCTGAGATGGGCGGCGCCGCACGCAGTGTTTGCCGCGGCCACAGGCAACGAGAGCAAGCGACCTGGCTATTCGATAGATGCTGGGCTCCCTGCGGTCGAATTCCTGGCGGTGGGTGCGGTCGGGCTCACCGGCGGGGAGTGGAAGGTTGCTCCCTTCTCGAACGGCCGCGCGAAAATCGTCGCGCCGGGTGTGGATGTCGTCTCTGCCCGCGCAGGGGGCGGGCTTATTTCGATGAGCGGCACGAGCATGGCCACCCCGCATGTTGCCGGCGTTGCAGCCTTGTGGTTGGAGCATTTGCGGCAGATCAATGGTGTCGTTCCCCGGGACGCTGTCGCTGCCCGGCTACTGGCGACCGCTGCCGCGCAGTCCGGCGCCGACAGGGACGCGGTGGGCGCCGGGTTGGTGCAATCGCCCCCGTAGAGCCTGTGCAATTCGCCGGATAGTTTGAACGAATAGTGACCATCGCGATACACCCTGTCGCCATCCTCAACCACGCCGAGAAACCCTCATGCCCGATAACGCGAAGAGCTGGTCGACGCTCGCCGCAAGCGTCCTCAAAGCCAGGCCGGAGGACGCCTTCTCGACGCTGCCGGAGGGTGCCGAGGCGGGCACGCCAATGATTCAGCCGTTGTATTCGGTGGAAGGACCCTGGAACATCAAAGATCCTGTTCACGAGTGCCTCACGCGGCGAGCGCTCTCTACCGCGCGCTATTCGGAGGCCAATCCGAAGCATCCGGGGTTCTCGAATTTCATTCGCGGCGCGATCTGGAACGACGACCCCGAGTGCCTCATGTTCGACCGAGGCGGCGCACCGGACGACTTCTCGTCGGGCATCACCTTCGCGTGGGTCTTCTGGGAGGCTCGTCGTGCTGCGCGGTTGCAGGCTCCCGGCCCTCATGATCGGCTGACGGCAAGAAGCCATTTCGGCGACCTGCAGTTCCTTCACGCGATGGGCTCCAGGCCAGGCGAGGGGCCCGAGGTCACCCTTGAGGCGGTTCTGCGCTGGATGCGGTTTTCCTTCGCCATCGCCCGCGGCGAGCTCGGCGGGATGATCCGCCTCTGCGAAGTCCGTCTTCCGGGCATTAGCGAGCTCTTTCCGCGACAGGCAGGGATGACGATCTCGGAGCTGTTCGCCGTGCATCGGGCGACCGACGGTGTGTCCGAGCGCGCAGCGGGGTGCCTGATGCACCTGTTGCAGGACGCGTTTGCCTCGGCTCACGTTGAGCGCGAGCAGGGCGCAAACGGCCGGCGCGGGCGGATCAAGTGCTTTTACACGTACGGCTCCCAGGATTCCGGGTTGCACAGCGAGAACGATGGCTGGCAATGCGGCGGAACGGAGGATGAGCGCCTTGCCCGCGTTGTCGGAGCCGCCGACGCCATCGAGCAGGGGGCGGAGCTGCTCAAGCGGCTCAAGCAGGGCAAGTCATGGCAGCGGGTCGAGGCATGGCTGAGAAGCGGACCCCTTTCGCTCGCTCCCGATGCTCGCCCCTCCGATGGTGGAGCCGTCTACCGGACGTAAGTCGATAGTGTACATGCGCTGGGGCAAGGGCCCGAAGCAGCGCCTTCGCTTTACACAGACCGGCGACCGCAAGCTCGAGGAGGCGTATTCGCTCCACTTCGTCCGTGCGAGCAACCCGCGCCGCGGTGAGCAGAAATGATGAAGTCGGCGCCGCCGGCCTCGAGTATCTCGACCTTGGAGCAAAGGACTTGGAGCAGCTTTCCCGAGTCGCCGCCGACCGGGACGCCGACGTTGTCGAGCTCCCGTGGTGATGGCGTCGTTGCTGCCCCAATCGCAAGGGCGATTTTCCTGCAGCTTCTCGCCGTCCGCGTTATCGCGCAGCCACTTCCAGATCAGTCGGCCGAGGTGCTTGTTCGCGACGGATGTCCGAGAGTTCTTCCGAATGTAGAGGATAAACTCGTCGTTGCCCATCCGGACTCGCTCGTTCGACTGCCTCCTGGAAACCGATGTGGAACTCGCCGCCGAGTGCCTCGTCGAGTCGACGTAGGAGGCGGGTTCCGAGGTTGTAGTCGGGATCGCCTTCCAAGTTGAGGACTGTTTGAACGGTCACGCCCAAGTGATGCGCAAGTTCCCCACGGGAAAGCCCCTGCCGGGTCCTGATCTTCTCGATGACCTTGCCGATGTCGTTCATCTCAGTCTGGGCATGTGGCTTGGCAGCCAGAAGTCAAGACGCGCGGGCAGTACGCAACGCGCGTCACAACCTCGGCCGAGCCGAGCACCCACGTCTGCTCGAGCGGCGCCGGGGCAGACGCAGTATCTCCTATGATGTCGGCAGCGTCGGCCGGTAAACCCGGTGGCAACTTTCGGCAGAGCTGATTGGCCGAGCCCAAGGTCCCCGCGCTCGTAGTGGATCAGGCTCGAGCCGAATGGCGTCTCCTCCCAGCGGCGAGAATCGGGGCAGCTTGGCTTCATCAGCCCGCCTCGAGGCGCAGCGCTTCGTCGGCGTAGACATCGGTCTCGAGCGCGCGCCCGGTGTCGCCGATGAGCCGGTAGAGGAACCTTCGGAGTGCAGCTTTGCCGGCGCAAAAGCATCCGATACGATTGGATGCTGGAGCGCTTTCGGGCTCAAGCCAAACACAACACCCACGAGCGAGCGAATGAATAACCTGAAAGTCTCTGGAGTGTTGCTGTTCGCTCTGCTCGCCGCGGTGGCGGCGACCTTTTGTGATGCGAACCACGTGTATACGCGCACGCTCAGCTACCCGGCGCCTCTGGTGGCCGGTCAGGCGTGGTGGGTATTCCCTGGCTTCTTCGTGGCCTTCGGCTTCATGGGCGTAACGTATGCGGCGCTCGCGCGGCGGCTGCAGTCGGTGCTGCGAATCGAGAAGAGCCGCTCGGCAGGGCACTCCTTTGCATTCATTGAAACCCTCGTTGCGTTTGTGCTGGTCTATCTGCTGAGCGGGTTCGGCAACGAGAGCCCGAGGCTCTTGGGGCTGATCTTCTTCGGTACTTTCGCGCTGCGTCTGGCGGTGACCTACGAGCGCGCCTGGGCCTTGCTGCTGGCCATACTGCTCACCGTTGGGGGCATGTTCGCCGAGGGGCTGCTCGCGCTGTTCGGTCAAGTCACCTATCGCCACGTTGATCTGTTTGGCGTTCCGTTCTGGCTCGGCGGGCTCTACATGCATGGGGCCTTCGCGCTTCGGGAGAGCATGCGGTTCTTCGTATACAAGGACGCCCAATCGCGATTTCAAGTGACTCCGGCCGGCGCGACGAACGACTTTCCGTCGCAGACCGAGCAGCCGGCGCACGAACCCGACCAGCCACGCGAGGATTAGCGAACATTAGGAGCCCGGGTCGGCGAAAGAGCGCGTACATCGCCCGCCGGGAACGACCAAGCCGACGCTGACGCCGATGAACCTGAGACGGTGCGCGTCGCTCAGGATGTTGCTCTCCACCTTGCTGGTGTCGCCGCCGAGCAGGCCGGCAACCAACGACAGCGGATGGATGAGCGTCGAGAGACCGCGAGCACCAGGGCGCGCCGTTTCATCTGTCCGCCGACGCGGTGCGACGGCGAATCCTGGAGCGTCCAGCCGCTCGCGACGAGGCCGTCGAGCTCCCCAGTCTGCTCGTCGAAGAGCTCGGCGACGGCGCCGCGGGCATCTTCTGCCACCGGTGCGCCGTCGGCCGCGAGGGCACGAGACAGGCAGGCGGGGTCAGTGCTACTACGTCGCCATGAACTCCAAGACTTTGATCGTTTCCGCCTGCCTCACCATTAGCATCTTCCTCGGCTGCTCGACCACTCAGGTGGCTCAGCCGCAACCCTTGGCCGTCCCGCACGCCCAGGCGCAGCCGGTCCGCGAGGGCCAGTGGAAGATTCGGGACACCCAGCTCTTCGTGCGAGACGTCGGGCCGGAGACGGCGCCGGTCGTTGTCGTCGTCCACGGCGGACCGGGCGGCAATCACCTGAGCTTGCGTGGGCTCGAGGTGCTCGCCCCGCGTTTCCGCGTGGTTCTCTACGATCAGCGGGGTACCGGGGAGTCGGACCGCTTCCAGGTCGCCTCTGAAAAGGATCTCGAGTCCCTCTCGCTAGAGCAGAACATCGAGGACCTCGAGGCGCTCCGGCTGCGGCTAGGCAAGGACCGGATAACCCTTGTCGGCCACTCGTGGGGAGCTGGGCTCGCTGTTCTTTACGCCGCCGCGTACCCCGAGCACGTCGAGAAGCTGGTCGTCTATTCGGGTGGTCCCGAGGACCAGCCGCTCTCGAAGCAGAAGAGCAAGGCTCACTTCGCCATGCTCACCGACGAGGAGAAGGCGCTCGCCAAGGAGCGGATCGCCAAGCTCCAGGAGTCGGCGGAGAGCGGGGCGCCGCAGGAGGAGCTCGACAGGCTCTTCTTCCAGGTTGCCGAGGTCATGTTCCCGTCCCTCTACTGCCAGCGCCCGACGGCGGCGAGCGCGGAGCAGGGGCGGGCCGGCTTCTGGGCGAGTCAAGGCCAGAACCAGTATTCTCGGACCTTCGACCGGGCCGCTTTCGCCGAGAAGCTCAAGCTCGTGAAGGCCCCCGCCTTGCTCACCTGGGGTCGCTGCGAGCCTTCGCCGCAGGAGAGGCTTCTCTATCTGCTCGACAATCTGCCCGATGCCCAGTTCGTCATCTTCGAGAAGAGCGGCCACAACGCGATGGAGGAGGAGCCCGCGCTCTTCTTCGACACGTTGAACGCCTTCCTCGACGGGAAGCCGCTCCCCGCCAAGTCCTTCCGCTCGCGAGCCGAGGTGCAAAGCGCGGAGAGCGCGACCACCGAGGGCGCGACACCCTGAAGCCGGCCGAGCCCGAAACCAGAAGGCTCCGAGCGTTTGCGTTGACCGGCCGGCTTCAGTCGATAGACCACAGGCCTCAAGGCGAGCGGTACGACCCGGTCAGACTCTCGCCCGGAAGTCCCTGAGCGCCTGCGCCATGCCTTCGATGAGGGCGTTGCTTGGACCGGCCGCCCTCGAGGCGGCCAAGCCCTCTTGTCGCGCTCTCACCCGCAGACCGGAGTGCTCTCCGTCCCGCCCTCGGCGGCATCCTCCCTCTCCTTGCTCTTCCTCTTCCTCTGCCGGGCAAGGAGCGACGGGACCCGCTTGTCGACCTCCGCGGGCCAGAGCCAGGCGCCGATGCGCCTCAGCTCGCGGTGGCGCCGCTGGAGCAGGGTCCAGAGCCTGTCGCGGACCTCGGAGCCCTCGTTCTTCTTGAGGCCGTCGTTCTTGGGCGAGACGCTGGGCTCGACGGTCTGGCGCAGCCAGCGTCCGAGCTCCTGGCCTTCGGCAAGCAGCTCGACGTCCACCGACAACCTGCCGCCCAAGACGGGCTCGTACTTTTCCAGAAGGGCAACGCTGTCGATCAGGTCGCTGGCGACATCGAGCGTGCCCTTGCCCTTGCGCATCTTGTTGAACTCTTCCTGCTTGATCTGACCGGTCCCGATGAAGGTCTCGAGCTGGTTGAAGAAGACCCTGCGAAGCTTGCGGCCTCTGGTCGTCTTCGTGATGAGCTCCTCCGACTTCGGCTGTGGCACCACGTTGCGGGCCGCGAAGGCGACGGTATCGCCGCCGTTCGCGTCACGCCGACGCTCGGGGAGTGCCTGGACGTTGATCGTCAGCTCACCGATTCGCTTCCGAGTCCGCTCGGGCAAGCCCGGCTCGATGCGCTGGTGAGCGGGCGAATGAATTCCATCGTCACCCGCAAAAGCAAAACGCCTGGCTCCCAAAAAGGAACCAGGCGCTTTGTTGTGAGCGGGAAAAGGGATTGAACTGACCGGAAGGGTATTGGCTATCATGGCGGGCACTCGCCTTTCGCCCATTCAGCCAAACCGCTTGTGGCTGTCGCCGCCGCACGCCCGCTTCGGTGCGGGGATACTCGCTAAAGCTTGAGCTGGTACTCGCGTTCGATCACAGCCGCCATTTCCGGGCCCTTCCAGTAGGGCTCGATCCACCGGAGATGCTGCTGCTTCCAAGTGTTGGCCGCGCGACGCCAGTGGCCGCGAACCATGAAGCGAGCGAGCAACTGACGACCGGGATCGGTCTTCTCCATCTGTTGCAGCGCTCGCATCGACGAAATCGGAATCTTTCCGGGTAGGTGGAAAACGTCTTCGGCCGAGCGTGTCTTCGCGAGCTCGAGTACGCGTCGCTCGACGCGCCCGCGCTGTTGTCCGCCTTTCCCTTGCCCCGACCGTCGAAGCTCCTTCACCGGGGAACCGAGAACGGGCCAGGCATCGGAGTAGGACGTCGCGTAGAGAATCGCGTTGACGACGAGATGGACGAGCCGCTTCAGCTCACCCGACCGAAAAAGCGGGTCGAGCGACTTGACCTGCACCTCGGGGAAGTGACTGTCGAGGATCGTGTCGAGATTGTCCTCGGGGCGAACGAAGAGATCCCGGCTGACCAAGTAGGGCCAGTGGCCGTTCCGCTGGTCGGCAAGAAGGCTCACGTTCAACCCCAACCCCTCGCGCTCATCGGGAAGCCGAGTCAGGTAGGCCGTGAGTGCCTGTACGGGCTCAGGTTCTCGCCGGTCGCTATCCCGAGCCATGAGCTGCTCGGCGAGCTCGCAGGTGACCCTGTCGGTGAACGCCACCGCGAAGCTCGGGAACGGGAGCTTCAAGGCCCGACCTTCGATGTCGAGTCGCGTCTGCCCGAGCATCCATGCCAGCGACTCGTCGACCCAGAAGGTCTTTCGGTGGTGCAGCTCGAAATTCAGGAGGTAACAAAAGTGCTGGCCAAGCCAGTTCGCCTCCTCCGTGGCCTGTTTCGGAGTGAATCCGCTCGAGTAGCAGAAGTAGCCGAAGCCCTTGAGGAAGTCCTGGACGTCGGCGATGTCGATGACGTCACGCGGGTGAATCGTCTGCTCGCGAATCCAACCGGGCCGGCGGCGAAACTCGTTCACCGCACGCGCGGCCACCTTCGCCATTCCAGGACCGATCAGGGCCGCGAGCGACTCGTGAGCGAGCGGAGGAAGCGAATGGTGAGAGCCCGGAGGCTTCTTCGGCGTCTTCGGCATACCCAACAACGCTACGTGCTTTTTCGAGAGGCCGCCAATTTACCAGGGGCGGACATCCGCGAGCACGGCTGTAATGTGTGGTGCTGCTCGGGCCGGCCACGACATCGTAGCCAAGCCGGAATCTCGCCCTCGGAAAGTACCGGAAGGAGCTCAAGCTCGGTGACGACGCCGGGGACCTCGTAAGACAGGGACGAGCAAGGCCAGACAGAACAAAGGACCCCGGGCAAGACGCTCGAGGCCCCTCCGAACTGCCGCCGATCACTCGACGCCGCAACCAAGACCCGCGCCGCCCGCCCCAGCTCTCACCCGCAGACCGGAGTGCTCTCCGTCCCGCCCTCGGCGGCATCCTCCCTCTCCTTGCTCTTCCTCTTCCTCTGCCGGGCGAGGAGCGACGGGACCCGCTTGTCGACCTCCTCGGGCCAGAGCCAGGCGCCGATGCGCCTCAGCTCGCGGTGGCGCCGCTGGAGCAGGGTCCAGAGCCGGTCGCGGACCTCGGAGCCCTCGTTCTTCTTGAGCCCCTCGTTCTTGCGCGAAACGCTGGGCTCGACGGTCTGTCGCAGCCAACGTCCGAGCTCCTGGCCTTCGTCGAGCAGCTCGGGGGTCACCGACAGCCTGCCGCCCAAGACGGGCTCGTACTTCTCCAACAGGGCGACGCAGTCGATCAGGTCGCTGGCGACGTCGAGCGTGCCCTTGCCCTTGCGCATCTTGTCGAACTCTTCCTGATTGATCTGACCGGTCCCGATGAAGGTCTCGATCTGGTTGAAGAAGACCTTGCGAAGCTTGCGGCCTCTGGCCGTCTTCGTGGCGAGCTCCTCCGACTTCGGCTCCGGCATCACGTTGCGGGCAGCGAAGGCGACGGTCTCGCCCAGCCGATTGAGCTCAAGAAGCGGGGCGACGTCGACGGTCGGCAGCTCTACGCGAATCCGGTCGAGGACGCCTTCCTGTGTGATCGAGGCGAGGCCGCGACGGATGTTCGCCGCCATCAGGTCGGTGTCCGCGCGGCAAATGCGGACGTCCTTGGGGTCGACGTCGGCAGCCTGCGCCAGGAAGAAGGCGGTCTCGGCGGCGAAATCGACTTTCGTTGCCGTGGTTGCCGAAGTCTCTTGCGCCTCGTCTGCGTTGGTCGTCGGAGTGGATTCGTCGGGCATCTTGGTCTCCCTATTTCGGCCTCTGCCGAGTTGGTTGGATGTGCGGCTGCCCGAAGACGCTGATGCCTTGCTGGTGGATTACTCTTGGTCCCCCTCAGTCGGGCGCAATTCGGCCACGGACGAGAGTTCGTGTCCACGGTTCAAATGGGGGATGCGGCTATTGCTCGGTACCAACCAATTGACAATCACCCGATGTCGATGGGAAGCGTGACTCGCCCCGGGTGTGAGGCAAAATGTCGAAGATCCGGGCACTTAGGCTTCAGGATGCACCGCTGTTCGCGCGAAGGAGGCTCGGATGCTTCCCTGGGGAAAGAAACAAAGGCGAGAGAAGGCTCGAGCGGTTCCTCGAGGATGAAAGCAATCGGTAGGAAGATATTGTTGCTCGGCTCGCGGTTCTTTGTGTCCGAAATGTCGCAATATGAGTCCAGTGGTGATTGAAAAAAATTCCTGGGGACGCTCGGATACTTCTTGGGCCGATGAAAAGACGCGAGAAGGACGTAGGAACGTCGATTCGGCCGTCGCTCACTCCACAAGGGATGCGGGGACCTGTGCTTCGCGGTGGCGAGTTGGCGGTGGACGACTCGGTGTCTCGTCGGACGCATGATGGCTGCAGGGTTCGCATCGGCAAGAGAGCCGTCAGTCAGCTCCAGCAGACAGCCCAAGGAAAGCTCTGACTAGAACCGGCGGGCTCGCTGCTCCCAGTGCCAGAGTGGTTGTCGCGCGGATCGATTCGCTCCGATGGCACGGGCGAGCGTCGAGGGCCACGGCGCGCCGACCAGAGCGTCACGAGCTACCGCTTGCACACGCTGCTCTGCCTCGCTGGCGAGACGCGGCGAATCGTCGACCCGGGCCGAGCTCGCGGCTTCAAGGGTCTCCAGACCTCGCCCTCATTCCTTCGGTCGGCCCGGTCGAGGCGGGCCGGCTGCGTGCGGCGATCGAATCGGCCCTTGCTTGTCGCGGGACGGAACACGCACGGTCTCCGAGCGATGAGTTACCCTCGACAGGGCGTTCGATGCGGCGAGCGTTCTCTTGGCCCCGGTCCTCGCTGGGCTCCGGACGAGATCGTGGGAGCCGACCACCCGAACCTGGGCGACGTCGACGCGGATGCCGAAACCCGAGAAAAACTGAGAGGAAGCCCGTGCCGAGATACTACGAATTCGAAGTCTCCCTGCAGGAGATCCAGCCGCGGATCTGGCGGCGGTTCTTGCTTCGCACCACCGCAACCTTCGCCCAACTCCACAAGGCGATTCAGGAGAGCTTCGGTTGGGAGGAGCGCCATCTCTGGGAATTCCGGCTCCCCACGTGTCAGGGCTGGCCCATCGCTGGCCCGCCTGACGGCGGCGAGGAGAACGACCGCCCAACACCGGACGCGAAGACCGTCAAGCTGAGCAGCTACTTCACCGGCCGTCGCGTGGTCGAGTGGTGCGAATACCTCTACGACTTCGGCGACGACTGGACCCACGACGTGAAGCTCATCGCGGTGCGCTCCGAGAAGGAGTCCTTCAAGCGGCGGCTCCTCGATGGCGAGCGGGCGGCGCCGCCGGAGGACTGCGGCGGGACGCCCGGCTACGAGCACGTGGTCCACTTTGTCGAGACCGGCGAGGACAGGTACGACGACGATCCCAAGGGGCTCGAGGCCTGGCTCGACGGCTGGAAACCCGACGCATTCGACCTCTCGAAAGCAAAACTGGAATTCGACCGATGAGCAGAGGACGTAAGCTCGAAATCGACCGGGACAAGGCCCGGACCGAGGTGCGCAAGCTCGGCGGAGTGGGGCTACGCGTCTGGCTCGACCGCGCAATGGACCTGCTTCCCGATGAAGCGTTTCCCGAGCTCATCGCCGACTACGTTCACCTTTGCGACGTGCTCGCCGACGAGACGACGCACCCCGACCTCTTGCGCAACATCCGCGAGTTTCACCGCGATGGCATGGCGTGCCGCTTCTACCAGGACTTCAGGGCCAATTCGCGCAACTGCATGGAGATGTCGCGCGGCACGGAGATCTTCATCGCGGAGCACTTACGTCTGGTCAGAGAGTGCCTGCGTGCCGAGCAGGCCGGGGACCTCGAGACGGCCGCCGAGGGGCTCGAGCTGCTCATCGACCTGATGCGCGCGATCGACCGAGGCGACGAGATCATCTTCTTCGCCGATGAAGCGGGTTCATGGCAGGTCCCCGTCATGTGGGACCGTGTACTGCCCGCCTGGTTCAGGAGCCTGTCACCACGGATGGATGCGCACCCGTGGGCAGAGACCGTCGTCGACGCCC
This sequence comes from Myxococcales bacterium UBA5297, assembly GCA_002408385.1. Taxonomy (GTDB): domain Bacteria; phylum Myxococcota; class Myxococcia; order Myxococcales; family UBA5297; genus UBA10939. Next base: position 23,053 of record DHSB01000248.1, read on the forward strand.
TCAACGATTTCGCCGCCTGCGAGATGGCCGAGATCCTCGAAGCGGCTCGTCACGCGGGGACTGCCGAGCAGCGAGCAGCGTTGACCGAGCACGAAGCCGACCTGCGCCGCCGGCGGTGAGGGGTGAAGGTCATGAGATCGCAGACCAGGTCGAAAGTCCCCACGGGAATCTGAGCGGAAGGGCGAGAACGCCCGCCACCGCAACTGGAGAGCAGCCCACAGTGAAGCGCTACAAAGTGGATGCCGGCATCCCAACACTCGCTATCGCCCTTGCCGAATACATGAATGCGGATGAGCTGAAGATCCTCGCCTCGCTCACAGATTCCCCTCGCCGACTCGCAAGGCCGAGCTCGTCGAGCACATCCTTGGCCACCTCGATGGCGAGGGGTTGCGCAAGGCCTGGGATCGCCTCGATGAGCTACAGAAGGCCGCCATCGCAGAGGTTGTTCACTCGGCAGGAACGGAGTTCGATGCCGAGCGCTTCAGCGCCAAATACGGCAGGCTTCCCGACTTCGGCACAGTGAACAAGTGGTCCCGCGACGGGCGCCCCACACCGCTTCGATTCTTCTTTTTCGGCAGGGAGAGTGGGGGCGGCTTCATGCCGGCCGACCTCCTTTGGCGGCGGCCTCTCCGAGATCCACCTGGCGGCGGTCTGGAGATCCGTGTCCTGAGCCTGGCGTCATGAGGGCGCCGAGCTGGGCGGCGATTCAGTGAGGCCGGGCTTGCGCTCGAAGGGTTGCTTGCGCTAGCGTGCTTCACCGCTTGTGCTTGGGCCCTTGGGGTTGGAGAAGGGCGAGTTGCCGCGCGGCAACTGATCAAGAAGGTGGTCTGGTTGAAGCGCCGCAACCGGTTGCAGAAACCAAGAGTGCATATAAAATGCCTGCAATATCGGCGGCTTGCGTGAATACGGTGGATCCCAACTAACCGCCGCGCCGACTCCTCCGCCTTCCTCCGACAACCGGTGGCCCTGGGCGCGCCCTCACACCTCAAGCCAGCACGACGACCGGAGGCATGGGACCGCCTTCGGCGGTTGCGTTTTTGATCCCCTCTGGAATCTGGCCGGACGGCTTGATGTCGAGCTCGTCCTGCTGCGCTCTCGCCATGCGCTTGCGAAGACGAACGAAGAGCGCGGGCTCTGCCTGGCGAGACATCCCGCGATCCGGCCGAATCCTCGCGGGCCCTGGGCTCGCTCACACATCCAGCCAATTCGACCGCCGGAGGCGCGGGACCGCCTTCGGCAGTTGCATCTTTGATCTCCTCTGGAATCTGGACGGACGACGTGCGGCGCTCCATCGTGCGCACCGCACGCAACCTGCACTGGGCCACCGAGACCGCCGAGAATGGATCACGCCTTCGCCGCCGCCGAAGCGACCTCAAGCGGCGCCTGAGTGCCTTTGTGCAAGCACCGGTCGACTCTGATGTGCAATCAGTCGAGCAACTGCCGGCGACCTACGACTGCCCCCGCAGACGATGGCAGCCGAAGCCCGGTGAGCCTGAGTGGGAGGTCGAGTCGATACCCCTCGTCGTCCGCGAAGGCGAACGTACCGCTCCGCGCGAGCTGCTGTCCGTCCTCCGTCTCGTCGATGCCGGCAGGGTCTCCGTGAGCGACAAGACCCGACGGCCATCCGCATCGACGATGAAGGCGATTGCTGCCGTGCTCGAAGGCGGCGACTTCTACGAAGACAAGCCACAGAAGGACAAATGGCGCGACGAGAACGCCGGCCCGATACGCGCCTTCGCTTTGCCGCTCCTGATTCAGGCAGGAGGCCTGGCTCAGCTCTCGGGCACCAAGCTCCAACTCACCAAGGCGGGCCGGAAAGCGCTTGCCGATTCTTCTGCGGACACTCTGAAGACCCTCTGGCTCAAGTGGTGCGCAACGACCCTCATCGACGAGCTCTCGCGCATCGAATGTGTCAAAGGGCAGAGCGGAAAGGGCAAGCGTGGCCTCACCTCTGTGTCCGGGCGAAGGGAGACGATCGCCTCAGCTCTGAGCGAGTGTCCCTCCCAGAGGTGGATCCTCGTGGACGATTTCGCGCGCTTCCTGCGGGCCTCGGGGAACGCCGTTCACGTCACCCGCAATGCCTGGAATCTCTACCTGTGCGACCCGGAGTACGGCAGCCTTGGCTACGAGGGCTGGTCGAGCTACCTGGATGGCCGCTATCTGCTCTGTCTGCTGTTCGAGTACGCGGCTACCCTCGGGCTGCTCGACGTGGCCTACCTCCCTCCGGCTCGCGCCCGCTCGGACTTCCACGAGATGTGGGGGACCGACGGCATGCTCTTCTTCAGCCGCTACGACGGATTGACCTACTTTCGTCTCAACGGCCTGGGCGCCTTTTGCAGCAACGCTGTCGAACGCTACACGCCGGCACCGCTGCCGGAGAAGCCCGTCATCCAGGTCCTCTCCACTCTGGAGGTAACGGCTGGCGGCGCTGCGCTCGATTATGGAGATCGCCTGGCTCTCGACTGCTATGCCGAGAGGGTCTCGGATGTCGTTTGGATACTGAACGCCTCAAGGCTGCTGGCCGCCACTGAGGAGGGCCGCTCCGTCGACGGGATCCGCGAGTTTCTCGAGACGCGCAGCGGCGCGCCTTTGCCCGATGCGGTGGCGCATCTGCTCGAGGATGTCTCGGCGCGCGGCACTCGATTCCATGACCGTGGCCTTGCGCGCTTGGTGGAGTGCGCCGACGGCGCTCTCGCCGAGCTTGTCGCCAATGACAGCCGGACGCGCAAGCACTGCATGAGGGCCGGCGCGCGCCATCTCGTGGTGCCTGCTACTTCGGAGGCTACGTTCCGTCGGGGACTTCGGGATGTCGGGTATCTGGTCGCCGGCGATGGAGCTCGGGCGCCAATGGCCACCGTGCAAGCGTCCATTCGCAAGGCAACAGGGGCGGGGGAGAAGACGTAGCGATGGTGGTGGTGCCCGAGAACGGTCTCGCGCGATGCCGAGAAGAAAAGGTCGCTCATTCATGGCCGCTGCTCCTGACCGAGCCGGTAAGCTTCCTCCACGGCATTGAGATCGCACAGACATCCGCGCATTCGTGACTGCCGGAGTCGAGGTCGACGATCGTCGCGGAGCTCGCGCTCGCGTCGCTCGGACCGGTGTCGTGGCCCGCGTTGGTGCTCCCGTCGCTCGGGTCGTCGATGCCACTACTCAAGAGCGCCCGCGGGTGCTTCTCCTCGCTCAGGATGCCTGGAGAAGGCGGAGCCCTTCCGCTCGCGCCCTCGATGCCGCCATCAAGCGTCTGCAGCGCCCTCAGGCTGGGGCGCTCCCTATCGAGCGACACCGGCTCGATGGCCGGACGACCTGGTGCTTCGCGGCATCCCGGACCGGGAAGCCTATGCGTTTGTGATGGGCCCCGGCTGCGCTGTTTGATTGGCTTCGGTCACGCGGCCTCGAGCTCCTGAGGGACTGGAACGACGATGGGCATCGGGTCGCCACCTACGAAGGTGAAGCTATGTTGACCCCGGTGTCGTTCAAGACAAGCACGGCCGTAGGATGGATCCTCATCGCGGTGACGATCGTCGTCTGCGCCGCCATCGCAATCGTCGTACACGCTGCGCTCCCGGCGAAGGTCGACGAGGAGCTGCTTGACGGCGTCCTCGTGCTCCGGTTCGGCTTCCCGGCAGTCGCAGTTGCCTACTTCCTCATCCTCTTCGCGCAGTGCTCCGTGAGCGTGGCCGTCTCATGGTCGACGGCGCAGACCCCTCCTCTCCGCCACGGGCTGACTCTCGGGCTGGCGTTCGCCGTCCTGTACATCATCGGGGTGCAGGAGATCATGGTGGAAACGAGTCCGTTCCCAGCCTGGGGCTCGGACTTCGTCGTCTATCAAGCGATCATCGGCCTCGGTGATGCGATCCCCGTCATCATCCTCTGCGCCATCACCGGCGCCCTCTTGGCAAATGGGCGCCCGCGGACTGCGGTCGGGCATCGATGCAGCCTCGCCCCGATGCTGGCTGTAACACTGACTGTCGGTACGGTCAGATGGGCAGTGAGCGCTCTGGGCATCATCCAGAATTGCCTTGCCGAGTACCCGACGGCGGTCGTGGCATGGGGGTACCTGCTCGGACTCGGCTTCGGCATCGGTTACGTCTTGCTCAGAAGGACCAATCAGGCCGTCAATGCAGTTGTGATCTTCGGCGTGGGGCTGAACTGGCTTGTCTTCAACTCGTTCATCGGACTGGTCTTCAGCGGCACGATGGCCGATGCACTGCTCAGGGGCGCGATCGACGCCTTTGCGCTGGGCCTGTCCATAACGCTGTTGGCGAAGGCTGGCAGGTTCCTGTCCCCTGGCACTCAAGCAGGTGAGCGAGCCGGGAACGGCTGACTCCAGGCCGCGGCGAATTGTCGGCTGTAGGCCGCAGTGGCTCGCCAGGTCGAACCTCGCCTTCCTCTCCGACTCCCGGGAGGCGACCCGTGCCGGAGACGGTGTCGCAGCGAGCCGGCGATGGGCGCCGCTGCATGAGCGGAGAGCAGGAGCTCCAGAGCTCGTGCGGCGGCCGGAGCGTGGTCACGCAGCTCTGCGAAATTTCTAGGAGAGGCAAGGCGCTCCCTGCCTCGGTCGAATTGGGGAATTGGGCACCGAGATGGCCTCCCGCGCGTGCTCGACTCCGAGGCTCCCGCTGGTCGCCTCTACGCTCGGCATGACCGTAGCGCCAGGAAAGTC
>DHSB01000037.1:0-12611 GCA_002408385.1 Myxococcales bacterium UBA5297
CCGAACGACTGTCAAACTCGGGTGGAGCGTCGATGGAGGCAAGGCCGAGGGCAACCTGAGCCGACGCGACTACTTCCCGAGGGTGCTCGCCGGGCAGCTCATCCTGGGCGAGCTGGTCGTCAGCTACGCGACCGGCCGCAGCTCGGGGATCGTGGCGGTGCCGGTGCGGCGCGACGGGGAGACGGTCGGGGTGCTCGGGGCCTCGGTCTTCCTCGACGCGTTCAGCGAGGAGCTGCGCAGCCGGCTCGGCCTGCGGCCTCCGCTCATCTTCTTCGCCCTCGACTCAGAGCCGCTGCTCGCGCTCGACTGGATGTCGGAGGTCTTCGAGAACCCCAAGCAGCTCGGCAGCCCGTCGCTGGAGCGGGCCGTCAATCAGATGCTCGCGGGCGAAGAGGGCAGGGTGCGCTACGAGTACCAGGGCCGGCAGCGCGTCGTGCTCTACCGCAAGTCGAAGGTGCTGCCGTGGTGGTTCGCCCTCGGCGTGCTGCGCGACGACGGCGGGAGGTAGCGCGGCGGCGCCAAGACAAGCAACGGCCGGCCCCCACGCGAGAGGCCGGCCGCTGTCTTGAAGCTCGAGAGCCGTCGGCGTCGAGGGCGAGCCTTGCCCCTCTCGACTCTCGACTCTCCGCTACGGCTTGGCCTTCCTGGCGCGCGGGCCGGTCGACATGAAGTCGACCACCGGCTGCAGGCGCTTGGCCAGGGCCGGGTCGTGCTTGGCCATCGAGGCGAGGACGCCGTAGTAGGCGAGGAAGGCCTGATACGCCTCGCCGTAGGCCGCCAGGCGCGTGTCGGCGGCGAGCTGGCGCATCACCTCGAGCCGCTTCTCGAACCGATCGGCCTTGACGCCCACCTTCAGGTCGCTCTCGAGGCCCTCGAGCGGCATGCCGTCGATGTCGAGCTTCTTCTCGGTCGCGACCTCGAAGACCAGCGGCATCAGCTTCTCGGCCCCCGAGCGCGGCCGCAGGAATTCGCCCCGATCGCCTTCGGAGAGCGGGACGCAGAACGTGGAGAGCACACCGACGGCGGTGTCGAGCGCAGCGTCGATCTGCTGGCTCTGCTCTTCGGTCGGCACGACGGTGCCCACCAGGTTGGTCGTTGCCATCGAATCCTCACTCGGAGGTGGGGTGGCTTGGAAGGGCGCCCCCGAACGCGTGGTTTCCAAGACCCAGCAGGGGCTGGGCGAGGCGACGATAGGCCCCCCACGAAGGGGAATCCAGCCGTGAAGTTGTGCAAGGGCGGCGCAGTGTCGAGTACCGGACGGAAGGAGCCGACAGAGGACGCAAAGGGTAGGAGATCGGGTGGTTCCGCCCTGGCGCGGGCTCGAGAAACCGCGCTCCGGCTCGTACCTTTTGCAGCTAGTCGCGAAATTTGCCGCCCAGCCGCGAAATTTCCCGGTCGGGCGGCGAATTCGCCGACCCAGTCAACGAGTTTCGCGACCCGCTCGACGAATTCGCCGACGGAATCGAGGAATTCCGCGATCTCCTCGACCAATTTCGCGACCCCTTCGACGAGTTTCGCGACCTCGTCGGCGAATTCGGCGACCGCATCGGCGAATTCGGCGACGGCATCGACGAGCTCGCCAAGCGCATCGGCGAATTCGGCGACCGCATCGGCGAATTCGGCGACGGCATCGACGAGCTCGCCAAGCGCATCGGCGAATTCGCCGCCCAGTCGCGAACCAATCGTCAGCGAATGGCGAACCATCGCCCGCGTGTCGCGGAGAGTGCCGCCGAGCCGCAGGCCCTCCGCGCCAGAGTGCGGATGCTCGCCCCTCGTCGCGAAGCCGCCGCTTGCATCGCGAATCGCGGAGGGCTTCGGGCGCCGAGTCCGCCCTCGTCGAGATGTGTGCGGCGGCTGTGGGCGATCTCGCCCGGCCCGCGCCGTGTTGTACTGCCGGCTCGACTCGCGCCCCCAGAGGACGGCCATGCCGATGAGCCACCGATCGACCGTTCACCGCTGCCCCAGGCCATCGACCGACGAGCAGCGCGCTCCCGCGGACGTGCGCTACGCGCTCGGCCGGTGCTCACTCGGCGCGGTCCTGGTGGCGGCGACGACGGGCGGCGTGTGCGCGCTGCTGCTCGGCGATGGCGAAGAGGAGCTGGTCGGCGATCTCGAGCGCCGTCTGCGCGGCCGATGCTGCAGGCGCGCCGATGCAGAGCTCGAGGAGCTGGTGGCGAAGGCGGTCGGGCTCTTCGAGGAGCCTCGTTCTCTCCTCGATTTGCCGCTCGACGTGCGCGGCACCGACTTCCAGAGGCGCGTCTGGAGGGCGCTGCAAGCCGTCCCGGCCGGCAGCACGACGACCTACGCCGCGATCGCCCGCGCGATAGGCGCGCCGAAGGCCGTTCGCGCCGTGGGCAGCGCGTGCGCCGCGAACCCGGTGGCGGTCGCGATTCCCTGTCATCGGGTCCTGCGCGGCGACGGCGGCCTGTCGGGCTATCGCTGGGGACTCGAGCGCAAGCGGGCGCTGCTGGAGCGGGAGGCGAGGGGGGCGTCGCGTCCACGGTTCGGAGAGGTCGCGGGCGAGCGGTGAGAGAGGCGAGGGGAGGTGAGAGCCTTGGTGCTCCCTGGTCGCCACGCGAGAGAACCGGCCCTCAGGCCGTCGGCCGGTCGCCGGGCCATCGATCGCCACCCCGGAACCGACAGGCACGGCTGTACGGGCTCAAGGATTCCAGGGTTGTCGCTGCGCGGCGGGTCGCAGGTGCGAATCGTGACTACGCGATGGCGGCCTATCTCGCCTTGGTCCACTGCGGGCTCTTCGACCGAGCGCACTACTTCGAGGTACTGCGGCCGGACATCCTCCGACTCCGCGACCGGGGAACCGACCCGACGTTCGCCAACTCGAAGTTCTGGGGACCGGCGATCGATCGCCGGAATCGCGAGGTCGAGCACGGTTGGAAGATGAAGTGGCACGACTTTCGGGAACGGACAGGTCCAACTTTGCCTGTGCGTCGCCCTGGCGAGCGGCGACGCCTACCTCTGCCACGCCTAGAAGACCTCCGACGCTCAGGACAAGAGGATGGCTGGCTCACTCAAGGACAAGATCGAGCTTATCGGAGCGGGTCGGCACGACGTGCGAGGAGAGCTTCCATGAGCGAAGACCGGGAAATCAAAGCAATCGGCGAGGCGATGCTTGCCGCGAATCTTCCTTTGGAGTTCGTCGGTTTGGTGCTCGAGTTGGCGAAGACGAGCGAAGGGGTCGAGGATCTCGTTCACCTGTGGTCCAGCGCTCCGGACGAGGCCGAGCGGCGAGAGGTCGAGGCGGAGCTCCAGGCGGCTATCGAGGACCGCGAGCCGTCCGGGCCGGCCATCGAGGCAGCGTCGGTCGAAGAGGGCGAGCGGCTGCTGAAGCAGCGGTGCCGGCAGAAGGAGCATCTGCGACGACTCGTCGATGCTCACGGTGGGGTTTCCGAGGTGGCCAGGCGGGCGCAGATGCCTCAACCGTCGCTGAGCCGGCTACTCAACTCCATGTCGGAGCCACGGCCGCCGACCCTCTTGCGGCTCGCCGAGGCGATGGATCTGACCGTTTCGGACCTCGCTGGGCCGTAAACCCGAGCCTCGCAGGCGCACGCTGTCTTCAGCGCAGGCTACTTGGTGACGTGGACATCCGGATGTGGATTCCGCCGCGGACTTCGGGCTTCGAGCTCTTCGCCGAGGAAGCCCGTTACCGCTCGCGGTCGGCATACGTGGTCAAGACGAAGCTCGAGTCCATCGCGAAGGAGACCAGCGGCGCAGTTCAGGCGTGCGCCCGCGCTCTGCTCAGGCTCTACGTCACCGAGGAGTCGAAGCATCCTGCGGCTCGAGAGGGGATCGCGGCCGGCGAGTGAGTCTCGGCCCTTCGGCCACAAGCTCGCGCCTGCGTCGCGCTTTGGCAGACGGGGGGCGTACTGCCCGCTGGCGCGAGAGCTGATCGGCCTTCGTCTGCCTGCGTCCTTGGTTCTGGGCGCGCCAATCGAAGACGGGCCTGCGCGCGCAGTTCCGCGCGCGGTAGAGTCCGCGCCCGTCAACGAGCTGAGGGTGGCGATGATCAAGAGAGTGCTTTCCCAATGGGCGTTGTGCCCTTTGATGGCTTTCGCGCTGGTTGCCTGCGAAGGGACGGCTGGGCCCACCGGGCCGCGCGGACCAGATGGGCCCCAAGGCCCGATGGGGCCGCAAGGGGAGACGGGACCGCAGGGACCGCCGGGACCTGCCGGCGGTCCACAAGGCCCGGCGGGGCCTGTTGGTCCGCCCGGACCTCAAGGGCAGCAAGGGCCTCAAGGAATTCTGGGTCCCGCCGGTCCCGTGGGGCCCGTTGGTCCCGCTGGACCTCAAGGGCCGCAGGGTCCGCAAGGGCCGGCAGGACCAAGCCCGGGATACGTTCCGGCCACCAGTGGCTCGCGACTCACTGCGAATCAGAGAACCTGGACGGGCGCTGACGGTTCGAAGTACGCGCCGCCGACTTCCACCTTCTACGACAGCGCTCTCGACATCGACTGCCAGCCACAAGGCGCCGCAGACGGGACGGTTCGCTGTCTGCCGACCGCGCTTGCCGTCGGTAACACCTACTTCGCAAACGGCTCATGCACTGTTCAGGCTGTCCTGGTGTCGGGGCGCCACTGCGGGATACCCGCATACCTGACGACTTACGGGACTTACGACTACTGCGCGGGCATGTACGTGGACAACCGCGTCTACCGGGTGACTGGCACGGCGACGTCCGTGTACGTGCAGAGCGGATCGTCGTGCGTTGCGATGCCCGTCTCTGCAGGCTACGCGGCCTATGCGCTCGGCGCCGAGGAGTCCCCGTCGCTGTTCGTGCAATTCAACTAGCTGCCGCATCGCCCGTCTGACCGAGTTGCCGCTTTCGCTCAAGGTCGAGCGAGCCGGACGGGCGCCCGACAAGCGCAGACCGGTGCCGGAACGGTCACCGGTCGACGCGCGCTGATCCGAGCCACGCGCGCAGCGTCATCAACCGCGCCGCGGCACGCTCGAGCACCGCTTCGGTCTTGCAGAACGCGAAGCGCGCCAAGAGCCGATTGGACCGCGGTCGCACCTCATCGCAGGACGGGCAGCGCGCTCCCGCGGAGGTGCGCTACGCGCTTCGGCCGGTGCTCGCTCGGCGCGGTCCTGGTGGCGAGGACGGCGCGCGGCGTCTGCGAGCTTGCTGCTTGGAGATGGCGAAGAGGAGCGGGTCGGCGATCTCGAGCGCCGTCTTCACGGCCGAAGCTGCGAGCGCGCCGACGCTGAGCTCGAGGAGCTGGTGGCGAAGGCGGTCGCGCTCATCGAGGAGCCGCGCTCGGCCGTGACGCTGCCGCTCGACGTGCGCGGCACCGACTTCCAGGAGCGCGTCTGGAGGGCGCTGCAAGCCGTCCCCGCTGGCAGCACGACGACCTGAGCTCGCCCGCGCGATAGGCGCGCCGCCGGCCGTCCGCGCCGTCGGCAGCGCGTGCGCCGCGAATTCGGTGGCGGTCGCGATTCTCTGTCACCGGGTCCTGCGCGGCGACGGCGGCCTGTCGGGCTATCGCTGGGGAGTCGAGCGCAAGCGGGCGCTGCTGGAGTGGGAGGTGCGGGGCGCGGTGCCCGGGGGCGAGGATGGCCGGCGAGCAAAGCAAGCGCCGGCCGGAGCCTCTGCCAAAGCTCTGCGGCGCGGAAGCTCCCTCGGCCGCAGTCGCCGGGCCTTCAAGCGGGTAAATCACCGGACAGACAACGCTCGAGCGATAGGCCACGATGCCGAGCGCAGGGGAGCCAGAGGACGCGCCAGTGAAAGTCTTCATCGTCGACGACCATCCGGTGATGCGGCAGGGGATAGCGCAGTTGTTGTCGCGGGCCGGGATGGAGACGGTCGGGGACGCGGCGACCGTCGCCGAGGCGCTGGCCGGCGTGGCGCGGACCGCGCCCGACCTCGTCCTGGTCGACTTGACACTCGGGGACGAGAGCGGCCTGACGCTGCTCGAAGGGCTCGTCGAGGCGGGAGGCAAGAATCGACGGCTGGTCTACTCGATGAACGAGGACGCGCTGAGCGTGGAGCGGGCGCTGGCGGCCGGCGCCGACGGGTACGTGACCAAGGGAGAGGTCTGGGAGGCGCTCGTCGTCGCGGCCCAGACGGTCGCCAAAGGCAAGCGCTACCTGAGCTCGCGCGCTTGCCGCGCGCTCGATCACGCGCTCTGTTCCGGGCAAGCGGTCCCCGCCGAATTGAGCGCCCGGGAGCGAGAGGTCTTCGCGCTTCTGGGCGCGGGCTACGCCACCGCCGAGATCGGCGAGCGCCTGTCGGTCAGCCCTCGCACGGTCGAGTCCTACTACTCCCGGCTGCTCGGAAAGCTGCGCCTGGCCGGGATGCGCGAATTGCGCCGCGCGGCGATCGCCGCTAATCGACGCGGCCCGGCCTGAGCCGGGCGTAGGCCGAGCTTGCTTCGCCGGGAGCTACGCTCAGGGTGAACGGGCTGGGGCTCGGGTGAAATCGAGAGGCCCTTCGACACCGCTCCCGCCGCTTTCGCGAGGGGAGCTACGCTCAGGGTGAACGGGTGGCGCGCCTCCGATTTTCCTGAGCGAAGTCGAGCGGCTCTTCGACTCCGCCTCCCGTCGCTTGCGCGCCGGGAGCTACGCTCAGGGCGAGCGGAAGCGCACGGAGCCGAAGAGGGATTTCTCGACGGAGTCTTCACCCCTCGACCGCCTGTGCCGGGCTCAGAGCAGCGCTTCGCGCGCGCTCCGCTCGAGCTCTTCGCGCTGCGCCTCGACGCTCTCGAACAGCGAGAGCTGACCGCGGGCGCGCAGCAGGTTGTGCTCGCCGCGGGTCGCGAAGCGGCTCGAGTCCCAGCCGAAGTAGCGCTCCTCGAGCGAGTCGGCGAGGAAGCGCGCCGACAGCTCGAGGCAGAGGGTGGCCAGGCCGTCGACGACGGCGAGCGCCTCCTCGCGCGAGAGAAGATCCACCGACTTGGCGACCGCGCCATAGCCCTCGAGCGCAGCGGCGAAGATCTGCCGATCGATAGAAGCCTCGGCGACGTCCTCGCCGCGCGGATTGCACCACGAGCGCAGCGCGTCGCCCACCTCGAACGCCCAGACCATCCGGCCGAGCGTGTCGAGGTCGACGAGGCAGCTCGCCTCCTCGCCCCGGAAGAGCAGGTTGGAGATCTTCAAGTCGCCGTGGGCGTGGCGCTTCGGCAGGTCGGAGAGCACGGGCAGGCGGCCCGCGGCCGCGAGCAGGCGCTCGGCGAGCGGCTCGATCTCCGAGAGCAGGCGGTGGTCGCGGTGCGCCTCGAGCGCGGCGCGCAGGGTGGCGAGGTGGCGCGGGGTGTCGTGGACCCCGGCGCGCACGTGGCGGTACTCGTATTCGAGGTCGGCGAGCGCAGCGTGGAACCGGGCGACGAGCTGCCCGGCCTGGCGGGCGATGGCCGGCGAGGCGACGCGATCGAAAGCCTGCCCCTCGACGAAGCTGAGCGCGCGCCAGGGCCTGCCCTGCTCGCCCTGGACCCAGAGCGCGCCGTCGTCGGTGCGCAGCGGGCGCGGCGTGGTCAGCCCCTTGCGAAGCAGGTGGGCGGTCACCGCGTCGATGTCCTCGTTGACCGAGCCGGCAAAGACCGGGTGCAGCCGCTGGACGACCGCGCGCGCGGTGTGCCCCTCGACGAGGAAGGTGCTGTTGATCAGCCCGGTCCCGAACGGCCGGTGCGGCCGGCCGGCAAGATCGCGGTAGCGGGAGAGGACCGAGGCGGGGATCGCAGCTTCCATGGCGCGGCAGAATGCCGGTCTGCACCGCCCGAGGCAACCGCCTGCGCAGCGCTCGGCGCCCCGGGCAGAAGGCCGCGGACCGAGGCCCCGGTCGCGGCAGGGGCTCGAGGTGACGGGGCGCGCTCGAAGCCCTCGAGCGAGAAACGCCCCGCGTGCACCGGCATCCGAACCGGAGCACGCGGGAGCATGACGAGCGGCAAGCGCGCCTGCCGATTGCGCGAAAGCAGCTCTCCGACCCTGGCAAGAGCGTAGGCGGACAGGCTCCTTACGGCCTCCTAGCAAGCCCGCCGGCTCCGACCCTTCACCGTCGACCCTCGCCCCTCGGCGCCGCTACCACGGGCATCTGCCGGTGTCGCCACACTGCTCGCACCGGTCGGCGTTCTTGGTATCGCCGGGCACGCAGGCGCCGCCGGCGTGGTACCCGACCCGGACCTCGGAGAGCGTCTCCTCGAACACGATGCAGACCACTGCCTCGCGCATCTCCCCGGCGCGGTTGCGGTCAGCGCCTGTCAGGTTGAACGAGTAGTCGCGAACGACCTCGCCGCAGCAGCCGACGCCATCCTGCAGCTTCTCGGTGACCTCCTCGAACCCGCCGGTGAACGGCGTCGCCGCGAAGACGCGAAAATCGCCGACCTCGCAGTCGACGAAATCGATGAAGACCTTGCTGATGTTCTTCTCGTCTTCGAGGTGGAAGCAGGTCGGCCGCTTGCACGGATCTCTGTGGCAGCCGAATCCATCTTCGCCATCGTCGCCAGGCGTCACAGGCTTGAGATCCTTGAGAGCGGGCCTGGCGAAATCGACCGTGGGCAGTCGCGGCTCGAGGCGGCGCCCCGGGACGAGGGGAGCCGGCTCTTCGAGCTCATTCGGATCGTCCAGCTCGTCGGGATCGTCGAGGTCGTCAGGGGCGAGGAGCCCGCCGGGCTTTTCGCTGTCGATGGCCGGGCCTGGTTTCTCGAGCTCGCCCGCCTCCTCCATACCCTTGATTCCGCCGCCGCACCCGACTGCCATCGCTGCCAGTAACACCAACGCTCTTCGCATGTCGTTCCCCCCCGGGAGCACCCTGCTCGACCGATCAAGCCCTCGGTCTACCGAAAGCTGCTGCCGGATGCCTGCCGGGCGACCCCCTCAAGTTGCGGTGAACCGCGCGGGCTGTAATGCGCGTGGCCGGCCAAGGGGTCGGCCGTTGGGAGGGCGAGCGGGCAAGCGCTGGCCAACGCAGAAACGGCCGAGAGGCGTCGGGAAATCCCGTCGCGAAATCTCCTCGGATTCGGCCCGTCGGTCGCAGTTTGGCAGGGACGCATAGCAACGCGCCCGTCGACGAATTGGCCAGAGCCACGGCCGATTCGAGGGTTCCCGGCGGCCGGCACGAAGGCGCACGAAGGCCCGGCCCTCCGAAATCGTGCTGCCGCGCCAAGGCGACCGAGCGGTCCTTCGCTCGATTGCAGAGCGTCCCGGAGGTCAGCCCCGTCGCGTGCGCCGACTCGTCGCCTTCCGGCCCGAGCCCTTCCTGGTCGTGCGACTCGACGCCGCCCCTCGCGGGCGCTGCGAACCGCCTCGCTTGTCGGCCCGCTTGTCGCCTCGTCCGGAGCCTCCCCGGGGCCCGGCGCCGCCAGGGCCTGCCGCGGGGCCTGAGCGCTCGGGCTGCTCCTCGCCCGGACGACTGGGAAGCCGGCGGAACTCGAGATCGCGCTGTTCGCGCGTCTTGAGCGAGCGGGTCACCACGCGCCCGCGGCGCACCTCGACGCCTTCGAAGGGAAGGGCCTGCTGCAGCTTCGCGAAGCGGCCGTGCTGTTGCTCGATGAGCAGGCTGAGCACCGTCCCCGGCCGTCCCGCGCGCCCGGTGCGTCCGGCGCGGTGGAGATACGCGGGCATCCCGTCGGGCAGCGAGTAGTTGACCACCAGGTCCACGCCCGGCAGGTCGAGCCCGCGGGCGGCCAGGTCGCTGGCGACGAGGATGGGCAGCTCGCCGCTGCGGAAGCGCTCCATGAGCTGGCGCCGCTTGAGGGGCGACAGCTCGCCGTGGAGCCGCTCGGCCTCGAGCCCGAGGTCGGCGAGCGCCTGCTGCAGCCCCTCGACCTCGTGGCGCGTGCCGCAGAAGACGAGCGTCTGGTAAGGGCGCTCGGCTTCGAGAAAGGCCCGAAGGTCGGCGACCCGCGCGTCGACGTGAGTGCGCAGCACCCGGTGCGACAGCTCGGCCGGCAGCTCGCGCGCCGCGCTCAGCCGCAGCCGCCTGGGCTTGCGCATGAACTTCTCGGCGACCTGCTCGACCTCGTGGGGCACCGTCGCCGAGAAGAGCATCGTCTGGCGGTCGGCGGGCATGCGCTCGAGGAGCGCGGCGAGGTTGCGCGAGAAGCCGCCGCGCAGCAGCTCATCGACCTCGTCGAGGACCAGGGCCCGCAGCTTGCCCAGCCGCAGGATGTCGCGCTCGACCAGCTCCTCGATGCGCCCCATGGTCCCGACGGCGATCGCCGCCCCCGCCTCGAGCTCGGCCTTCTGGCGGTCCATCCCGCCGCGGCCGGTGAGCAGGACGATGCGCCGCTCGAGCGCGCCGCGGGTGCGCACGAGCGCCGCGTGGATCTGCTCGGCGAGCTCGCGGGTGGGCGCTATCACCAGGGCCTCGGGCAGCGCGCTTTGCCGCGGCTCGGCGTGGAGCAGCGGGAGGCCGTAGGCGAGCGTCTTGCCCGAGCCGGTCTTGGCCTCGACGACGAGGTCGAGGCCGAGCATGGCCACCGGCACGACGAGCTCCTGGATGGCCATCGCGTCGCGAAACCCCTGCTTGCGGCAGGCCGCGACGAGCTCCGGGCGCAGCTTCAACGATTCGATACGAGTCGGCACGCGGTGTACTCCCGAGGAGAGAGGCTTGGTGAATACAACGGAACGGGGGCCGAGTGGCGAAACGTTCCGAGTCGGGAGTTGGGAGCTCTCGAGTTGCGAGCGCGGGCGGCGTTTGTGGTTCGAGCCGGCGCGCCGATGGCTAGACAACGAGGGTTGGCAGGGGCGCATCGCACAGCGCCCGGCCGGAGGTCTCGCCCTCCTCAGACCTCGGCGCGACCAGCGGGCGAGCGGATGATCGGTTCGAGAATCGCCGGGCAAGACTGGCGCGGCGCGATTCCGGGGAGCCGGGCCTTCATGTCGACCAAGGCGCTATTCGGTTCCTGGACGGGCGCGGCGAGCGCTGCCCCACCCTCCCGCGGCCCGCTCGCTCGAGGTATCGCGAAATCACCGTCAGCCTCGGCGCGGCAGCACGATTCCGGAAAGCCGGCCTTCGTGCCGGCCACCGGGAACGCCAGCACGAAGTCTGGCGCTCCGGCCTCGTCGGGCGCATTGCCATGCGGCGGGCGAACCCGCGCCGTCGACTCCCAACTCCCAACTCCCTACTCCCTACTCTCACAGCCCCTGCAACTGGCGCCGCTCGGCCTCCTTGCGCAGCAGAGGAGCGAGCTCGACGCTCGCGTAGGTGATCTGCACGCTGCCCTTCATCGCGCCGCCCGAGCAGGCGAGCGTGATTCCGGTTGCGCTCGACTGCCAAGTCGAGGAGAGCCGGAGGCCGCCCATCATCAGCGCCATTCCCCGGTCCATCAGCCTGTAGTGCTCGCCCGCCCAGTCCTCCTTCTGCGACGCCGGAGCGCCGTATTTGCTGGCGAGCGCGTCGCGGACGCTGCCGAACAGCGACAGGTACTTGCCGGGCGTCGAGGGCACGTCGGTGAAGCCGACGCTGACCGCGACGAGCCGGTCGTCGACGAAGAAGAAGGCGGTGGACGAGCGCTCGCCCGAGACCTCGCCCTCGACGACCATCACGAAGTCGTCCTGCCGCCTCGCTCCAGGAAAGTGCCCGCCGACCTCGGCCTGCGTCATTCCCCAACGAGTCGGCCCATAGCCGCCGTCGTTCGACCTCGTCGAGACCGGCTCGGGAAGAGCAGCGAGGGGGCCGGACGCCAGGGAAGCCGCGGGCTCGACCGGAAGGCTGAGCCCGGCCTCCGGGGCCGCGGGCGCGGGCGCCGCGGCGCTCACGGGCGCCTCCTCTGGCGACGAGGCGAGCGGCTGGGACCCATCCTCCTCCTGCGGCTGCGGCGGTGGCGCCTCGATGGCCACAGCCTCGAAGCCCGGAAGCGGCCGGTGCTCGAGCCACGGCACCTCAGCGGACGGGACCGGCTCGGCGAGGTCGGCTCGGTTGTGAACCGGCGCCTCGCCGTCGAGGCGCGCGGCGATGCCCGAGGGGCGGTCGTCCCACCCGCGCCACTGCTCGGCGCCGGGAGCGGAGGGGTGGTTGACCGAGGCCGCTGGCGCCGCAGCGGCAATCGGAGGCCGAGGCGCGACCTGCGCCGGCGGCGCGCCGCTGGCGGTCAGCGGGTGGTTCGACCAGACGCCTGCCTGAGAGAGGACGAGAGCGAGCAGCAGCGTGGACATGAGGAGGATCTCCAGAGACGTCGGACGCCCTCGCGGCTGGGCGGGGGCGACCTTTCGGCCACTGGGGGGTTGGTTGCCGTGGGCCGCTGGAACGATCACGGCGCCGCGTCCCTCGCGCGCCACCGGGTGCCAACCTGCGACCGATCGCTCCGGTTCGGGGCGAAGCCCGGGCTGTCATCCTCCGTAACTTCACGCACTCGTGGATGCCTACGCAAAGGGCCGAATGGACTATGGAAAAGCGCCAGGCGGTCGCTTCCCGCTCGGCGATGTCCACGTCCCCCGGGGACGAGCCGGCGCTGAGACGGACGGAAGCGCCCGCGGGACAAACAAGAGCGCCCGCGGGACAAGCCGAAGGCGCTTTCGGGACACGCCGAAGCGTTTCGGGGACATGGATCAACGAAGGTGAGACGTCCCGGACGCGATTCCCGGATGTCCCGGACGCGATTCCCGATGTCCCGGACGCGATTCCCGATGTCCCGGACGCGTTTCCCGATGTCCCGGACGCG
>DHSB01000037.1:12731-12940 GCA_002408385.1 Myxococcales bacterium UBA5297
CGGTTTCCGATGTCCCGGACGCGGTTTCCGATGTCCCGGACGCGTTTCCCGATGTCCCGGACGCGTTTCCCGATGTCCCGGACGCGTTTCCGGATGTCCCGGACGCGTTTCCGGATGTCCCGGGACCCCCTACTTGGGTTGGAGCTTGGTCGCCCGAGCGGAATTGCTTCTCGAGAACGCGGCGGCGGCGAGGCGGAGCGGTGCCCGTC
>DHSB01000047.1:0-12140 GCA_002408385.1 Myxococcales bacterium UBA5297
CCGGCGGGGTTGGCGTGTCCTCGACCACCAGGTACGAGGTGTACGGGGTGACGATGCCGAAGCGCTTGCCCAGCGTGACCACCGTCTCGCGCAGCTCCGGCTTCTCGCCGTTGAGCCGGATCTCCTCGAGCAGGTAGCCGACTTTGCGGATGGCCCACAGCCTCGGGATGAAGTCGTCGTCCTTCTGCTCGCGGTCGAAGGTGGTGGTGCCGTACTCGAACTTGCGGTTGGCGCCGTTGACCTTGCCGAGCAGGGTCACCTTCACGTCGCCCGCCTCGCGGTAGCGGCCGAGGACGACGACCTGCGAGCCCTTGAAGAGATCGGGCAGCTTGCGCGGGTAGACGTCGAAGGCGCCCATGCCCGACAGGTCGAGCTCGACCCCGGCGAGCACCGGGTGGCTCACCTTGTCGTAGAAGGAGGAGAGGCGCTCCTCGAGCTCCTTGCCGCCTTTGACGAAGTCGCTGGTGCCGCCGTTGTCGGCCGCCAGCCGGTCGAGCAGCCGCGCGTTGAGCTCCTCGCCGACGCCGAAGGTGAAGACCCGGCTCGCGCCCTGGTTGGCCCCCTTGGCGTTCTTGGAGATGCCCTCCTCCGAGGTCTCGCCGATGGTCGGGTGGCCGTCGGTGATGAAGATGACCAGGTGCGGCCCGCCGGCCTCGGCGGCCCCGTCCTGGAGCGCGCGGACCATCGCCTCGTCGATGGCCGTGCCGCCGAGCGCCTCCATCGACTCGACGAAGGAGAGCGCCTTCTTCACCGTCGCCTCCTCGACCGCCCGCGGGGCCTCGAAGAGTGCCTCGACGTCGGTCGAGAAGCGCACGACGTTGAAGCGGTCCTGGGGGTTGAGGCGCTTGAGGCAGTAGGTGAGCGCGTCCTTGGCTATCTGCATGCGCTCGCCGGCCATCGAGCCCGAGCTGTCGAGCACCAGAGTGACCCGCTTGCCGATGACCTCGTCCTTCTGCACCTCCTGCTTCGGCGAGACGAGCGCGAGGAAGTAGCCCGGGTCGCCCGCTTCCTTGTAGGTGAGCAGCGAGAGGCCTATCGCCTTCTGGGAGACCGAGTAGAACAGCTCGAGATCGCGCGTCAGGTCGGTGCCCGGGCCCTGCTCGAGCCCGACGATGGCCGAGTAGTCGCCCTTGCGCGAGACCTGCAGCGGGTGCGTGGGCGAATAGAGGCTGCGCACCGGCACCTTGGAGGCGATGGAGGCGCTGAAGGTGAAGTCCTGCTTGACGCTGTGGGGCACGTTGGAGAGCGCCGAGGCGCCGAGCGGATACTGATAGCGATAGAGGCCGTTGGAGAGCTCGAGCACCTGCGAGAAGGCGAGCTCGATGCGCTGCTCGCCGTTGGCGGGCACCGGGAAGACGCGGGCGCGAAAGACATCCGAGTCGATGTACTCGAGCAGCCCCGGGTCCTGCAGCCGGCGCACGATGCCCTCGTAGATCGCGGTCGCCTTCTCCTTCTCGAGCATCTCGGCCTTGGTCTTCTTGCCGTTGACCCAGAGGTAGAACTCCGAGAGCGCCGCGCCCTTGGGCAGGGGGAAGACGTAGTGGGCCTCGAGCTGGCGCGGGCCCTGGTTGACGAAGACCTGGTCGACGCGGGTGACCGCGGTGCCGTCCTTGATGGCCGCGCTCACGCGCTGGTGCTTGATAGCCAAGGGCCTGAGCGACGGGTCGGTGGGGATGAGCAGGCCCTGGCCCCAGGCGACTTCCGGGGCGGCAAGGCAGGCGAGGACGGCGAGCGCGGCGAGGGCGGCGCGGTTGCGGCGGCAGCGTGGGGCGGCGGACATGGCGAAACCTCCGGACTTCTGCTCTGAACGATCGAGATCCAAGACCGATCTGTCGCCCGTTGAAAAGCCCGCCCGGTCCCCGAGGCGCCGAAGGCCGCCGCGCCCGCTCCCGGGGCGCCCGCGCGAGCCCCCGGCGACCCCGGTGCTCAGCGAGTCCGCGGGGATGGACCGGGGACGACACCGTTGCGTAATCGGCATCAAGGTGTCTATTCTCCCGCCGCTCTCAAAAGCCGACGGGGAGGCCCGAGGCGAGTTCAGGGCATCACCGACCAAAACCGATGATGACTGCAAGAGGACCGAAACACTGGGCCGCCGAGGTGCGGCGGGTCCTCGAGTAGACGAAAGGAAGACGGGTTCATCGCATGAAGCGCAACCTACTCGTAGTGGCATTGGCAGCCCTCGCGCTCGCGGGCTGCAAGCAGCAGGAACAGAAGAAGAGCGCCGCCGAGGCGCCTGCGGCCCCGGCCGCGAAGAGCGCCAACGCCGTCAAGGTCGAGTTCTTCGTGATGTCGCAGTGCCCGTACGGCGTGCAGGTCGTCAACGGGATCCACGAGGTCGTCCAGAAGCTGGGGTCGGAGATCGACTTCACGATGGACTTCATCGGCCGCACGACGCCAGACGGCACGCTCACCTCGATGCACGGCGAGGCCGAGGTCACCGGCAACATCGTGCAGGCCTGCGCCGCCAAGCACGCCCCGGCCAACTACCTCGACATGGTGGTCTGCCAGAACAAGAACTACCGCGAAGTCGCCACCAACTGGGAGAAGTGCGCCACCGAGGCCAAGCTGCCGGTCGAGGCGATCCGCACCTGCCTGACCGGCGAAGAGGGCAAGGCGCTGATGAAGGCCTCGTTCGAAAAGGCCGAGAAGCGCGGCGCGCGCGGCAGCCCGACCATCTACCTCGACGGCAAGCCCTACAGCGGCCGGCGCTCGACGGTCGACTTCTTCCGCGCGGTCTGCGGAGCCCACAAGGGCCCGACCAAGCCCGAGGCCTGCCAGAACATCCCCGAGCCGCCCAAGGTCAACGTGACGGTCCTCAGCGACAAGCGCTGCAGCGACTGCCGCACCGACCAGCTCGTCAACATGCTCAAGTTCCGCGTCGGCAACCCGGTCATCACCGAGCTCGACTACTCCGACGAGGCCGGCAAGAAGCTGCACGAAGAGGTCGGCGGCGGCAACCTGCCCATCCTGCTCTTCGACGAGACGCTCGACGCCGACAAGGAGGCCTCGCAGATGTTCGGCCGCCGCCTCAGCCCGGCCGGCGCCTCGAAGTACCGCGCCTTCCCCACCGGCGGGAGCTGGAACCCGGTCTGCATGAGCGAGGGTGGCTGCGCGCTCGAGCAGTGCAAGAACACGCTCTCCTGCCGCAAGGACGCCCCCAAGAGGCTCGAGCTGTTCGTGATGTCGCAGTGCCCCTACGGCGTGCGCGCGCTCGACGCGATGCCCGAGGTGCTGAAGAACTTCGACAACAAGCTCGACTTCGAGGTCCACTTCATCGCCAACGGCACTGCCAAGGAGGGCTTCCGCGCCCTGCACGGCCAGCCCGAGGTCGACGAGAACATCCGCGAGCTCTGCGCGATCAAGTACTACAAGAAGAACTTCAAGTTCATGGACTACATTAGCTGCCGCAACAAGAACATCCGCGGCACCGATTGGGAGTCGTGCACCGGCAAGAACGGCATCGACACCAAGGTCATGAAGAAGTGCTTCGAGGGTGACGAGGGCAAGAAGCTGCACGAGGAGGACATCAAGATCGCCAACGGCCTCGGCATCGGCGCGAGCCCCACCTGGATCGCCAACGGCAAGCACAAGTTCTCGGGCATCGACGCCGAGACCATCCGCCGCAACATCTGCCAGCACAACAAGGACCTGAAGGGCTGCGAGAACAAGCTCTCGGGCAACGCTGCTCCGGTCCAAGGCGGCTGCGGCCAGTAGGCCTTTGCGGCTAGAGCAGAGAGAACGCAGTTGAGAGAGGGCGCCCGGCTTCGGCCGGGCGCCCTTTCGTCTAGCGTCCCGTCGTGGCCACCCGAGCCGCGCCAAGGCCGGCCACGGACAGCTCGACTCTGGACCGCATTACCGCGCAGCCGATCGCGCCTTCGCCCAGCTCCGATAAGCAACCTCGCGCCCGGCTCACGCCAGACTCCTCCTTGATGACCGCAGGGGATTCCGGCGCGGCAACCGAATAGGAGATTCGCCATGGGACTGCTCGCCTCCTCCGAAGTCGCAAGCCGGAAGCGCCCTCGCAGGCACCGGCCCCGCAACCAGGCTCTCGATTCAGACGTCGCGACGGCGAGATTGCCGGTCCCTTCCCGGAGCCGACCGCGCTCGCGGAGGCGATGGGCATGCGGATGCTCAGTGCCTGTCACGCCCCATTCCTCGACGCGCCGCAGCGCAGCGACGACATGCCGCTCGCCTCGACCCTGTGGACCGTCCAGATCCAGCCGAGCTTCCACGCCTGGTCACAGCTCGGGTTCGTGCGGACCACCCGTGGCGGCGTCGTCGCCGGATACCGCCTCGGGATGGTCGTCGGCGGATTCCCGGAAGCGACAGCACGCTTGGACCTTCCCACACTCGACGAGCCGCGGTTCGAAATCGAGCCGGTGCTCTGGCCCCGCGAAGACGGGGCGGCAATGATCGATGGCTGCCGCTACCGGGTGACCTTCTTCCACTCGGACGCGAATACAACCATCGATTTTGTCCCCACCTCGGCGACCTTGCGGACTTGGGCACGGCAGTTCTTCTCCACCGCGCGCCTCCTGCAGACGAAGGTCGGGAACGAGGATCTCGGCGAGTACCTGCAGGCCTGGGAGCAATATCTGCAGCCCTGACTCGAGGCGCGCGGGAGCGAAGCCAGGAAGGCCGCGGGGCTGGCACCATGCCGCGCACTCGTACGACACCGGCAGCCCGGGCGACCTGCCCGAAGCGATCCTGTCTCCCTCTCAAAAGTCATTGGGGCCGCCATGCGAGCTTGGGCCTGCTCCGGGTCACGGCGCCGTCGCCGGGTCCCAGGCCGTGTGCAGCCCCTGGTCGAGCCCGTCGAGCCAGCGCAGGTCTTCGTCGGTGAGCTCGAAGTCGAAGACGTCGGCGTTCTCCGCGATGCGCGCCTTGTGGACCGACTTGGGGATCACGCGCCTTGGCCGGTGTCCCAGCCCGCCTGACCGCAGGCTGCTTGAATCCACAAGCTTGTGGGGACGCGCCTCGACGGCATGCGCACGACGCTCCATTCCCTCCTCGCCCTGGGCACGACCGCCCTCTTCGCCCTCGCCGTGCCCGGTGTCGCAGCGGACGAGCCGCCGGTCGGACCGCCGCAGCCCGAGCGCCGGTTCGACGCCTTGGCTATCCCGCTGGTGGCCTACAACACCGACGAGGGATTCGGCCTCGGGCTCGTCGGCGGCGCCTACCTCTATCGGCGCGGGGTCGAGCCGTACGCCCACGCCGTCGCCGCCGAGGTGTTCTTCACCACCGGCGGCATCCAGTCGCACTTCCTGCGCTACGACGGCCCCGACTTCCTCGGCTCGAGCCTGCGGCTCGAAGGCCGACTGAGCTACCGCGCGGAGAGGTTCGACCCGTTCTATGGGCTCGGCAACGCCTCTTCACCCGACCTCGCCGTGGAGCTGCGCACCCCGGCTTTCAGCTATCGATCGCGGCGAGCCGGCGGCTGGGCCCGCGTCCGCCTCGGCCGCGAGCGCTCCAACCCGCGGCCATACGCGGGCTACGAATTCGACTACACGATCGTGCACCCCTACCCCGGCTCGGCGCTCGCGCAGCAGGCGCCGCTCGGCCTCGACGGCGGACCGACCGGCCGGCTGCTCGCGGGTCTTCTCTGGGACTCGCGCGACGACGAACGCGACCCGCGCAGCGGCGGGATCGCCGACCTCGCCCTGCGCATCGCGAACACGGCGACGGCGAGCCGCTATGACTTCGGCCGCCTCGACCTCGGGCTGACGCGCTTCGTCCCGCTGGGCCCACGCTTCGTGCTCGCGGCCCGGCTCGCCGCCGGCTGGGCCTTCGGTGACGCGCCGTTCTTCGAGCTGCCGTACCTCGGCGGGCTCTACCAGAGCGAGGGGCTCGGGGGGACGAGCAGCGTCCGAGGTCTGCCAAGCGACCGGTACGTGGGCGAGCTGAAGCTCCTCGGCAACGCCGAACTGCGCGCGACGCTGGTCGACTTCGACCTCGTCGGCGCGACCACGAGCCTGCGCGCCGTGCTCTTCGCCGACGGCGGACGGGTCTGGTCGGCCGCCGCTGCCCAAGCGCCGGAGGGCGGCCTCCACGGCTCGGGCGGCGTGGGGCTGCGCCTGGTGCGCGGCGCCGCGGTGCTGCGCTTCGACTACGGCGTCTCGGCCGAATTCCAGGCGATCTATCTCACCTTCGGCCAGATCTTCTGACGCTCGGCGCCTCGCCGGCGCAGGGGCGCGAGGAGCAGGCCGAAGAGCCCGGCCATCAGGGCGCCGGGCGTGCTCGCGCAGCCGCACCCGGGAGACGGCAGGCTCGGTTCGCTCGGCGAGGCGTCCGGCGCCGGCGGCGGGAGGCCGCCGTCGCGATCGTCGCAGAGCGCGCACCCCGCGTCCGGCCCCGAGCTGCGCAGGCAGGAGCCGGAGACGCAGCGCTGGCCGATCGGGCACTCGTCGCTCGATTCGCACGGAGGCTTGCATCCTCCGCTCTCGCCCTCCTGCCAGCAGCCGAGGTTGCCCGGGCAGTCCGAGGGCGACGCGCAGCTCTGGAAACAGAGCCGCTCGCCGGTCTTGGCGTAGGGAAGGCAGGTCGAGCCCTGCGGGCAGGCCGTGCAGCGCGTCTCGCACGAGAGCACGCAGGTGCCGCCGGCGATGTCGCTGCGGCACAGGCCACCGGCCGGGCAATCGGTGTCGACGCTGCACGGATCGCCGACCTTGGCGCCGGGCTTGCCCGCGTGGACGCACAGGCCGCTGCAGCTGTTGCAGACCCCGCCGGGGCACTCGGCGTCGCTGCGGCAAGCGGGCAGGCAGCGGCCTCCGCCGCCGGAGATCGGCTCGCAGGCGTAGCCGAAGCGACAATCGCCGCTGCCCGGCCTGCAGTCCTTGACGCAGCGGCGCATGCCGTCGGCGAGCTCGAGGCAGGTCGAGCTCGCCGGGCACGGCAACGTCTGCGAGCACTCCGCGCTGCAGTAGCCGGCCTCCCACTTGTCGAAGATCGAGTCGTAGGGAATGCACAGCGCGTCGGCCGCGGTGCCGCAGTCGGCCCCGGACGCGCAGGGCGCGCCGACCTTGGTCGAAGCCCCGCCGCCGAAAGCGCACGAGCCGGGCGAGCCCGGGACGATGGACGAGGCGAGGCAGGAGAAGCCGACCGGGCAGGCGCCGACCTCGTCGGGATCGCACCCCTCGGTGCAGTAGGCCGTCGAGCCGTCCCCCGCGCAGACCAGCCCCTCGGCGCAGAGCCGATCTGGACACGGCGAGCCGACCGCGCCGGTCTGCGGATAGAGCCGGCAGAGGTTGTCGACGTCGTGCGCGGTGAGCCCGCGGCGCAGCTCGCCGGGGTTGACGAAGGGGTTCATCACCGAGTTGGCGTCCTCGCCGTAGTGATCGAGCCCGAGGCAGTGGCCGGTCTCGTGGTTGACCACGGTGGCGAGGTCGAAGCTGACGACGTTGCCGTCGGTGCCCCAGCGGAAGTCGACCGCGTTGAAGACGATGTCGCACTCGTAGATGGTGCCGCCGTAGTAGACCGGCAGCGCCGCCGCGGCGGCGAACCCGCTGCCGAGCGCGAGGTCGTAGAGCTCCTCGTCCTCCAGGCGCGCCTCGAGGAAGTTGCCAAGGACGCTGGCTCCGTCGTGCTGTCGCGTCCCGCGCGTCGTGTCCCGGCCGCCGAGCTCGAAGGAGAGGAAGGCGCACGGCACGTCCTGCCACTGCCCGAACGAGGTCTGGAAGATGCGCTCGACGTCGGCGAGCGGGACTCCGGCCGGCCGCTCCTTGCGCGCGTCGAGCCGCCAGATCCACGGCTGTCCGGGGCCGTTCGCGAGCCGGGCGCCGAGCCAGCAGAGGTCCTCCTCGGCGAGAGCCGCCGCGGGGAGCATCAGCGCGACCGCCAGGAGCGCCGCCACCGCGTTGCGAGCGCTCGAGAGGTGTCGGGAAACCACCCTAGCCTCGGCTCGCCCCCCGCTCACCCCGAGCGTAGCCTCCCGAGGAACGAGGGAGGCGCAGTCGGGGGGCCCTCGCCTTCGGCCTCGCAAGCTCGCCCCGCGCTCGGGCCCACCGGTCTGCGCTCGCAGGGTTCTTCGGCACCTCTTCATCGCGCCCCTCGCAGCTCGCGGGCGAGGGTCTCGAGCGCGACGGCGTCAACCTGCAGCGGCCGCCCGGACGGATCGCGAAGCCCCCGCGCGTCGCGGACGGCGACGAGCCGCCCGTCGGCCTCGCGCCGGACCGCGTACTTGCCCAGCCCGAGGCCGAGGATGCGGCAGCGCGGCTTGCCGGCGCAGCGCAGGAAGAACACGGCCTCTTCGCCGATTTCGAGGCGCGCGTCGCCGGGGACCTGGAAGCGGGTGCCCTCGAGCGCGCCGCCGAGCTGCTCGATCTCGAAGTCGCCGGAGAGCGTGCCCCGATAGGTCTCGAGGGTCTTCAGGGCGCTGACCGTAAGCGGGCGGCCGCTGCGCTCGGAGCGGGCGGCGCGCTGCGCGACGACCCGGGCGCGCACGACCTGGTCGGAGCCGGAGGCGAGCTCGGCTCGCGTGGCCGGACGGACGGTGGTGGCGAGGGCCGAGAGCGGCAACGCGGACAGGAGGAGGAGCAGGAGCGGAAGGGGGCGGGACATGCGGCGAGTCTACGGAAGCGGACGGAAGCGGGGCAATCGGTGGAGATCTCGAGACAGAAAAAAGGCGGCCGGACGCCAGGTCTGACCGCCTCTTGCCGGCACGAGGGCCGGCGCTCCGCTGCGCCCTTCCGGCACCAAGGCCGGAGCTGAGGGGCTTACGGCCGCTCGATGACCATCGCGAGCGCCTCGCCGCCGCCGATGCAGATGCCGGCCATGCCGCGCTTCTTGTCGAGGTCCTTCATCGCCTGCAGCAGGGTGACGATGATGCGCGAGCCCGAGGCGCCGATGGGGTGGCCGAGCACCACCGCGCCGCCGCGCACATTGACCCGGTCCATCGGCAGCTCGAGCCCCTTGGCCGCGGCCATCGTCACCACGGCGAACGCCTCGTTGACCTCGAAGAGGTCGATGTCCGAGGTCTTCAGGTTGGCCTTGTCGAGGGCGATCTTCATCGCGTCGACCGGGGCGATGGTGAAGTCGACCGGCTCGCGCGAGAAGCTCGCGTACGAGCGGATGCGCCCGAGGATGGTGCGGCCCTCCTTCTTGGCCCGCTCCTCGCTCATCAGCACCAGCGCCGCGGCCCCGTCGTTGATCGAGCTGGCGTTGCCCGCGGTGATCGTCCCGTCCTTCTTGAAGGCGGGCCGGAGGCTCGTGAGCTTGTCGGGCTTGGCGTTCTTCGGGCCGTCGTCGTCGGCGACGAGGATGGGCTCGCCCTTGCGCTGCGGGACCTCGACCGGGGCGATCTCGGGCTTGAACAGGCCCTCGACCTGCGCCTTCTGGGCGCGCAGCGTCGACTCCTTGGAGAACTCGTCCTGCGCCGCGCGCGAGAAGCCCTGCTCGGCCGCGCACTTCTCGCCGCACATGCCCATGTGCTGGTCGCTGTACGGGTCCCACAGGCCGTCGAAGATCATCATGTCCTTGATCTCGTGGTGGCCCATGCGCGCTCCGCCGCGCAGCCCATGGGTGACGTACGGGGCGTTGGACATCGACTCCATGCCGCCGGCGATGACCACCTCGGCGTCGCCCGCCTTGATGGCCTGCACGCCGTAGATGACCGTCTGCATGCCCGAGCCGCACACCTTGTTGACGGTGACCGCGGGGACCTTGTCGGGCAGGCCGGCATAGCGCATCGCCTGGCGCGCCGGCGCCTGGCCGACCCCGCCCTGGAGCACGCAGCCCATGTAGACCGCGTCCACCTCCTCGGGCTTGACCCCGGCGCGCTCGAGCGCGGCCTTGATGGCCACTGCGCCCAGGCGCGGGCCAGGCACCGAAGAGAGCGAGCCGAGAAACGCGCCGATGGGGGTACGGGCAGCGCCGACGATCACGACCTCACGGGACATGCAAGCCTCCTTGATTGGGGGATAAGCCGGAAGAAGAGAGGCACCCTAGCCCCCGGTTCCGCGGCCCGTCAAGGCGCGCGGGGCTGGGCCTTTCGCCAGTCGAGAACGGGTGCCGGCGGGCCTTCGGAGCGTCGCTAGATTTGCTTCCAAACAGGTGCCGGGAGGCTCGCATGCGACCGACTCGCGAAGGCAGCGGAACTCGTAACCGGTCCCCGGCGACAAACGCGCTGCTCAGGCCGCCGCAGATCGACCCGGAGCTCGCCGCCCGCAACACGGTGAGCCTGCCGCCGGCCCCGCCGCTGAGGCCGGCGACGCTGCGCCAGCGGATGCTCTCCTGGGCCTTCAAGCGCTACTACCGCTGGCGCCTCGAGCGCCGCTGGAACGCGCTGCGAGCGATGGGCATGCAGCTTGGGGCGAGGGTCAACCTGCCGCTGTCGGTGTGGATCGACACCTCGCACGCCAACCTCATCTCCATCGGCGACAACTGCGGCTTTGGCGACGGGTGCCTCATCCTCGCCCACGACGCGATGAGCAACGAGTTTCTCGACGCCTCGCGCATCGCGCGGGTGACCATCCACGACTCGTGTCACTTCGGCGCCCGGACGCTCATCCTGCCGGGGGTCGAGATCGGCCCGCGGGCCATCGTCGGCGCCGGCTCGGTGGTCACCAAGAGCATCCCGCCGGGCAGCGTGGCCGCCGGCAACCCGGCGCGCGTGCTCATGACGCTCGAGGAGTTCCTCGCCCGGCGCAAGAGGGCGCTCGAGACCGCTTTGCTGTTTCGCTACGAGGAGATGGACCCGCGGCTGATGACCGAGGAGCGCAACCGCGCCCTGCGCGCCCTGCTCGAGGGGCGCGACGGGTTTGTCTTCGGCGGGGTCGCGGCGACGCTGGCGGGCGCGGGGCATTTCGTGACGCGATAGTCGAGTCGCTGGTCGAAAGGCCGGGCGTTCGGGCTTCGCCCTCGGAACTCCAAGCGATCCGGTGGACCGCCACGCTGCCGGGCCGGCACGAAGGCCGGCGGTCCGGAATCGTGCTGCCGCGCAACGAATCTCGAGGGCTGCGCTCGACCTCGCGGTTCTTGATGTTGAGCGCCATCGCGCGCCTCCCCCTTCGAGGTTGGAGAGCAGGGTGTGAGCGATCGACCAGAGGTGTCATCGCCCCGACCCGCGCAACGCTCCCGCGGCGAGCTGTCGACCGTCGACTCCCAACTCACAACCCCAAACTCCCAACTCCAGCGCGTCTGCCCCGTGCGATAACTTGCCGCCTGAACGGCGGTTCAGTAGATTCGCCTCGGGCAGGGCACCGCACATGGATCCGGCAAAGGCACAGGCAGTCATCGGGCAGCTTCGCGACGAGATCCGCCGCCGCGAGGCGAGCCTGCCCCAGGCGAGCCTGGGCGCTCTCGCCTCGGGCTACGCCCCGCTCGACGGTCTGCTGCCGGGCGGAGGCTTTCCCCTCGGGCGTGTCGTCGAATTGACCGGCGCCCGCGCCTCGGGCAAGACCACCCTCGCCCTGATGGCCCTCGCCCGCGCCACCCGCTCGGGCTCGCTCGGCGCCTTCGTCGACCCGCTGCGCGAGCTCTACCCTCCGGCTGCCCGCGCCCTGGGCGCCGACCTCTCACGCCTGCTCGTGGTGCGCCCCGAGGACCCCTCGCTCTGCGTCCGGGTGGCGAGCCTCTTGGCCCGCTCGAAGGCCTTCAGCGCGGTCGTCCTCGACGCGGCCGCGCTCTCGGGCCAGCCCCAAGGCCCCTTGAGCCGGCGGCTGCTCGAGGCCGCCGAGACCGGCCGGGCGGCCGTCATCGTCCTCTCCGACGGACCGAGCGGCCTCGATGCGACCCTGCGCGTCTCGGTCGAGCGGCCCTCCGAGCGCGAAATCGCCCTGGCGGTCGAGCGCAGCCGCCTCGGCCCCCCGGGCCGCACCTCCCGCGGCCTGATGTCGGTCCCCGAGGAGCTCGAAGAACAGGCGCCCGCCCAGCGGGCCCTCGAACGGCTCGTCGCCTCGGGCGGCGCGAGCAACGAGGAGCGGTGAAACAAGTGGAAGAGCGCGCGCACAAGGGCCGGCTCGTCGCGGTGCACCTGCCGCGCTTTCTTATCCAGCGCCGGCTGCGCGAGGACGGCTCGCTGGCCCACAAGCCGGTCGGCGTCGCCCGCTCGCAGGCGGGCGGCGAGCTGCTCGTCGCCGCCTCGCGCAGCGCCCTCGTCGCCGGGGTCGCCCCGGGGATGAGCGCGACGCAGGCGAAGGCCCTGT
>DHSB01000047.1:12268-13314 GCA_002408385.1 Myxococcales bacterium UBA5297
TTGTGCCCGGGGCTACGCCTGCTGCCCGACGACCCGGTCGCCGACCTGCGCGCCCTCGAATCGCTCGCCGAGGCGCTGCTCGTCGCAAGCCCGGCGGTCGAGCTCTCGGGGCCCGAGGGCCTGTTCGCCGACGCGAGCTCAAGCCCGCTGTTCGGCGGCGAGCCGGGCCTGCTCGCGGTGCTCGCCGACCGCTGCCGCACCCTGGGCTTTCGGGCCCACCTGGTCGCCGCCGACTCGAAGTTCACGGCGATGGCGCTGGCGGTCCACCGCCCGCGCACCCGCATCGTGCGCGGTCCGGCTCAAGAGGCGCTCGCGAGCCTGCCGCTCTCGGCCCTGCCCGCCCCCGACTCGCTCGTCTGGTCGCTGTCGGCGATGGGCCTCAAAACCCTCGGCGAGCTCGCCGCGCTGCCGGCCGCGGGGATCGCCGCGCGCTTCGGCTCCGAGGGCGCGCTCGTCCAAAGGCTCGCCTCGGGCGACGACCCCCGCCCGCTGGTCCCCTTTCGCCCCGCGCCCCCGCTCGTCGAGAGGCTCGCGCTCGAGTGGCCGGCCG
This sequence comes from Myxococcales bacterium UBA5297, assembly GCA_002408385.1. GTDB lineage: Bacteria > Myxococcota > Myxococcia > Myxococcales > UBA5297 > UBA10939. The sequence continues at coordinate 12,819 of DHSB01000047.1, forward strand.
AGTCGCTGCAGCCGGTGCTCTTCGCCCTCAAGACCGTGCTCGACCGGCTCACCGCGCGGCTGGCAGGCCGCGGGCTCGCGCTCACTCGCCTTGAAATCCAGCTCAAGCTCGACCCCGCGGGCGAGACGCGGGTCGAGCTGCCGCTGGCGCGGCCGACCAACTCGGCCCGCCTGCTGCTCGACGTCTTTCGCGAGCGGCTCTCGGACGTCAAGGTCAGCTCTCCGGTCACCGGCGTCGGGGTCGAGGCGCTCGAGACGGGGCCGGCCGAGCGGGTTCAGCTCTGCGTGGGCGACCGGCCCGAGGTCGACGAGGCGCTCGAGTCGGTGCTCGCCCGGCTGCGGGCGGGCCTGGGCGAGGCGGCGCTCTTCTCGGCGGGCGCCGCCGACGCGCACCGCCCGGAGGCGGCCTGGCACAAGCGGCCTTTTCGGCCGGCCGACGCCCCGGCGCGCCCCCCGGAGCGCGCCATAAGGCCCAAGCGGGCCCTCCTCGCCCGGCC
>DHSB01000186.1 GCA_002408385.1 Myxococcales bacterium UBA5297
CCCCCGGTGCCCATCAGCTCGACTTCGCCCTCGCCCGTTTTCGCATCGTCCGACAGGTAGTAAAGCCTTCCTAGCTGAAGACCAAGCAACGTCGGCGCAAAGGAGAGCGACAGCTCGACCTCACCGCCGCCGGCAGGGACCACGAAGCTCTCTTCAGTGGTCTCAAGCCCGAACGGCTCACCCTTGCCAGGCGGCTGCGACAGCTCGAAGCCGGTGATGCTGATGTCCGTGTTGCCGAGGTTGCGGAAACGGGTCGAGGCGACCGCCTCTGAGTTGGGGTTGACGAAGCCGAAATCAAGCCGGCACACCCAACGCTCGGCGCCGGTCTCGGGATCGGTCGCGAGCACCCGCGGCTCGCACTCGAGCACCGAGTCGACGCCGATTCCGCCCAGCTCCATGATGCTCGGCTGGCACATCGAGGGCGCGGGGATGTGGAGAAACGCTTTGTGCTCGCCAAGGTGGGTTGGCGTGAACTCGATGGAGACGAGCAGTTCGCCGTTTGCCGCGACGGTGTAGTCGCCGGGCTCGAAATTGGAGAACTTGAAAGCCCCCGGGTCGAGCTCGCTGGAGATCTCGCCGACGGTGACGTCCCAGTCGAGGTTCGAGGTGTTGCGAATCCTCAACTGCTTGGTGAAGGAGGTTCCAAGTGCCACCGAGCCCAGGGAAAGGGCGTCCTCGGGACTGAGCAGGCAGCCGCCTTCGACCGCGCGGCCCTTCAACTGCACGCTGAGCTCGTCGATCGACCCGTCACTGACGAGGAGAGTCAGCTCCGCTTCCCGGTCGCCCGGCGCCGAGGGCTCGAAGTAGAACACGAGCTCTTTGCGCTCGCCGACATCCAGCGCAAACGGCTCGAACTGGTAGCGAAACGCGGGATCATAGACGCCGCCCTCTTCGACCGAATCAACGCGGAAGCTGCCTCGCCCGTCGTTGCGCACCACCAGCTTGCGCTCGATGCGATCGCCGATGAGCGCGGGCCCGAAGTCGACCAGCGTGCTGGTAACCAACTGCACCTCCCCAGTGGGCCCGAACTCCTCGAAAAACGGCTCCCCGACCACGTTCTGGGTCTGCCCCGCCTCCTCGCAGGAGGCGCAACCGACAAGAGCGACCGCGATCGCTGTGGCGCATGCTAGGGCGGACGTCGGCCGACGGCACATGGCAAACCTCGGGTTGGGGAGTCGGAAATGTCGCTCAGAGCGGCCTGGAAAACGGTCAACGATGATATTCGCCCGGCAAAAATGCAGTCAAGCAGGCGCGAGGCCTCATGGAAGGCAAGCTCCGGCGATTCCAGTATCGGCCAAGGCGCCACCTGCGGTGTGACCTGCCGCTCGCCTCACCTTGAAAGAAGAGGCGAGTCTCGGCAGTCTGAGCCCCTGGAGGTGTTTCGTGCAAGACGCCATCGCCCTCGCCCTCGCGGCCACGCTCTTGACCGGCGCGCCGGCGCGGACAGCTCGTTCGGGCTCGGTCGAGGCGGCCGAGACCTGGCTCGCCTCACTGTGCCAAACCTACTCGACCGACCCGGAAATCCCCTGGGCACTCGGGCACGGTATCGAGACGCTCGGCCCCAAGCTGCGGGCTTCGGACGGGCGGCTGGCGATCGATGTGATGGTCTCCGACTTCGTGGAGCGCAAGGGTGTCGGCGCCCAGGCTCTTTTCCGCTTCCCCCCGAAACGCGCGAACATCCCGGTCGACCCGCACTCCAACCACACCGTGATGAAGCTGCTGCGCAGTCAGGTACCGACGATGCGCAGCTTCGAGACCAAGGACGGCCCCCTTGCGCTCGCGCAGCTCGTCGACTCGGTCAAGCGCGATTTTCGCTTCGCGCCCTCCGACGACTTCTGGCGCGAGCACGCCTGGACGCTGCTCGCCCTCGCCTCCTCGACCCGGGAGGACGAGGCGAGCTGGCAGAACCGCTTCGGCGAGACGGTGGACCTCGCGCAGGTGCTCGATGCGACCGTCGCGCACCTCTCCGACCAGCACCGCTTCCTCGAGACCGCGCTCGCCGACGGCGTCGCCCTCGTTCCCAAGCGCAAGCAGTTCATCTGGAGCCATCCGTGCGGCGGGCTTCACCTCGTGCAGGCCGCCTTCGCCTGGATGGACCAGCCCAGGTTTCGCGAGCGCCATCTCGCCGAGGCGAAAAAGCAGGTCGAGGTCCTCTTCTACCGCTTGGACATCGAAACCCGCGCGTACGACCAGGCGCTCGATGCCGCCCCCGAGTACGCCCTGCAGCTCAACGTGCAACGACTGAAGTTCTACGGCCACTGGCTCGAGACCGCGATGAATCTCCAAGGCCTCGGCCTCTGGGAGCCGACCCCGGAGCGACTCGCTTCGATCGCCAAGGCGCGCGAGCTGATCGCCAAGACGGTCGAGAGCCTTCGCAAGCAGGGCGCGGGCGAGCGGATGGCTGAGTTCAAGAACGTGCAGCGCCAGACCTATCTCGATCTGGTCGGCGACTCTTGCCATGCCGCCAGCGGCTTGAAGGCCAGCCGCTAGCTTCGACGAGCGCTCGCGCATGCCCCGCCCCCTTGCCATTCTGTTCGACCTCGATGGCGTGCTCGTCAGCAGCGAGGAGCCCTGGTTTCGCACCGTCGAGGCGGCCGGCGACCGGTTCCGCGGCAGCCCGATCACCCGCGAAGAGTTCTCCCCGACCTTCGGCCAGGGCACCGCGGCCGACATTCGGGAATTCGGCCTCTCCTGCTCGGTCGCTCAGCTCGACGCCTTCTACCTCGAGACCTTCCCGCGCTTCGTCGGGCACGTCTGGACCGATCCCGAGGCGGCGCGGCTGCTCGCTCGCCTCGCGGGGCTCGGCCTGCGGCGGGCGGTGGTGACCAACACCGTCTCCCGGCTCGCCGCCATCATCCTGCAGACCTCCGGTCTTGAGCGCGCCTTCGACCTCGTCGCCTGCGCCGACCAAGTGCGAGAGGCCAAGCCCGCCCCCGACCTCATCTTCTACGCACTCGAAAGACTCGACCTCGGAGCGAAGGAGGCGTGGATGGTGGGCGATTCGCGCTACGACCGCGAGGCGGCCCGCCTGGCCGAGGTCCGGTTCGTCGGCCTGGGGACAGAGGGCGACTGCCGCGTCGAGCGGCTGGGCGAGTTAGGAGACCTGCTCGACGACGAGGGCCACTGAGAGGCGCTGAAAGCCCGGTACAAAGGCTGCCCGTAGGTCGGGGAGACGAGCCATTTCCACCGCGCGCCTTGGCGCCGGTCCGCTCAGCGCTCGTTCTGGGCGCGCTTCACCTCGGGCAGCACCGGCTTCTCCTCTTGGCGCACGTCGACCGGCTTGCTGTCCTTCACCTCGGTCAGTTGCGGCCGCGGCCCTTGAAGCGCCTGAGGGGGATAGTCGGGCCGCGAGTGGTAGATGCCACCGAGGATGCGGAAGAACGACCGCGCGATCTCGTTCAGATCGCGCAGCGTCAAGTCGCACTCGTCGAGCTGTCCGTCGGCGAAGATGCCGTTGATGATCTTCTGGACGAGCGCCTGCAGCTTGGCGGGCGTCGGCTCCTGCATCGCGCGCGACGAGGCCTCGACGGCATCGGCGATCATCACCAGCGCGGCCTCGCGAAACTGGGGCTTGGGCCCGGGGTAGCGGTAGAGCGAATCGTCTATCGGCTGCGGGTCGGGCTTGCCCTCCTGCTCTTTGAGCGCCTTGTGGTAGAAGTAGCCGACCAAGCGGGTTCCGTGGTGTTGCGGAATCGCGTCGGCGACCTGCTTGGGCAGCTTGTAGTGGCGCGCCATCTCGGTGCCGTCGGTGATGTGGCGCTTGATGATGAGCGCGCTCATCTGCGGGGCGAGCTTGTTGTGCTTGTTCTCGCCGCGCTGGTTCTCGGCGAAGTAGAGCGGGTTCTTGCCCTTGCCGATGTCGTGGTAGTAGGCGCACACCCTCGCCAGCAGCGGGTTGGCGCCGATCGCCTCGGCGGCGGCCTCGACGAGGCTGCCGATGATGATCGAGTGGTGGTAGGTGCCGGGCGCCTGGACGATGAGCTCCTTGAGCGCCGGGTGGTTCAGGTTGGCCAGCTCGAGCAGCTTGATGTCGGTGGTGTACCCGAAGGCCGCCTCGACGAGCAGGGTGATGCCCATGACGAGGATGGGCACGATCAGCGCGCCGCCGAGAAAGCCCGCGACGCAGCCGGTCACCGTGTTCCAGCCGCCGAGCTTGTTGGTGAGCAGCCCGAGGCAAATCACCGCGCACACGTTGGCGATGCCCGCGGCGACCCCCGCGCGGAAAAGAGCGGCGCGATCGTTCGCCCGCGCGACCTTCGCGGCCGCCACCAGTGAGCCGACGAGCGAGTAGAGACCAAACTCGAGCGAGTTGCCGGTGGCCACCCCGGCAAACCCGGCGAAGATGACCGCGAAGACGACGGCCGCCTCGGGGGCGAGCACGAAGCGGATGAGCATCGCCCCGGCGGCAAAGGGGGCCGCGAAGTAGAAGGCCTCGCTCGAGATCTGCGGGAACCGGTCGTGCAGCACATCGGCGATGGCCAAGGTGACGTTGACCGTCGCCAGCATCACCACGATGGTCACCGCGCCCAGCAGCGCGTCCTTGCGCGTCGGGCGAAAGCGCCGCAGCGAGCTGCGGCCAAAGCCGTAGACGACCACGACCAGCAAGACGGCCAGCAGCCCGCCGCCCACCCGCACCAGGGTGATGTCCTGGGGACCGGACTGATTGCGGATGGCGGCGAAGATGACCAGGTGCCGGTGCTCGATGCGCTCGCCGTCGCCGATGATCTTCTCGCCCTTCTTGAGCTGGATGACGACCGGCTTGACCGACTCGGCGGCCAGGCGCTTGCGGTCTTCGGTCTCCTCGCGGTTGAAGCGCAGGTTCGCCCGCACCTGGCGCACGACCAGGGTCACGATGGCCTTGCGAAGCTGCGGGGACATCTCCGCCGGCAGATCGGTGACCCAGCGGCTCACCTCCTGCCGGATCTCGCTCTGGTCGCGGATAGGCGAGACATCCTTGACCACCCGCTCGCCGACGGCGTCCCCACCGCTCTTGCGGCGCACCACGATTCCCCGCCCGCCCGAGACCGCCAGCGGGTCGCGGTACTCGGCGACCATCTGGCCGTTGGCTCGCATCACCAGCTTCTGGGTCTCGTGCTGGACCTCGACCGAGAAGTGCGAGCGGGCAAAGGCCAGGAAGCTGTCGTCGTCCAGGTGCGTCTCGAGCCGGCGCTGCCACTCCTCGCGCCGCTCGCGAAACGCCGCGAGGTAGGCCTCCTCGGCGGGCTCCGCGACCTCCTCTTGCTTGCGCGACCGCTTCTTCGGCTCCTCGCCGTTGGCCGCCTCGTCGGCACGGCCCCGCTCGTCGACCTCGCGGGCCGCGGCCTGCATCCGCTCGAACGCGCTGCGAACCCGCTCGACGGCCGCATCCGCCACGCTCACGTCGTAGTCGTAGACCGGCAGGACAGCGTCCTGGGCCTCTTCGCGCTTGCGCCGGGTCGTGTCCTCGTCCGGGATGTCGTAGTCGCGGTTGGCCTTGATGACCATGCTCGAGAACTGCCCGACCGACTCCTCGCCATACGGAATGCGCTGGCTGAACAGGCTCGGCGTCAGCAAGTAGGCGCAGGCGAGCGCCGTCACCGCCAACACGGCGAGGTTGGCCGAGCGGTTCTTCCAGTTGCCCTTCGACAGACGGGTCAGCGCCTTGACCGAGCTTTGGACGGTGTCAAGACGCGGCTCACCCTTCTCGGCCTTCTCAGGCTTTTCGGCCTTGGGCTGGGCCGAAGGCTTTCCGGCGTCTGCTTTGGTCTCCGAGTTGGACATCGATAATCCGAGTGCGGCCGACAGGCCGGGTGAGCGAACGGCGTCGATGGTGCCTCAAGGGGTGGGCGCAATCAACCGGCGGCGGGAAAGCCGCCAGATCGCGCGTCCCCGGAGCAGCGTAGGTCGACTGGGCAAATTCGCCCTCAAATCCGAACAGTTGGCTCTCTTCCCGACGGGCCCCGCGGCCCCTGCGTCTGTGCGAAACGAAAGGGGTCGCTTCGAGGGCGATGGCCAGCCCGCGCCCCCGCTGTGCCTGTGCCCGCTCGCAACACCCGAGCCCCACGTCTATGCCCCGCGCCTCGTCTCGGCAGCAGGGAGGCCCCCCAAGCTTTGACCTCGCGCGCGCCCGCCCAGTATCGTCGCCAGCCCATGGCGCGGTCCGATTTCCACGACTTGAAGGGCGCTCTCGCCAAAGCACTCGGCTCGACCGCTCGGGTAGGGCGTGCCGGCGGGCTGCAGCCGCTGTGGCGAGAGGTCGTCGGGGCACTTGCCGACCACAGCCGGCCGACGCGCCTCGACGCAGGCATCCTCGTCGTCGAAGCCTCGCCCGAGTTCCTCTTCGACCTGCAGCGCAGCAACGACCT
>DHSB01000075.1:0-3415 GCA_002408385.1 Myxococcales bacterium UBA5297
GCCCAGGCCCCGGCCGCGCGCCCCGAGCCCGCCGCCCCCGCGGCTGTGACCAGCGAGGAGGGCGCCGAGATCGAGATCGTGCGGGGGCCGGTCGCCCCGCCGGCGGCCGAGGCGATCGACCCTGAGGATATCCCCGAGCCCGAGCGTGCGAGCGCTCCGCCGCCTCCGATTGCCACGCCACCTCCGCCGGCGGCCGACCAACCGCAGGAGCCCGCACCCGAGCTGGCGCCGACCGCGGTGGCCCGCAGCCTCTCCATCCCCGGCTACGAGCTGCTCGAGCTGCTCGGACGCGGAGGTATGGGCGAGGTCTGGAAGGCGCGGCAGGTCTCGCTCGGGCGCCTGGTCGCCATCAAGGCGCTCTCGTCCGAGCTCGCTCGGTACGAGGACTTCGTGCGCCGCTTCGAGAAGGAGGCCGCCGCGCTCGCCTCGCTCTCGCACCCGGGCATCGTGCAGATCATCGACCGGGGAGTCTGCGAGCAGGGCCAGACGTGGTTCTTCGTGATGGAGCTGTGCGAGGGCGAGGGGCTGCGCGAGCGGATGAACGGACCGGTCGCGCCGCGCGAAGCCGCCCGGCTGCTCGCCCAGCTCTGCCGCGCCATCGACTACGCCCACCAGCGCGGGGTCATCCACCGGGACCTCAAGCCCGAGAACATCCTCGTCGACGCCGGCGGGCAGGCGAAGATCGTCGACTTCGGCCTCGCGGGCATGCCCTCGGACACGCGCAGGAACCTGACGCAGGCCGCGGTGGCGATGGGGACGCTCCACTACATGGCCCCCGAGCAGCGCAGCGACGCGCGGTCGGCCGACGAGCGGGCCGATCTCTTCGCCCTGGGCGTGATCCTCTACGAGATGCTGGTCGGAGAGGTGCCGGTCGGCCGCTTCAAGCTGCCCGCGGAGCGTTGTCCGGGGCTCGATGCCCGCTTCGATCGAATCGTCGCGAGGGCCCTCGAGCCCGAACCCGAGGCGCGCTACCAGAGCGCCGCGGCGATGGCGGCCGACCTCGAGGCGCTGCAGACGACGGCGCTCCTGCCTGCCGCCAGGGCCGAGGCGCCAGCGGGCCGCAGAGCTTTGCGCCCAGCCCGCGGCCGCACCAAGGTGAAGGCGGGGCAGCTCGCGCTGCTCGCCCTCGTCGCGGTCCTCGCGCTGGGGGCGCTCTTCGTGCTCGCTCGCGCGGGGTCCTCGGCCGCCGGGCTGCCCGGCGACACGATGGGCACCCTTGGGGTCACGCTGGCGCGCAGCGGCTCGTCGCTCGATGTCGGCTTTCGGCCCGGGCGCAGCCTGCTGCACGCCTACCATGGCGCCTGGTCGCTTGAGGGCGGCGCGTTGGTCGCGCGGGTATTCGGGGGCAGCTCCCAGCCCTCGCCCCGGCCCTTCGCGCTGCTGGAGGCGCCCGAGCTTCGCGCCGAGGGACTCGTGCTCGAGACCGAGGTGACGGTCGCTGCCGAGCCGCCCGCGGGCTACCAACCGGGCGCGCCGGCCCGGGTCGAGCTCGCGCTGCGTGGAGCCGACGGTGCCCACCTCGGTCTGGGAGCGAGCTTCGGGGCGGCAGGGCGCTTCCTGCTGACGTACCGAGCGGCGAACGGCGAGGAGCAGTTCTTCTCGGCCGGAGCCGACCAACTCCCCGAGCCTGGGCGCCCGCTCAGGCTGCGCCTGGCGGTGCGCGGCGGCGAGGTCGAGGCTGCGGCAGGGGCCGACGAGCTGAGGCCCCTCTTCACGAAGCGGCTGGGCGCCGAGGCGCTCTTGGGCAAGGTCGCGCTGCTCTGCTCGGAGGCGACCTGCCGCTTCTCGCGGCTGCGGCTGACCAACGGACCGGCGAGCGAGCGCCCCCGGGCTGCCGGCGACGAGCGGTAGCCGCACCGGCACTGTGATCCGTTTGACAGCAGTCGGGCGAGGCCCTAAGAGACGGCGCAGCCATCGATCTGCCAACGGCAAGGGTGGCGAGCGGGGGCTGGAGACTTCATGCAAAAGGCGATTTCGGCGCTTTTCGCCAGCCTCGCCCTCGGGCTGCCTGCGGCGGCCGGCGCGGGCGTCTTCGACAGCTTTGGCTACGACCCGCGCGGCATCGGCATGGGCGGCGCCCAGGTCGCGTCGGCCGACGACTACGCGGCCTCCTACTTCAACCCGGCGCTGCTCGTCCTGCAGGACAAGGTCAGCTTCGGCTACGGCTTCAACTGGACGCAGCCGCGCATGAGCGTGCGCGCGGTCGATCCGGCGCGCGCGGGCGAGCTGCGCAGCCCCGAGACCCCCTCGAGCTTCAACGGCTGGTCGCTCGGAGTGCTGTTTCCGCTCGGGGGCAAGGTGAGCAACCGGCTCGCGCTGGGGGTCGGGCTCTACCTGCCGTCGAGCAACGTGCTGCGCACCGAGGCGATCGACCCGCGCCTGCCCTCCTGGTACTTCTACCAGGCGGGTCCCGAGCGGATCATCGTCGCGGCCTCGGCCGGCGCGCGCATCACCGACTGGCTGAGCATCGGCGCCGGCGCGCAGATCCTCGGGGCGCTGATCGGCGGCTTCGACTTCGACCTGAACCTCTTCAGCAAGCAGTTCGAGGGCCGGGCGCTGCGGGCGGATCTCGAGACGCGGGTGGCGCCGCTGGCGGGCCTCGCCCTGGACTTCAAGCCGATAGGCCTGCGCTTTGGCCTCAACTACCGCGGCGCCATCGCCAGCGACTACCGGCTGCCGACGGTCTTCGACCTCACCGACGTCGGGGTCATCGAGCTGGTCATGGAGGGCGTCAGCCACTACTCGCCCGACACCTTCTCGGCGGGCATCCAGTACCGCATCGGCGCCTTCGTCGGCACCGCGGAGCTGCGCTACGCCCGCTGGTCGAAGGCGCCCGATCCCTCGACCAAGGTGACCCTCAACGTCGACGGCCAGGCGCTCGAGTCGCTCGGCATCGAGGACCAGTTCGACATCGAGGGCTCGAGCGGAGCCCCGGGATTTCTGGACACGCTGTCGACGCACGCGGGCGGGGAGTACTGGATCGTCGAGCGGCGCTTCGCCCTGCGCGCCGGCTATTCGTTCCGCCCGACGCCCGTCCCCCAGCAGACAGGGGACTCGAACATCCTCGACGGCAACACCCACGGCGTCTCGCTCGGCCTGGCCTTCTCCTTCGACGACCCGCTCGAGATCTTCGGCAACCCGATCCACATCGAAGCCGCGGGGCAGCGGCTGACAATCGGCGAGCGCGAGGCGAAGAAGGACCAGGACGCCGGGGTGCCCAGCTACAAGTACAGCGGCGCGGTCAACGCGGTGAGCGTCGCGGTGCGCTACGTCTTCTGAAGGCGTTTCGAGAATTGTTCGAGCGATAGCCGCTCAGCCCGAGCCCCTTCGACAGGTTCAGGAGGCCGAGCTTGCCAGGCCGAAGTCGAGGGCCCCTCGACTTGGCTCGAGCTGACCGGAGGGGGCGGGCCGAGGT
>DHSB01000075.1:3538-4207 GCA_002408385.1 Myxococcales bacterium UBA5297
GACCGGAGGGGGCGGGCCGAGGTTGGGGAGATTTCGCGACATCTCTTGAGCAGACGAATCCGGGGTCGACGATGGGCTTTCTTGACAAGCGAAACGTGGTGATAGGCGTCGGCGGGGGCATCGCCGTCTACCGGGTCTGTGAGCTGGCGCGGCTGCTGATGAAGCGCGGGGCCTGCGTGCGCGTGGTCATGACCCGCAACGCGACCGAGTTCGTCACCCCGGTCACCTTCCAGGCGCTCACCGGCCAGCCGGTGATCAGCGACCTGTTCAGCAAGAGCGGCGACGCCATCTTCGGGCACCTGGAGCTGGGCCGCTCGGCGGACCTCTTCATCGTCGCCCCGGCCACCGCGAACCTCATCGCGCGCATCCGCGCCGGCATGGGCGACGACGCGGTGACCACCTCCATCCTCGCCGCGCCGTGCCCGGTGTTGCTCGCGCCGGCGATGAACACGCGGATGTGGGAGAACCGCCAGGTTCAGGAGAACATGCGGGCGTTGCTCGCCGATCCGCGCTTCTCGCAGGTCGGTCCGGAGTCGGGGACGCTGGCCGAGGGGATCGTCGGCGCCGGGAGGCTGAGCGAGCCGCCGGACATCGTCGAGGCGGCCGAGGCGCTGCTGGCGCCCAAGGATCTGGCGGGCTGGAAGGTGCTGGTGACGGCTGGTCCGACAT
>DHSB01000075.1:4333-5319 GCA_002408385.1 Myxococcales bacterium UBA5297
GGACGGCTGGTCCGACGCGCGAGCACCTGGACCCGGTGCGCTTCCTCTCCAACCCGGCGAGCGGGCGGATGGGCCTCGCGGTGGCGCGCGCGGCGCTGCAGCGGGGCGCTCAGGTGACGCTGGTGACCGGCCCCACGGAGCTGAAGCCTCCGGCCGGCGCGCAGGTGGTCAGGGTGGTCAGCGCCGAGGAGATGGCGCAGCAGGTGCTCTCGCGGGTCGCCGGCCTCGACCTGTTCGTCTCCGTCGCGGCGGTCGCCGACCAGCGGCCCAGGCTGCGCGCGGCCCAGAAGGTGAAGAAAGGCGAGGGCGAGGAGCAGCTCACGCTGGTGCGCACCCCGGACATCCTGGCGCGCGCGAGCGCCCAGGCCGCAGGCGAGAGGAGGCCGCTGTTCGTCGGGTTTGCGGCCGAGACCGAGCAAGTGCTCGAGCACGCCGCCGAAAAGCTGCAGCGAAAGGGGCTCGACCTCATCGCGGCGAATGACCTGACCGAGGCGGGCAGCGGCTTCGGGACCGCGACCAACCGGCTGACCCTCATCGATCGTTCCGGGGCGAAGACCGAGCTGCCCCCGATGAGCAAGGAAGAGGCCGCCCACGGGCTGCTGGAGCGCGTCGTCGCCCTTCGGCGCAGCTCGTAAGCGCCCGAGTTAAGGGGCGAACCTCGCGCCTTGCGAGGGGGCGAAGCGTCTGGCTAGTATCGCTGCCCCATACGAGAAGGCGGGTATGTCCAAGACAAAGACGGTCGTCACGGTCATCAGCAAGATCTCCGAGCGTGCCGCCTCGCACACCTCCGCGCTCGTGGTGATCTACGGCGAGGATCTCGGCAGGAAGCATGACCTCGAGCAGGAGGTCACCGTCATCGGGCGCTCGTCGAGCTGCGACATCCAGATCGATCAGGACTCCATCTCCCGGCAACACGCCCGGATCGCCCACGAGGACAAGGGCGTCTCGGTCTCGGACATGGGGTCGACCAACGGCACCTTCGTCAA
>DHSB01000075.1:5441-6451 GCA_002408385.1 Myxococcales bacterium UBA5297
GACCAACGGCACCTTCGTCAACGACGAGCTGGTCGAGGGCGCCCAGCAGCTACGCAACGGAGACCTCATCAAGATCGGGCGGACGATCTTCAAGTACATCGCCGGCGGCAACATCGAGAGCATGTACCACGAGGAGATCTACCGGCTGACGACGACCGATGGCCTGACGCAGGTCTACAACAAGCGCTACTTCCTCGAGACGCTCGAGCGGGAAGTCAGTCGCTGCCACCGGTACGGTCGCCTGCTGTGCCTGGTGATGATGGACATCGATCACTTCAAGAAGATCAACGACAGCTTCGGCCACCTCGCGGGCGACCACGTCCTCAAGCGGGTTGCATCGGCGGCGCGAAGCAAGATCCGGCGCGAGGACATCTTCGCCCGCTACGGCGGCGAGGAGTTCGCGCTCATCCTCCCGGAGATCGAAACCAAGGGCGCTGTCGCGACCGCCGAAAAGGTCCGCAAGATTATCGAGAAGCAGCACTTCAGCTTCGAGGATCAGGACATCCCGGTGACGCTCTCGGCGGGCGTCGCCTCCCTCGGTGGTTCGATCACCGACGCGCAGGAGCTCATCCGCGTCGCCGACGTGAAGCTCTATGAGGCCAAGTCGAGCGGCCGCAACCGCGTCTGCGGTTGACAAGGCGTGCTCCGGCCCGACGAGCAAGCGGCCACGGTCGTCTTCCGAGCTTGTCCGTGGGCCGAGCGAAGTCGGGGCCCGAGCATGGCGCGGGCCGAAAGCCGCTCGACTCCATCCGGGGCGCCGACGCCGCGGTGAGCTGCGCCCTCTGTGAGCCGGAAGCTTGGCCCGCCAGCGCCGATTCGCAGTTCACGGCCTCTCGGGCGTCAGCCTGCGCCCGCCGTGGCACGCCCGCCGACGCGGCGGCATCCTCCAGGTTCTGGCGAGCGGCCCCCAACGGTCCGGCAGCACGGCTCGAGAGCTGTCGAGAAATCTCCTTGAGCTCCGCCCGACCGCCCGTTCGCCCCGAGCAAAGGCCGAGCCTGCGAGGCCGCAA
>DHSB01000075.1:6587-22011 GCA_002408385.1 Myxococcales bacterium UBA5297
GCCTGCGAGGCCGCAAGTCGAGGGGCCCTTCGACTCCGCTCGCGCCTCGGGAGCCAGGCTCAGGGTGAGCGGAACTGGACGGAGTCGAAGAAGGATTTCTCGACGGTTCTTCAGGGCTCCGAGCGCTGGCAACGTGGCGGGTTGAAGCGAAACCCCTGGGGGGCCGGCGGCGCTCGGGGCACGAGTCCGCTCTCGGTCACGTTGACCGCGCGATACCCGTGCTCGTTCCAGATGCCGCGGGTGCCTGGCCAGTCGTCGTAGAGGCCTCCGAGCACCAGCAAGCCGGGGACCGGCTCGAAGTCCGATTGCTGGGTCACGAGGATCTCGACCCGGCCGTCGCCGTCGAGGTCGGCGATGACGGGCGTCTCGACTTGCGTCGAGGAGACCCGGGGCAGGGCCAACAGGAGCGAGCCGTCTCGGCCACTGAGCACGCGCAGGCTCAGTGCGTCGTGGTGGATGACCTCGAAGGCGCCGTCGCCGTCGAAGTCGAAGGCGGCCGCGCCCGAAGCGCCGCATTGACCGTCGGTATCCTCTATCGGAACCGTCCAAAGCAGCTCGCCGCTTGGCCGCAGCGCGAAGAGCGCGTCGCCGGCGGGCACTATCAGCTCCAGCCCTCGGTCGCCGTCGAGGTCCGCCAGACTCACGGGCGCCGCGCAGGCCTCGGGCGGCGGGGCTGGCAGTCGCAGCGCGTGCTCGAGCCTGCCTTGGGAATCGAGCAGATGAAGCTCGTCGACTCCGGCCCTCAGCACGATCTCGGGAGCCCCGTCGCGATCCAAATCGGCCACCGCGGTGAGGCCATCCCCCGCCCCGAAGGTCCACAGGCGCAGGCCCTGTGCGGAGTAGACCGAGCTTCCGGCGATCACCTCCTGTTGGCCGTCACCGTCGAGGTCGGCGACGGTCGCGAAGAAGCCCGACCCCAACGAACCCTGTCCGGCGCAGCCTTGCCAGAGCAGCCGCCCGCGCGCGTCGAAGACCGAGGTCCCGACGACGATTTCCGGGGACCCGTCGGCGTCGAGGTCAGCGATGCTCAGGGCGCTGTTGTCGCCAGCCTGCTCGGGCTGCGGAGCGATTTGCGAGAGCCACAGCAGGTCGCCGCTAGCGCTGAAGGCCGCCAGTCTGTGCTCGCTCCTCTCGGAGCCGGTGTGGCGAAGGCCGACGATCTCGGCGCGGCCGTCGCCGTCGAGGTCAGCGGCCGCAAGCTGCGCGGAGGCGTTGAGCGCCGGAGTCACGACCTCCCACAGCGCCTCGCCGGTTCGCCCATCGAGCGCACGCAGCACGCCCGGTGGCGTCGGGTCGGGACGGGTGGGATCGGCAGGCTTTGCGTGGCTGATGAAGACGACATCGGGCGAGTCGGCGAGGTCGACGCGCCCGTCGCCGTTGTCATCGTCGAGGCGTACGACCAGAGGCGTCATCCACACGTTGGTCGACTCGGGCGCGACCGCAGGCTGCGCCCATTGCCATTCGAGCAGCGCGGAGAGCGGGCCGGAGGCCGGGCATGGCCGCTCAGTCGCCGGCAGCGCGGTGCCCGCCAGTCGGATGGTCTCACGAGGCGTCTGGCAGTCGTCGCTGACGACCTCCACGCTCGCCTCGTGAAGGCCCGCCTCGGTAGGGGCGAGCTCGACGAGGACCGACAAGCGCTCTCCGACATCGAGTCGAAGTGGTAGCGGCCGGTGGTCGACGCCGAAGCCGGCGCCCTGCTCGACTTCAATCGAGCTGAGCCTCACCGGCTCCAGGCCGACGTTGGCGCAGGCGAACGCCAAGGTCGTTGCCTGCGCGACGGGAGTGTTCGGGAAGGGCAGCTCGGTCGGAGCACAGCGAAGGGCCCGGGTCAGGCAGCCCTCGGCGTTGGCGCGAAGCAGGACCGCTGCCTCCGGCTGGCTCTCGTCGGAGCTGAGAACGGCGAGACGGCCGAAGGCAGCTTGAGCAAAAGGCGATTGGTAGCTGACCGCGAGGTCCAGGTCGTCTCCGGGAGAGAGCTCGAACGGCAGCCTCGGCCGCCCGATGAGCTCGAAGGCTTCGCCGGAGAGCGGCAGACCGCGCAGCTCGAGAGGCGCCGAGCCGCAGCTCGAGAGGCGAAAGGAGAGGGTGCGCAGGCCCGCTCCACCGCCGAAGTCGAGCAGGGTAGGTGAGAGGCAGAGCCGAGGCCTGCCGAACAGACCGGCGAGCTGGGCCTCATGAACCGCGCTGCCGGTCGATTCGCCGCCGCGCACCTGGACTGTTCCGAGGTGCTGGCTGCCGCTCGTGGGCGAAAAGGCGACCTCGAGCGGGCGCGAGGCGCCGGGAGGCAGGTGACTGGGCAGCTCCGGCGCTGTGACGAGCGAGAAGGCCGGCGAGCTTCCGGGAGCCAGGGCGGCTTCGGTGATCAGGCACGCGGAGCTGCCGAAGTTGTGAAGCTCGAGCCGCTCGCGCCGGGGCTCGCCCGAAAGCGCGATGCCGAAGTGGAGCTGGGCGGGAACGAGCATCAGCTCGCAGGCGCGGGCGACCGTGGCGAGGCCCGTCAGCTCGACCTCGACGGCCGGCTCGAGCGGGTCGTCCGATGCGACGACGAGCGCCGCGCGCTCGCTGCTGCGGCGCTCGGGGGCGTAGCGGACGCGAAGGGTGCGGAACCCGCCGGGCTCGAGCGCCGTTTCTGCCGCGAGCTGCTCGGGCACGGTGAAGCTGTCGCTGCCCGACGGCGCAGCGATAGCAGAGAGCCGGCAGGGCGCCTCGCCGATGTTCGACAGGAAGAGCAGGCGCTCCGAGAAGCCCGACACGGGCACTTGGCCGAAGTGGACCGAGCGCGGCGAGACCTCGAGGTCGCACGCGGCCTCGGCGACCGCGGTGCCGTTCAGCGCGACCGCGGCTCGAGGCGTCGCGGAATCATTGGAGGAGATGGACAATGATCCCCGGTCCGAGCCCGGCTCTTGTGGCGAGTAGCGAAGGCGCAACGTCAGGGCATCGCCGGGCGCGATCCGGGCGGGAAGAGGCGGGAGCGAAGCTGACGTGAACTCCGATGGCCCGACCTCCAGACTCGAGACGACAAGCTCGGTGAGGCCGCACGAGCCCAGGCGCAAGGTGCGCTCCGCGCCGCCGCCCCGGGCGATCCTCGTGCCGAAGTCGATGCGATCGGGCTCGGGGCAGAGCCTCGGCGCCGCGCAGCCCCCGGTCATGGGCAGGCGCGCCGCCGGCCGGAGCGGATCGTCCGAGCGGATCTCGAGCAGGCCCTCGTCCTTTCCCCCGTCGACCGGCTCGTAAGCGATAGGAACGTGCGCTTCGGCGCCGGCGGCCAGCGTCGTGGGAAGGGGCGCGAGGAGGCGAAACTCGGCGCTCGTCGGGGGCAGCGTCGAGGCTCCGGAGAGCCTGAGGTCGACCGGCGCGACGTTTTGAAGGACGAGCTGCCGGCGCACCGGCCCCGCCCCCGGCGGCACGACCCCGAAGTCGAGCGCGAGCTTCGGCTCGTCGCGGTCGCAGCGAAGCGCAGCCGCGTCGTAGACGCAGACGACGAGCGACGGGGCGTCGGCCGCCCCGCGAACTTGGACGCTCACCCGCGGCAGCCGCGGGTCATTGCTCTCGATGACGGCGCGCCCCGCGCTCGAGCCGGAGGCGGTCGGCGCGTAGGCCACCGTCACGTGGAGAGGCTCGCCCGGACCGACGACCGCGGGCAGGCTCGGCGCCGACAGCGAGAGCTCGGCGCTCGCGTCGAGCAGCGACAGCGCGGTGAGCTGAAGGCCGGCGCGGCCGCGGTTCTCGAGGACGAGGCGGCGCGAATAGGTCGAGCCGGCGCGCACGCGCCCAAAGTCGAGGAGCCAGCCGCCGCCCGCGTTCGCCTGCGGCTCGAGGAGGACGAGCTCGGGCAGCGCTTCGACGACGCTGGGGCCAGCGGCGCAGCGACACGCGCCAGAGGTCGCGAGAGCGAGGGCGATGAGCGCGAGCAGGGCCCCGGCCGGCGTGACGCGCGAGCCTCTTCGCGGCGGCCACGCGCGTTGTTCGCCGCGGGAGGCGCTGCTACCTTCCCCTATCCCCATGGAGGACGTTCTCATGCGTAACCGGCTCCCGGTCCTCATTGTCGCCCTGTCCCTCGTCGGGTGCGACTGCGAAGGCGAGATCACCAAGGGCGCGAGGGGCGAGCTCTTCGTCGAAGGGCTGCAGCTCAGCTTCGGCGCGACCTGCCCCAAGCCGACCGATGCGTCCCTGCCGCTTGAGCCGGTCGTCAAGAACCTGCGCCTGAAGAACCAGGGCAACGCGGCCCTGTACCTCAACAAGCTCGAGGTCGAGCCGGGCCGCGCCGAGCTCTTCGTCGTCGACCGCGCCCAGGTCCCCGAGACCATCGCGGCCGGCGAGAGCGCCGAGGTCCCCATCGCCTTCCAACCGCTCGAGGCCGGCGTCGTCGCCGCCGACCTGACCGTCGTCGCCGACGACGCGGCCCCGGTCGTCGTCAAGCTGATGGGCGAGGGGCTCAATCTGCCGCCGGACCCGGTCTTGTCGATGAGCTGCCCGGGCGGCAAGTGGTCGAACGATAGCTGCGAAGGGTCCAACGCCAACTACTTCTTCGTCGACACCCCGGTCCACTCGCAGAGCGAGGCGACCATCGAGATCAAGAACGGCGGCTGCGCGCCGATGCGCGTCTTGGCGTTGAAGGCGACGACGCAGGTCTACGGCAGCGAGGACCCGGCGACCTTCGCCCTGCCCGACGGTCAGGCTGACGAGCTGGTGGTGAAGGGAGGTGGCAGCGAGCAGGTCAAGGTCCGCTTCGCGCCCAAGGCCGAGAGCTCGTTCATCGGCTCGCTCGACTTCGCGACCAACGCCCCGGGCGAGGCGACGGCCTCGCTGCCGCTGCGCGGAATCGGGATAAGGCCGGTGCTCGTGCTCGACCCGGTCCTCTGCGACCTGCGGGCGCTGCCGCCCGCGTGCGACGGGCTCTTCTCGCTCGCCAACGCGGGCGGCCAGGAGCTCGTGGTCCAGGCGGTGAAGGTCTACGGGGGCAACCCGATGTTCAGCATCGCGACCGCGCCGGCGGCGGGCGATCGCATCGGCGCGACGAGCACGCTCGCAAACGCCATCCGAATCGAATACCTGCCCGGCATGGTGAAGGGGTCGGACCTGCTGGTCGTGGAGTCGAGCGGAGGGACCGCGACCGCCGAGCTGCGCGGCGGCTCGCCGCCGGTGCTGCTCACCGAGCCCGAGGACGTCCTCGATTTCGGCGACCACCTCTCGAGCACGGCCGACTACTACCTGCCGGTGAGGATCAAGAACGTCGCCACCTACCACCAGCAGCTCCCGCTGACGATCCGCTCGATCCGCATCGACACCACGCCGCCGTCGAACGCCTCGGACACCTTCGAGCTCGCGAGTGATGGCTCCCCGGCCTGTTCAGCCGCGCCGGCGCCGAACACGCAGGTGGCTCCTGGCGGTGAGGTCGTCGCCTGCCTGCACTTCAAGTCCACGCCCAACGGCGGCACGTTCTTCGCGAACCTCCTCGTCGACACGGACGATCCCGCCTACCCGGCGCCCGGCTATCTGCTCTCGGTGAGCGCGAGCACGACCTGCAACCCCGCGCCGGTCGCCGAGATCAGCTCTCCCACGGGCGCGGGCTGCCCCTGCCAGAGCGGTGAGGAGTGCCTCGGGACCGAGTGCCACAGGCTCGCCTCGACCTCGACGGTCCTCGCCAACGCGACCATCGTCCTGTCGGGCGAGCGGAGCTGGGACCAGGTGCCCGACGGCACGGGCGCCTGCACCGTGCAGGACTTTTCGGTCATCGCGAGCTGGGACTGGACGCTCGTGAGCGCGCCGGCCGGCTCGACCGCGAGCCTGTCGCCGAGCGGGCAGGGGACGGCCAGTCGCACCACGCTCTCCTTCGACAAGATCGGCCAGTACCTCGTCGGCCTCTCGGTCGACGACAGCTCGGGGCTCGTCAGCCCGCCGACGACCTTCCTGGTGACGGTCGAGCCGTAGAGCGCTGGTCTCGCGCAGGGACCGACGGGCGAGCCGCACCCTGCGCCGCGCGCAGGTTCGCGGCGCGCCGCGGGTGGCGTCTGTTGTTGTAGATAGTCGAGCACTGCGCTGATGGACGAAGCCCTCCGCCACAAGATCGACACCCTGCCGACCGAGCCGGGCGTCTACCTGATGAAGGACCGCGCCGGCGCGATCATCTACGTCGGCAAGGCGGTCAACCTGCGCTCGCGGGTGCGCAGCTACTTTACCCGCGGCGGCGACGAGCGCGCCTTCGTCGCGCTGCTCGACGAGCTGCTCGGGGACCTCGAGGTCATCGTCGTCCGCACCGAGAAGGAGGCGCTGCTCCTCGAGAGCGAGCTGATCAAGAAGCACCAGCCGCGCTTCAACATCCTGCTGCGCGACGACAAGAGCTTCATCTGCCTGCGGCTCGACGAGCGCTCGGCCTTCCCTCGGCTCGAGGTGGTGCGCGCGGCCGACGTCTACCGCAAGAGCGGCAAGCGCGGCCTGTTCGGCCAGGATGGCGCCCGTTACTTCGGGCCCTACAGCTCGGCCTCCTCGATCCGCGAGACGCTGCGGCTCATCAACCGGCACTTCGGCCTGCGCACCTGCACCGACCACCAGCTCGAGGGGTGCCGCAAGCGCCAGCGCCCCTGCATGCAGTTCCAGATAGGCCGCTGCCCGGGGCCTTGCGTCGAGGCGATCGCGCCCGAGGAGTACGCGGGCCACGTGCACGACCTCGTGCTCTTCCTCGAGGGCAAGGAGGCCACGGTCGCCGAGCGCATCCGCGAGCGCATGGCCCAGGCCGCCTCTCGGCTCGAGTTCGAGGTCGCGGCCCGCCTGCGCGATCAGCTCCTCGCCATCGAGCGCAGCCTCGAGAAGCAGCGGATGGTGACCCCCGAGGCCATCGACCGCGACGTGCTCGGCGTCTATCGCGAGGCCGACCGGCTCGTCCTCTATCTGCTCTACATCCGCAGCGGCCGGCTCTCGGGCGGCCGCACCTTCCCGTTCACCGGCCAGGAGTTCCCCACCGACGAGCTCGTCGGCTCCTTCATCGACCTCTACTACGGCGGCGACAACCTCGTGCCCGACGAGATCCTGCTGCCCTGCGAGCTCGAGAGCCCGGAGGCGACCGAGGGGTGGCTCTCCGAGAAGAAGGGCAAGCGGGTCCACCTGCGCACCCCGCGCCGCGGGGCCAAGGCCGATCTCGTCGAGATGGCGCGGCGCAACGCCGAGACCGCCTTCCACGACCACCGCCAGTCCCAGGAGGAGAGGCTGGCGATGCTCTCGCGCCTGCAGGGCTCGCTCGGGCTCTCGAAGCTGCCGCGGCGCATCGAGTGCTACGACATTTCGCTGTTCCAGGGCAGCTCGGCGGTCGGCTCGAAGGTGAGCTTCCTCGACGGCGAGCCGGACAAGTCGCAATACCGGCACTACCGGATCAAGACGGTCCGCGGCACCGACGACTTCGCCATGCTCTACGAGGTGCTCGTGCGCCGCGCGAAGCAGGGCGAGCTGCCGGACCTCTTCCTCATCGACGGCGGCAAGGGCCAGCTCGCCAGCGCTGCCGCCGCGCTCAAGGACGCCGGGGTGCAGGCCGACATCATCAGCCTCGCCAAGAGCCGTGTGGTCGATCGCTCGGGCTCGGACGGGAGCCTCCACTCACCCGAGCGCGTCTTCGTCCTCGGCCGCAAGGACCCGGTGGTGCTGCGTCAGAACAGCCCCGAGCTCTTCCTGCTCGCGCGACTGCGCGACGAGGCGCACCGCTTCGCCATCACCTACCACCGCAAGCTGCGCAGCCGCAGCACCCTGCGCAGCGCGCTCGACGAGATCCCCGGCGTCGGCGCGGCGCGGCGCAAGGCGCTGCTCAAGCATTTCGGCTCGCTCAAGCGGCTGCGCGAGGCGAGCGCCGAGCAGATCGCCGAGGTCGAGGGCGTCGGCAAAGGGCTCGCCCGCCAGATCCACACGGCCCTCCACCGCGCCGACGAACCGGACTCCGACGAGCCCCGCGCCTGAATCACCTTCGGGCGAGCCAGGTCCAGCATTCTTGCCAAGCGCGCATGCGTCCTCACTTTTTTCCGACATTTTGATTGAAAAGGCCCGCTGCCTTGGCATATACGACAGCCACTTTCTAACGGGGTGAGGACAACCAATGAGGCTTTATCCCAAGGTCATCCCGGCCATCGCGCGCGAGATCATCCAGGCCCTGATGACCGACAAGGACATCGAGGTCGAACCGCTGCGCATCGCCGACGCCGAGATG
Organism: Myxococcales bacterium UBA5297; assembly: GCA_002408385.1. Taxonomy (GTDB): domain Bacteria; phylum Myxococcota; class Myxococcia; order Myxococcales; family UBA5297; genus UBA10939. The sequence continues at coordinate 14,776 of DHSB01000075.1, forward strand.
GACATGGCGGCGATCATGCGCGAGTACCTGGCCAACGAGGAGCGCGTCAACAACGCGACCCGCGAAGCGCTCGAGCGGCGTGGCTACGACTACTCCCGCTTCAGCCAGGTCAAGCGCGAGATGGCCGATGTACGCGGCTTCAAGATGGGCGACGAGGGCATCGAGTACATCATCGGCCAGATGCTCGAGTTCCTGCTCATCTCCCGCAACGTCGAGGAGGTCTACGCCGACGACCCGACGATGCGCCGCAAGATCTTCACGGTCATGAAGAAGCACCTCGACGTCGACGAGGATATCGATCGCGAGGCGCGTGGCCGGCTCAAGCACCTGCAGGAAGGCACGCAGGCCTGGGACATCGAGTACCAGAAGGTCGTCGAACAAATCCGCCGCGCCAAGGGGCTCGTCTAACGGCGCGGTCGCACGAAGCGAGCGGAGACGAGGCCCCGTCGTATGGCGGGGCCTTTTTCCGTCGTGGACATGAGCCCGGCTGTGGAAGCGAGGCGTCGAAGCATGGATCGCAAATCGATGGTGATACTCGGCGTGGTCTTCGGCGGCCTGTTCCTGGCGCTCTTCGGCTTTCTCGGCCTCGCCTTCGTCGCCATGAGCTCGGAGGACGGAGCGAGCTTCCGGCGCGGCGACGCGATCGGGGTGCTCGAGGTCAAGGGCGTCATCAGGTCGTCCGACGAGGCGCTCAAGCACCTGCGGCGCTTCGCCAAGGACCGCTCGGTCAAGGCGCTGCTCGTGCGCATCGAGTCGCCCGGCGGCGCGGTCGCCCCGTCGCAGGAGCTCTTCTCGGAGCTGCTCGAGCTGCGCAAGAAGATGCCGGTGGTCTGCTCGCTCGGAGACGTCGCGGCCTCGGGCGGCTTCTACATCGCCGCGGGCTGCCAGAAGATCGTCGCCAACCCCGGGACCCTGACCGGCTCCATCGGCGTGATCAGCCAGATGCCCTACCTCGGCGAGATCGCCGACGAGCTCGGCTTTCGGATGGTCACGATCAAGAGCGGCGCGCGCAAGGATGTGGGCAACCCGTTTCGCGAGATGACCGAGGAGGAGCGCGCCTACTACCAAGGCCTGATGGACGGCATCCACGAGCAGTTCATCGAGGCCATCGCCCAGGGCCGGGGCGTCGAGGCCGACAAGGTGCGCCCGGTCGCCGACGGACGAGTCTTCAGCGGCGCCGAAGCCCACGGCCTGGGCCTGGTCGACCAACTCGGCAACTTCAACGACGCGGTGCGGCTCGCGGCCGCCGAGGCGGGCATCGACGGCGAGCCCCGCCTGCAGTACCCGCCCGAGGAGAAGCCCTTCGACTTCGGCGGCATCTTCACCAAGGGCGGCCGCGCGCTCGCCCGCGGCGTCATCGAGGAGCTGTCGGCCGAGACGGGCGCGGCCTCGTCGATAACGGGTCCGGCCTACCTGATGCCGCTGCCGATGCGCCAGTAAACCCTTCGGCCGCGGCCCCTCGCGGCGCGGCGGACTCGCGGAGGAGCAGATGCAGACCCTGTGGGCGCCCTGGAGGATGGACTACATCCTCGGCAAGAAGGCCGAGGGCTGCATCTTCTGCCTCTTTCCCGCCGAGGAGCACGACGCGCAGAACCTGATCCTCGGGCGCACCCGCCACTCCTTCGTGATGCTCAACCGCTTCCCGTACAACAACGGGCACCTGATGGTGATCCCGCGGCACCACTGCTGCGACCTGCGCAAGCTCGACGACGAGCAGCTCCTCGATCTGCATCGGTTGCTGAGCACCAGCATCGACGTGCTCGCCCGCGCCGCCAACCCCGAGGGGCTCAACATCGGCATGAACCTCGGCAAGGTCGCCGGGGCGGGCATCGACGAGCACCTGCACTACCACCTCGTCCCGCGCTGGAACGGCGACACCAACTTCATGCCCGTGCTCGCCGAGACCCGGGTGATGGTCGAGCACCTCGACGCGGCCTGGCAGCGGCTGCGGCCGCTCTTCGACGAGGCGCTCGGGGGCTGAGGTCCGATGGTCGAGGCGCTCATTCTCGTCGCCGCCGCGGTGCTCGCGGCGGGCATCTATTCGCTGCTGGCGCGCCGCCGGCGCGAGACCGACGCGGCCCGCGCCTACCTGCAGGGGTTTCGCTACATCCTCTCCGACGAGCCGGACGCCGCGCTCGAGCAGCTCACCCGCGCGGTCGAGGTGGACGCGCGCACGCTCGAGACCTACTTCGCCTTGGGCGCGCTCTTCCGGCGCACCGGCGAGCACGAGCGCGCGGTGCGCCTGCACCAGAACATGCTCCTGAAGACCGACCTCGCGCCGCGCCTGCGCCTGCAGATAGAGCTCGAGCTCGCCCTCGACTTCCAGCGCGCCGGCATGCTCGAGCGGGCGGCCGAGATCTACGAGAGGGTGACCGAGACCGAGCCGGGCTGGCGCGAGGCGCTGCTGCGGCTGCGCCAGGTGTACGAGGAGCAGCGCAACTTCGCCCGCGCGGCCGAGACGCAGGCCAGGCTGGTCGAGAGGTGCGACGGAACCCGCGCCATCCTCGCGCACCTGCTCGCCGAGGCCGCGCTGGCCGAAGAGGACTCGGGCCTCGCCGCCCGCTTCGCCGAGAGGGCCGCCAGCGTGGACGCCGAGAGCGGGCACGCCTCGTTCGCGCTGGGCATGGTGCGACTTGGGCAGGGCAGGGCGAAGGAGGCGGTCGCCGCGCTCAAGCGGTGTTGCGAGCTCGAGCCGGAGCTCGCGCCCCGGGCCGCCGAGCCGCTCGTCGAGGCCGCGGGGGCCGGTCGCGCGGTCTCCTTCTTCAACTCGAGGCTGTCGGCCGCCGACCACCCCGCGACCCGCGTGGCGCTCGCCCGCTGCCTGCGCCATGCCGGCAGGGTCGAGGAGGCCACCGCGCAACTTCGCCGCGCGCTCGATCTCGACCCGCGCTACGTCGAGGCCCGGCTGACCCTGGGCCGGGCGCTGCTCGGGTCGAGCATGGGCGACGAGGCCCGGCGTGAGCTGGAGCGGTTGCTGGCCGCCTTCAGCACCCAGGAGTCGGGGTTCGCCTGCCGCACCTGCGGCCACGGCTACGGCGAGCTGCAGTTTCGCTGCACCCGGTGTCTGAACTGGGACACGGTCCGCCGGGTCGCGGCCGCCGCCCCCGAGGAGCGCTGAAAGAGGTGTCGAGCAGCCCGCCCGTCTCCTCCGATCGGCCCGAGCCCCCAGCTCCGGTCACCCTGAGCGTAGCCGCCGACGCGTCAGCGGCGGGGGCGGAGTCGAAGATCCCGCTCACCCTGAGCGACAGCCCCCGACGCGCGAGCTCCGGGGGCGGGTCGAAGGGCCTGCCCGCGTCCTCCGAGCGGCGGGAGCCTTGATTGCCGCGCGAGCCTCTTGTTCTGGCTCAAGGTGGCCGGGGCAGGCCGCGCGCGCTCGGGCCGCGCGGGCGGTGCCGCGGTCGAGGGATTCCCCGGCGCCTTTCGAGCGGCCAACCAGGCGAAGACAGGCCCGTTTTCCTCGGGTGCGGGCAAGTAAATTGACGTGTCCCCGACCGCCCCTAAGATTCGGCGACGGGGAGAGGAGAGTGACGTGAAGGAGATCGCCCAGCAGGTCATCGTTGCCACCCTTGCCCGTTGCGCCGAGCAGGGGTTGCTGCCCGCGCTCGAGGGTTCGGTGCCCGTCGAGGCGCCCAAGAACCCGGCGCACGGCGACTGGTCGTCGAACGTCGCGATGATGCTCGCCAAACCGGCCGGCAAGCCGCCGCGGGCGATCGCTCAGCTCCTGCTCGACAACCTGGTCGATCCGCAGAACGCGGTGCTCAAGGCCGAGATCGCCGGGCCGGGCTTCCTCAACCTCTGGATCCGGCCGCGCGTCTGGTTCGAGGGACTCGAGGCGGTGCTCGAGCAGGGCACGAAGTACGGCGAGTCGAGCGTGGGCGCGGGCGAGAAGGTGATGGTCGAGTACGTCTCGGCCAACCCCACCGGCCCGATGCACGTCGGCCACGGCCGCGGCGCGGTGGTCGGCGACGCCATCGCCGCGCTGCTCAAGGCCGCCGGCTGGGACGTGACCCGCGAGTACTACGTCAACGACGCCGGCGGGCAGGTCAAGCAGCTCGGCCGCGCCCTCTGGGTGCGCTACCGCGAGCAGTGCGGCATCCCTGTCCCCGAGCCCGAGCTGCCGCGGCCTCCCGAGGATCCGAAGACTCCGGACGAGAAGCGCCTGAAGAAGGAGTGGGACGAGGCGCGCGCCAAGATCCTGCCGTATCCCGGCGAGTACCTCATCGACGTCGCCAAGAGCTTCAAGGAGCAGCACGGCGAGAAGTGGATCGACGCCACGCCGGACGTCCAAGAGTCGCTCTTCACCGACTTCGCGATGGAGAAGATGCTCGAGGTGATCAAGGGCGACCTCGCCGCACTCAACATCCATTTCGACTCCTGGTTCCGCGAGCGCACCCTGCACGAGCAGAAGGCCATCGATCAGGCCGTCGCCACGCTCACCGCCAAGGGCGACATGTACCGCGGCATCCTGCCGCCGCCCAAGGACGCGGCCCACGCCGAAGACTACGAGCCGCGCGAGCAGCTCCTCTTCAAGGCGACCGCCTTCGGCGACGATCAGGATCGCCCGCTGCAGAAGTCCGACGGCAGCTACACCTACTTCGCGGCCGACATCGCCTACCACAAGAACAAGCTCGACCGTGGCTTCGGCTGGCTCATCGACGTCTGGGGCGCCGACCACGGCGGCTACGTCAAGCGGGTGAAGGCCGCGGTCAAGTCGCTGACCGGCCGCGACGCGCTCGACGTGGTGCTCGTGCAGATGGTCAACCTGGTCAAGGGCGGCCAGCCGTTCAAGATGAGCAAGCGCGCCGGCACCTTCGTCACCCTGCGCGACGTGGTCGAGGAGGCGGGCAAGGACGCGACGCGAGTGATGTTCCTGATGAAGCGCGCCGACGCCCAGCTCGAGTTCGACCTCGACCTGGTCAAGAAGCAGACCCTCGAGAACCCGGTCTTCTACGTCCAGTACGGCCACGCGCGCTGCGCGAACATCTTCAAGCGCGCCAAGGAGGCCGGCTTCGAGCGGCCCGCGTTCGACGTCGAGCTGCTCGAGCGCAAGCTGACGCATCCGGACGAGCTCGACCTGGTCAAGCGCGTGCTGAGCTTCCCGTCGCTCGTCGAGTCGGCGGCCCGCGCGCGCGAGCCGCACCGGGTCGTCTTCTATGTCCAGGAGACCTCGGCCGCCTTCCAGTCCTTCTATACGAAGGGCAAGAAGCAACCCGAGCTGCGCGTCATCCGCCCGGACGAGCCGGAGCTGACCCGCGCGCGCCTGCTGCTGACGGCGAGCCTGCAGACCGTCTTCGCGAACGCGCTCGGGCTGTTGGGCGTGAGCGCGCCGGAGTGGATGGAGGTCCCCAAAGACCTCGAGTAGTCGCCTCGCCTTTTCGAGGAGGCCGGCGGGAAGGAAACGAGCCATGCGCGAGACCCATCATCGCAACCGAGACAGGATCGACCTGCAGCTCGACAACCGGCAGATCGTGTCGTTCGTCATCGGCTCGCTCATCGTGCTGGGCGTCGTCTTCGCGCTGGGGGTGATGGTCGGCAAGCAGCTCGCCAGCGACGCCGCGCCCGTTGCCCAGGCGCTCGACCCTCTTGCCGCGATCGACGCTCAGGAGAAGGCGCTCGCCGACGCGGCGATCGAGGAGGCCGCCGCGCAGAAAGAGGCGGCCGAGGCGCTCACCTTCGCCCAGGAGCTGACCCGCCCCAAGGCGGTCGACCCGGTCATCGAGCCGACCAAGGGCGCCGCGCCCGCCGAGCCGACACGCGAAGAACGGGTCGCCAAGGCCGAGCCTGCCGCCGCGCCCGAGGAGCCGAAGAGCAAGGGCGGGCTCGCCGCTGCTTTCGAGAGGGTCGCGGCGAAGCCGTCCGGCAGCGGCTCGCTCACCGTGCAGATAGCCTCGCTGCCCAGCCGCGGCGACGCCGACAAGCTGGTCGACAAGCTCGCGGCCAAGGGCTTCGACGCCTACGTGGTCGCCGCCGACATCCCGGGCAAGGGCCAGTACTTTCGCGTCAAGGTCGGGGCCTTCGAGACTCGCGACGAGGCCAACCAGGCGCTCGCCGAGCTGAAGGAGAAGACCTCGATGGCGGGCATCGTCACCAACGCGCGCTGAGCGGGGTGGGGGGGGCGAAGGCGCCTCGCCTCGCGACAGCGGCCCCCTCGACAAGCTCGGGGTGACCGGCGGCAGGCTTTTTTCTTCGGGCGCGTCCCATCGTGCTAGAAAGCCCCCAGAGAGCCGACAACCGGAGAAGCCGATGTCAAAACGCGTTGAGAAACCTTGGGGTTACGAGCTCATCTGGGCGCACACCGACCGCTACGTCGGCAAGATCCTTCACGTGCGCGAAGGCGAGAAGCTCTCGCTGCAGTACCACAGGGTCAAGGACGAGACGATTCACCTGCACAGCGGCCGGCTCCTGCTGGTGACCGACGACGGCGAGGGGCTCATCGAGCGCGAGCTTGCCGTCGGCGAGAGCTTCCGCATCACGCCCAACACCAAGCACCGCATGATCGCCCTGAGCGACTGCGACATCCTCGAGGCCTCGACCCCGGAGCTCGACGACGTGGTGCGTCTCGAGGACAGCTACGGGCGCGAGGGGACGTCGAAGCCGTAGGGAGTTGTGAGTTGTGAGTTGACGGTTGTGAGTCGACCGTCGAAGCCGCAGGCAGCGCCCGCCGCTCCGGTTGTGGAACGCCGGTTCCGTCCAAGAACGGCAGTCCCGTGGGTTCTTCTGATCCCAAGAACGCGGCACGCCGGCGCTCGAGACGTTCGTGGCGCTCTAGAACGCGACTTACGGGCGCCAGAGGCTCTCTCTGGCTTCCAGAACGCGATTGGCGGGCGCCAGAGGCGTTCTTTGACCGCCAGAACGCGATTGGCAGGCGCCAGAGGCGTTCTTTGACCGCCAGAACACGATTGGCGGGCGCCAGAGGCGTTCTTTGACCGCCAGAACACGATTGGCCGTCGGGAGGCGTGACTTCAGCCCTTCAGTCCGTGACGGGCCGCCGGGAGAGGCGCTTCTCTGAGCGTAGGGGGTGATGGCCCGGACCCGGCGTCGTTGCCGCGACCCCGATTCCCGGAATCTCGGGGGCGAGCAAGCCCTCGGCGGCCGTGTCGGACGGATCACCTCCGGCGGCCAGCCAGGTCCACTTCCCCATCAGCCTTTCGGCCCCGGTGTCGATTCTCAGCAGCATTGACCCCTGCGCGTAGGTTCTTCTCACGAGCATTGACCCCCCTGGGCTGATGTTTCTCA
>DHSB01000185.1 GCA_002408385.1 Myxococcales bacterium UBA5297
GAAGAGACTCGCAGGAAGTCTGGAGCTCGCGGGCCGAAGCCGGGAGACGGCGGGGGGCCGAGGGGATTACTTGCCCTCAAGGAGCTGGGCCGCGCGCTCGGTCTGGTTGGGGAAGAGATCGGCAGGAACGCCGAGCCCGGCCCGTGAGACCTTCCACCGCGCGCAGCGCTCGAAGTCGTCGGTGCAGTAGTGCTTCTTGAAGAGGCTCGCCATGCCGTCCATGCCCTTCATCCGGTCATTGAAGAAGGGGCAAGCGGCAAGCTTGGGGCATTCGTTCATCGCGGGCTCCTCGAGGCGAAGAGGCGATGCACGGTACCGCCCGGCATCCTCCCTTGCCCGTGAGGAAGGTGAATCGCGCGAATCACCTCTCGCGGTTGGCCAGGTTTTTCCGGCGCTTCGAGCCCACGGTGAGCGAATAGCCGTCGTCGGCGATGACCACTCGGGGCGCCTCGAGCCGGTGGGCGGCGCGGCGCATCTCCGGCCCGAGGTGAGCGAGGACGATGCGGCGGGCTTCGAGCGAGTCGAATCGCGGCCGCAGCACCTGCCAAGAGAGGTGCTGCTCGGTGAGCATGCCGTGCAGCTCGGTGCATTCGGAGACGAGCACGTCGGCCCCAGCGGCGAGAGCGGGCAGCTCGTCGGTCCAGGCGCTGTCGCCGGTGAAGGCGAGCACCGCGCCCCCGGTCGAGATGCGGAGCTGGAGCGCCCCGTCGCGAGGAACCTTGTGGAGCGCCCGGAAGGTTTGGACCCGCCGCCCGAGAACCTCGGTCTGCTCGCCGGGCGCGAGCTCGCGGTAGAGCGTCTCGAATTGGCGCCTCTCACCCGAGCGGCCGTACGCGAGCTTGTACCAGGCCTCGATGTGCCTCTCGGTCCCCCGGGGGCCGCAGATGGTGAGGGGCCGCTCGCGAAAGGCCCGGTATTGGGCGTCGATGAGCAGCAGGTGCAGCCCGCCGAAGTGGTCGCCGTGCAGGTGCGTCAGGAAGACGGCGTCGAGGCGCTCGGGCGCGAAGCGGCGCCGCTTGAGCTCCATCAGCGCGGTGGGGCCGAAGTCGACGCAGAAGGCGCCGAGATCGTCCTCGACCAGATGGCACGGGCTGCCTCGTCCGGCGCTGTTGAACGCGTCGGCGCTTCCCATCACCGTCAGCTTCGCGGGCAACGTCTTCTCCTTGTCTCGGGCCGCCGAAGTGAACGGCGCGCTGCAGTCTGCTTCGACAGCGCAGCGGGCCGCGCGGAAGCCGTCAGCTTCTCGAGGCGGTTGGATTCAGGCTGGCCGAAGATGAGTCGGTGCTCGCGGCGAGGGCATCCGCGCCCGCCCCTTCAGTGCAGCATGACCAGCACGGTCTCTCTGGCGAGGACCTCGACCCGCTTTGCCTTCTTCAGGCCGGAGCGCCAGACGAGGTGCTCGCCGACCGGAAGCTCAAGCTCGCAGGGCAGGATGCACGAGTGCTTGCGGTCGACGATGGCCTTCAAGCCGACCGGACCATCGAAGACGAGCTTGCCGGTCGCCTCTTTTCCAAAAGGCGGCGCGTCGGCGGGAGTCTTTTGCGAGGTGGCAGCCGCCTGCGGGTCGGCCGGCGCATCCTGCGGGTCAACAGCGTTCGGCGCCTCGCCCGAGCCCTCGTGCAGCAGGACTCCGGCCGCGAGTATCGCCAGGCAGATGAGGACGAGGACGAGGATGACCGGCTGCAGGCCCCGGCGCGGCTTGCCTATCGGCGGGGCCCTCTTGTTGGTCACCGTCGCCGGACCGTCGTCGTCGTCGTCGCCTCCCAGCGCGACCGCGGCGAGGCTCGGGCCTCGGTGCCCGGGCATCGAGCCGGTCGGTGGCCGGGGGGCCTGACGATAGAGCTGGCCCGAGCGTGATCGCTCGAGCCGCGGCGGCTCGGAGGACCCGGCGAAGGGACCTGGGGCGAGGGTCGTCTTCTCCTCGTCGTCGAAGGGCGACGGCTCGGCGACCGGCGGCGGGAGCGGGCTTGGCCGCGCTGCGGCAGGGGCGGCGTGAGGGGTGCGCGTCGGGGTCTGGCGCGAGACTGGCGGCGGAGGGGCTGGGGGCCGGGCTGCCGTGGGCCTCACCGGAGGCGCAACCGAGGGCCCGCGAGCCCCCACGCTTCTGGTCGCCGCGTCCGCGCGCAGCCCATCCCGCGTGACCTCGTCGGTGCGAAGGGGATCGGTCTCCTCGAAGACCGGGTAGACCGCCGACGGGTCGGTCTTGCCGGCGGCGTGCTCCTCCCAGGGCGGGAGGGCCTCTTCGAGCTCGATGGGCGGATCGAGGTAGCGGCGCACGAAGATGCCCAGGTCCTCGATGCTGGCCGGTGGCATCTGGGCGAGCGCTCCCTCGAGCGCTCCCTGCATCTCGCGCGCGTCGCGAAAGCGCGTATTCGGATCCTTGCGCAGCGCCTGGACGATGACGTCGGAGAGCGGCCGCGGATACCCGGGGACGAAGTCGGCGGGCGCGGGCGGATCCCAGGAGGTGAGCGCGCGGATGATCTCGATCACCTGCGGCCGGTCGAAGGGCTTCTTGCCGGTCGTCACCTCGTAGAGCAGCACGCCGAGAGAGAACAGGTCGCTGCGCCCGTCGAGCTCCTGGAGTTGGATCTGCTCGGGCGACATGTAGCGGAACTTGCCCTTGACCACGCCGGGCTTGGTGCGCTCGAGCTGCGCGGTGGCCTTGGCGACGCCGAAGTCGACGAGCTTGACCACCCCCTGGCGCGTGATCATCACGTTGCCCGGGGTCACGTCGCGGTGGATGACGTTGAGCGGCTTGCCCGAGGTGAGGTCGGTCTGGCGGTTTGCGTAGTAGAGCGCGTCGCAGATGCAGGCGGCGATGCGTGCGGCCAGGTGCGGTGGAAACAGGCCTCCGGCCTCGCGGGTGAGCCGCTCGAGGTCGGAGCCGTCGATGTACTCCATCGCGATGTAGAGGTGGTCGGCCTCCTGGCCCAGGTCGTAAATGCCGACGATGTTCTGGTGGTTGAGCTGCGCGGCGATGCGTGCCTCGTTGAGGAACATCGCCAAGAACTCGGTGTCCGAGCAGAAGTGCGGCAGCACCCGCTTGATGACGACCTGTTGGCTCGAGCCGGGGCGCGTCGCGAGGAAAAGCTCCGCCATCCCGCCCTTTGCGAGTTTTCTCAGCAGGCGATACCTGCCGAATTGCATCGGAAACGCCGGCGAAGCCTTGGCCATGAGGAACGGCCGATTTTGCTTCGGGGGGCGAGGATGGTCAAGGGGCGCGCAGGACTTGGGGTAGTGGTCGTCACGCGCTCGGTGTCGACCGCGCCGACCCTCGCGCGCCGCGGCGCGCGGGCTCTCGTCAAAAACGTGCAGGCCGGGGTTCACCCGGGCTCGAAGCCAAAGGCGAGGGTTTGGGTCGAAGATTCGTTGGAGGGCCGAAGGGCGACAAGCTTTTGGTTCTGACTGCCTGCCGTGCAAGCGACCTACCGGCGCGGCCTCTTGGGCTTTGCGGGCTCGCTCTTCGGCGCGCCCGAGTCGCGCCGCGGCTTCAGGGCGTTGGAGGGCCTCGACGGCGCGACCGAGCCGTTGGCGGGGCGCGTGGCGCGCAGGCGAGAAGGGGAGCGGACCGGTTGCTGGTCACCAAAGGGATCGAGCGCGGTGACCCCGATGCGCATCTGATTGGAGGCCGGCATGTCGTCGAGCAGCTCGTCGAGCTCGTCGTTCGAGGCGGCTTCGGCGATGAAGGTGAGCCGGCGGGCCCCGGCACACAGCCCCCCGGCGACGATGCGGCCTTGGCGCTCGAGCCTCGCGCAGGCGAGCAGCGCGGGAGCCATCGGGCGCTCGACCCGAGCCGAGCGGTGCGGGTCGAGCTCGATAAGCTCCATCTGGACCAGAAATCTCATCGGGTGACCGTCCGAGCGCCTCTGGATCACCCTTTGGCGCAAAGGCCCGGGTCGCTACCGCCTCTATAGGCCCTTCGCGGTTTGGTCCTTGCCACCGGTGGTCAAGAGCCGCTCAGACCCGCGACCGGCGCGGCGGCCTTTTCCGGGCGCGGCGGACGGCTTGACCCGGAGCCTGGAGTCCGGAGCCTGCTTAGGAGCCAGGAGCCCGAGGGCCTGGAGAAGAACATGGCGAGCGGGCGCAAAGGGTTGCCGTGGGCGCGGCGGGCGGGTCTATAGTCGAAGCCTCTCGCGCGCAGGCGACGTTGAGGCTGTCCTCGCGCGGCCCGCGGGAGCGCAAACCGAACGGCCTTTCGAGGCCTCCCCAGGAGCATCGAGATGAACCCCCATATCTTTCGCGAGTACGACGTGCGCGGCCTGGTCGACACCGACCTGACCGAGGAAGTGGTCGAGAAGCTCGGCCTGGGCCTCGGCACCACCCTGCGTCGCGCCGGTGGGCGGCGCTTGGTGCTCGGCCGGGACTGCCGCGAGAGCTCGATGCGCTTTCGCGACGCGATGACCAAGGGCCTGGTCGCCACCGGGTGCGAGGTGCTCGACCTCGGCGTCGTGCCCACGCCGCTGACCTACTTCGCGGCCAACACCCTGCCGGTCGAGGGGCTGGTGATGATTACCGGCAGCCACAACCCGCCCGAGTACAACGGCTTCAAGATGGGCCTGGGCAAGACGACCTTCCACGGCGAGGAGATCCAGGCGCTGCGCCGGCTCATCGAGGCGGGCCAGTTCGAGAAGGGCGAGGGCTCGGCGCAGGAGTGGGACATCGTCACCTCGTACCGGCACTTCGTGCGCCAGGACATCAAGATCGGCCGCAAGGGGATGAAGGTGGTCATCGACGCGGGCAACGGGGTCGGCGGGCACGTCGCGGTGCCGCTGTTCCAGAGCCTGGGCTTCGAGGTGGTGCCGCTCTACTGCGAGATGGATCCGAGCTTCCCCAACCACCATCCGGACCCGACCGTAGTCGAGAACATGGAGGACCTCGTCGACCGGGTGAAGGCCGAGCACGCCGAGGTGGGCATCGCCTACGACGGAGATGCCGATCGCATCGGGGTGGTCGACGACAAGGGCACCATCCTGTGGGGCGACGAGCTGATGGTGCTCTTCTCGCGCGAGCTGCTCAAGGAGCGGCCCGGCGCGGCCATCGTCGGCGAGGTCAAGTGCTCGATGCGCATGTACGACGACATCGCCGCCCACGGCGGGCGGGCCATCATGTGGAAGGCGGGCCACAGCCTCATCAAGGCGAAGATGAAGGAGGAGGGCGCGCTGCTAGCCGGCGAGATGAGCGGGCACATCTTCTGGAAGCACCGCTACTACGGCTTTGACGACGCGCTCTACTCGTCGGCGCGCCTGCTCGAGATCCTCACCCACGACGACAAGCCGCTCTCGCAGATGCTCGCCGACGTGCCGCCGACCTTCTCGACCCCCGAGCTACGGGTCGACGTGGGCACCGAGGAGCGCAAGTTCGAGATCGTCCGGCGCACGGTGCAGCACTTCAAGGACCAGGGCGCCGAGGTCATCGACGTCGACGGGGTGCGCGTCGTCCACCCCGACGGCTGGGGCCTGGTGCGCGCGTCGAACACCCAGCCGATCCTGGTGCTGCGCTTCGAGGCGAAGACCGAGGCGCGCCTGCAGGAGATTCGCGCCGAGTTCGAGGCCGTGCTGGCCGAGATCCAGAAGGCCGTGTGAGAATCGCGCCACCTCTTTGACCAAGGAGAAACGGGATGAAGGCTCTCGCGAAGCTCTTGGCGGTGGGACTGGTGCTCGCTTTCGGCGCGAGCGCTTCGGCGGCCGACTACAAGTGCCGCGGCGACAGCGTCGAGAAGAGCGGCAGCACCCAGTACAAGGTGCGCACCTCGGGCGCCGACTACACCATCGAGAAGTCGGGCAGCACCAAGGGCAAGGCCGTCAAGCGCGGCAGCAAGTACTACGTCGAGGTCTCCGGCAGCACGCAGGCGACCATCGAGAACGGCAAGATCTACAAGAGCGGCTCGACCTGGGCCTCGGTCAGCGACGCCCAGCGCATCTACGACTGCCCGGACGTGGTCGCCGCGACGCTGTGGGTGCTGCAGCAGAAGGGGAAGCTGTAGGCAGTTGTGAGTTGTAAGTTATGAGTCGTGAGTTCTTTCGAGGCGCGTCCCTTCGGGCGCGCCTCTTGTCGTAAGAGCGATGGGAGCGGCGCCTCGGCGCCAGCTCGACGAAGTGGGCATCGCTGCCCGGAGGACGCCGAGGGGATTCGGCTCGCACCTGCTTCGACGAAGCGCGACCAGCCGCCGGGCGGCCCGGTCGATGACGGTCCTGCTGTCCTTCGTACAGAAGCAGCGAGCCGGCGACGGTGAGGCCCTCGACGTCGAATTCGGACCGGTCCCGAAAACCTTCGGAGTTCGAGGCGTTCCCAGCGCCGATTCGGGGCAGCCACTCGAGCCGCGGGTGAGGGGACCCACAAGAGAGAAGAGGCCCGGGCACAAGCCCGAGCCTCTTCATCACCAGCAGTGGTGCGTGCCCGCTACTTCTTCCGGCGCCGCCGCGAGGCGAGCGGCAGTCCGAGCGCAAGCGCCATCAGCAACCCGCTGAGCTGGCCGCCGCCAGCGGCCGAGCAGCCGGCGGTCGCAGCGCCTTCCGCGGGAACCTCCTTCGAGGTGCCGTCGTCGACGCTCCCCGGGTCCGTGTTCGGCTTCCCGGGCTCGTTCGGCTGCGCGGGATCCGTCGGGTCCGTGGGCTCGGTCGGATTCGCGGGGTCGGTCGGGTCGGTCGGCTCAATCGGATCGGTCGGTTCGGTCGGGTCCGTGGGCTCGATCGGGTCGGTCGGCTCGATCGGATCGGTCGGCTCGGTGGGCTCGGCGGGAGCGTTCGCCATCACGTCCTCGCGCGTCGTGCCGATGATCATGCCGTCGTGGTAGGCGGTGCCGACCGGGGAGATCGCCTCGTGCCGGTAGAGGCCCTGCTTCAGGTACTGGCTCTGCCCGGAGAACTGGGTCGCGGCCATCATCTTCGGGAGCACGAGCTGGCCGTCGTAGTAGAGCTCGACAAAGCCTTCGGAGGCGCTGGGCGACCACTTCACGTGCAGCATGAAGTCGTGCCAGACGCCGCGCTGCAGCGGGGTCGTCCACACCGGGCTGCTGCGAACCTGCAGGCCGAGCGTCTCGCCGTTGATTCCGAGCTCGACCGGCGGCGAGCCGCTGTTGCCGGAGTGATGAAACTGCGTGAAGAGCTGCCAGTAGTTGGCGCTCGGATAGTCGTTGGGGAACATGGTCTGCCAGCGGTACCAGCGCTCGGTGCCGCTGGGCTCGTAGGTCAGGTAGACGAGCTCGTTCCGATTACCGCTGGCGTTGATGGGGTCGTCGCCCTGGCGCACCGTCACCTTGAGCGCATAGCGCCCTTGGGCGACGGGCGAGGTGACGACCTGCAGCCTGTCGGCGCTGACCGACTGCTTGCTCGACCACTGGGACAGATCACCGCTCTCGAAGTCACCGCGCCAGACCACGCTCGCCGAAGCAGCGCCGCCCACCAGAACCGACGCCGCGATTGCCACCACCACCACACTTGTCCGGCCTGTCTTCATACGTTCCTTCCAGGGAGAAAGGCGGCCAGGTAGCCGCCACGGGGTTTCCAGCCCCGCCGATGCGACTGACGGGGTGCGTGGGCAGACTAGCGGGGCGAGGCGCAATCCAAAGGACAGGCCCGACCGTTCGTCTGGGCCGCGTCTCTCCGACGCGCCGCCGGGACGGCCGGAGCACAAGCTCCCCAAGCCGGGCCAGGTGGCCGGAATCACGCCACTTTGGCTCGGCCCTTCGGCCGCTCGACGAGAGCACGGGTGCCGCCGCGACGGAGCGGCCGGCGGCACGTCGAGGAGGCGCATGCAACGCGGGCGGCTCGGCGGATTAGATTGGGAAGAGAAACGCGCTCGTTTTCAGAGTCTTCGTTTGAGCGCAAAGGGACTGAGGCTGCTCACCGCGCGTCGCATCCGCTATCAAGTCGCCTGCAGCCTCGACGGCTACATCGCCGGCCCCAACGGCGAGATCGATTGGATCCCCAACGACCCGGACATCGACTTCGGCGCGCTGCTCGCGCAGTTCGACACGCTGCTGATGGGGCGTCGCACCTACCAAGCGCTGCCGAGCCACGAGGGTCTGGAGGGCAAGCGCATCGTGGTCTTCTCGCGCACGCTGCGCCCCGAGGAGCATCCCGAGGTCACCGTCTCCCGCGAGCTGGAGGCCGAGGTGAAACGGCTGCGCGCCGAGGACGGCAAGGACGTGTGGCTCTTCGGCGGTGGCCAGCTCTTTGGCAGCCTGCTCGAGCTGGGCCTCGTCGACACCGTCGAGCCGGCCATCATCCCGGTGATCCTGGGCGGCGGAGTCCCGATGCTGCCCGCGCCCGGCGTCCGCCGGCGCCTGCAGCTCACCGGCCACCGCGCCTATCCGAAGACCGGCATCGTCCTGCTCGAGTACGCGGTGCGGCCGGAGGGCGGGCCTAGGTGCCGTTCGTAGGCGGTCGGAGGGCAGGCCAATTCTTGGGCCATGGTCCCCTGCGGCCGCTCGCCTCCTTGTGGCGGTCAGGGGCGTCGCAGCAGATGCCGCTCCTCTCCGGAGGTGCCCGAATATCGAGCGCTCGGTTTCGCGATGAGCTCATCCAGGGCATTCCAGCCGGGAGGCATCCGGTAATCGGCGGAGACATGGAAGCGGTGGGCCTGCTCGCTGTCACTCCGGCCGACCGACCGTTGTGGATAGTCGTCAAGGCCATCGCTGATTTCGCTCAGGCTCCAGCCAAGCAGACAGACCCCGAGAGGCGAGCCAGCGCCTGCCGGAATGCCGCGCAGCTAGTCGTTGCAGCGCTGCAGAACGACGTATTCGACGCAAGTTCAAGAAGCATGAGGGAGAACCGCCAATGCCGACCATGAGCGATTACTTCAGCAAGGCCCGGCCCGCCTGGCAGGTGCATCCAATGGCGCGGCACTGAAAGGCCCTCCAAGCGGCTGCCGAAGTGAAAGAGCTTCGGATGGAGGTCTACCGGCCGAGAGAGGGATTGGCTTCTCGCCCTGCCGACATTTATGTGCACGTTGAACGGAAGGACGGGGTAACGGAAGCGCCGCAAAAGGCTGCCTGGGAAGACGTGCTCAACGAAGGGTTGATCCGCCTGCATGTGCGAGCGGTATCTCTCGAGAAGGAAGCCGAGCGCTTCTCTCTGATGCTTCAATCTGCGTTCGAGCCAATCGATAGCAGGTTCGGTGAGGGCTACTTCAACAGCGTCCTCATCACGCTGGTTCGCTCTGGCCCATTTGCCCGGAAGCCGGATGTCGCCCGCGTCCTCCGCCGAATACGCGAAGACGAGCCGCACCGTTCCCAGCAGTGCCTGGACTGCAAGGAGATGATTGACAACGCGCTCATGGCACGAGGCGAAGAGCTCGTTGCTGAGCTTGGCTACTCGCAGCCCGAGGCGGAGACGATTCTTTCGGGAGCGCTCGCCCAATACCTGGACGAGCGGTTCAACGTCACGAATCGAGAGCTGCTCGGCTGGTAGCTGCGGCGCCTTGTGGTCGGCGGGCCGTTCTCCTTCACCGCTCCTGCGCCATGGTCCCCTGTGGCCGTTCGCCTCCCCGCGGTGGCCACGGGTTGTCGCAGCAGATGCGCCCGTCGACGAGCTCGACAATCCGATCGGTGCGCTGGGCGAGCCGCGGGTCGTGCGTGACCACCAGGAACGTCGTCCCGCGCTCGCGATTGAACCGCCGCAACAGGTCGAAGACCGCGTCGGCGCTCTTGGTGTCGAGGTTGCCAGTCGGCTCGTCGGCGAGCACCAGCGCGGGCGACATGGCGAGCGCTCGGGCGATGGCCACCCGCTGCTGCTGACCTCCGGAGAGCTCGCCGCTCTTCGACCCGGCCCGCTCGGCGAGCCCGACCTCTCCGAGTAACTCCCGCGCGTGCCGCCGCATCTCCTCGTCGGCCCGCCCGCGCTCGGCCCACAGCGGCACCATCACGTTCTCTTCCGCGGTGAGCGCGGGCAGCAGGTGGTGGAACTGGAAGACAAAGCCCAACGTCCGCCGCCGCAGGCGCGTCAGGCCGCGGTCGTCGAGCGTCGCGACCTCCTGGCCGGCGACGAAGACCCGGCCCGCGGTCGCGCGGTCGAGCAGGCCGACGAGGTTGAGCAGGGTGCTCTTCCCCGATCCCGACGGGCCGATGAGCGCGGCGAACTCGCCGGCCTCGAGCCGCAGGTCGACCCCATCGAGCGCGCGGGTGATCACTTCAGTGCCGTAGTCCTTCACCACCCCTTCGAGCTGCAGGATGGGCTCAGCCACGGCGGATCACCTTCGCCGGATCGAGCTTCGCCGCCCGGCTCGCGGGCGCGACCGCGGCGAGCAAGCCGGTCACCGTCGCCACCAACGCTGCGACGAGGAAGCGCTGCGGGCTCAGGTCGACGGGGAAGGTCGGCTCGCCGGTCGGCGTCTGGGCGATGCGCGAGAAGAAGAGCGCCAGCGTCGCGCCGATGACCGAGCCGAGCCCCGAGCCGATGAGCCCGACGAGCCCGCCCTGGATGACGAAGACCCGCCGCACGCGCTCGGTCGAGGTGCCGAGCGCCTTGAGGATGCCGATCTCCGAGCTCTTCTGGACGACCGAGACGGTGAGCACGCTCGCGATGCCCAGGGCGACCGCGACGGTGATGAAGAAGCGGATGATGAAGCTCGAGGCGCTCTGCGACCGCAGGGCGACGAGGAGCTGCGCGTTCAGCTTGGTCCAGGGATCGGCGATCAGGCCGGTGCGCTCGGCGATGCGGGCGGCGATGGCGTCGGCGGCGAAGATGTCGCCCACCCGCACGTCGACGGTGGAGATGCTGTTGCCCGCGCTGAGCAGGCTCTGGCCCGAGCGCAGCGCGACGAAGACCCAGCGCTCGTTCACCTCGCGGCTGCCCAAATCGAAGATCCCCGAGACCCGGAAGACGGCGGAGCGCTGCTCGCCACCGTCGAGCCGGATCCGCTCGCCGACCGCGACCCCGAGGTCCTCGGCGAGCTCGCGGCCGATGACCACGTCCTCGCCGCTCAGCTCGAAGCGGCCGCTGACGATGCTGTCCGAGACGCGGATCACCTGGTCGAAGCTCGCGGGGACGATGCCGTTGAGGGTGATCGCCTCGAGCGCCGCGCCGCGGCTGGCGAAGGCCGGGCCGCTGACCACCGGCGAGACCGCGAGCACGTCGGGCTCGGCCGCGATGGTCTCGAGCAGCGGCTGCCACTCGTCGATCAGCTCGCGCCGCTGCGGCGCGTTCTCCCGGCGCAGGGTCACCGCCGCGTCGGAGTTGCCGAGCACCCGCGCCTGCTCCTCCTCGGGTCGCACGATGACGTGAGCCTGCGAGCCGAGCGTCTTGTCGACGAGGCTCGCCTGCAGGCCGGTGATCAGCGCCGAGAGGAAGACGATGACCCCGACGCCGACGGCGACGCCGGCGAGGATGAGCAGGCTCTGCAGCCGGCCTTCGCGAAGGAAGCGCAGCGCGAGGAACCATTCGAAGGGCATCGGGCTACTCCTCGACCCGGCGCGGGCGCACCCGGTCGCCGGACCCGACGCCTTCGGCTTGCGGCAGCACCACCAGATCGCCCGCCGACAGGCCGGAGACGACCTCGACCATGCCCTCGCCCGGGATGCCGAGCTCGACGCGGCGGCGGCGCACGCGATTGCCACGCACCTGCAGCACGTACGGCTCGCCGGCGTCCTCGCCGCGGACCGCCGCGGCCGGCAGCACCAGCGCGTCCTGCTTCTGCGCCACGAGGATGTCGACCGACACCGTCATGTTGGTGCGAAGGTAGTCCGGCGGATCGGGGACCCGCAGCTCGACCTCGACCGTGCCGCGCTGTTCGTCGACCGCGGGCGCGATGGAGTCGACGACCGCCTCGAACCTCTCGTCAGGGAAGGCGTCGGCGGAGGCGAGCGCCTTCTGACCCGTCGCGAGCAGCCGCAGGTTCTTCTCGTCGGGCCGGGTGAGGATGAGGGTCGAGCCTCGCTCGGCGAGCTCGAAGAGGAGCTGGCCCGGCTGCACCGTGTCGCCGGCGGCGATGGGCACGTCGAGGACCTCGGCCGCGGTCGGGGCGGTGATACGCGTGTCGTCGAGCTGCGATTCGGCGTCGGCGAGCCGGGCCTCGGCCTGCTCGAGGCTGGCGGCGGCGGCGCGGTAGTCGCTGCCGGAGGGCTCGTCGCTTCGGGCCTGGGCCTCGGCGCTCTCGACGCGGGCGCGGGCGACGAGCACCTCACTTCGGGCGTCGTCGAGCTCCTGCTCGGTGGCGCCGCCGGCCTCGAAGAGCCTCTCGATGCGCGCGAGCTGGCGTTGGGCCGAGCGCAGGTTGACGCGGGCCTGGCGCAGCTCGGCCGACGACTGTTCGGAGGCGACCTGGCGCTGGCGCTCGAAGCGGGCGCGGGCCTCGGCGACCGCGCCTTGCGCCTGCTCGACCGCAGCAGCCGCCTGGTCGTCATCGAGGCGGGCGAGCAGCGCGCCCTTCTCGACCCGGTCGCCGTCATCGACCTCGAGCGAGGCGACCTCGCCGGCGGTCTTGGCGGCGACCTGGATCCGCGAGACCGGCTTGACGCGGCCGGTGGCGACGACGCGGACCACCAGCTCGCGGCGGGTGGCGACCGCCACCGGGACCTCGGGGCCGAGGAGCGCGCGGAAGAGGGCGATGAGGATGAGGACGAGGAGGAGGGCGGCGAGCGCGATGAGCGGCCAGCGCCAGCGACCGAGGCGCTTGCCGAAGTGGCGTCGGCGGGAAGAGCGGGCAGGAGCGGCAGGCTTGGCCGGTTGGTCTTCCGGCGTGAAGACCTCCGCCATCAGCGAGGTGGGCAACCGCCACTCGCCCGCTGTGAGCTGGATCGTGGATGCGACGCCCAGCACCCCTCCCGCTCCTCGGGTCGCGCGACTGAAGGACCGATCGATCAGAAAGGTAGGGCTTCTCACGGCGGCCTGTCGCGTTCCTGGCGTGCAGCCACTTCAGAGCCGGGAGCGTCTGCGACCGGTGAGGCTTGGGGACAAGCACGAGCGCGAACCGGGCGAGCACGAGCAGAGGCACGCCTCGTTCGAGTGCAACCGTGTCAACCTCTTGTATGGTTGCGCACACGACCAATAGGCGGAGGGGACATGCAGTCGGATTCGATCTGGGACGCAGACCAGCTTTCGCGCGCCCGAATCGCGGCGCAGCTCGCGATTCTGATCCTTCTGGCGGGCGCATTCTTCGAGTCGCTGAACGTGCTCGAGCTGTTCATCGACTGGCTGTCGGACCTCCAACGTCCGCTCGGCAAAGGCGGGCACCTTCCCGGAAAGCTGCGTCTCGCAGCCTATGTGGTCGCGGTAGTTGCGCTCGGCGCATGGGTCGAGTTGCGGCACCGTATCCGGCGGCTGGACGGGGACAGCGACTCCGGCCTGGCGCCGCGGCTTCGACAGCTCGCGCAGCTTCCCCAGCGTGTCCTGACCGCTCCCGTCTGGCTGCGGCGCTCGGCCGGCGGAGCCGAGGGTCTCTCTGTCCCGCTGTTGCTGCTCGGCCTCTGCTGGGCGGGCCTCGTGATCGGCTGGAGCATCTTTGCGATCTTCGACCTGACGCGCCTGCTGGCGGAGGTGTCGGCGCGCCGGACGGACCTGTGGCTGACCCTCTTCAACCTGGTGACCTTCGTCCTGAGCGCCGCCGCGCTCCGCTCCATCGAGCGCCAATCGAACGAGAACTGCGCCTTTGAGGCGGTGTGCGCCTGGGCCGAAGCAGCCTCCGAGCCGGTGATGCCGCTCGGCAGCGAACCGCGACGCGAGACGCCGCAGGCCATCGAGATTGACCCCTCCTGGCGAGACGAACCCTCGCCGCAACTGGCGGGTGACGGGGACTTCGACCTGGGCATCGACATCGACCTGGATGACGCTCCGCCGCTCGAGCCAAACGCGACGCCCCCGGCGGACGCGGTCCTGCTGACTCGGACGACATCGGCCTGGTTCGAGATGGGCTCGACGCAAGCTGCCGGTCGTGCGACGCCTCCAGGCGAGCCTCCCGCCGCTGCGGCTCCGCCGATGCCCACGGCGCCGCTTCCCCGAGCAGCACCCGCGATCGCTGCCGCAGCTCGCATAGCCTCGCCTTCGTCGCCCCGCGCCGCCGCGCTGCAGCGCACAGCGGTCGGCGCAACGCCTCGGCCTCCTGCGCCGCGGGCGGCCCGACGCCTCCAGGTACCCGAGCGCGTCGTCGCCGCGCACCGTGTGGGCGCCGCGCTGATGCTGGTGGGCGGCGCGTCCTCGCTCATCGCCGCATCCCGGTCGGCGCTCGACCAGCGCTTTGCCTCCGGGATGCTCGTTGCCTCGGCCATCGACGTCGTGCTGGGCCTGCTGGTGCTGGCCGGCTTGCGCCTGGCCCTGACCCTGAGCCGCGCCAGAGCGGTGCTCGGAATCGCGGGCGTGCTGGTGATCGCGGCAGCCACCAAGGACCTGTTCCAGGCGGCAATCGGCGGCGTCGCCACCTTCGCGTTGCTGGCGCTTCTCTTGGGTGAACCGAGCCGCTGGCGAGCCTTCGGCGGCACGGTCGGGGCATTGGCGAGCGTCGTGGTCGTCGCCATCGGGCTCTACGCTTCCTTCACCGGCGACGCGCTGCTCGCCGAGCCCGTGCTTCGGTTGCGGGGAAAGATTGGTCCGGAGCCGGCTACCGAGCTGCGCGGCACCGAAGTCGACTACGGCTGCGAGCTCGGGTCACAGCGGTGGTTCGCGCTCTTTGAGCCGCCGATCAGCGAGCAGCTCGTTTCGGATCACTGGCTGGTCCTGCCGCGCTACGGCGCGCAGTTGGTCTTCTATGCCCTGCACGTGCCTGGGGCCGGTGGCATCGATCTCGCCGAACGCGAAAAGCAGATCACCGGGGAGCGGCAGAAGAGCCCGGGGTTCAAGCTCCTCGGCGGCGAGCGGATAGAAGGCCCGTTCGACGAAGCGCGCTGGGCGCGGTTTGAGGAGAGCCGCGACGGCGTGAAGGTCGAGACGCTGATAGGCATGTTCGCCCAGGGCGACCACGCCTTCTTCCTGATCGGCACCGCGCCGCAGCACAACTTCCATCGCGTCGAGGCGGACTTCCGCAGGGCCATCGACACCTTCCACTTCGTGCCGGTGCCCAAGCCGACCCTCGCCGAGAGCGTGCTCTCCGAGGTGCGGGCCGGCACCGCGCTGGTGCTCACCGAGTCCGGCTCGGGAAGCGCGTTCGTCCTCGGCAGGTCGAGCGAAGGGCTGGTGCTGGCGACCAACGCCCACGTCGCAGGTCCCGAGGTCAACGGTGAGAAGGTCCATGTGGTCTTCGGAGCCGGAAGCAAGCCGGTGCCCATCCGCGCCAAGGTGATCGCCTCTGACAAGAAGCGCGACCTCGCGCTGCTGACCGTCGACGATTCCGAGGTGCGCGCCAGGACGATGCCGCTGCGCAAGTCGGCAGGGCTTCCGGTCGGCACCGCCACCTTCGTCGCGGGCTTTCCCCTCGGGCTCTCGCTGGCCGGCTACGGGGCCTATCCCTCGGTCACCTTCAGCGCGGGGCGCACCGCAAAGCGCCTCGCCTCGCTCCCGGCCGACCTTCCGGCGCTGACGATCGACGCGTCGATCAACCCCGGCAACAGCGGAGGACCGGTCGTCGACGCCGAAGGCGCCGTGATCGGCGTGGCGACCGCGTTCGTGCGCGGCTCCGAGACCAGCTTCGTCGTGCCCTCGGAGGCGCTGGCAGAGTTCATCGCCGAGAGCGGCCCGCGGATGAAGCTGCAGTGGAATGACTGGGATCCGCCCGCGGAGCAGGCACCCGCGGCGGCGCTCGATGAAAAAGCGCGCGCCCGCGCCGACCGGGCGACGGTCTACGTGCGTGGCGACAACGGATCGGGTGCCGGAGTCCTCATCGGCTACGCAGGCCGCCAGCTCGTGCTCACCAGCTACGACCTGACGCACGACCAGGTCACCGGCCGAAGGGGGCGCAAGATCCCGCGCGTTTCGACTGATCCATCGGATGAGGCCGCGTCGGTCGAGGCCAAGGTCCTGATGGTCTCGGCCGAAGAGGGAATCTCGGTGCTCGAAGGTGGCAGGCTGGCGCAGCTCTCCTCGCTCAAGCTCGGCAAGTCGCACGGCTTGCCGGAAACCTCGGCGCTCGAGGTCTTCGGGTTCAGGCCGGTGCGTGACGACTCGGCGCCAGCAACCGTGAAGCGGGCAAAACGGACCGCAGGACCGGGCAAGAATGCGTCCCTGAAACGCCAGGCGCGCCCCGCGATGCTGCTCGCGCGCCAGTTCGACCGCGCGCGGGTGCTGTCGCGGCTCCAGTTCGACATCAGCACCTCGCGAGGGTTCTCCGGCGGCCCGATTGTCGATTCGAGCGGCGCGTTGGCCGCCTTTGCCCTCCCAGTAAAGGAGGGCGAGAACCTGGCCGAGGCGATACCAGCCGAGACCATCGCCCAGGTACTGCGAGGCTCGGTGCTGGGCGGGGCAGTGCGCTACGTGGCCGACGGGATGGGCCACTGCTACCTCGAGCTGTTGGTCGAGCTGGACGATCCCTTCAAGTCGATCAAGGCGATAAGCCTCGCCTTCCAGGCCCCGTCGGACGAGGCCTGGCTTGCCGGCGATCCGGCAGCGTTCCCGATAGGCGCGCCGGCCGCTCGCCTCGAGCGGTCGGACACCAATGTGTTCAAGGTGAAGCCGGAGAGCTGCCCGACGGTCTTCGGTTTCCAGCTCTTCCTCGAGGACGCGAAGGGGCGCCGCGCCGACGTCCCACGCCGCCTGCTCCTGCCGCCGACGGGGACGAAGTTCGAGCACTTCACCTTCGAAGACCCGCTGAACATCGAGGCGAAGACGAATCCCTGGAAGCTGCTCAACACGCCGTTCAATCCTCCCGAGGATTGGACGCCGAGCTGTCGGTCCGAAGAATTCGGCGAGTGCAAACAAAGCTGTCAGCGCAAAGGTGGCGCGAGCTGTTTCACCCACGCGCGAAGGCTCCCGCCGGGCAGCCTGGACGCGCAGCAGGCGATGCGACGGGCTTGCGGGGACGGAGTCGCGATTGCCTGCCGCGCGTACGCGCATCTGGTCGAAGGCAAGGAGGAGACCGAGACCTGGCTGCGGCGAGGCTGCGAGCTCGGCGACGGGCGAGCCTGCGGAAGGCTCGGTGAAGACCGGCTGCAGTACGATCCGCCGCTCGCCCTCGAGCATTTCCGACGCGGCTGCACCAAGCGCGACGGCGAGAGCTGCCTGCGGGCCGGACAGCTCAGGCAGAAGGGCACCGGCGGCCCGCCGGATCTCCAGAGCGCCCGCGAGCTCTTTCTCCAGGGCTGCCACCAATGGAGCGAGGAGGCTTGTTTCGAGCTCGCCGAGGGCCTGCTCGAGGGCGACAGCCTCTACGCCGATCCAGTCGTCGCCTACGACCTCTTCGAGCGCGCGTGCTCGGCGGGCGCCCATCCGGTGGCGTGTCGGCGCACCGGTGAGATGAACCGGTCGGGCCGCGGCACTCCGCGGTCGCCGGTTCTGGCGCACTTTTTCCTCTCGCTTGGTTGCAGGCTCGGGGATGCCGAGGCGTGCAAGACGCGGACGCTGGTGGAGATCGAGAACGGCTTTCGCAAATAGATCGACGAGGTCCGCGGCGAGGTAGGGGCGCACAGCAGTGCGCCCGGCCCCGCAGGCCACGGTCGCTGGAGACGAGAGACGGGTCGTCAGGCCGGCCGAATGCCGAGCGCGCGTGGTGTTCCACGCACGCCCCCGGCCGGCCTCTCAGCTCTGCTCCTTCGCATCCTTCTGCGGCGAATTCGCCGGTACCTCGAGAATGCTCGGACGATCGACTATCCCGAGCTCCTCTTCGATTCGGCGCTCGAGGAAGAAGGCCGCCTCAGCGCTCTTCAATCCGTCGGCCAATTCGAGCGGGCGTGCGTCGGACCGGAAAACAATCCACACGCAATACGAGCGGCCGATGACGCGGGTGCCGTCCTTATCGGTCGCCACGACCTCCTGAGCACAGAGCTGCTCAATCTCGTCGGTGGAGACCGTCTTGCTCCCCGGCCACGGAAGCGGCTTCATCCGGACGCGGAGCTGCCGGTCGGCTATCTCCACCTGCCTGAAGTTGAAGAGGCAGGCGAGCGACGCGTAGCCGAGCGCGAGCCCCGCGACGACCAGCCAGAGGAGCTGTCCCTTCTCCGTGCTGCCGACCGCGTCCGGGCCGCCGAAGGTGGCCGGGAACCAGTCGCAGAAGAGCAGGAGCCAGAGGCCGAGTCCGGCGAGCGGCAGTAGGCGCGTCCCCGAGAAGCTGTACCAGCTCAGGCGCAACGCGCCGGGCTTCTCTTCGACTCCGATTGTGTCGGGCGCCGGTCGGCTGGCGTTGCGGGGAGCAGGCTCGGCGCGGACGAGCAGATCGTGGATCGTCGAGCAGTGCGAGCAGCGGGCGATTCCCAGGTCCCGGTGAACGTCTTCGGCCCGGAACGCGCAGCCGCAGCGCTTGCACTCGAGTGGCGCAGCGGTCAGGTCGTCGGCGCCGTGAGCGAGCTCCGCACCGGCGTACCTGGCCAAGGCGTCGTCGACCGAGGCGCCCGAAGCTGCAGCGGGCCGAGCATCGGCAGCAGGCCCGGCCGCGGGGACGGAGGGTGGAGCCTCGGTGGCAGCGCTGCGGGTTGAAGCGGTGGCAGGCCGGTCGGTTGACTCGAGGCGGCGCGGCTCGAGGTCTTCCAGGGTGACCGAAGCCTCGCGCCCGCCGTCCGCCTCGCGGTCGATTTCAAAGACGTACGCGCTCTCGGGCGCGTAGCCCACGCGCACGAAGTCGCCGACCTCGAGCGTAGAAGCGAGCTTTTCGTCGACGGTGAAGTCGCATCCATGGACCGTGATTCGGCGTAACGGACCGCGTTTGCGCTTCTCCTCCAGGAATCCGCGGCAGATCCACTTCTCGCCGCCGAAGAGATCGCGCCGCAGCGAGCCGCGGCTGTTCATCGAGCCCTGAATCAGCAGCCCTCCGAAGGCCGCGGCGAGGCTGCCGAGGGTGAGCAGGAAGCCCAGGCCCATCCACAGCGTGACAGCGAGCGCAGCGATGACCCCGGCGACCTGCCATCCGATGGCGAGCCCGTCGGCAGCGCGCTCCTTCTCGAGCCGATTGCGCTCTTCTGGCGTGAACGGGAACTTGGTGGGCTGTTGCATTTCGGGGCGAGGTTCGGCCGGAGGGGAAGGGTCGTCAAGCTTGGGAGACCGTTCGCCGTCGGAGCGGAGAGGTGCAAGCCTTCGATAGAGAAAAGACGCGACCGCCTGCCGGCCTGCCGCACCAGCAGCCGCGCCCATACCTTGCCGCCGAACGCCGCCACTGCGCCTCGTCCGTTCACTCCGCCCGCCCCGTGAAAGCCCCCGCCTCCACGGCGCGCTGAGGGCGCCGTCTTAGCCGAAAAGATGAATGCGCGCCGTGGGGGAGGGGGTTTGGGGACCTACTCGGCGGAGCTTGACCAAATTGGCAAGAATCTGCGGCCTGAAGTCTGACGACTGGGGCCTGCCGGCCGCCCCGATCTCCCGGCTCCCTCCTGGTTCCGGCTCGGCCGGCTTGGGGGTAGGAGTCGGCTCATCAGCAGAGAAGCCCAAAGCATCTCCCAGACGCCGCGCGCCCTTTCTTCCCGCCTTTGACTCGCCAGCCCGCCTTCGCCAACGCCAAACCCCAGACAAACGAAGAGCGGCACCGGCTGCCGGGGAGGGGAAAGCGCCGAGTGCCGCTCGTCGATGTCGCGGAGTTACGGGGTCTCGGTCTTCGCCTTGCGGCGGCGGCCGGTGGAGAAGAAGTCGATGGCGGGCTTGAGCGCCTCGGCGAGCTTCGGGTCGGAGTCGGCGAT
>DHSB01000114.1:0-29104 GCA_002408385.1 Myxococcales bacterium UBA5297
TCGAATTCGCCGGGCTGCGGCGCCTCGGGGGGCGGCGGGGCGCTGGCTTTGAAGGCGATGAGCAGCGCGAGCAGCGCGTGAAGGGCGGCCGAGCCCGCCAGCCCGGCGCCTTGGGCGGCGCGGGTCCTCGCCGGTGGTGGAGCGGCGAGCCTGGGCCCCGCGGGCGCCGCCGGGCGCGAGGCCTGCGCGCCGTTCGCCCGGCTGGCGGGCGGCGGGTGAGCCGAGTGCCTGTCGCTAGGCGGCTGGAGGGTGGGATCCACCAGGGCTCCGGGTCAGTTGGCCGTCACGTCCTTCTCGATGTTGATAGCGAACTTGGCTATCCCGGCTCCCTTGATCAGATCGATGACGCGGACGACCGAGCCGTGCAGGGCGTTCTTGTCCGCGCTGATGATCGCGCGGGCCTCCTTGTCCTTGGCGAGCGCCTCGGCGACCTTGCGCTCGAGGGCGGCCTCGTCGCCCTCGACCCCGTCGACGAAGACCTTGGCGTCCTTGGTGAGCACGATGTTGAGCATCACCCCGACGCTCTCGCCGCCGTGCGCGGCCCGGGGCAGCTCGACCTCGATGGACTCGCGCACGATGTAGGTCGCGGTCACCATGAAGATGATGAGCAGCACGAGCACCACGTCGACCAGCGGCGTCACGTTGATGCCGGCGATCAGCTCCTCGTCGTGGTTGTCTTGGGGGAGAGCCATCGCTCTTTTCTCGGCGCGTGAAGTGGTCTTTGGCGCGGCGGTGTGGGGCGTCGTGGGCTCCTCGAGCTAGGCGGCCTTCTGCTTCTCGGCGCTCGACTTCAGGTGGCTCTGCCAGGCGTGGGAGAGCGCGGTGGCGCTCGAGGAGAGCCGCTTGAGCCAGCGCTGGAAGAAGTTGTAGGCGACGACCGCGGGGATGGCGACGGCGAGGCCGACCGCGGTGGCGACCAGCGCGCCAGAGATGCCGCTCATCACCACCGAGGCGCCGCCCTTGGCGCTCGGGTCGGCCATGGCGAGGTCGTGGAAGGCGCGGATGATGCCGAGCACGGTGCCGAACAGGCCGATGAAGGGCGCGTTGTTGCCCAGGGTGCCCAGGACCGACAGCCAGGCGTCGTAGCGCAGCCTCTCGCGGGCCATCGTTCCGGCGATGACCTCCTCGACCGCCTCCGGGCCGCGGTCGGTCGCGTTGAGCGCCTCGCGGACCACCGCGGCCTCGATGCCGCGCTTGCCGTCGACCGCCTGGCGCGCAAAGTCGGCGTCGCCCTCGGCCAGCCGCTGGGCGAGCTCTTCGGTGCCGCTCAACCGGTTGGTGAGGAAGAAGACCAGCCGTTCGAGCATCACCCCGACAGAGAAGACCGAGAGGGCGATCAACAGCCAGAGGACCCACTCCTCACCGAGGAGCGTGAAGCCTTGAAGAAGTTGGGTGAGCATCGATTATCCGCAGATGAAGAGACTACACGGGCGTACCGCGTGCGCTGCTAGCCATTTCGCGCTGTGTGGTCCCTGCCCGTGAGAGTGGCCATTGAATACTTGCTGGCTGCCAAGTCAAGCACCGGCCATGCCCTCGCCGGTGCAAGCGCGCTGCTGGCGTCCGACGCACGCCGGGAGGCCCGCGGGCCGCCCGGGGACCGGCCGTGGCTTCTGAGCGGCCTGACAGCGTTTTGCCGGGTGCCTGCGATGGCCGAAGCGAGGGTGGCAAGCGAGTTCTCCGTCCATGGAGTCGCGTGAGAGGCAATCTTGCGATGCCGCCTTGGCCTCGCAACGCGCCGCTCGAGCACCTGGGGACGAGGGCCTCGCCCAATTGCTGAGGCTTCGAGTGGCGTGCTATGCCAGCGGGCCATGGATATCGCCATCCTCAAGAGAATCCCGCTCTTCGAAGGCCTCAACTCGACCCAGCTCGCCAAGGTGGCCGGCATCACCGTCGAGCGCGTGTGCAGAAAGGGCGAGAAGATCTTCGCGGAGGGCGATGCGGGCTATGAGTTCTTCGTCATCGTCGAGGGCCGCGTGCGCATCTCCAAGCACGTGCCGGGCATCGGCGAGGAGGCGCTGGCCATCCTCGAGCCCGGCTCCTACTTCGGCGAGATGGCGCTGGTCGACGACACGCCGCGCTCGGCGGACGCCATCGCTCACACCGACTGCCTCCTGCGGGTCATCAAGCGCGATGAGCTCGACGGGCTGATGTTCACCGACAAGGACATCGCCTACACGCTGCTCTGGACCTTCGTGCGCACGCTGGCGGTGCGACTGCGCGAGACGAACGACAAGATCAAGGCGTTCTTCGCGATGGCCGCGCGCTTCTAACCGCCTCGGCGCGCCTTGTCGTCCCTCCGAGCGCGCTTTGCGGCGACTCGGCAGGCGCGCGTTTCTGCCAGGTGAGGCCGGCGCGGGTGGGGGGCGGCGCAGCGCGTCGGGGAGAAGCGCTCGGCTACTTGATCATCGTCCCCAGGCTGCTCCAGACGAACTCGAAGCGGTCGTTGAGAAAGTCCTTGGGCGAGATGCCCATGATGTTGCCCTCGGCCCAGCCCTGACCGGTGGCCTTCTGCAGCGACTTCTCCACGAGCTCGGTGCAGGTGAAGCGCGACTCGTCCTCGAAGTCGAGGTCGAAGTCGTAGGGCTTGCCGATCTGCGAACGGGCATACTCGATGGCCTCGGCGACCTGCTCCGGGGCGAGGCCCTTGGGGCGGACCACGATGGCCGCATCGCCCTCGCTGCAGAACTCGGCGAGGTCGACCTCGCGCACGTCATGCGTGGTGGCGTCCACGATCCTGCCGTCGCCCGCGTAGAGCGCGGCATGGCCCCAGTAGCCGGGGATGACCCAGTTCGAGGTGGTGCCGTCGGTGCGCCGGAGGATGACGTCGCCCGGCTCGAGCGCCTCCGAGAGCCTGCGGCGGGCCTGGTCGTCGAGCCGATGGACATGCGGGTCGTAGTCGATGCCGGTGAGGAAGAGGACGACGTGCTTCTTGAAGCGATACCAGGGGCCCTCGGGCGGATGCAGCGGAACGGCACTTTCGACTGACGTGGGCGACGGGGGCATCGTCAGGCAGACCTGCGGCTTCGCCTCGCCGCGGGCGAAAGAGTCGGGCCTGGCCGTCACGGCCGCCTGTCCCGTGGCCTGGGGCTTGGTTTCGAGGGCGGGGATGAGCTGCGGCTGCCGCGGCTGGACTTTCACGTTGAGCCTCCTCGCTTTCGCGGGGCATTTTCGACGCCACTGCGCCCTGAGTTGCTCGAGGCCGAGAGCTCTTTTCGCCTTCTGCTCGAGTCTGCTCCCGCTCGCAGCACACCACTTCGACCGGCCTTCGGACTGGGGAGGGCAGGATGCCGAAGCATCGTAAACCACGGCTAGATGGCCCTTGAAGGCCGAAAGCCTGTTGTCGTCGAGTCGAGTCTTGCCCGGGTCGGCGGGATTATTGATGGCCGGGGCTTCGACAACCTTGGGCGTCGGGGGCCGATGGTACCGGCCTTGGGGTCGGCAAGTCGATGGCGTGATCGACAAAACCGCGGGTTGCGGCCAGGTCGATGTCGAGATCGATCGAATCGATCATGCGCCCCTACCACCCCGCGGCCGGTCGCCCAGGTTCCCGACTCTCGACTCTGCTGTTCGCCATTTTGCGGCCGAATCAGCCCCCGCCATCCCAATCGCTGGCGGAGGGACTGCGGCTTCGGCCCAGCGCGAGAGCGCCATCAGCGGGAAGGCGAACGGGTACGACGGGTAGTTCAAGCAAGTGAACGCGCCGGTGCGCGGTCGCTGGCCTGAACGGCGTTCGCCGCGCGCCGTCTCGGCTCTGGCGGGGGCCCGCCGCGCTTCGTCCGCCTGCCACCCGCCCGGCCAGCTCCTCAGTGCAGGCATCAGCGGTGCGGCGGGCTCGCCACCGGGCCAGCGGAAGGGCCGGTGGAGAAGCGGAAGGTCTCGCCGGGGACCGGCAGGGTCCAGGCTGCGCCGTGCGGCCCGCAGCGATCAGGTGCGCAGTCGCTCTCGGTCTTGTTGAGCGGCGCGACGCCGCGTCTCTCCGGTAGCTCGCGCTCGACGATGTCGACGAAGCGCTCGAGGGCCGTGTCGTCGAGGACCACGCGCAGCGGCTCGAGCGGATCTGAGCGAGGCTGCAGGAAGTCCTCCCAGTGTCCGCCGATGACGTAGCGCACCTTGTGGTGGCGCAGGAGCGGACCGGGATAGTCGTCGGTCTCCTCGAACCCGGGGACGCAAGAGATGTGCAGGTCGACGTCGCGCTCGGCCACCTTCTCCTTCGAGAAGAAGCCATGGGGAGGCGAGGCCGCCGCGTCGGTGTAGTGGATGCGGAAGGCGACCTCGCCGCGCTCGTTGAGCAGGTCGATGAGGAAGGCCCAGGTGTTGCCAAGCTTGAAGTCGTCGGCGGAGGAGGGCAGCTCCGGCCGCGGCTGCTTGACGTACCCGCCGTAGGCCGCCACGTCGAGGCCGGCGAGGTTGAGGTGCGGGGCGTGGCCATGGTGGGCCGGGGTGATGCGCATGCCGGCGAGCGGGCAGCGCGCCGTCTCGTCGCCGCTGCCGTAGTCGAGCGGGGCGACGCAGCCGAAGCGAGAGGTCATCGCCGCGAGAATGTTGACGGTGGAGCGATCCGCTATCAGCGCGGGCTTGCCGGCGATCAGGCCTTCGGCGAAGAAGCCCGGCACGTCGGCGACGTGGTCGACGTGGCCGTGGGCGATGAGCACGGCGGTCACCTCGCCCACCGGCGTTCCTGCGAATCCCGCGCGGACCGCGGCCTCGTCGGGGACGATCTGGACGAGCGAGGAGACCTGTGAGGCGAGGAGGCGCTGGACGCTGTGATTGGTGAAGTAGGGCGCCGCCAGCAGGTAGCTTTTTCCCCACCGGATGCCCCAGCCTCCGGCTCCGTAGTAGTGCAGCACCACGACGCCGGCGGGGGCGTCGAAGTCTTGCAGGCGCGCAGCGAGCGCGCGCTCGGGAATCGGCTGGCCGCGCAGCGTCAAGCCTCCCGCGGAAGAGCGCGCGGAAGGTGGTGCCAACCCCGGGGCGGCCGCGCCCGGCTCGGTCGGGGCAGGGCGAGCGTGCGAGCAGGCGGTCACGAACGCAGCGAAGGTGGCGCAGAGCAGGAGGCGAGGAGCAGGGACGCGCATGGCGCAGACTTTGAGCTTCGGTCGCGCCCGGGAGTCAACCCGCTTCTTTCTCGGCCACTCGAGCGACAGGAGGGGGCGATGCGCGGGAGCTCGGACGCGGACCGGTGGCGGGAATCCCGCGGCCAGACGGCCCCCGGTGCTCGTCGGGGCGTCCCGAGGTGCCTGAGCCGCGATCGCAGGCAGGTCTTGGTCCCGCCGCCAGCCAAGCCTCAGCAGTCCTGACTCGCCCTCTCGAGCCGCTCCTGCACCTCGGCCCACTGCGCGAGCAGCCCCTCGAGCTCGACTTTGTTCTTCTCGTAGGTCTCCATCAGCGGGCGGGCGCGCGCGAAGTCGCCGTAGAACACAGGGTCGGCGAGCTGCGGTTCGATCTCGCTCTGCTGCGCCTCGATTGCAGCGATGCGCGCCTCGCACCGGGCGACCTCTTCGCGCAAGGGCCTCAGGCGCGCGTTGAGCGCGTTGCGCTCTTCGGCCTCGCGGCGCCGGCGATCCTTCTCGGTCTCGCGCTTGGGCTCGGCCGAGCTCTGGGCCGCCTGCTGTCCGTCGCCGCTTTGGGCGAGGTGGTAGAGGTAGTCGGCCAGGTTGCCCGGCCAGTCGACGATCTTTGCTTCGCGCACGTCCCAGACCCGCGTCGCCAGCCGGTCGATGAACCGGCGGTTGTGCGAGACGAAGAGCAGGGTGCCGCCGTAGCCTTCGAGCGCGTCGATGAGCTTCTCGGTCGAGCTGATGTCCAGGTGGTTGGTCGGCTCGTCCATCAGCAGCAGGTTCGACGGCAGGACGAGCAGCCGTGCCAGCGCGACTCGCGCCTTCTCGCCGCCCGAGAGCACGCCGATGCGCTTGTCGACGTCGTCGCCCGAGAAGAGGAAGGCGCCCAAGACCGAGCGCACCCAGGTCTGGGGACGGTCGGGCACCATCGACCAGATCTCCTCGAGGATGGTCTTGGCCGGGTCGAGCAGGTCGGTGTGGTGCTGCGCGTAGTAGGCGAGCTCGACGTGGTGCCCCTTCTCGATGCCCCCGCGATCGAGCTCGAGCTCGCCGGCGGTCAGCTTGAGCAGCGTGGTCTTGCCCGCGCCGTTGGCTCCGATGATCGCGATGCGCTCGCCGCGGTAGACCGTCTGCTCGAGCCCCTCGTAGATGCGCTTCTCGCCGAAGGCCTTGGCCACGTCGCGAAAGCGCAGCGCCTCGCGGCCCGAGCGCGCCGCCTCCGGGAACTGGAAGTGGATCGTCGAGCGCTTCTCGAGGACGCTGATGACCTCCTGCTTCTCGAGCAGCTTGATGCGGCTCTGCACCTGACGCGCTTTGGTCGCCTTGGCGCGAAAGCGCTCGATGAACTCCTCCATCTGCGCGCGCTCGGCGGCCTGGCGGCGCGCACGGCCCGCGAGCTCCTCCTCCTCGGCGGCGCGTTGGCGCTCGTAATCGTCGTAGTTGCCGCTGTAGCCGCGCAGCCCCTCGATCTCGAACGACAGGACCCGGTCGATCTGCCGGTTGAGGAAGTCGCGATCGTGGCTGACGACGAGCAGCGCCTTGCCCGCGCGGCGCAGGAAGTCGTCGAACCAGACGAGCGAGGGGACGTCCAGGTGGTTGGTCGGCTCGTCGAGCAGCAACAGCTCGGGACCCATCAGCAGCAGGCCGGCGAGCGCGGCGCGCATCTTCCAGCCTCCCGAGAGCCTCTGCACGGGCCGCTCGAAGTCCTTCTTCTCGAACCCCAGGCCGGCCAGGATGCGCTCGGCCTGATGGCGCCCGTAGCGCTCCTCGAAGGCGTTGAGCTCCTCGTGCAGGTCGGCGAGCTGGGCGGCGAGGTCGAGGCGCTCGTCGTCGTCGTCGGCCTCGGCGAGCGCGGCCTCGGTCGCCAGCAGCCGCTCGGTGAGCCGGTCGCGATCGGGGACGGCCGACAGCACCGTGTCGAGGAGCGCTCCGGGCGGCAGCTCCAAGATGTCCTGCGGCAGGTAGCCGGCGCGCACGCCCTTGCTGAAGCTGACCGTGCCGTCGTCGGGCGCGAGCTGCCGGGAGAGAATCTTGAGCAGCGTCGACTTGCCGGTGCCATTGGCGCCCACCAGGCCGATCCGGTCGCGGGCGTTGATGGAGAAGCTCGCCTCCTCGAGCAGCACCTTGGGGCCGAAGGAGAGCGAGAGGCGGCTGGCGGTCACGAGGCTCATGGCGAAGGAACAAGGGAGAGCGGCCCCGTCGAGCCGCGCGATTTCAAGCAGCGGCACAGGGTGCCCAAGAGGCGCCGGGCACGCAAGCGTTGCTCAGCCTGGGGTGGCCGGCCGCGCCAGCGAAGGCTCGCTCCTTCGGCAAGCAAGCTGGTAGAAGAGAGCGCCAGCCCTCTGCTCGAGTCCCGGGAGATGAAATGCCGACAGCCGCCGAGCGCGTTGAGTCTGTTGATCTCATGCGCCTGCTCTCGGCAATTCCCGTGGGGATCGCTCACCTGACCAACGAGCGGATCGACTACGTCAACCCCGCCCTCCTCGAGCTGCTCGAGCGGACCGAGGAGACGATGCTGGGCGCTCGGTTCGTCGAGCTGGTCCACCCCGACGATCGCCCCGCGGTCGAGGCGCGCTACCGGGCGCGCGTTGCCGGCGACAAGGCGGTGCCGCCGAGCTACGAGACCACGCTGCGGCGCGGCGACGGCTCGGAGGTGCGGGTCGAGCTCGAGCCCAAGGCACTCGGCGAGCGAGAGCTGCTCGTGTTGGTGCGCGACGTGACCGGCCGGGTGCGGGACAGCGCCCTGCTCGCGGCGCTCTCCTCGGTCGCCCTCCAGGTGCAGCGGGCGCGCACGCCGCGCGAGGTGCTGTGGGCGGCCGCCGAGGGGCTGCGCGAGCTCGGGATGAACCTGGCGGCCTTGCGTCTGGCCGGTCCGGACGAGCTCGTCGTCGAGTGCCTGAGCCTCGACGAGGGGAGCCTTCGCGCGCTCGAGTCGGTCTTCGGCGCTCCCTGGCGCTCATGGCGCTTTGCCCTGGCGGACCTGCCGATGAGCTCGCGCGCCTTGGCCGAGAGGCGCAACCTCTTCGACAGGGCGGTGGTCGAGGACCTCGTCCGCATCGCGCGCCGCAGCTCGTCCTCCCGAGCCGCCCAGGCAGAGGAGCAGGTTCTGCGTTCGGGCCTGCAGCGGGGCGTCTTGTGCCCGCTGTTTGTCCACGGCCAGCCCTGGGGGTTTTTGGACATTGCCTCGGCGACCCTGACCGCAAGCGACGCGGCGGCCGTCGGCCTGTTCGCCTCGAAGGTCGCCTCGGCGCTCGAGGTGACCTCGACCATCGCCGAGCTCGAGCGCAAGAACCGCGAGCTCGCCGCTATCCAGGAGCTCGCCGAGGCGGGCAGCGAGACAGATTTCGAGCTGCTGCTGCCCGAGCTTCTGCGCATCGCCTGCGGGGCCGTGCGGAGCGACGCGGGGGCCCTCTACCTGCTGGACGGCAACCGCGCCCAGTTCATCCTGGCCGCCGACCATGGCGGCATCGCCGCCTTGCGTTCGAAGCACAGCGTCCTGCCCATCGGCTCGCCCATCGGCCGCGCGGCCCTCACCCTCGAGTCGACCGCTCTGGGAACGAGCCCCCTGCTCGCCGATTTCTCGCGGGAGCTGGCCGCCGAGGGCATCTGCGAGATGGCGCTCGTTCCTCTGCACATCAAGGGGCGGCTCGCCGGTACGCTGAACCTGGCGCGCTGCAGGCCAGAGCCCTTCTCCGAGGACGAGCTGCGGTTCGCCTCACAGCTCAGCGGGCAGGTTGCTATCCAGGTTGAGAACGCGCGTCTGTACTCGGACACCAGCCGGCGCGTCAAGCTGCTCACCGTGCTCTTTGGCCTCAGCCGCATGGGAGCCGAGGCGCTTGAGGTCGCACCGCTGGTCGAGCGGGTGCTCGACAAGGTCTCTGAGGCCGTCCCGGTCGAGGCCGTGGCGCTGCACCTGCTCGAAGGCGATTGCCTGCGCCTTGCGGGCGAGAGGGGCGAGGGCGGAGGCTGGGACAAGGAGACCGCCATCCCGCTCGATCGCCAGATGCTCTGCGGGCGGGCAGCCATTGAGCGGCGCACGCAGGTGGTCGACTTGTCCTTGTGGCCCGAGCGCGGCGGCGGGGAGCTTGCGCGCAGTCGCGGGATGATGCATGCGGCCTCGGTGCCTCTGGTCGCCAGCGACCGCCTCATCGGCACCCTGTGTGTGCTGCGGCGCGCCGACCGCGCCTTCGTCGACGAGGAGATTGGCCTGCTCGAGAGCAGCGCCGCGCAGATCTCCTTGGCCATCGAAAGGGCCAGGCTCTTCGAGCGGGAGCGCAAGCGGGTCGAGGAGCTGCAGCTTTTCCTCGAGGTCGGACGGGTCATCACCGCCTCGCTCGACCTTGAGCTCATCCTCGAGTCCTCGGCGGCGAGCATGGCGCGCATGGCCGAGGCGACGCACGCCTTTGTCCTGCTGCAGGAGCCCTGCAAGCGGGTGCTCAGAGGCGTAGTCGCCTCGGCCCCCGAGCACCGGGATCACTTCCGCACCGTGCGCCTCTCGCTCGACGCGGCCTCCGCGGCGGCTCTGGCGGTCAGGACCCGCGCCCCGGTGCGGGTCGCCGACACCAAGGGGTCCAACCTGGTGTGCCGCGAGCTTGTCGAGAGCTACTCACAGAAGAGCGTGCTCGCGCTGCCGCTGCTGGTGCGCGGCGAGCCCATCGGCGCGGTGCTCATCGGCGATGCGCGCTGGCCGCGCGCCTGGAGCGAGGCCCAGAGCGATCGCGCGATGGCCGTGGCGCGCCAGGTCGCCGTCTCGGTGGCGAACGCGCGGCTCTACGAGGACTTGAAGCGCAGCTACGACCAGCTCGCCCGGGCCCAGGAGGAGCTGGTCAAGCGCGAGAGGCTCGCGGCCCTCGGCGAGCTGTCGGCCGTGGTCGCCCACGAGGTGCGCAACCCCCTGGGCGTCATCTTCAATTCGCTCGGTTCGCTGCGCCGGGTGCTGCACCCGAGCGGCGACGCGGCGATGCTGCTCGACATCGTGGGCGAGGAGGCCGACCGGCTCAACCGCATCGTCGGCGAGCTGCTCGACTTTGCGCGGCCCTCCGATCCCGCGCTGCAGCTCGAGCCGCTCCTCGAGGTGCTGGGGGCCGCGGCCGAGGCGGCCGCGCCCATCGCCGAGCCGGCCGGAGTGCAGATAAAGATCGAGGCGCCCGAGCCATCGCTGCGCGCGCCGGTCGACGCTCACATGCTGCGACAGGCGCTGCTGAACCTGATCATCAACGCTATCCAGGCGATGCCCAAGGGCGGCACGGTGGCCGTCGCGGCGTCGACCGAGGAGCACCAGGGGCGCAGGCTTGCCCGCATCGAGGTCTCGGACACCGGCGCCGGGATCTCCCCGGACCTCGCCGGCCGCATCTTCCAGCCGTTCTTCACGACCAAGGCCTCGGGGACCGGGCTCGGGCTGACGGTCGTCAAGCGCACCGTCGAGGCTCACCGCGGCGAGCTTGACCTCGAGTCGCCTCCGGGACGCGGCGCGAGATTCGTCCTGCGGCTGCCGCTCGAGCAGCGGTAGGCGGCGCGGCTTGCGCAGGCGCGAGCCCAGCGCCCCTCGCCCGGAATGCGGCCTGCCATGCGGCCTGTCGCTAGGCGACCTGCAGGTACTCCTTCTTCACCAGCTCGACCAGAAGCAGGCTCGCCTCGAGATCCGAGCCGTCGGCCTTGTCGATGATCGTCTGCGTCGTGCCCGTGTTGTAGACGAGCTGCAGCATGTCGAGCTGTTCGGGGCTCAGGTCGCGCAGCGGCGCGTTGAGCGGCATCGCCAGGGTCAGCCGTGCGTCGGGGGCCGGCAGGTCGTTGGCGATGCGGCGCAGCTCGTCGAGCTGACGCAGGCCCTCCATCAGCAGGGCTTCGGTCGGCTCCTCGAGCTCGATCATGAAGTCCTGGGGATCGGGGGGCAGCAGCTCGAAGTCGCCGACCTCCCAGCGGATGATGCGGTAGAAGCTCTTGAGCGGGCCGAGGTCGTGGTTGTCGTCGATGGAGGCGTAGTAGATGCGGCCCTGGCGCAGGTAGATGCGGCCCTCGTGCACGTCCTTGACGAACAGCACGCCGTTCTTTTTCGAGGTGCCGAAGAGCTGGAGCAGGTCGGGGAGAGGGACCTCTTCGATCTTGCCGGTCATCGAAGAGGAGCGGGTCTGGCGCGCGGCGGCCGCCGCGGCCGCCTCCTCGAGCTTTTTCTTCACCTGCTGGTCGTCCATCTGCGGGGCATTGCCCTGCGCGACGAGCTTGAGGATGGAGGTGCCGATGAGGACGCGGTCGCCTTCCTTGAGGCGCGCCTGCTTGATCTTCTCGCCGTTGACGAAGGTGCCGTTGGTCGAGCCGAGGTCCTCGATGAGGATCTTGCCGTCGCTGCAGGTGATTTTGGCGTGCTTGCGGCTGACCATGTCCTCGACGAGCACCATGTCGAGGTCCGAGGAGCGCCCGACCACGATTTGCTTGCCGGGCTTCACCGGAAACTCGCCGCCCTGGTACTTGCCCGAAATGAATTTCAAGGCGTACATCGCCGACCTCGTGCTTGGTTTCTTTTTTTTTCGTTTCGCGAAGCGCAGCGAATCCTACCCGCTGTGCCCGGGGGCGGGCAAACCGGGGGACTAGGACTTCGAGTCGCAGACGAGGCCCAGGTACATCTCGGCGGTCTTGTTGCCCGGGTTGCGCCGCAGCACCTCTTCCCATTCGCCAATCGCCTCTTCGGTTCGCCCGAGGCTGTAGAGCACGATGCCGAGCTGAGTGCGGGCAGGCAAGTAATGGGGCGCCTCTTCGACTGCGCGCCGATACTCGCGAAGCGCTCCGTCCTTGTCGCCCTTGTCGCGAAGTGCCCCGGCGAGCTTGGCGCGCAGATCGACGAAGGTGGGCCCAAGCTCGAGGGCGCGCCGATACTCGGCGATCGCCGAGTCGAACTGCCCGCTCGAGAGGAACACGTCGCCGATGTCGGCGTACATGTTGGCGATCTTGCCTTTGACGAAGCGGTCGAGCTCGCCCGGCTGGCTGCCGCCGCGCGAGACGGCTGCCTGGTAGACCTCGCGGGCCTCCTGATACTTGCCCATGTCGTTGTAGATGATGGCCAGGTTGAGGGCGGCTTCGGTGTAGGCGGGGTTGATCTTGAGCGCGGCCTCGAACGAGCGCTCGGCCCGGGCGAACTGGCCCTGGTCGTGGTAGATGACGCCGAGCATGTTGTAGACGTCGGCGAACGAATGGTTCTGCTCGACGACCTGCGACAGGTACTTTTCGGCGCGCCCGTACTGCTTGTGCTGAAAGTAGCTGCGACCGAGGTTGAGCAGCTCCCTGGCGAATTCGTCCATGCGTGGCCTCGCTCTGGCGCCCGAGCGCGCAGCCGGGCAGCAGGTGTGCGCTCGAACCTACCTCAGTCCCTCGGATATGCGAAGGTTCGAGCCTTCGCGCACGAGCCGAAAACGCCGGCGCACCAGCTCCCCGCCCGGCCCGCGCCGCTCCTCGAGGACCTCGGCGTCGCCGCGCTCGTTGCGCACGTACCACGCCTCGGCCCGGCCCGCGGGCGCCGAGGCGGGCTGTTCGAGCCGTCCGAGCAGCTCTTGGCGCGCCAGGTGCGGATCGCTCCAGCGCTGCGCGACCAGCGCGCGCAGCGCCGCCCCGTCGCCGCGCTCGGCGGCCGCCGCGCGGCGCAGCATCAGGGAGAGGATCTCCTGCAGGCCGGGCAGCGCCGCGCCCGTGGGGCGCCACTGGCCGTCGGCGAGCTCGAAGCCGATGCGCTCGCGCCCAAGGTAGCTGACGCGGGCCTCGGCGACCCTCGCTTCGGCGTCGACGGTGGCGACGGCGACGAAACGCCCGCCTTCCGGCTTGACGAGGAGGCGGTCGAAGCGCGCCTGGACGAGCTCGACCTGGCCGCCGGGGACCTCGAAGCGCGCGCCGCCCTGGCCGAGGAGGACAAGAGCGCGGGCGATCTGCGCCTCCGGCCCGGCGAGCCTCTCGCAGGCCCCGCAGGAGGCCAGCAGCAGGCCAAGCAGCGCCGCCGGGCGGCTCACGTCAGGCTCGCGAGCAGGCTCTGGGCGTCGGCGTGGTTGGGGTCGTTCGGCAGGTCGCGGATGAGACGCTCGAGGGCATCGCGGGCCTTCTCCTTGTCGCCGAGCTTCAGGTGTGCGCCGGCCAGCTTGAAGAGCGCCTCACCCTCCACCTCGGTCCCCGGATACTTCTCGAGCAGGTGGTCGAGCCTTCCGACCGCTGCGCGCCAGCGCTCGCGGTGGAGGTAGAAGTCGGCGACGTAGAGCTCGTGGCGCGCCAGCCGCAGCCGCACATCCTGGTGCAGGCGCTTCGCCTCGGCCGTGTGCTCGGAGCTCGGATAGCGCTCGACGAACAGCCCGAAGGTCTCGAGCGCCTTGCGCACGGCGGTCTGATCCTTCTCGGAAGAGGGCGGAAAGATGAAGAAGTCCGAGGGGATGTCCTTGTAGTGCGAGAGCGCCACGCGGAACTCGGCGTAGTCGGACCTCGGGTGGTTGGGGCGCAGCTTGAGGAAGTTGCGGTAGGCGTCGATGGCCTCGAGGTACTTCTCCTGGCTGAAGTAGGTGTCGCCCACCGCCAGGTCGGCAAGCGCGGCGTGGCTCGAGTAGGGGAACTTGTAGCGGACGTGCTCGAAGTACTTGAGCGCCTCAAGATGGCGACCATCGTCGAGGGCCTTCTGTCCCCGGCTGAAGTTGACCTCGGAGTCGTCGGCGTAGGACGGCTCGCCCGTCGAGTCGAGCGAGGCACAACCGGCGAGCAGCGAGAAGGCTGCGAGGAGCGTCAGGGGCTTGGAAATCATGGCGCGCAGGAAGTTACCCTCAGGGGGCGAATCGGTCAATTCGCCAGTATCTACGGGCTTGTAGGGCTGGCGAGGGAGGCGCCCGTGGAGGGGGCGCCTCAAGGGCGCCCGACGCGGGGCTCGGGGCCTGCCTCACCGGTCCCCAGGGTGCGCGTCCAGGCCCAGGCAGGCATGAGGGCAGGATCGTCTCGGGCCCCGAGGACTGCAAGAGCAGTGGCGCAGCGCGATTTCAGTACGAGGCGGGCTCGGCGGGAGGCTCGCTCGACTGAGGCGGTTGCTCCATCGAGAGTCGGTAGGTCTCGGCGAGCGCCCGCGTGGTCACCAGGGCGCCCCAGAAGCTCACGAAGAACGCCCCGACGATGCAGGCGAGCGTCCCGACCGACGAGAGCAGACCGACGATGAGCGCCATCGCCACGTAGAGCGCGAGGTTGGTCGGGTTTTGCTTGATGTAGGCGAAGACCTGGTCGAGCTCGAAGGCAGCCGAGAAGCGGTTGGTGACGAAGTAGCGGGTCAGCGAGGCGGGCACGAGCACCATCGCGGCGAGGCCCATGAGCATCGAGATGCAGGTGCCGAGGCAGGGGATGAACGCCATCAGCACGCAGGCGAGCCAGTAGAGGACGTGAATGCCGAGGATAGGCACGCCCTCGGCGAGGTCCTTGCTCACCTCGAACTCGGGCAGCGGCGCGTTCTCGTCGTCCACGAGCGCGAGAAAGAGCTTCTTCTGGTAGCCCAGCGAGATGAAGGCCCCGACCAGGACGACGGACAGCAGGTGGAACAGCCCGCCGAGCAGGACCTTCTGAACCCAGCCCGGGTCCTTGAACACGTAGGTGAAGGGCCGTTCGAAGTCGATGGTTCTGGCCGCCATGGAAGGGCTCCTTGTCGCGCTATTTCAAGGCAGACTCCTTATCGCATTTGCCACAGAGCCTGCTACCGACATGGGCGGGCTGTGGGCCGAGCGCGCTGGCGACCTCTCTCTCTCTCTCTCTCTCCGCTTTGCCTCGGGAGCGCCGCCTCTAGGCTGCGGACGACAGGCGCGTCCTCACCTCGCCGAGGATCTGGTCGGCTCTCTCGTCGTCGAGGTGAAGCTCGTCCATCAGCGCGTTGAGCGCCTCGTTGTCCTCGTTCGCCTCCCGGCCGTCGGCGGCCACCACCGCGGCGCACAGACGGAAGGCCGACTCGGCGAGCCCGTGGTCTTCGCGCAGCAGCCGGCCCACCGTCTCCACCCGGGCGGCAAAGCCTTCGGCCTCCAGCCTCTCGGCAAACGCGGCGAGCAGCTCCTCGATCTCTCCGGGGTCCAACTCCGCCGAGGTCATCTCGTGGAGCACCGAGCGCGCCGCGTCCTCTTCCTCCTCCATGACGCGTCCCTCGACGGCGATCATCAGGAAGAGCGCCTCCAGCGCCCCGAGGACCTTCGAGGCGGCTGCGTTCTCGGCGAGCAGCCGGTCCTCGGCGTCGTGGATGCTCCGCAGGCCGGCGGCAAAGCCCTCGCTCGGCTCCTCGCCACCCGCACGACCGGCCAGCACAACGAACTTGTCGCAATCGAACATGGCTTTGCCCCCGTCAGGCGCGCTGCTTTGTCAAAGGGGGCGCAGCGGTAGCAGGGGCTCCCGGGACTGGCCACAGGCAAAACCGGGGGAAGCGGGCAACCATCGACAAGTGGAGACTTCCGGCAACCCGCTCTTTCGCGCCCGAACGAGAAGAGGGCCCCCGCGTCGGCGGGAGCCCTCGC
Organism: Myxococcales bacterium UBA5297; assembly: GCA_002408385.1. Taxonomy (GTDB): domain Bacteria; phylum Myxococcota; class Myxococcia; order Myxococcales; family UBA5297; genus UBA10939. Next base: position 15,551 of record DHSB01000114.1, read on the forward strand.
ATACTGCGCGGCACGGGCGCGGGGGGGCGCGCCCGGGTTAGAACCGCTCGATCTCGAAGCCCGGGTCGTTGGGATCCGGCTGGTTCGACTGCGGCGCGGCGGGCCGCGCCGGCTGCTGCGTCGGCTGTTGCATTGGCATCGCCGGCATGCCCGGGCTGCTCGGATAGCGCGGCTGGCCGGGCATTTGACCCATCATCGGCGCCATGGGGGCCATCGGAGGCGCGGCGGGATTGGTCGGATAACGCTGCTGAGGCACCGGGGGCGCGGTCGGCGAGGAGGTCGGGTACCGCTGTCCGGGGGCAGGCACCGGCGCCGCGGGCTTCTCGAAGTCGTCCCAGGAAGAGTCGCTGGTGCCGCTGATGCCCGAGACGCGCAGCGCGAAGTCGTCGGGGTTGGAGGTCTGGCGCAGCGCCTCCTCGTAGGAGACCAGGCCCTGCTGCAGCAGCGACATCAGCGACTGATCGAAGGTCTGCATGCCGTAGGTCTGGTGACCTTGGGCGATCGCATCGGTCAGCTCCCGGGTGCGGTCTTTGTCCTCGACCATCTCGCGCACGCGGGCCGTGGCGACCAGCACCTCGACCGCGGCGACCCGGCCACGCCCGTCGGCCCGCGGCACGAGGCGCTGGCTGACCACGGCCTTGAGCACGGCGCCAAGCTGCATGCGCACCTGCTTCTGCTGGTAGGGCGGGAAGACCGAGATGATCCGGTTGATGGTCTCGGTGGCGTCCAGGGTGTGCAGCGTGGACATGACCAGGTGGCCGGTCTCGGCCGCGGTCAGCGCGGTCTCGATGGTCTCGATGTCGCGCATTTCGCCGACGAGGATGACGTCCGGGTCCTGGCGCAGCGCGCTCTTGAGCGCTTGGCCGAAGCTGAGCGTGTCGACGCCCACCTCGCGCTGATTGACGATCGACCGCTTGTCGCGGATGAGGAACTCGATCGGATCCTCGATCGTCATGATGTGGCAGGTTTCGTTGGAGTTGACGTGGTCGACCATCGCCGCCAGCGTGGTCGACTTGCCCGAGCCGGTCGTGCCGGTCACGAGGATGAGGCCGCGCTGGGAGAGGGCGATCTTCTCGAGCACCTTGGGCAGCATGAGCTGCTCGCAGGTGAGGATCTTGAAGGGGATGACGCGAAGGACCGCGCCGATGGTGCCGCGCTGCTGGAAGACGTTGACGCGAAATCGCCCCAGGCCGGGCACGCCGTAGGCCAGGTCTATCTCGTTGGTCTGCTTGAACTTCTCCTTCTGGTAGTCGTTCATGATGCTGAACGCCATCCGCGCGATCTCCTCGGGCGGCAGCCGGCGGGCGTCCTTGAGCGGCACCAGCGAGCCATCGACGCGGAACATCGGCGGCAGACCGGCCTTGAGGTGGATGTCCGAGGCTCCACCGCGCAGCGCTATCTGCAGGATTTCATTCAACTCCATGCAAGACTCCCTCGGACCCTGCCGGTCCGATGGGGGCGGCTTGTCGCCCCCGGTTGTAAGGATGCCCGATGATAGCAAAGCGTCGACACCAGCCCCAAGGGGGCGATCGGCGGGCGCTCACATTGAACGAGCGGGGGGCCCGGCGCTCGGTCGGCCGCGCGAAAAGGACCGAAGCGCCCGCAAGGCTTGACGAAGACGCCTCGAGTCTCCCAGGCTCCAGGCGCTCTCGAGGACGGCCATGACCAAGACGGCTCTTTTCGCTCTGCTGGGGCTCGCGTTTGGCGGCTCGGCGCTCGCCGCCGAGAGCGCGCCGGCCTACGTCTGCTGGTCGACCGACGACCCAGGCTGCACGAGCCGCCGTCATGGCGAGCTGCCTGTCGACAAGGCGAGGTTCGAGGCGCTGCTCGGAAAGCTTCGTGCGGTCGACAAGAGCGAGCCGCAGATGAACCTCGTCGCGCAGCGCGAAATCGCCGAGCACGGGCGCTACCTGACTTGCGCGCAGCTCGCCCGGATACTCGAGAGCTTCCGGAGCACCTCGATGCGCGTGGCCCTCCTCTATGCCCTCGCCAATCGCGTGGTCGACCCGGAGAACGCCGCGGTTGCCGCCCGCCGGCTCGAGCCGGACAGCAGGATGGTCGAGCAGGCGCGCCAGCTTCTTTCGGGCGCGATCTCCGTCTGGCCCGCCGAGACCGAGGGCGAGGAGGCGCCGCGCGAACGAAGCCGTGCCTCGGACCGCTGAGGCGCAGGGCCCCCGGTCACCCCGAGCTCGTTGCCGGTCCCTTGGCCGGCTGTGACCTTGGAACCGGCAGGGCTGTCAGTTGGGAGCTTGTCGAGGGGCCTCGAGCGAAGCTGGCCCAGCCGTCTCTGGAGCCCAGAGCTCCGTCCGGTGCGGGCGAGTCGAAGGCCGCTCTCCGTTTTTCGCGAGCTCGGCGACAGGCGGGGCGCAACCGCAGCTTCGCCAGCGCCAAAGGCTTTCGGGCCGCCAGGGGCCTGGGAACCCACCCCGGCAGATTCTGGCCAGACTGGCAAGAATCTGGAGCCTGAAGCCTGAAGTCTGGGGTCTGCCGGCCGCCCCCGATCTCCCGGAGTCATTTTGGTTCCGGCTCGGCCGGCTTGGGCTTAGGCCGACGGCTCGAGCTCTTCGGGCTCGCTCTCCGGCTCCTCGTCGCCCCGCCGCCGCTCGAGGATCCACACGAGCAGCACGCCGAGCTCGAAGCAGACCGCCATCGGCACCGCCATCATCGCCAGGTTCACCGCGTCGCCGGTCGGGGTGATGATCGCCGCGAGGGTGACGCAGGCGACCAGCGCATAGCGCTGCGAGCTCCAGACCCAGCGAAAGCGCAGCACCCCGAGCAGGGCGAGCACCGCCATGATCAGCGGCAGCTCGAAGATCGCGCCGAAAGCTATCTCGAGGACGAGCACGAGCGAGAGCTGCTCGCGCATCGAGAGCATCGGGCGGGTCCACTCCTCCTGGCCGAGCTCGCCGCTGGCGGCCGCGAGGCGGCGCTGGGCGCCCCAGACCGCCTCGAGGGTCTCTGGCTCGGTCGGCAGGGCTGCGGCGAGCGCGGTGACCGCCTCTTCGAGCTTGCGCGACGCCTCGCGGGTCGCACCCTCGGCGAGCAAGGCGCTGGCCTGCTGGTGCAGGTCGATGCTGCGGACGAGCTCCTGTCGCCGGCTGCCGGCGTTGGCCGCCACGGCCGAGTCGAGCAGCCGCGCGAAGCGCGACAGACGCTCGGTCAGCTCGACCTTGCTCGAGGTGAGCTTCGAGGGGGCCGCGACCTTGCCCTCGCCGCCGCGGCCCAGGGCGTCGTCGGCCCGGCGGGCCAGCTCGAGGGCGCGGCCGTCGTCGCCGAGCACCAGCATCCGCGCCGCGTCGTCGCCGCGCGCCCGGGCGATCTCGATGCGCTCGCGCAGGCTGCCCGAGCCCCCCGGGGTCAGCAGGAACTTGAACATCGGGGGCAGCACGACGAGGTAGCAGAAGAGCGCGCCGAGCAGGAAGAAGAGCGTCCCCAGCGTCACGAACGGCCCGAGGAGCCTGCGCTCGTGCTTGAGCAGCCCGGGCGCGACGAACTTCCAGAGTTGATAGAGCGCGACCGGCGTCGCCAGGAAGAGGCCGGCGTACAGGCCGACCTTCAGCAGGACGTTGAGCTCCTCGATGCCCGAGGTGTAGATGAGCGAGCGGCCCCCCTCGGGAAGCGCGGCGAGCACCGGCCGCATCAGCCACTCGAAGAGCTCGCGCGCAAAGCCCAGCGACAGGCCGCCGAGGACGAGCACGGCCAGCACCACGCGCAACAGGCGCGAGCGCAGCTCGGTCAGATGCTCGGTCAGGGTGAGCTTGAGGTCGTCCAAGGGGCGCTACTTCCCTGTAGGTGCCGCCGCGGTGGGCTCAGCCTCGCTCGGCGTGGGAGCCGTCTCGGCGGGCACGGCCTGATCTCCAGCGGCTGTCGCGGCGGGCTCCGAGAGGGCGGGCGCCGCCGACGGGCCGCTTCGGGCCACCGACTCGGGATTCGGCTCGGTGAGCGGTGCGTTGGCTTTCGCCTCCGCGGCAGGGGCGAACGGCGGGCCGGCAGGCGGGGGCGGGTCGTCCATCCGATAGAACTCCGATTCGACGCTCGAGCGCAGGTCGTCGGTGGCGCGGCGAAACTCACGCAGCCCCTTGCCCAGAGAGCGCGCCAAGCCGGGCAGCTTCGCCGGGCCGAGCAGCAGCAGGGCTAGGACGAAGACGATCGCGATCTCTGTACCCGACATCCCGAACATGGTCGTTGCTTGTCCCCTGAGGAAACGGCTCCCGCGGGTTATCGGCCGAAGCCCGCTCTCGACGCAACTGCTCGCGCTGCGCCGGAAGGGCGCGCTCCAAAGTGGCGCAGGGCCTCGCCAGTCTGGGGCGACCTGGACGTGCCCCTTGCCAAACCCTCGAAGAGACGAGGCTCTTCCTCCGGCGCGCTCCTTGCCAAGCGAAGGATACGGACGGCCAAGGGCCCTTCGACAGGAGGCAGGCGATGGCGACAAGGCTCACGCAGGAGATGACCGACCAGGCGGTGCGCTCCGCGGTTCGCGCGGTGCGCCAGGAGGCGTGCGGCCGTCCGGACAACGGCTGGCGCGGCGGCAAGCCGATAGAGGACCCGGAGAAGACCAAGCGCTGGGGGTTCGTGACCGCCAAGCCCTCCGAGTACCTCGTCCACATGCGCCGCGGGAAGATCCTCGGGCGCAGCAGCGGCCAGGGGGCGAGCTGCTTCAAGTGGCCCTGGGACTCGGTGGCGATCATCCCCACCACCCTCCAGCACATCTACTTCGCGGCCGACCAGGTGACCTCGGAGAAGGTCGGCGTCCAGGTCAAAGGGCTGGCGGTCTACCGTGTCGCGAGGCCCGAGCTGACGGTGCGCATGCTCAACTTCAGCTTCCCCGAGCGCGCTCAGCAGAAGCTCGCCGAGACGCTGGGCGACATGTTCATCGGCGCGGTGCGCCGGCTGGTCGCGAACCTCACCGTCGAGGAGTGCCTGGTGCGACGCAAGGAGGCGCTCGCCGCCTTCCTGATGGCCGAGATCGCCCCGGTCGTCTCCGGCGCCGGCCGCGCCAGCGACAGCACCGACCGCGGCTGGGGCGTGGTCATCGATACCATCGAGATCCAGGACGTCGTCGTGCTCAGCGAGGCGGTCTTCGCCAACATGCAGGCGCCCTATCGCAATCAGCTCATGCTCAAGGCGCGCGAGGCCGAGCTGGCGCGCGAGCGCGAGCTCGAGGAGACGCAGGCGCGCGCCGACGCCCAGCTTCGCGAGCTGCGCGCGCAGGCCGAGACCGCCGCGGCGCAGGCCGAGTCGGCCGCGCAGATGAAGCGGCTGGCGGCCCAGACGCAGGCCGAGCAGGCCAGAGTGCAGGCCGAGCGTGAGCTCGAGCACGCCAAGCTCGAGGCGGACCGCGAGCTCGAGCGGCGCAAGCTCGAGAAGGAGGCCGAGCTCTCGCGCGCGCGGGCGGAGAAGGACCGTGAGGCCCAGGCCTACCGGGCCCGGGGCGAAGCCGAGGCGCGCAAGGTGAAGGCCGAGGCGTCGGCCCACGCGGCCGAGGCCGAAGCGCTCGCGGGGGAGCGCGCCCAGGAGCTTCGGGCGCAGTCGGCGCACAACCAGCTGTCGCGCGAGCACGAGCTGGCGAAGACGAAGCTCGCCCACCAGACCGAGCAGGCGCGCGAGCGGGCGATGGCGGAGCGTGAGGCGGCCGAGGCCGAGGACGCGCTCGTCGCCGAGCGTGCACAGCGCGCCCTCGAGCTGCAGAAGAGCGAGGCCGCCTCCTCGGCCGAGGTGCGCCGGCTCGAGATGGAGCTGACGCGGCTCGAGGGCGAGCTGAAGGCCTCGGTGGCCGCGCGCCAGCGCGAGGTCGACAACACCATCTCTCTCGAGAAGCTGCAGAGCGACTTCGTCAACAAGGCCCTGCCCGAGATCGCCCACGTGCTGCAGCAGCAGTTCAGCAAGGTGGAGATCATCGCCGGCGCGAACGAGAACCCCTTCGGCTTCCTGGTCCACGCCTTCGAGGGCGTGATGGAGATGGCCAGGTGGGGCGGGCTCTCCTCGGCGGTGACCACCCCCGGCGCTCTGACCCGGCCGCCGGCGCGGGCGAACGGGGCGCACCCGGTCGTCGAGAAGAAGCCCTCGTAGGCCAAAGCCGAGCGGCCGTCGCCGGTCACGCTCGCTCTCGCTCCCGAAGCATCGTTCGGGGCGAGAGGGGGTGACCGGCTCTCGTTTCCAGGCCCTCGCTACTGAACCGGCTCCAGCGTGACGCGGGTGCGCGCGTCGGCGCTGATATCAACGGCGACCTTCTTGTCCTTGAAGCCCGGCGCGCTGACCCGCAGGGTGATCGTCCCGGGCGAGAAGCCGGTAAAGACGGCAGGACTCGGCTTGGCCATCGGCATCCCGACCACCTGGACGGTCGCTCCAGGCGGCGTGGTCTCGACGAGCAGCGTGCAGGACTTCTTTTGAGTGCCCCAGCGAGTCGGGAGCTGCGAGACGGGCAGCGGCGCCTGAGGAGGCGGAGGAGGGGCCACTTGTGGCTGCGCGGAGGTCGCGGGAACCCCGACGGTTGCCGGCAGAGGCGGCGGGGGCACGGGGTTCAGCGAAGGTGGCCCCACCGCCGCGGGATTCAAGAGAGCAGGCTGCGCGAGACCGGCGGGCGGCGGAGGAGGCGGGACCTGCGCCTGATAGGCGGGCGCGACCGCGGGCTGCGCCGGGCGAGGCGGCGGCTCGATGATCCTCGGCGCTGGGTTGAGCGGCGCGTGGATCTGCAGGTCTTCGCTTCCCGAGACCTGCAGCAGGTCGACGCGGGTGACATAGCCCTCGGCCGCGAGCTTCAGCTCGTGCGTGCCGGGCTCGACCTTGGGGATGGTGACCGGCGCCGGGCCGTAGGCCGTGCCGTCGAGCTGCACCAGGGCGCCCGGCGGGTCTGTCGAGATCTTCAGCGAGGAGGCAGAGGCGAGCGCCGGCGCTGCGAGAAGCAGGCTGGCGAGCAGAGTGCGGATGGGCGTGCGCATGGGCCCGGTTGTAGGCCGCAGCGCGAGGGCGGGTCAAACTCCGGGCCCGCCCATCGTTCGGAAGGATTGGGGCTCGGCGACCCTACTGGCAGCAACGGCGGCGACCGGCAGGAGGAGCGTGCGGCCCGCCGGTCTCAACCCGCGTCGGCGATCGGCGCCTTCGCGCAGGCGTCCAGGCTCGCGGTGAGCAGCTCCCAGGCGCGGCTGGCGCTGGGCAGACGGCCGCCCACCTCGCTTCGGGTCAGCTCGATCGCGCGCTTGGCCGAGCCCGTCGCCGCTTCGCGGGTGAGCGCCCCTGAGCGCACCTGCAGGTGGAGCAGCAGCAGGAACGACTGCAGCACGTCGGTCACGTTGTAGGCCTGCACCTCGTCGAGACGGCCGCTGGCCACCATCGACTCGACATCCTTGCCGCTCATCCCCGGTTTGCCCGGGAGCCCGTGGAACTTGCAGAGCAGATCGAACCGCCCGACCCGTCCGTGCGAGCCGGCCGCCTCGCGCTGCAGGTCGCAGTTGAGCGCGGGGGCGACTCGCGGGCTGTGCGGCGAGTCGAAGTATGCCGGCGCGGCGAGGCGCATCCGGGAGGCCCACAGCTCCATCAGCGGCAGGTCGAAGCCGGTGCTGTTGAAGCCGACGCAGACCCGTCCGGCGATCGACTCAAAGAAGCTGCCGACAAACCCCTCGAGCGGCGCCTCGTCCGCGCGCCAGCAGAGCCAACCGGTCGCGACGATGGGCGCGGCGGGAGCGGCCTCGCGCCTCTCGGCGAGCAGCACCGCGCCGCACACCGGCTCGTGGAACGGCAGCTTCAGAAAGCCGCTGCTCTCGGCGTGCCCCTGCTCGACGAGCCGCTGGCAGACCTCGAGCGGATCGACGCAAGGGGCGAGGTCGAGCACCTCGCGGGCGAGGGCGAGGTTGCAGCGCGTCTCGAGATCGAGGATGGCCCACTTCGGTTGGCTGTTCACCCGGCCATCCTAGCAACCAAGCTCGAAAGACCGAGGTTTCATCCGCTCGGAGCGAAGGCGCCCTGCGCGCGCTGGCCCTTCGGCCGAAGAGGACAAGCCGCCCGATGCGGATTCTGTTGCCTCGCGCGCCGCTCAGCCGCGCGCGCGCGCCCGTCTCGCCCGCAAAATCCGCAGCGGCGACAGGTCACTCCGCGAGACGCCGATGAGCGAGACCAGGGCCAACAGGGTGAACGGCGTGATGAGCGCGAGCCACTCGGCGTGCACGATGTGGGTGACGATGGCCCCGAGCATCACCGCGCTGATCAGCGCCGCGCCGAACGAGGTCAGCCTCGGGACGAGCAGCAGGATGGCGCCCGCGGTCTCGACCGCGCCGACGAAGAACATGACCCAGAGCGGATAGCCCCACCCGATAAAGTTGGTCGGGTGCGGCGGGCTCGCCGCCAGCTTCTGCGTTCCGGCCAGGAGGAAGAGCGCGGAAGCGACGAGGGTCGCGAACCAGAGGGTCGCCTTTCCAAACAGGCCTGCTTTCACGAGTCGCCTCCGGCGGCGCGAACCAAGGCCGGGGCGCAGCGTGGCGGCGGCAATCGCCCCGGCTGCGCCTCTTCGATCGAGTGTCTGTCCTCAGAGGTCCGCAAAGCTGATCTCTTCGGGTATCTGCCCGGTCCCTCCGCAATAGCTGCAAGGGTCTTCGACTCTGGTCAGACCGACGTAGCGGCCCTTGCCGAGGCAGCCCGGGCAGGTGATTTTCCGCTCGCGCTTGTCGCGCTCGGAAAAAGCCGAGCGATCCAGCACGAAGCCGTCTGACAGGAGGTTGACTCGCGTCGTCATTCGATCCCTCGAGTCCTTGAAGAGGCGCGGTCTCTTCGCGAAGAGGCGCGCGCTGTGGAGATCCTGAAGGTGCGGCCCCGGCGCGCGGGCCACCAGCCGCGTTTTTGCGGGGGCGGGCGCGCTCGGTGGGTCCCTGGCGCGCGCTCGCCACGCGAGCGTGCAGCGACGTCTCCCTCCGTTTGGCGCGCGATGGGCTCGCCCCTCCGCACGTCGATGCATCCTCGCCCCCAACACAAAGACGAAGTGAGCCGGCTGCCCGCGGGAGCTCCGCGGGCAGGCCGGCTCGAGGCGAAGGGGAGCTGAAGGGACTGCTACTCGGACTTGCGGGACTTGCGCTTGCCGGTCGCGAAGTAGTCGATGGCCGGCTTGAGCGCGTCGGCGAGGACCGGATCGCTGTCGGCGATGCGCACCAGCGTCGTGTAGTAGGCGAGCGCCGCCCACCAGCACTCCGAGCGCGCGGTCAGGATGGTGTCGGAGAGCGTCTGGGCGAGGGCGGCGGTCTCGGCCTCGACGGGCTGGAGCTGGTTGGCCAAAGCGAGGTCGTTGCGCATCCCCTCGACCGAGATGCCCGGCAGCGACACGCCGTAGCGGGTGGCCAGGGTGGCCATCAACTCGACGATCCACTCGCCGTTGGGCCGCATCTTGAGCGCCTGCGAGCGCTCCTCGGTCGACAGGGGCTGCGTGAAGGGCTCGCACTTCTTCGCCGCCGTGCGAATCCCGCCGCGCACCTCCTCGATCGTCTCGGGGCTGGGGTTGTTGCTGCCAACACGGTCTTTCATAGGGCTGCCTCCTGTCTGCGGGGTGATTGACGCGGGGAGGCTATGCGCAAAAGAAACCGGGGGACACCAAAAAATATCAGCGGGCCCGGGAATGTCGTAAATCGGACTGCAAATCGACTCGATGACACCCCCGAAAGGGTGGGTGATCCAAAATGGCCTATCTCGGAGACCGAATCTTCGGTCCTCGAGACCGGATTTCTTGTCGCCCACACCCGATGGAGGCTCCCGGAGACCGAGCCATCGGTCTTTCCGACACGACGTCGGCTCGGCGAGGCGGAACCGCCGGTCCTCGACACCCGAGGTCGGCTCCGAGAGATCGGAGCGGCCCTCCTCGAGACGAGACGGAGGCTCGGAGAGACCGAGGGTTCGCTCGTCTTGAGGGAGTATCGGCTCCGGAGGGGCGAACCAAGCGCGCACTGGGCAGGCGTGGCGCAAGGGCGAAGCGGCTGCCGTTTCGCGGGAACTCCGCCGCCGGTGCCGGCGCTTTCATGGACCGCGGTGGATTGTGCGGCGGGCCATCAAGGTCGGGGGCGCTCAATGGGAGAAGGGGCAATGAAGGCCATCGAAGAGCTTGTCCAGGGAATGGCTCAAGGGCGTGAATGGAGCCTGATGGGCGATGCCGACGCGGTGCGCGGCCTGCTCGAGCGCGTCTACGACGAGCGGTACGGCTCACCACAAGGATCGCTTTCAGCTACGAGTGAACCTTCAGAAGAAGGATGACGCCGCCTCGTATGCCGGCTGGATCACCGCCGAGAACCGCTCCTCTGGCCCGTATCAGGGCACCTCGTTCGTCTGGATGCCCGGCGACAAGGGCAGCGTCGCGGTCCTGGTCATTGGCACCGACGGTTTCGGCGCCGACAGCGCCATACTCGGCCGGCCCGGGCACGGCCGTCGACTGCGAGCGCTCTCGCGCCTTCATCGAGGCAGCGTCTGGGTCAAGCCCGACCTCCTCGACATCGCGACCGAGGTCCCATCCGCCGTCACCGATCGTTGGCCCGAGATCCCGGCCGCGCTCAAGCAATACGGTCGGGTCATCTACGCCGCGGTCGCCGTGCGCGGCGCCGGCGACGGCGGCGCGGTCGAAGACCTGCTCGACCTCTTCTTCCACGAACACGGCACGCCCCTGACCGCAGATGCGAAGAAGCGTTGGGACGGTCGCCTCGAAGAGATCGCCGGGGCCGTCTTTCCGGCCGTCGAGCCCGAGGGGGTCCTCGCCATTCTTCGCGAGCGGCGGTTCGTCGTCCTCGAAGGTCCCCCGGGCACTGGGAAGACCCGCCTCGCCTATCAACTCGCCGACCGCATCGGTTCGGCCACCCGGGTGCAGTTCCACGCGGCGCGCACCTACGAAGACTTCGTCGTCGGGCTCTTCCCCAGGCCGACGGGGGACGGCTTGGCTTTCGACGTTCGACCCGGTGAGCTGCTCGTCGCGAACGCGGCGGCGCGCACGCGCGAGCATCTGCTGGTGCTCGACGAGATCAACCGCGCCGACCTCGCCCGCGTCCTCGGCGAGGCGATCGTGCTCTTCGAGCCTGGCGAGCTGGACCGGAGCGTGCGCTTGCCGCATGCGCCCGAGGGCCATGAGCCCGAGCTCCGGCTCTCGCCCCACCTGCTCGTCCTCGGCACCCGGAACACCGCCGACCGGAGCATCGCGCGGATGGACATCGCCATCCGCCGGCGCTTCGCGTTCATCGAGCTGTGGCCCTCACTGCACGCGGTCGAGCACGGGGGCGTCGACTTCGCCACCGAGCTCTTCGCCGATGCGGTCCACACCTTCGTCGAGTTCGCCGACGAGGAGACGCTGCGCCTGCTTCCCGGCCATGCCTACTTCCTCGATCCGCGGCCCGATCTCGAAATCGCCGGACGCGCCGACCGGGTGGCGCGCCGCATCCAGTTCGAGCTCTTGCCGCTGCTGCGCCACTACCTCGACGAGAAGCTGTGCGCGGGAGCGAGCGAGGCTGTCGCCGGCCTCGCGGACCGAGTCGAGGCGCGGCTCTTGGAGCGCTGATGGCGAGAGGACGGGGCAAGAAGGCGCGCTCGCTCGGGACGCTCGCCGCGGCGGTCGCCACTTCGCGCCCGTTGCTGAAGGCCCTCGACCACGGCGAGCCGATAGCGGTCGAGGGGCGCGACGTCGGCGCGAGCGGCGATCGGTGGGTCGAGCCGTTTCTGATCGCCAATCAGGCCGGGCTGCGCCGCCTCGAGCTGCGCCCCGAGGTCCGCGCCGACCCGACGCTGCGAGTCCTGCTTCGGCCGGGCTCGCGTATCGGCGCGATACCTCTGCTCAGCCCCGCGACCCGAAGGGTGTCGGCCGGTCTGCTCATCGAGCCGCGCTTTCGGTGGGCCGCGCTCGGCGCCGTCTTCGACGCCATCGGCTTCTCGGTCGAGCCTGTCCTCGGTGGCGCGGCGTTGGTGCCCGGGTCGGCGCGCGAGGTGCCTCCCTGGATGCTGGCGGCGCCGGTCATCGAGCGCATCGCGTCGCTGCTGCGGCATCGGCGACGAGGCTTCGTCGAGAGGAGCGAGAAGCGGACCAGCCCGCGGGGCCGCGTCGACTGGACCGGCTGGGCCTGCTCGCACATTCCGCGGGGCGCATGGACGACCTTCCCTTGCCACTTCACCGAGCCTGACGACGACCCCGACCTGCTCGCCTCGATTCGTTGGACGCTGTCTCGCCTGGAAGAGGAGCTCTCGACCGTAGCGTGGTCGCTGCCGGCCAGACACCTGTTGCGGCGCGCGGCCGAGATGATGAGCGCGCTCGGCCCGGGAATCGCGCGCCGGCCCTCTGCCTCGCCCATGCTAGGCGGCGGCTCGGAGTTCGTCGCGGCTGCCCTCGAGGCGATGGGATGGGTGAGCGAGGAGCGCGGGCTCGGTGGGGCTCGAAGCCTCGACGGGCTCGCCTGGGATCTCTCCATCGATGCGGTCTGGGAGGCATGGGTCGCCAGCTTCTCCTCGCTGCTCGCGCGGTCTCTCGGAATGGTCGCGAGTCCGTTCCAGGGGGCAAGGCGGTCACTGAGGTGGGAGGGCTCGGCCCAGTCGATGGGCGCGCTGGTCCCCGACGTCGAGCTTCGAGCGGCGGACCGCGTCGTTTGGCTGGATGCCAAGTACAAGGCACACCTCGCACTGCTCGCACGCCGTGGATGGAGCGGTCTCTCGGAGGAGCTTCGCGCAGAGCACCGCGCCGATCTGCACCAAGCGCTGGCTTATGCGGCGCTCGCCGATGCGCCGCAGGTCGACTCGGTCCTCGTCTACCCGCAGCTCGGGCAAGACGATCGCTCGCCAGCGACCGTGGCCACCGTCACCTCCGGCCGACGACGCGTGCGCTTGATCCTTGCCGCTGTCCCCTTCGGCTACCGCGGCCCCGAGCACCAGGAGCGGTCGCTCAAGTCCTTCCGCGAGTTGCTCGCTGCCTGAAGGCCGCGCGGGCGGCGCGACTCGTCGGTCAGAGGCGGCGCTTGGCTCGCCGCCTGCTGCCCTCACCCCACCACCCCCTCGAACCCCGCCCGCGCCACTCGCTCCGCCGCGCCCGAGGGCGTCAGCGGCTTGATCCCTCGCTTGGAGAGCCGCGCAAAGCGCACGAGCAGCGTGACGCCGACCGCGGTCAGCCCGGCGCACAGCCCCCACCAGAGCCCGGTGATCCCTTTGCCGGCGAAGATCCCCAGGCCGATCGCGATGGGCAGGCCGACCACGTAGTGGCCGAGCAGGTTGGTGACGAACGCGAAGCGGGTATCGCCCGCCCCGCGCAGCACCCCCGAGCCGACCGCCTGCAGGCCGTCGGAGATCTGGAAGAAGGCGGCCACGATCACCAGCGGCGTGGCCGCGGCGAGCACTTCGGGCCGGTCGCTCATCACCGCGGCGAGCGTCTCGGGGAAGAGGAAGAAGACCAGCGCCGAGCAGGCCATGAAGCCTCCGCCCGCGGCGAAGGCGGTCAGCCCGGCCCGCCGGGTCCCAGCGGTGTCGCCGGCGCCTATCGCCTGGCCGACCCGCACCGAGCCGGCGGCGCTCACCCCGAGGGCGACGGTGAACGAGAAGCCCGCGAGCGTCAGGGCGACCTGGTGC
>DHSB01000114.1:29260-29607 GCA_002408385.1 Myxococcales bacterium UBA5297
GCGAGCCGCTGCCGAGCCGGCCAGCCAGAAAGGCGATCAGGGTGAAGGCGCCCCCCTCGGCGAGCATCTGCAGGCCGATGGGCCCGCCGACGCGCAAGGCGCGCCCGAGCTCGACCCGCGCCGGACGGCGCCGCCGGGTCTCGAAGCCCGGCACCACCAGGCGCCGCAGCGCCGGGAGGACCGCCGCGAGCTGAACGAGCACGCACAGCGTGCTGGCGGCCGCCGCGCCCACCACCCCCAGCGCCGGGACCGCCCGCAGCGGCCCGGCCCAGGCCGGCAGGCCGGCGCAGCCGAAGACGAGAAGCAGGGGCGCGCCCCGGCGGCAGAGGGTGGGGGGGCACCACCCC
>DHSB01000130.1:0-197 GCA_002408385.1 Myxococcales bacterium UBA5297
TCAGTGCCCTCGCGCCGCGGGCCCTCGCCGAAGCCGCCGGGAGGACCTTGGCGCCGCGGGCTCTTGAATCCACCTTCAGCGCCCTCGCGCCGCGGGCCTTTGCCGAAGCCGCCGGCAGGACCTTCGCGTCGCGGACCCTTGAATCCACCTTCGGTGCCCTCGCGCCGCGGGCCTTTGCCGAAGCCGCCGGGAGGACC
>DHSB01000130.1:334-33317 GCA_002408385.1 Myxococcales bacterium UBA5297
GGGAGGACCTTCGCGCCGCGGGCTCTTGAATCCGCCTTCGGCGCTCTCGCGCCGAGGACCTTTGCCGAAGCGGCCGGGAGGACCTTCGCGCCGCGGACCCTTGAATCCGCCTTTTACGCCCTCGCGCCGCGGGCCTTTGCCAAAGCCGCCGGGACGACCTTCGCGCCGCGGACCTTCAGGGGCGCCGAGCCGCGTAGCAGCGTCGAAGGGTTCCGGCTGCGGGACGCGCTCAACGGGAGGCCTGCCTGTCTGCTCCTCTGAGTGCGGAGGTGGGCGTCCTGCTCCCGCCAGAGGTTGTTCGTCAGGCTGGCCTTCGATGCGCCCCGCGGTGACGAATCGGCCCTTGGGCGGCGGACGCTTTCGGCCCGCGAGAAGCTCGACCGGGATCGGCTCGGAAGGCGGCGCTTCGGGTTCGGCCGCCTTTGCCGGGCGCTCGCCCGGGCGGAAGATCCGGACGACGGCTTCCGGAGGCGTTGGCTTCTTCTTGCGGCGGCCTGAGCCTCCGCCTTTTTCTTCGGTCACGTCGGTGCACTCCTTCCGCCCGGGTCGAGCGGCGCGCGCATTATGTGGCGAACCGCTCGAGGGACCAAACGCCGCGCGTCCCGCTTTGCCGCGGGGCCCCGGGCGCAAAGACGACCAAGCCCCGCCCTCGAGGAGGACGGGGCTCTCTGCGGACCTGCCCGGAGGCTCTAGTGCAGCGGTCTCTGCGGCTGCACCTCTTCACGGGTGACCGTCTGTCGACCGGTCGCCTTGCCCTTTTCGAGCAGCGACTTGAAGCGCAGCAGGTCGTCGTGCATCTGCTTGCGCGGGTCGGCGCGGAAGACCTTGAGGAACGCGTGCCCGAGCGCGCCGGCCGGCGGGTTGTAGCCCATGCGGATGTGCAGCCGCGTGCCTTCGTCGGTCTTGTCGAAGTGGATGATGCCCGCGCTCTTGACGCTCGCGTTGCCCAGGCTCTTCCAGGCGAGCACCTTGTTCGGCACGAAGCGGGTGACCTCCGCGTCCCAGGTGAACGGCACCTTCGCTGGGCCCTCGACCGTCCAGCGCCAGCGGTTGTCGCCGATGCGCTGCACGCTCTTGATGTGGCTCATGAAGCGCGGGAAGTTCTCGAAGCCCTGGAAGTAGCTGAAGACCTCCTCGAGCGGCGCGTTGATGTTGATGGTCTTGGTCAGGTCGATGGCGCGGCGGCCCGCCCGAAAGCCGAAGAGGCGCTTCAGGTCGAGGTTGGTCGCTCCGCGCAGCGCCAGCAGCGCCCCGGTGCCCGCCAGGCCCCAGCCGACCGGGCCGCGTTGGCGCAAGCCGAGCAGCGCCAGCCCGGCGCCGGCGGTGGTCGTCGCCAGCCGCGTCGAGGGCGCCCAGAACCGGCTTTTGGGGACGTGGCCGGTGCCCTGCAGCGACGGGATGCCGCCGGCGCTCTCGTGGACTTCGAGATGGTTGTCTATCCCCTTCACCCCGCGCACGCCCGACAGGCCGACGAGGAGGCGATCGACCTCGCGCTTGAGGATCGGTCCGCGCAACTCGACCCGGCCCTCTTTGATCGAGACCTCGATGGCGCGCGGGTGGGTGGACAAGCGTCCGAGCTTTGCGCGCACCCTTTCGTAGAGGACCGGATCGCTGGCCCCCTCCTTCTTCCAGGCCGAGGCGAGTTCGGAGAACAGCCCGCGGCTGCGCTGGGAGAAGTCGCGGACGCCCATGACGGCCGCCTGATCGGTCGCCTTGAGGGCGTGGTACGCCTTCTCTTCCGCCCGGTGGCGCCTGCGCCTGCCCCCGGTAGGATCGAGCAGGTACATCATGGACGCGCCCGCGGCGATGCCGCCGCCGAGCCCGTACAAATACCCCTTGAAACTGCGAGCCTTCCGCATCCCCGCCTCCCTTCGAGCGCGGCCAGCTCGAGCGTTTGGCCGCGCTCATCCGTCCTGCCGTCCCTCGGGCGCGTCCAATCCGCCCCGAGGGCCGAGCTTTCGCGCCGGCAATCGACGTGGCAGAGGACCCCGCGTTGGGGGAATGGGCGAGCCTCGGTTCGAGCGCAGCTACAGCGCTCCATGAACAAAGAAGTAGCCACGACCGCTAGGCGGGGGCGGGGCGGCCCGTTGACGCGAGCGGCGCCTGCTCCAACCGAAGGCCGCCGTCCACCCCTCCGCTGGCCCGAGAGGCTACTTGAGCGACTCGAGGTACTCCTGCCACTCGATGGGCAGCAGGTACTTCTTCTTGCTGTTGCAGTCCTTGCAGGCGGGCACGACGTTGCCGCGGGTGCTCTTGCCGCCTCGGACGACGGGGACGACGTGGTCCATCGAGAGCTCGGCCGGCGGGAAGGTGCGGCCGCAGTAGTGGCACAGGCCTCGCGACAGGCGGGTCTTCCACCAGCGGCTCTGGCGCAGCTCGCGCCCCTTGGCCTTCTCGCGGCGGATCTCCTCTTCAGAGACCTGGATGATGAAGGGGTCGAATTCCATCGGGTGCCGTCTCTCCGGAGCTTGTTCAACGCGGCCGCGCGCGTCGCGGCTTCCCGCCTCGGCCGCGCGCGCGGGGATCCATAGCAGATCGCCGGGCGCCCGCCCGTGCCCGCTTTGGCGAGCAGGAAGGCGCGCGAGCCAGCGAGAGGCTGACCGATGCGACACGCGGCCGGATGCCTGGCCGGCGAACCTGCCTCCTGGCTCCGCGCTCGCGACGGGCGGATCTTAGGAGAGGTCGCGTGCGCCAGGCGGTCCGGTCATCGAGCAGGCCAGCGCCTCCCCGGCCTCGTCACCCGTGCGCGGCGAAGAGTCGCGTTGCGCCGGGCGGTCCGGTCATCGAGGAGAACCCGCGCCTATGCTGCCGAGCGCTCGCGGTCGTCGACGACGCAATTGGTCGAGTTGAGCGTGCAGACCGTGCGGCCGCGCCGATAGCAGACGGTGAACCCCATGTCTTTGGCGAGCGGGTTGTTCTGGAAGAGCTCGGTCATCATGGTCGTCTGGTGCTTGTACTTGTGGTCGTCGTCTCGGACGAGCACCCGGTGCCAGAACAGGATGTCGAACAGGGTCGACTCGACCCAGCTGATGTCCGCGGTGCCGTATCCGGCGATCCAGCGCACGTGACGGGCGTTTTTCATCAGGCGCCGCAGCGACTCCTCGTTGCCGAACGAGCAGGAGCCGAAGTGCACGTACTCGACGCTCTTCGCGCGCTTGAGGATGTCGGCGACGGTGCTGTGGTTGACCGCGGTGAGCGCCGACAGGCGGCTGCGGTGGCCGTGCGCGGCGATGTAGAGCAGCTTGGACGAGGCCTGGTGCTCGTTGTGGTAGACGTCGACCCAGTGGGAGAGCGAGGCCGAGTCGTGGAAGGTCCGGAAGAGCGGCTCGATGCCCACGATCTGGCAAAACTCGCTGACGAACGGCCAGACCGACATCGAGCGCAGCGACTCGGTGTCCCAAGGACTCTCCAGAACCAGGATGCTCTTGATCATCGTGCTCCCCCGAGTGGGCAATAGGAGCCGAAGGCTAGCACATCGACCCCTTCCTGGCGCTTGGCCGGCAGGCTGAAAGACGCTCGTAAAATCAATGCGATAGCCCTCCGCTCCCCGTTCGCGGGTCCGGAAAAGCGGAGAGGAGCCGAACGCGGCCTTGCCCGCTTCGAGGCCCCGCTTGGCGGCTTCTCGCCACCTCGTCGGACTCGAGGGCGGGCGGTTCCTCCTCACCCCGTGCGGCAGCCATCGGACATGCCCCAGCGAGCGCCTGACGGCAACCCGTTGCCCGCCGGGCGCGGGGGGAGGTGGTCGCTGATTGACAGAAGGGGAAAGCCGGTCAGCTAGTGCTGCAGGCGCTCGGCGAGACGCGTCTTTCTCTCGAGAGGGCTCGCGTTGCGGACGGCTATCGCCAACGCGCGCCTGGTCCCGACGATCACCACCAGCCGCTTGCCCCGGGTCATGGCGGTGTAGAGCAGGTTTCGCTGCAGCATCGGGAAGTGCTGGGTGTGCAGCGGCAAGACCACGCACGGATACTCGCTGCCCTGCGACTTGTGGACGGTGCAGGCGTAGGAGAGGACGAGCTCGTCCAAATCGCTGAAGTCGTAGACGACCCCCCGCCCATCGAAGCGCACCTCGACCTGTTGCTCCTCGGCGTCGATGTGCGCGACCCGTCCGATGTCGCCGTTGTAGACCTCGAGGTCGTAGTTGTTGCGAAGCTGCATCACCTTGTCGCCGACCCGAAACACCCGGCTGCCGCGCACCACCGAGCGGCCCTGCGGATTGAGCAGCGCCTGGAGCTCGGCGTTGAGGCTCGCCGCGCCGAGCAGCCCGCGGCGCATCGGGGTCAGAAGCTGAATGTCCTCGACCGGGTCGAAGCCGTAGCGGCGCGGCAGCCTCTCGTGCACGAGTCCCTTGACCGTCGCGAGGACCGCCTCGGGCGTCTCCTCGGGGAGGAAGAAGAAGTCCGAGCTCGCCCCGCCCTTGAGCCTTGGAAACTCGCCCCGGTTGATGAGGTGGGCGTTGACGACGATCTGGCTCTGCTGCGCCTGGCGGAAGATCTGCGACAGGCACACCACCGGCACCGCCCCGGAGTCGATGAGGTCGCTCAGCACGCTTCCCGGGCCGACCGACGGGAGCTGGTCGACGTCGCCGACGAGCACGAGCTGGCAGCGCGGCGGCAGGGCCTTGAGCACGTCGTAGCCGAGCACCGTGTCGATCATCGAGGCCTCGTCGACGATGAGCAGGTCGGCCTCCAGCGGGTTGTCGCGGTTGCGCTGGAAGGACATCGTCTTCGGGCTGAACTCGAGCAGCCGGTGGATGGTGCGCGCTTCGCGTCCGGTCGCCTCGCTCATGCGCTTGGCGGCCCGTCCGGTGGGCGCGGCGAGCAGGATGCGCCGGCCCTTCTTCTCGAGGATGGAGATGACGCCGTTGACGAGCGTGGTCTTCCCGGTGCCGGGCCCGCCGGTGATCACCAGGACCTTCGAGTAGGTGGCCTGGGCTATCGCCGCGCGCTGCTCGTCGGCCAGCTCGATGCCCGCGCGCGCCTCGAACCAGGCGACAGCCCTCGGGACGTCGAGGTCGACCGGGGCGACCGGCGCGCCCATCAGCGCTCGCAGCAGCGACGCGGTGCCGCTCTCGGCGACGTGCAGCGCCTTGAGGTAGACCGGGCTGTCCTCGCGGGCCTGAAGAGGTGCCGAAGAATCCTTGGAGCGACAACCGGTCGGCCCGAGCCCCTCGGCAGGCTCGGGGCAAGCCGAAGCCGAGGGCCGCTCGACTTCGCTCGAGGGGGCCAGAGGGAGCGGGCCGAGGTCAGGGAGGGCGAGCGACACCTCTTGAGCCCTCTCGACGACCAGGTGCTCGCCCGAGAGCCGGGAGATGGCCGTGGCGATGATCGCCTCGTCGATCTCCAGGATCTCGCGGGCGCTCTCGAGCAGCTCGCGATGCGGATAGTAGACGTGGCCGTCGTCGGAGAGCTCGCCGAGCACGTGCAGGACCCCGGCTTCGGCCCGCTCGACGGAGTCCTTGGAGATACCGAGCCGCTGGGCGATCGCGTCGGCGGTCTTGAACCCGATGCCGAAGATGTCCTGCGCGAGCCGGTAGGGGTTGCTCTTGACGACGCTGATCGCCGCGTCTTTGTAGTGCCGGTAGATCTTCACGGCGAAGGCCGGCGAGACGCCATGCGACTGCAGGAAGACCATCACCTGGCGAATCTCGCGCTGCTCGGCCCAGGCCTCGCGGATACGGGAGCTGCGCACCTGGCCGATGCCCTCGACCTCGAGCAGCCGCTCGGGCGCCTCGTCGATGACCTCGAGGGTTTCGAGCCCGAAGCGCTCGACGAGCCGCTTGGCCATCACCTTGCCGATTCCGCGCACCATGCCCGAGCCGAGGTACTTCTCGATGCCGGTGACCGTGGAGGGTTGGACCGTGCAGTACGAGCTGACCCGAAGCTGTTCGCCGTATTGCTTGTCGTTCACCCATTGGCCGGTCAGCCGCAGGCTCTCGCCGGGCTGGACGCCGAGCAGGTTGCCGACAGCGGTGACCGGCTCGCGCCTGCCCGGCACCGTCACGCGCACCACGCTCCAGCCCGTCTCTTCGTTCGCGTAGGTGACCCGCTCGAGAACGCCCTCGACGACGCAGGCCGCTGCTGCCGGCGGCAAGGGATTCTGGAACTGGGGCTTCGGCATCTATCCACCACGCGCGGGCGTCGGTGCCCGTTGGCGGGGAGTCTACCGAACCGCGCTCGAAGGCTGGGGATTCGTCGCCTGGCTCGGTCCCCCGCTTCGTGAAAGCGCCGCGGGCCCGCTCGACGAGCGCATTTCCAACCTGGATTTGCCGCGAAAGGAGGCCCGTCTTGCTTGGCAGCCCGTCGGCGTGAGAAGCGCTCCCCGGGCGCAGCCGCGACCAGGGTCGACGGGGCCTTTGACGCCGGGAGGCCTCGGCCAGCGAATGGGGTTCGGCGAAGCCCGCGCTCACAACTCAGAACTTACAACTCCCCTACCCGCTGCCGCCCCGCTTCTTGAGGTTCCAGTAGGCGTGATGCGCGTCGAGGTTGAGCGGGTCGAGGCCTAGCGCGGCCTCGTACTCGGCGAGCGCGCGCGCGGTCTCGTTGGCGGTCTCGCGCGCGTGCGCGGCGGCCAGCTTCAAGCTCGCCATCGTCCCGTTGCGCGGGCGCTTGGCCAGGAACTCACGGCGCAGCCGCTCGGCTTCGCTCGCCGTCAGCCCGGAGCTCAGGCACCTCGCCACGCCGCGGAAGTTCCTGTTCTCGGCATCGAAGGCCGCCCGCTTGGCGGGACTGGAGAGCGTCTCGAACGCCTCGCGCAGCCGGGTTGAGATGCGGGAGACCTCCATGCGCTGGCAGAACGAGATGGGGCGCGCCGTGAGCGAGTCGACCTCGGCGACCGCGTGGCGAAAGCGCTGCCGGATCTCGCTGCACGGCGCGTCCCACGCGCAGCCCAGGAGGGCATAGACGTCGAGCTTCAGGCGAGAGCGGTAGCGTCCGAGGACAGCCTCCGCCTCCGGGTCGTCGTGCGATGCGTCCGCCTGCTCTGCCAAGAAGGGCGCCTCGCCACGCTGCAGACGCTCGAGTCCAGCCTTGACCAGGGCGCGCTCGGCCGAGAACTGCACGGCAAAGCCCGCCCGCGTTCCCCAGGCCGCGGCCTGCTCGGCAGTCACGTGCCGCACCACCTCGGCTTCGGTCTCCAGGGTTCCGTCGGGATGCGCGATACGCACGGCTATCGGCGCCCGGAGCGGCGGGTGGGGCGGGGCGCAGACGATGAGCATCCCGGCGGCGCTCAAGTCCGCGCACGTCAGCCCGCGGCGCCAGTTGCCGCCCCATTGCGCGTCGACCGGGTACGAGGGGGCCGGCGGGGTGGGCGAGGTGGCAGCGAGCTCAGGCAGGCCGGGAGCGGCCGGCGCGGCAAGAGCCGAGGAAACCGAGGCCAGGGGCAGCGGCGGGTTGCCCGCCGCCTCGAGGGCAAGCTTCAGCTCCCTTACGTTGGCGAAGCGGTCGCCGGGCTTCTTGGAGAGCGCCTTGAGGATCACCTGCTCGACGCCAACGGGCAGCTCCGGGTTGAGCAAGCGGGGCGCGGGCGGAGTCTTCTCGGTGTGCGCCCGGTAGTAGGCGAGCTGACCACTCTCGTGGAAAGGCAGCCTCCCGGTCGCCATCGCATAGGTGATGACTCCGATCGCGTACTGATCGGCGCGGCCGTCCACGCTCGAGTTCACCCATTGTTCGGGGGCCATGAACTCCGGGGTGCCGACGACGAAGCCGGCAGCGGTCACCCCGCTCGGAGCCGTGCCGAGCCGAGCGATGCCGAAGTCGACGACCTTGACGAAGTCGTCGCTGTCGCGCCGCACGAGGAAGATGTTGTCGGGCTTGAGGTCGCGGTGGATGACCCCGGCGTCGTGCGCGGCCTGAATCGCGTCGCAGACCTGGGAGGTGATCGAAACGAGCGAGGGGAGGGGAAAGGGCCGGCCGATCCTCGAGCAGAGCGGAGCCCCGTCGAGAAACTCCATCACCAGGTAGTAGCGGGCCGGCGGCAGCACGGCGAGGTCGATGATCGCGACGATGTTCTCGTGGCCGATGAGGTTGACCGCGCGGGCCTCGGAGAAGAAGCGCTGCACGAGCACCGGGTCCGAGGCGACATGCGGATGGAGGAACTTCATCGCCACCCGGCTGCCGATGAGCGTGTGCTCGCCGAGGTAGACCGCTCCCATGCCGCCGCGGCCCAGTAGGCGCACGATGCGGAAGTTGCCGACGACCTGTCCGAGCAGCTCGTCTGTCGGGCTCTGCGCGCGCGGCGGGGTCGCGGGCACGACAATCGAGGAGGAGATCGCCGGCTTGGACGAGACCTTCCGAGGTGTGGGCCGCTTGAGCTCGAGGGTCGTGCTGCGCGCTGGCGCCGGAGCCACCGGGCAGGCATCGAGCGCTCCATGCCTTGCTCGACACAACGGGCAGGTCACACAGCGAGTCACTGCGGTGGGCAGGTCTTCCTGCGCATGGGTACTCACGATCTCCCCCTCCTTTTTGCGCGCCGCCATGATGCCTCATAGGAGAACAGAGATGGAAGGATTCGGCCGGTCTGCTGCGCTCGAGGCCTTCGACTACGAGTGAAGGAGGGAAGGGCTCGTGCCGGGCGACAGGAGCTGCGCGCTGCCGGAAGACAAGCCTGCGCTCGCCGCCGCCGGTCCCGGCGAACCGGGCTCCCGCGGCGCCCGACACCTTCATTTCTTCCCCGGCCTTTCGTGTCTCGGCCATCGTCCGACAGCGCGCCCGGTCGGCCCCTGGAAACGAGAGGCCGCCTCTGGTCCGCCGGCGCCGCGCTGTCTCGCGCCGCGAATTGGCGCGCGACAGTAGCGGTTCGAGTCTCTGCAAGCTTGGCAAAGTAGACGGCCCCGAGCCGAGTAGACAGAGGCACATCGGGCGCGGTCCGCGCGCCTTTGCGGACGGCCCGACCTGGGCTCCGGGCCTGGAGCCTGCGGCCCCGGTTTCCGGCTGGTCCGGTTTAGGGCTTGGCAAGTGGCGGCTTGGACCTGCGCCGGCCGCAAGAACCTCTGTACGGGCGGCAAATCCCCCCTTGTGTGAGGATCGGGAGTCGTCGAGACTGGAGGGGCTGGATGCTTCCTGTTGGCCTCGTGAACGCTCGACTCACTTGGCCAAGGCCGACAAGTTTCGGTATGGAGCAATGACCAGCAGGGATGGATTGCGTCTCAGCCGCAATGAGAGGGAGCAAGCGCCGTCATGGCCGGGGACTTCGACGACTTTGACGACAAGGAAGCAACGGGAGTCCTCGAGCTGTCGGTCGAGATTCTCGCCCAGTTGCGGGCCAAGCCCTCGTCGCTCGAGATGCTGAGCGGCCCGGGCGCGCCTCGGGTCGTGAGCCTCGAGAAGGACAAGCTCGTCTTCGGTCGCTCGAGCCAGGTTGACGTGCACATCGACTCGCTGGATCTGTCGCGTCGCCATTTCATGCTCTCGAAGTCCGAGAACGAATGGCAGTGCGAGGACCTTGACAGCCGCAACGGCGTCTTCCTCAACGGGTTGAGGATCCACTCGGCAGTCCTGCGCGACGGAGACCATCTCCAGCTCGGCAGGGTCGTTTTCGTCTTCCGCAAGGGGCGCTGATGTCGCTCTTCGTGAAGTTCTGGGGTACGCGCGGCTCGATCCCCACTCCCGGCCCGCGGACCGAGCGATACGGCGGCAACACCCCGTGCATCGAGATTCGGGCCGACGACCAGATCATCATCTGCGACGGCGGCACGGGGCTGCGCGAGCTCGGCCTCGACCTGCTGCGCCGCTGCGGCAAGCAGCCCCTCACCCTGCACCTGTTCTTCAGCCATCCGCACTGGGATCACATCCAGGGCTTTCCCTTCTTCGTGCCGGCCTACCTCCCGGCCAACACGCTGCATGTCTACGGGGCGTCCAAGCAGGACCGCACCATCCACGACCTGCTCTCGGGCCAGATGGAGTCGGTCTATTTCCCGGTCAATTTCGGCGAGCTCGGCAGCCGGCTCATCACCAACGACCTCGACACCACGGCGATGGTCGGCAACGTGCGCGTGACCGCCTTTCGTCAGACGCACCCCGGCGACAGCCTCGGCTTCGCCTTCGAGCACGACGGACGCAAGATCGTCTACTCGACCGACCACGAGCACGACCTTCTGCTTCCCGATCCGTCCCTTGCCGGGAAGCATCCTGGCGAGCTGCGCCCGATCCCCGAGGAGATGATCGAGTTCGCGCGCGACGCCGACCTGCTCATCGCCGACGGCCAGTACACCGACTCCGAGTACCAGAAGAAGATCGGCTGGGGGCACCCGCGGGCGACCACCGTCGTCGACTTCGCCGTCCGCGCCGGGGCCAAGCAGCTCGCCCTCTTCCACCACGACCCGATGCACTCGGACGCCGAGGTCGACACCATCGTCGCGCTGTGCAACTCGCGGGCGAAGGCCCTCGGCTCGAAGCTCGTCGTCTTCGGCGCCCGCGAGGGCATCGAGCTCAAGCTCTAAGGACCGTGCGCGCCTGCTCGGTCGGGCCTCCTGCGCGCCGCGGACGACTCCCAGGCCCCTACCCCCGTCGCCCTGAGGCCGTCCATCGCAGGTCAACCATCGAACCGGAGGGATGAACCGTGAGTGCTGGGATAGCGCTTCTGCTCGGACTCTCGCTCGTGGCAGCGCCCGAGGCTCCCGCAGCCGTCGAGCTGCCTGCCGCCCGCGTGGCCGGCGGCATGGCCCTGGACCAGGCGCTGGCGAAGCGCCGCTCGGTGCGCCAGCTCTCGCCGGAGGCGTCGCTCACCCAGGCGCAGCTCGCCCAGCTTTGCTGGGCCGCGCAGGGCGTCGTCGACGCCAAGGGTCACCGCACCGCGCCCTCGGCGCGCGCGACCTATCCGCTCGAGCTGCTCGTGCTCGTGTCGCGTGTCGACGGAGTCGCCCCTGGCCTCTACCGCTATCTGCCGGAAGGACATCGGCTCGAGAGCCGGGCCGCCGGCGACCTTCGCGACCGGCTGGTCGATGAGGCGATTGGCCAGCGCTGGATCAAAGACGCTCCGGCGGTCTTCGCGCTGGTCTGGGAGCCGGCACGCTCCGAGAGCCTGGGCGCCAGAGCCGAGCGCCTGGCGATGATCGAGGTGGGGCTCGCCGCCGAGAACCTGCTGCTCGAGGTGACCTCGCTCGGGCTCGGCGCGACCTTCGTCGGCGGCTTCGAGCCGGACAAGACGCGCCAGGTGTTGGGGCTGGCCGAGGGGGCTCAACCCGCGGCGATTCTCCCGGTCGGCAAGCCCGTGAGCTCCAAGCCTGCGAGCCCCTGAGGAGAGGGGCGCCCGCGCCGCGCGCGAGGCGCCCGGAATGACCAACCGCACTTCCGCGGTTGTAGTGCTGTGGTGGCGTGGCGCAGTGCCTCGTCCCAAGCTGAGGAATGCAACAAATGGCAACTGGTACCGTGAAGTGGTTCAACGACGCGAAGGGTTTCGGGTTCATCAAGCAGGAAGACGGCGGCGAAGACGTCTTCTGCCATCACACCGCAATCCAATCCGACGGCTTTCGCACCCTGGCCGAGGGCCAGCGGGTCGAGTTTGAGGTCGTCAAGGGCCCGAAGGGCCTACAGGCTGCGAACGTCCGCGCTGTCT
This sequence comes from Myxococcales bacterium UBA5297, assembly GCA_002408385.1. Taxonomy (GTDB): domain Bacteria; phylum Myxococcota; class Myxococcia; order Myxococcales; family UBA5297; genus UBA10939. The sequence goes on from DHSB01000130.1 coordinate 11,885, forward strand.
GAGCGCTGACGTAGCGAGCTTTTCCCGAGCCTGGTCTCCCCTGGAGGCCGGGCTCTTTTTCTTAGTTGTGAGTTTGGAGTTTGGAGTTTGGAGTCTACGGCTCGCGGAAAGGGGCGCAAGAGGTGTCGGAAGCCTCCCGCCGGCGAATCCGCGCGAGGCGGGGACGGCCGCAGCCGGCGCCGTGCGCCTTCCAAGGGAAATCCAGCGGTAGGTCGGGATTCCGGGCTCGGCGCCCCGGCCAGCAGGTCTCCTCCGGCCGCTGCGGAAGGCTCTACCTGGAGCCTGGGGGCTGAAACCTGCCTCCTCGGCATCCCTCGCGGGTTAGGATGGCGCATTCCGCACGATCCGAAAGATCCCATGGCCCTCCCAGCCACACCCTCCACGCGCCGCAGCATCGAGGACCTCCACTGGCGAAGCCTGACGGCCCCGGAGAAGCTGGTCGTCGCCTCGCTGCTCGAGCGCTCGAAGGGCTGCACCGCGCACCTCGAGATGATCGCCGCCGACCTGCGCGACGACGCGCGGCACGGACCGACGATGCCGCTGGTCCTCACCCCGCTCCAGAACCGGGCCGTGGCCCAGGCACTCGAGCGCGAGGCCGACGAAGCCGAGCGCCTCGCGGAGGGGTGGACCGACAGCCCCGCCATCTCGCGGACCGGCCACTACGTCGCCGGCTACCTGCGCTCGCTCATCGACAGGCTCGTCAAAGGCGCCGAGGCGAAGCCCTCCGTGCGCCTCGAGTGGATTGCCCAGCTCCTGCTGGTCGAGCGGCCCGACGCAACGGGCGCCCAGCCGCTGGCTGCCGGCATGGTCGAACGTACCTGCCAGCGGCTCGAGGTCTTCGGCCTGGGCAACGCGCTGTGGCCCGTCATCGAGGCCTGCGCGGCCGAGGCCGCTCAGGTTGCGCTCGACGCTCCGGCCTCCGAGGAAGACGACTGCGATTTTGTCATCGTCGACGCCATCGAGGAGCGCCGCGAGCTCGCGCGCGCGGTGTTCGAGGCCGCGCTCGACGCGCTGTGGGAGGACGAGGCGCGTTGGAGTGGCTTCGTCTGGACCTTGAGGGCGGGCTCGGTCGCTGGCTGCGAGGCTGCTCCCGAGCTGGGCGGGGTCGCGGCCAACGCCGCCAACGCGGCCTACGCGATCGTCTCCGGCTTGCGGGCGCACCTGCAGGAGATGCGCGGCGCGCCCTGGGAGGCGGTCAGCCCCGGCCTCAAGGCGATTCTCGATCGCTTCCCGGCGCTCAAGGGCATGCCCAGGCTCAAGGAGTTCTTGCGCCATGAGCTGCGCAAGCATCCTGCCGCTCGCGGCGAGAGGATTTGAAGGATCGGGGCATCGCACCGGCTGCGGCTGGGGCGGAGGCGGAGCCTCGTCAGCGGCCGGCCGTCCTCTCGAGTATCGCGAGGATCTGCGCGCCGTACTTCTCGATCAGCTTCGGTCCCATCCCGCGCACTTGGTGCAGCTCGCCGAGGTTGGCCGGTTGCTCGAGCGCGATGGCGCCCAGGACCTGGTCGGTCAGGATGCGGAAGGCGGGGATGCCCCGGGCGCGCGCGGTCTCGCGCCGCCAGGCCCGCAGCGCTTCGAAGGCCGCCGAGTCGGGCGAGCCGGCTTGGGGCTGTCGAGAGGGCTTGGGCTTCGCGCCGACCGAGCCGGCTCTCTTGCGAACCGTCACCGACGGCTTGGTGGCCGCAGGTGCTGGCGAGTCGGCGTCGAGCAGGAAGGTGTCGCCGTGCACGGTCGAGCGGGCCGCGCGCTGGAGCTTGACCCGGCGAAACCGCAGCATCTTGCCGTCCTTCTCGAACGCGTCCTCCTCGAGGGCTATCGCCCCGGCGCGCTCCATCGCGTCGAGCATGCTCTCGAAGTCACGCCGCTCGAGCTTTCCCTCGAACAGCGAGCGGAAGAGCGTCCCGGTGGCGAGGCCGTCGCGCCGCTCGAGCTCGTCGAGGACCCGCTCGGCCTGCGCCCGCTCGCGTGAGGTGGGCGAGCGGAAGCGCCGACCGACGCAGCCCTTCGGCTTGCACGCGTCGCAGAGGCCGCAGGGCCGCGTATCCCGCGTCTCGCCGAAGTGGCGCACCAGCCGCACCATCCGGCAGCCGTTCGACTGGGCGAAGTCGAGGATGTCGTCGAGCTGCTGCTCGCGGTAGCGGCGGATGGCTTCGTAGCTGGCGCGCCAGCTCGACTTGCCGCGCCGCACCACGTCCTCGGCATCGACGGTGACCCCGCCGTGGATCCAGAGCTTCTCGAGGGCGGGCCCGAAGACTTCGGGCTCGAGGCCCGAGGCCTCGCCGAGCGCGGCGCGATCGACTCCGGCGGCGGGGATCGACTCGAGCAGCCCGGCGAGCACCGTGGGCTCGGGGTAGTCGCGGCCGAGGAAGCTCTCGTGGATCTTGCGGTCGCCATACGAGTAGAGCAGCAGCGCCCGCGAGGGCTTCCCGTCGCGGCCCGCGCGGCCGATCTCCTGGTAGTAGCCCTCGAGCGTGCCGGGCAGCGCCATGTGGATCACGGTGCGGATGTCGGCCTTGTCGATGCCCATCCCGAAGGCGATGGTGGCGACGATGACCTCGAGCTCGCCGGCGAGGAACCGCTCCTGGGTGCGGGCGCGCTGCGGCGCGTCGAGCCCGGCGTGGTAGGCCGCGCAGCGGTGCTGGCGTCCGAGCTCCTCGGCGACCTGGTCGGCCTGCTTGCGCGTCGGCACGTAGACGATGGCCGGCAGCCGGTCGGGCGCCTCGAGCGCGGCGACCACGTCGTCGAGCCGCCCCGCTCTCGACCGGGCGATCGACTCGATGGCCAGGTTGTCGCGGCGAAAGCCGTGGATGAAGCGCCGCGCGCTCTTGATGCCGAGCTGCTCGAGGATGTCGTCCTGGACGCGCACGGTGGCCGTGGCCGTCAGCGCGAGCACCGGCGCCGGCTCGAGCAGCGGCAGGCGGTCGCCGAGCAGCCGGTAGTCGGGGCGGAAGTCGTGGCCCCAGTGCGAGATGCAGTGGGCCTCGTCGACGGCGATGAGCACCGGCTTGCGCCGCGCGAGCATCTCCGGGAAGCCGGGCACCGAGAGCCGCTCGGGGGCGATGGCGAGGAAGTCGAGCCCGCCGTCGAGGTAGGCGCGGCAGACCGCGCGCGACTCCTCGCGGCTGCGGCCGGAGTGGATGCGCTCGGCTCTCAGTCCCATCGCTTGCAGCTTGGCCGTCTGGTCTTCCATCAGCGCGATGAGCGGGCTGATGACGAGCGTGGTGCCGCCGCGGGCGAGGCCCGGGATCTGGTAGCAGAGCGACTTGCCGCTGCCGGTGGGCATCACGAGCAGCGCGTCGGCGCCGCCGGCGACCGCGCGGCAGACCTCCTCCTGATGCGGACGGAAGCCCTCGAATCCGAACCGCTCGCGCAGGATCTGATCGAGAGGCTGCCCTGCGTGTGCGCTTGGCGGAGACGTACCGGTCGATGCTCTCGCCCCGGTCATCCCGAGCGTAGAGGCGACCAACGGGAGCCTCGAAGTCGAGGGCGTCTCCAGGAGATCAGGAGCTCGAGCCCCGGTCATCTCGAGCGTAGAGGCGACCAGCGGGAGCCTCGAAGTCGAGGGACTCGCGGCATCGCTCCCCGGTTTCGGTCTGGAGGGCCGCCCATCCGGCCTTTCTGTCCCCGATCGCCGATCGAACAGCGGCAACCCGACCGGTGTCGGCGCCTTGCCCGCCTCGCCGCCGGACGCCGCGCGCGCGGCCACCGATGCCGGGCCAGAGCGCTTCACCTGCCCGACGATCTCGATGACGTAGCGCTCGATCTCGCGCATGAAGGCCTCGAACGAGCCGTCGCCGCGCTCCATCTGCTTCAGCTTCAGCTCCCACTCGCCGGTGAGCGAGGGGCTCTTGACCGAGTCGTGGACCACGTCGATGAGCGCGATGCCCTTGGCGGTCGCCCGCAGCGACTTGCCCTGGCGCTCGAGGTAGCCGCGCTGCAGCAGGGTCTCGAGGATCGCCGCGCGGGTCGCCGGCGTGCCCAGGCCGCGCTCGCGCATCGCCTCCTCGAGCTCGCGGTTGTCGAGGGCGCGGCCCGCGCTCTCCATCGCCGTGAGCAGCGTCGCGTCGGTGAAGCGGCGCGGGGGCGAGGTCTTCTTGTGCTCGACCTTGACCTCGGTGACCGGCGGCCGCTGTCCGGCAGCCAAGCCATCAGGTAGCCGGGCGTCGGCGGCCTCGTCGCCCGCCTTCTCCTTCGACTTCTTCTTCGGCAGCTCGAGATCGAGCGCCTTCCAGCCGACCTGCGTGACCACCGTGCCGCTGGAGCGGAAGCGGTCCTCGGCCGATTCCGAGCGCACCAGCGTCACCGCGCGCGTGACGCGGGTGCGGTGGTCCTGGTGCCAGGCCATCAGCAGGCGGCGGCAGACGAGGTCGTAGAGGCGCGCCTCGTCGCGGCCGAGATCCTTGCCCGCGGCCGAGACGCCGGTCGGGATGATGGCGTGGTGGTCGGTGACCTTGGCGTCGTCGACGTAGCGCTTCGAGAGCGGCCGCGCGCCGGTGCCCGCGGCGACGGCGTCGCCGTACTTCGCGGCGATCGACTCGACGACCGGCCCGAGCGTGCCGGCGACCGAGGCCGAGAGGTGCCGGCTGTCGGTGCGCGGGTAGCTGAGCAGCTTGTGCTTCTCGTAGAGCGCCTGGGCCGCGGCGAGCGTGTCCTTCGCCGTCATGCCGAAGAGCCGGTTGGCGTGCCGCTGCAGCTCGGTCAGATCGTAGAGCAGGGGAGGCGGCATCGAGCGCTCCTCGCCCTCGATGGAGACGACCTCGCCGATCTTGCCGGTGCATCTGTCGCGGATCGCCGAGGCGAGCTCGCCATCCGGAGGCAGCCGCTGCGAAAGGCGGGCATCGCCTTCATCCTTTGCCTTCTTCGGATCGAACCAGACGCCGGAGTAAGGACCGCCGGGCGCCTCGAACGTGGCGACGACCTCGCAGTACTCCTCGGGCACGAACGACTCGATGGCCTTCTCGCGCTCGACGAGCATCGCCAGCGTCGGCGTCTGCACGCGGCCGACCGAGAGCAGGTCCGGCTGGAAGCGCAGCGTGTAGGCGCGCGAGAAGTTCATGCCGACGAGCCAGTCGGCGCGCGAGCGGGCCTCGGCCGCGGCGCCCAGGCCGTCGAAGTCGCGCCCGGGGCGCAGCGACTGGAAGCCTTTGCGGATGGCGTCGGGCGTCAGCGAGCTGATCCAGAGCCGCTCGACCGGCTTGCTGCAGCCGGCCGCCTTGTAGATGTGGCGGAAGATGAGCTCGCCCTCGCGCCCGGCGTCGGTGGCGCAGACGACGCGCTCGACCTTGGGCGACTTGAGCACCGCCTCGAGCGCGTCGAACTGATCGCGGCTCTCCTTGAGGACCTTGAGCGGCCAGTCGCGCGGGAGCATCGGGAGCCGGTCGAGCCGCCAGGGCTTCTTCCAGCTCGAGTCGATCTCGTCGGGCTCGCACAGGCCGACGAGGTGGCCGACGGCCCAGGTGACGAGGTAGCCGTTGCCTTCGAGGAAACCCTTGCCGCGGGAGCTGGCCCCGAGGACCGAAGCGATGTCCCGGGCGACGGAGGGCTTTTCGGCGACGACGGCGATGGCCAACGCTCAGGCTCCAGGCTACGAGTGGGCCGCGAGCTTAGCGCATGGGGCTGACATCGGGGTTGCGGGGGACAACGGGTCGTCTCTGCCGTCAGAGTCGTCCTCGCGGATTCGACCGTGGGCGACGATCGCCAACTCGTGGGGCATCGTTCCCCCTCGGCCGGAAATCGTTCGAGCACTCGCCCTGCCGGTTTGCTCTGGCTGTCGGGAATTGCGGCACCCTCAGGTGCTGGGAGTCTCAGCTACCGCAGGGGCGCGAGCAGCTCGAGCCCGGGGAAGTAGGTGCGGTATCTGGCGGCATCTCTGCTCAGCAGCCGGTACCGGCAACCGCTGCATGGCGCCCATGTAGAAGTCCTCGGCGGCGGTTTCGGAGCAATCCACTTTCGGCGGCCAGTCGGATTCAATTCACCATCAGTCCTTCGGCTCCCGGAAGGACGCCTTCGCCAGCGACGGGGGACGAAGGATCATGTTGCCGCGCGGCAACGGGATCCCGCTCGCCGCCGAAAGCGGATCGGAACAGAGGCCGCCGACAAGTAGAAGTCGGGCAGGGGCGTAGTTTGGGCGCCCCCGCGGCGCAGGTAGTCGAAGGAAACCTTGCCGGCTAGCCAACTCCTTGATGGTCTCAAAGCCGGTTGACGACGTGCAGCACCCGGGATTCGCCCGACACGCGTGGGCCGCGTATCCGCGACATTCGCCACACCCATGCGATCGACCGGCTGCTCGGTTGGCACCGAGAGGGCAAGGGCGTTCAGGTGTTGTTCCCAGTCCTGAGCACCTACCTCGGCCACGCCGAACGTCACTGACGCGCAGGTCTACCTCCACACAACCGAGCAGATCCTCACTCTCGCCGGCGGGCGGTTCCATCGCTGCTTTCTAATCGATCCTCAGCCCGCAGGAGAAACACGACGTACGTACTCGGAGGCTGTGGCCACACCGGCCAGCGCGGTCGTTGATGGCATCGGACCACCCGAGTAGCCTCCGGCCATGTGTACGAATTTCGGGATTCCCTTACTGGCCCCAGCCCTCATCTTGGCGGTTGGCTGTAGCACGACCACGCCTCGACCGGTCGCTCCTTGCCCCCAACGAGAGCAGCAGAGGGCTGTGCCTTGGGCTGACCAGGGATCGCCTGCGCGGCAGCCCGAACCAAAACCGGCAGCAGCGCCCTCGCCGGCGGAGCCGCAGACACCACCCTCGCGGCTCGACCACGAGCGGATGCTCGCCGATGCGCAGCGTCTCGTTGAGCTGCTCGAGCTGTCTCACCCGGATCCTTACACCCCTGTCGGTGGGAAGGTCGCGTTCAGGCGCTCCGCGGCCGCGCTGATGCGCTCGCTCCCGACGGGAGACACCGAGCCCAGCCAATTTCGCGACCTTCTTGACGGCTTCCTCGCCCAGTTGAGCGACGGTCACACGCACATGGAGCGGGAGGCCGTCTCCTGGTACGCGCCTCCTGACGCGCTGCCGCTCGACTTCGACGTGACGGAGGACGGGCTTCACGTGCTCGCCGCCGACATCCCGGAAATGAAGGGCACGCGCGGATACCGTGTCCTCGGTGTGGCCGGGATCTCCATCGACGAACTGGCCAAGCGCTGGGCGCGCCTCTCTCCGGCCGAGAATCGCTTTCATGCCTATGCCCAGTTGCGTCGCGTCCTGACGAGCCCGACGCTGATCGCGCGGCTCGTCCCTGGTGCAGCCAGCGCGGGACAGGTCTCGCTGGACCTCCTGTCGCCTGTCGGCAAGCGCGAGACTCGGACGATGTCGATTCACTCCGGCAAGAGCGCCGCTGACCACGCAAAGTGGATCGAACCGGCCGTACGCGTCACGGACGTGCCAGCCAAGGACGACCCATTCTTCTTCGGGTTCATACGGACGGACACCGTCGCCTACCTGCGCGTCGCGACGATCATGGGCCGCGAGGCCTACGAGATGGCCTTTCGGCAGGGCTGGGGAGACCCCCATGCGATGATCGACGGGTACTACTCGCGGAAAGGCCAGACTGCGCCCGCTGACGTCGAAGCGGCACTTGCCGGAATCCCGTCATTCCTCGAAACCACCGACGCCCTCCTCGAGGAGATGAAGAAGCGGCGAACGCAGACTCTCGTGATCGATTTGCAGGGCAACGGCGGCGGCGTGACCCCAATGGTTCTGCCGTTTCTTCAGCAGATGTACGGCGACGCGTACTACGCCCACGACTTCCCGATGGAGTTCGTGACCGTCTTCTCTCAGTTGTACTTGGACAAGTTCCACAAAGACCTCTCCGCGCTGCGAGCCGAGAGAAGCAATCCAGAGCTGCGGCTCGGCGACTACGGGTTCGAGGCCAAGGAGGAAGGGACCGCCGAGACCAGGCGCAAGAAGGCCCTCGAGGAGTACGCGGCAAAAAAGATGTCATTCGCGGCGCGCCTCGAAGCTCTCAAAGGGCAACCGCTCTATACACCAGCGAACGTCGTGGTGCTGTGCGACGAAGGCACATTCAGCGCGGCATTCCACTTCCTGTTCTTCCTGCGAGAGCTCGGCGCATCGGTCGTCGGTGTCGCGCCGGGCCAAGCGCCCAACACGTTCATGGAAGTGACGGAGTTCACTCTGCCCAACTCGCGCCTCAAGGGCTCGATCTCGAACTCCGCCCAGATATGGCTCGCTGACCCTCGGGCGCAGACGCTCGTTCCAGACGTGGTGCTCACCTACGATCTCGCCAAGCAGTACCGGTTCGCGACCGACGCGGTGTTGCAACTTGCCGTCGATCGCATCGCCGCCGGCACCCTTCGGAAACGGTAGTTGGGTCGCCTGACGTGGGCGCCATCCCTCGGCGCCACGACATGCGAGGCCGGACCCCCACCTCGTCATGTGCCCTGCCAGCCGAGAGGTCCGTCGGCGGATCGAGCCGAGGTCACATGACGGAGTCGGGCACATGAATTCCAACTTCTGCCAGTAAGTGGCCCCGCGATCGAAACGAGCCTCGGATACTTCAGCCTGCGACGGCTCGAATGAGCCGTCATACAGGCCCTGCGCCCGCCGAAGAGGATGGAGGCGACGGATTCCATGTTCTTGTTTTTGGAACGAATGTTCCTGGTCTTAGAACGGCTTCCGGTGACCGGTCAGTCCCGCTTCCGGTCGAACGACACTTGCTTCGCCGCATACCCGGAATGCTGAGGCGGGGTTCTCGACGACCGCCGCTCGGCCGACGCGGCTGCCTGCCGGATGACCATGCGGGTCCGGGCTCACAGGCGCGCGTTTTGCCTTGGCGCGAGATGGTGGCCTGCGCGGCTGTGCGGCCGACAGCTTCGCCGCGGGCCAGAGGCCCTTTCCGGCGCCCAGAACGCGTTTTCCCAGCGCCAGAGGCTCTCTCCGGCGCCCAGAACGCGATTCTCCGGCGCCAGAGGCCTTCTCTGGCTCCCAGAACGCGATTGGCCCGGGCCAGAGGCGTTCTCCGACTCCTAGAAGACGATTGGCCGGGGCCAGAGGCGCTCTTTGACTCCCAGAAGACGATTGGCGGGCGCGAAAGGCCTCTTCAGAGCTCCAGCAGGCGACTGGCCGCCGGAAGAGGCGACTTTGGAGTTCCCGACCTCGATTCGCCGGGGCAGGGCGGTGTCGTCGAGCCCCGAGCAGCAGCGACACGGCGCCTCACGGCTCACGAACCCCGCAAATTGAAGAGCCCACGCGGCAAGAGCGGCTGCGGTGGCCGCCGATTGCCGACGTGGGCTCTATGAAGACTGCCTGCTACGGCTCGGAGACCGGGGCCTCCGTGGTGGTCGTCGCCTCGGCGACCTCGCCGGCGGTCTGGCCCGGCCGCTTGCGCGACGGCCGAACGCGGCGGGCGAGCTCGTGGTCGCCGACCACCTCGAGCATCGTGCTCAGGAGGTTGGCGGCGAAGCCGAACGCGCGGTCGTGCTCGGCGATGGCGCGGTTCTTCTCCACGAGCGTGAACTCTGCCTCCCGCTTCTCCTTGGCGAGCGAAGTGAGCGCGGAGCCGAGCTTCTCGGCAGGCGTGGAGAGCTTCGCCGTCCAGATCGCCTTGTCAAAGGTGAAGCCCACGACTTCGCCGTTGGCGGGAGGAGTCCAGTGGGCGAGCCGCCCAAGGACGTCTCCGGCCAGCGAATGAACCGCGGCCGAGTCCATCGGCGTGGGGACATCGAGGCCGAGCCGCTTCGGCGCCTGGTCGCCGTAGACGAAGCCCACGGTGTCGCGGAGCGAGCCGAGGGCATCGGCGAGCTCTTGCCGAGCCTCGTCGCGCTGCAGGCGGAAAGGCGCGTCGTCGTCCTGCTCGGCGAGGTTGGCGCGATCGGCGGCGACCATCGCGCCGTCCGCGTTCTCGAGCTGCGCGGCGACTGCGTCGAGGACGGCGGCGGTGGCCTCGGGTGGTATGCCGGGCCAGATGGAGAGCTTCTCCATCAAGCGCGGCTTGTTGTCGCCGATGGAGGCAAGGACCAGGGTCCCGGACTTGCCGCGATCGGTTACCAGCTTCGATGGCATCGATGCTTCCTCCCCTGCTCCCGTATCGACGGCCGGAATGGCCGGGAATAGAACGGAGCGGGAGCAAGTGAGCAACAAATCCACCCGGGGTTCAAGTCGTAAATTCGCGAGTGTTTGATAAGGCACAGGCCGAAGGCTCCTGGAGCCTGCGATGAGGCGGGCGAGTAGTCCGCGGAACCGGAGCTGGGCGGCTCCCTATCGCGCGGGCCCGAGCTCCGAGGGCGTTTTGCGAGGCCGCTGCCCCGCGCAGTTGCCCTTACGCCGCTCGAGCTGCGGGCGCAGCCTCGCGTCGCTGGTGCCGAGGAGCACGTGGGCCACTCGAGCTTCGAAGCTTCGAGCGCTGGTGAAGCCGCGAGCGTGCTGGTTGATCGGGGGCCAGTGCACCAGGGCCACGCCGTAGCAGGCGCCCCGGGAGGCGGGAATCGGCTCACGGACGGCCCGATCCGCGTCATGGCTCGCGATGGCCGCCGCGACGCAGCCTCGCGCCGGCCTCCGTTCTCGCCCGTCAGAGACCTCATGGCGCTTGTTCTTCCTTTGCGCAGCTTCGAGCCGCCCGATGAGCCCGGCCTCCGCGACGCTGGAGGCCGGGACCTTCTCGAGCACCAGGATGAACTCCGGACCAATCACGGTCCGGTCGTCGGGTTGTAGTACTCGGTCTGCGACTGCTGCGGCGGGTTGTAGTGGAAGGCGCCCGCTTCGTACGTGTAGGTCGGCGACGTCTCCAGGTGCTTGGTGGCGTCGTGGAACTTCTTCGTCGAGTCGACCCAGGTGTCGATCCCCAGCCGCTTCAGCGGGGTCGTGACGAAGTTGACCGGGTTGCAGAGGCTCAGGACGGGTTGGTTCGTCCTTTCCCCCCATTTCTCGAGATTGTTCTGCGCCGCAGGCACCTTGAGCTTTCCCGCCAGCCAGCCGATGAAGTCCGTCCACGCGTAGGCGATTTTCCGCCTCTGCTCCGCCCACCGGTCGAAGTCGTCGTTGCCGCAGGCTTTGGTCTGCAGGCCGCTGCCGTCGCGCAGATTGACCGGATCAGCGAGCACGTACTGGTAGAGGTTCGGATCGAAGCCCGCGAAGAGGATCGGGTCCTTGGCCGTCCAGCGGCCGGTTCGCGGGTCATAGTCGCGGACGCCGAAGCGCACCAACCCGAGGTCGGCGTCGTACAGTCCGCCGGCGAACCCGAACGGCTGGAACCCGGGGGCCGTATCGACGAGCACGTTGCCGAAGGCGTCGTAGTCGAGCCGCTGCGCTATCGCGCCGGTCGCGGCGTTCACGACGAGCCTTGGGCTGCCATTGTCCCCGGAGAGGATGCGATAGGTCTCGCCGGCCTTGACCAGGTAGTCGGGCACGTCGCGCCGGCTCGCGTAGATGAAGCGGCTGGTGACCGCGCCGCTGCCGTCGAGCTCGGCGACCGGGCCTTGCGCCTCGCCATAGAGCCAACCGCGCACGAGCACTCCGTCGACGCGCTTGCCGATTCGCCGGTTGCGGCCATCGATCGCGTAGGTCACGGCGTGCCCGTCAGGCAGCAAGGCGGCGACGAGGTTGCCCAAGTCGTCGTACTCGTACGTCGTGGTCTGCCCGGCCTCGGTGCGGCTGAGCAGCTCGCCATTCGCCGTATAGGAGAACTGCACGGCGCCGGCCTGCTCGAGCCGATCCTGAGCGTCATAGGTGTACGGCGTGACCTGTGCGCCGAGCATCGCGGTCAGGCGATTGCCGTTCGCGTCGTAGGTGTAGTGCTCCACCTCGGCGCCGTCGCGTTGCACCGTCACCAGGCGCCCGTCTGCGTCGTACGCGTATTCGTAGGAGTGGGCCTCGCCCGCCAGCTCCTCCTGGTCCTGGGAGATACGCCCGGCCGGATCGCGGGTGACGGTTCGCGAGAAGAGCGGGCTGCCGCCGAACGCGGCGAGGTAACCGACCAGATCGCCGTACGGGTCGTAGCTGCGCGTGTCGCTGACCCCGCCCAGGGAAGTGCCGACGAGGAGGGCGTTGAGCGGGCTGCGCTCGAGGGCCAGGGCGCCGGCCGAGACGAGCTCGTCGTCCCCGTCGTAGGCGAAGCTCACCACGCCGGCGCCGTCGACGGCCTCGCTCGCCAGCCGGAAGCTCGCGTCGAAGGTGCGCGTCACGCTGCCGGCCACCGGCCCCGACCAGGTCTCGCCGCTCGGCAGCGGGCCGTCGTGGCTCAAGGCGAGCTGCACGCCGTCGGGCGCCTCGATGCTGACGAGCTGCCCGGTCGTCGGCGAATACCCGAACGACAGCGTGCCGCGGTTGAAGCTCATCGCGCTCATGTGCCCGGCCGAGTCGTAGTCAGTGGCCACCGCGCGCCCGTCCGGTCGGCTGATTTGCGTGAGCTTGCCGTCGAGGTCGTAGGCGTAGGAGGTCGGGCCGGTGCCTGCGACCGGCGGCGGCTGATACGCGGCGAGCTCGTCGCGTTCGGTGTACTGCAGGCCGTGCGCGGGGCGCCCCGGCGGCGTCACCGAGGTCAGATTGCCGCTCTCGTCGTAGCCGTAAGCGACGGTGGCGCCGCTCGGCAGCGTCATCGCAATGATCCGGCCCGCCGCGTCGTGCGCGAAACCGGTGGTGCGCCCGAGCGTGTCGGTGATCGACGCCATCTGGCCGAGCGCGTCGTAGCCGAAGGTCGTCGCGCGCGTGCCCTGCGAGAGCCCCGTGGGCCGGCCGCGGTCGTCGTAGCCGTAGCCCACCTCGAGCATGCCGGAGGTGCCGGTGGCGACCACGCGGCCGAGCGCGTCGATGCGGGCGGTCGTCACCCGGCCTTCCGGACTGGTCACGGTGAACCCGCGGCTCGCCGCGTCGTACTCGGAAACCAGGAGCGCGCCGTTCTTCCACGCCGTGTCGCTCTGCGACACGATGCTCAAGGGATCGTCGGGATCGGAGAGCAGCGTGCTGCGGGTGGTGACGACCTGTTCGACGACTCCGCCCGGCGTGGTGATCGTCTGGAGTTGCGGCAGCGTGACGATCGGGCCCCAGCGCGGGTCGGCGACATCGAGCCGCAACGTCGTGGTCTGGTCGGGGACGACGAGCTCGAAGGAGCCGTCCGGGCCGCGCTCGCTCGTGCTCTGGGTGCCGTCGGGGAAGGTGTTCGTGCGCCGCTCCACGCCGCTCGGGAGCAGCGCGACCGAGTAGAGGGTCGTGCGGCCCATGGCGCTCGTGCGCGTGACCTCGAATCCGTCCTCGGTGGTGGTGTGGACCAGCGACTGCGAGCCGCCGAGCGGATCGCTCTCGAGGCTCAACCGCCCTTCCTCGTCGTATTCGAGCGACCACGAGTTGCCGCGGGCGTCGGTCTGCTGCTGGATCAGGCCGTCGGCGCTGTAGGTGAAGTGCAGCGTTTCGCCGGCGGGGTTGGCGATCGTCGCCAGGTGGCCGTTCGCGTCGAGCGTGAAGCTGGTTAGCTGTCCGTACGGCGAGCGCACGCCAGTCGGCCGACCGCTGCTGTCGCGCAGCACCTCGGTGAGGTTGTCCGTGCCACCGGTCTTCTCGGTCACCTGCGCGAGCCGACCGGCCGCGTCGTAGGCGAACTCGTACCGCACCGAGCCGGTGAGCGCCTGCAGCGTGCGCAGGTGCCGGCCCCTGCCGCTGAAGACGTAGACCTCGGCGCCGTCGGGCGAGGGGATGAGGACGTCGGTGAGGTTGAAGCCGGGGATCTGCTGGCTGATGCGCCGCACGCAGGGGCGGTCGCCGTCCTCGATGAAGATGCTGCCGTCGGGACCGAGCGCGACCTCGAGCGGCGTCTGCATCTCGGCCTGGAGCGGCGCGCCGCCGTCACCCGAGTAGCCGCCGTTCCCGTTGCCGGCGATGGTGGTGATGATGCCGTCGGGCGAGACCTGGCGTACCCGGTGGTTGCCCGCGTCGGCGATGAGCAGCGTGCCGTCCGGTTCGGCGAACACGTCCTCGGGCACGTTGAGCAGGGCGTCTGTTGCCGGGCCGCCGTCGCCGGCGAACCCGGCGCTGCCGCTGCCGGCCACGGTGTGGATGATGCCCTCCGGGGTGACGCGGCGGATGACGTGGGCGGTGCCGTCGCTCAGGTAGATGCTGCCGTCGCGGCCGATCGAGACGTTGGTCGGGAAGTTGATCGAGGCCTCGGTCGCCGGCCCCCCGTCGCCGCTGTAGCCCAGCGAGCCGTCTCCTGCGACGGTCGCGATGACCCCGTCAGGCGACACCTTGCGGATGCGGGCGTTCTGGTCGTCAGTGAGGTAGACGCTGCCGTCGGGGCCGACGTCGAGGTCGGAGACGCCGTTGACCGAGGCGTAGATCGCGGGGCCGCCGTCGCCGCCGAATCCCGGCAGCCCATTGCCGGCGAGCGTCGTGATCGTCCCGGCGGGATCGACGCGCCGGACGCGGTTGTTGAGCTGGTCGGCGATGTAGAGGCTGCCTTCGGGGCCGACCGCGACGCCGGTCGGGCCGAAAAGCGCGGCCTCGGTCGCCGGGCCGCCGTCGCCCGACCAGCCGGCGAGCCCGTTGCCAGCCACGGTGCGGATGATGCCGTCGGAGCCGACCTTGCGGAGGCGGTTGTTGCCACCGTCGGCGATGTAGAGGCTGCCGTCGGGGCCGACGGTCATTCCGAACGGCTGATTGAGGGACGCCTCGGTCGCGGGGATTTCGTCCCCGTTGAAGCCGGGCGCGCCGGTGCCGGCGACGGTGGTGATGCGGCCGGGCGTCACCTCGCCGAGACCGCGGATGCGCTCGCCGCTGCCAAGGTACACGGTGCGCGAGGTCGGGTCGTACGAGTGATGCACGCTCAGGCTCCACCCGCCGAGCCCCTCGCCGCGCACGTCCCAGGCGCCGAGGAGGAAGTCCTTGCGCTGAGAGAGCCGGATAGCCTCGCGCGCCGGGATGTCGCCCGCGATGGGCACGCCGCTCGAGAGGGCGAAGCTCCTCGGGAAGCTCGGCGGATAGTTGTAGACCCCGTCGTACACGTAGTCGACGCGCACGCTGGCGCGCTGCGCGCCCTGCAACCGCCGGCCGTAGGCGTCGAGGCCGTCCCAGACGAAGGTGTACGAGAGGTCCGGCGCCGGCGCGAAGCTCTGCCGCACGAGCTGGCCGGCGATGGAGATCTCGAGGTCGATGCGCTTCAACGGCGAGGGCACCGTGGCCCCGCTGAGCGGCAGGTGCAGCGTGTGCGGCGCCTGGTTGCCGGCGACCCGGTCGCTGCGGTACGCGAGCGCGTAGGGCGTGCCGACGACCGGCACCGACTCGCCGAAGAGCTGGTTCTGGCATTCGATGGACGAGCCGCCCGCGTACGCGCACGAATCGGAGATCGGGCGTTGCTGCAGATCGAGTGGGCGGTCGATGACCGGCTCCACCGAGCCTGGTAGCGGGCTGATGCCGTAGTTGAGGTCGTACGGCGTGAAGTGAGAGATGCGCGCGCGCCACAGGCTCTGCCCGGTCGGAAAGAGCGAGGCGAGCGTGACCAGCTCCTCGTCGGTGATGCCGAGCTCGCCGAGCTGGACGGCGGTGGCGGGGGTGCCGCTGCCGTCGACGTCGAGCTGTGCCCGCCCGGCGGCGACGCCGAGGATCGCGAGCACCCGGCCGTCGTCGGACGGGACCCAGGCGCCGAGTCGCCTGTCGTAGAAGCCGACCGGGACGGCGAGCCCGACGGGCATCCCGACGAAGTTCTCCACGTAGAACGGGACCGCTTGGTCGAAGTCGACCGACGTCGCGCCGGCCGACTGCGCCTCGTCGACCGTGAAGTCGACCGCGTAGGTGTAGCCGCTCGTCGGCGGCAGCTCGGCGGGCATCGATTGCGGGCCGCCCTCGCCGACGGTCATCTCGGTGGCGCGCACGTGAAGGACGGAGAGTGGCTGCTGCAGGCCTCCGGGCAGCGTCATCGTCGCCTGCACGCCAGCCGGGAAGACGAGCGTGGCGGTGCGCGCGCCGTCGCCGTCGGTGGCGGTGCTGCCGCGCGCGACCTGCGCGGTCGCCGCGGGCAGGGCGATCTCCGTGACCGCGGCGTCGAGCGGCAGCAGCGTGACTTCGGGCACCGCGGTGAACTGCTGCCAAGGCGCCTCGACCTGTCGCTGCGCCTCGAGGAAGCCGCTCTTCGCGTACGCGATGGTCAGGGGGCCGCCGCCGTTGACCGCGAGGTCGAAGCGGCCGTCCTCGCGACTGAGCGTCTGCCCGAGCTCCGGGTGCCCGAGGATCGCGATGGTCACCCCGGGCAGCGCGACGCCGCTCCGGTCGACGACAAGGCCGCGCAGCACCGCGACGCGCAGCAGGTCGATGGTGCCCGGCGCGACTCCGCTCTGGATCGGCGTCGGGCCGGAGAAGAGAAACGCGGACTCGGTGAGCAGGTCGGTCGCCACGGTCGAATCGATCGGCGGCGCGACGGTCGAGGGATCCGGCGGCAGCGGCGGCGCCAGCTCGGCGAAGGTAGCCGCGACCGAGTGGTCGCGCTCCATCGTCACCTCGATTGGATTCGAGGCACCGGCCGGCGCGCCATCGACGGTCCAACCGACGAACTCGAAGCCGGCAGAAGGCGTCGCGGTGATCTCGACGACCGTGCCCGCCGCGTACGTCGGGCCGGGTGGCGAGGCGGAGACGCTGCCGCCCTCGTTCGACGACAGCGCCAGCGCGAAGGTCTGCGCGCAGGTCGGCCCGCCCACGTCGAGCCGCTCGGTCAGGACGCCGGTCTTCAACCAGATGCTGGTGCCGCTCTCGACGCTGCCGAGACTTGACGTGAAGGTGACCGCGATCTCGACGGGCAGGAGCTCGTCGCGCAGTTGCCAGACGGTGATCTGATTCACCCGGCGCCCGGTGGTGTGGACGAGCGCGGGCAGCCTCACGCCACCAACGCCGGTGGCGGTGACCGAGGAGACCTGCGACGCGGTCCAGCAGCCCGAGAGCGTGACCGAAGAGAGGTCGCGTTTGGACACGTCTTTGGCCTGCGACACCGACCAGACGAGGGTGGTGGCGGCCTCGGGCGGCGTCGGTGACACCAACGCCGCCGAGTACTCATCGAAGCCGCAACCGCCCAGCCCAAGCACTGCAGCCAACGCAATAAACAAAGAGATGCCGGCACGACGCCCCATTCCCCGCCCCCCGCGACGCCTTCCCGCCGAAGATTCCTGCGAGGCAATCTTGCGCCCGCGCGCCTGGCCATCCAGCGCCCGAAGGGCAGAGTCTCGGAGCGCTCGTGAGGTGGACGGCAGCCCGCCCGGTCTTCTTGCCGCTCGGACGGCCTCCGAGATGCGAACCGGGCCGTCGTGGAAGCGATGAGTGCGCGGGAGGCCGTCGGGCGCTGGCTTTGCGGCCACCAGCGGCGCCGCCTCCAGCCGATTCGTCGGCGCCCGAAGAAGGTCATGGCGAGCGCCGGCTACGGTGGCGCCAAAGCTGGGGCGCCCCGGCGCTCTGCACTTCGGCACCACGTGGGCTCGAGGCCTCCGACGTGCGCGCCAAAACGGCCCCGAGAACTGCTGCCCAGCCTCGCGGCGTTGGTGCCGCGGAGTACGCGCGCTACTCGGGTTGCGAGGCTTCGCGCGCTGGGAAAGTCATGCGAACCTCCTGAGCGTTCGTGATGAGTGGGCAGGCCCGCCCCTCGCGGCCCGTTGAACCGCCATCCGAAGGACTGCCCGCCCGAAGAACGACCGCTCCGGTTCGCCTATTCCGCCGCACGGCTCGTCACTCGGCGGGTGCGCGCTCGGCCTCCGGGACGCCGGCGTCGGCGTGCCTCGCGAGCTTCTCCTCGAGCGTTCCCTTCAAGTTCGACCGTCCTTCGCCGGCCGCCGTCTTGCCCTTCTCGGCCAGCTTCGCCGCGCCGCTCTTCACCTCGGCCAGCATCGCGTGCTCGGCCAGGCCCGATCGCACGCGTTCCGAGCGAGGCGAGCCGCTCGGAGACGGCCGCTCCCTTCTCGCCGAGCACGGCATGCGCGACGCGCTCGAGACCGCCGGCGCGGGCGACGACCGCCTTCGCCACGATCCAGCCCGCCTCGGCCTTCACGAACGATCCGAGCAGGCCGCGGACGTCGCCCTTCTCGGCCAGCTCTCGGCGTCGAGGTTCGGGCTCTTCGCCAGCCGGCCGAGATGCTCGCCGGCCCGCTCTATCTCGCCGTGCTCTAGGGCAGCCACCACCGAGGCCCAGGCGGTCGCCTCGTTCTCGATCCCGGCCCGCACCAGCGCCGCGAGCGCGCCGTCGAAGTCGTCGACCACCGGCTCCTTCCGCTCGAGCGACAGCCGGTTCCAGCCACGGGCGAAGAGGCCAGCGGCCTGCAGAATTTCGACCGTCTTCTCCGGCCCGAGATCCCCGGCCTTGCCGTGGAGCCGGAGAGTCAGCGCGGCGCGCTCCGCGTCGCTCAGCTCGTCGAGGCGCCCGGCAAGCGCCTTCGCGTCTCCGACGTCGGCGTTCAGCTCCTCCTCTGCGGCGGGGTGGAAGCCGGGGCGAGCGAAGACGAGCCCGCGGGTACCCGTCGCCAGCATGCGCACGCCCGGCGGCTACCCCGGCTGTGCCTCGGCGCGGCTGAGCCCGTACTGGACGACGTCGAGCGTCCCTCGCTGCCAGGAGCCGACTTCGAGGGAGAGCGCCGCGCAGGCGAGCGGGAGCTGCTCGGCGGGCCCGTCGTACCAAGCCCAGGGCGCCGGTTCCTTCATTCAGCGCGAGCCAGAGGAGCGGGAAGTCGTCCTCCTGATTGCGCTCGAGGTCGGCGCGCGCAGCGTAGAGAGCGCGGCCGAGCTCGAGGAATACTGCGCCGACGCGCGCACCGTCCTCCGCGGTCTTCACCTTGGCGGGAGGCTGCTCGGTTATTTCGAGCGCCGCCCCGACCGTCGCGAACGAAGGGCTCTCGCTGCCCGCGGCCTGCGAGCGCGCGACCGTCTTGGGCCGTCGATGGAGCTGAGCCTGAATGGTCGCGCCCTCGGTACGCTTCCGGATCACCTCGCGCTCCTCTGTGGCGCGCTGCGCGTCGGTCTTCGTCTTCGTGCACGCCGCCAGCGACAGGGCGACGAGCACCGCGACCCGCGGGGTATCCATGGAGCGCTCCTTCTATCAACGGAAGATCGAGCGGCTGAGCATGCCGCGCCGTGGCGCGGGATCGAGGAGACGACCGACGCCGACGGAGCGCGCTCGCCCTCCGGGCGGCGGCGGGGCGGGCGCTCCACCGCCCGGCCCGAGAGGCGAGCGATCGCCGGGGGAAAAACCGCGTTTCCTGTGGTATGTTGTCCGTCCGAAGACAATCTCTCGACTCCGCGGCCCTCGCGATCCGAGGGCTGAAGAGGAGCATCGAGCAATCGACCGGGAAGCGGCAGGTGAGGAGGTGCGAGTTGGCCGCTTCGTTCCCGAGAACGGGCGGGTCGCGACACCTTCCTTAGCGCTGGAGGCACCGGATGCGGTGCGCCCTCGGCTGGCAGCCGAGGGGCGCGCTCGCCTGGAGCCGTCTGGCTCGCCCGCGGGCCGCTGGTCTCGGGCCGCAGTGGCAGGCCGGCTCGACAGCGGGGGTCGCCGGGAAAACCGTTGCAGTCAGTAGGCAAGTCGGCGAGCGAATATCGGGCCGGGCGCTCGCCCGCGATGTAATCAGGCCCGTGACGAGGCGGCTGCTTCGGTGTCCGCCCCTTGCTGAATCTGGCACGGCGCCAGGCAGGTGAATCGGGTGAAACGCTACTTCGAACTGGCCGAGCTTCAGGCATTCCTCCGACTGGTCGATGAACAGCTCTCCGGACCGTGCAGGGTCGTGATTGTCGGGCCGACCGCGCTCTCCTTGGGCTATTGGCCGAAGGAGAGGTCCTTTGACATCGAGCTATGGAGGAACTCGGACAGCGCCCTCTTCGCCGCCGCCGAAAGGGCGGGCGAGAAGCTGTTGCGGTCGGTGCGAATACATCAGCCGCTCGCCGGCGAGCCGCATCACAAGTTCGAGGACCGGCTCCAAGCGGCGCCGCTGGAAGGGCTAAGCCGCCTGGAGGTGCTGATCCCCGAGGTGCACGACCTCGCGCTCATCAACGCCGCCCGCGGCGACAGCCTCAAGGGCCTTGCCGAGCTGCATGCAAGCCAGCCCCTGAGCCTTCAGAAGCTCGTGGAGCGCTTCCACGAGATGAAGAGGGAGGTCTCGTGGCCGCGCGCGCGCTTCACGGAGAGCTTCGTGGGCCTGATCGCACGGCTGTTCGGTCCGAAGCAGGCGGCGACAATCGAGAAGCGCTTGTAGGGAATGAGCCCGGGCCGGGGGGGCTTCCATCGGTAGAGGGCTCTCTGGCTTCGCAATTGTTTTCCCGTGGCGCGGGCTGGGCTGCGCCTGCCGAGGCGGGGATTTGCCGGCCGCTCGGTCTTGCGCTCGCCCGTCCCGAGGCTATCTGGTCGAAGGGTCGACCGCCGCCCCTGCGAGCCGAGCCGAGAACCAGACCGCCATGCTGACCCGAGCACAGATCGACCGGTGCAATTCGAGGCTGTTGGAGAAGCTCGGCCGATTTCTGAACGAGACCCCCGACTTCATCGACGCGGGCAGCGTCGAGGGGCTGGCCGACGAGTGCGGCCTGACGCGCGAGCGCGCCTTCTCCCTGCTGCTGTCGGCCGCCCTCGGGCTCGACCTCGAAGCGAACCCGGAGGACAAGGCGCTCTACGACAACTACTTCCCGGAGATGCTCCGGCGGCTCGACGAGGAGGAGTTTCGGCGCAACCCGTACTACGCCAAGGTCCAGATACCCGAGGCGAGGCTGGGCCGATGGGAGCTCGGGCATCGCCGCTATGCGCCCTACGAAGCTTTCGTGCGCGACGACCTCGAGCAGATGGCCGACGGCCGGGTGGTCCCGCAGCTCGGTTATTTCGAGCGCGAATTTCGCTATCCGGTGGTCTTCGAGGATGGCCGGGAATGGATGCTGGTGACGCCGAACGAGATCGAGACCATGCGCGCGCCCATCGAGCGCGCCTCGGGCAAGGTCTTGGCGTACGGGTTGGGGCTCGGGTACTTCGCCTACATGGTCTGCGAAAAGCAAGGCGTCTCGTCGGTCACGGTGGTGGAGAGGGACGCGAACGTCATCGGGCTTTTCGAGAGATTCTTGCTGCCGCAGTTCTCGCGCCCGCAGAAGGTCGAGATAGTCCGGGAGGATGCCTTCGCCCACGCCGAGAGGGAACTGGGGCCGGGCCGCTTCGACCTCGTCTTCACCGACCTCTGGCACGACCCGTCCGACGGGGTCGAAAGCTATTTGAAGATGAAGCGGTACGAATCGCAGTGCCCGCGAACCGCGTTCATGTACTGGATTGAAAAGACGATGAAGCACTACCTCTGAAGATGTGACGAAGAATCCTACGAGCGATAGCCGGTCAGCCCGAGCCTCTCGGCTGGCTCGGGGCAGGCCGCAAGTCGAGGGCCCCTCGCCTTCCTCGTTCCTCGGGGGGGGGGGGGGGGCTAGGCGGGGGCCTCCCGGACTTTGCCGGGGGGCCGGGGGGGGGGGGGGCGGGGGGGGGGTTTTTTTTTT
>DHSB01000130.1:33401-41499 GCA_002408385.1 Myxococcales bacterium UBA5297
TTGCTCGAGGTGACCGGAGGTGGCGAGCCGAGGTTGGTGATTTCGCGACAGACCTTTGAGCCGGGAGCCCGGCGAGGGGCCTGGGTTCTCCTCGTCCGGCAGGGCCGACCGGGCGCGTCTTCTCCTGCCGCCAAGCTCTCGCTCGGGAGAAACGGCGCGCAGAGAAGAGCCGCTTCACGGCTCGCTGCAGCCGCACGCGTCCCCATCGAACCCTTCAAGCCTCGGCCAAGCGCCGAAACGGAGCCGCATCGTGAAAGAAGAGACCAGGGTGCTCGAGCCGATTGCCAAGGCGGCGCAGGCCGGAGTTCACAGACCGCAGGCTTTCTGCGCGACGATGCCGCCCGCCTATTTCGAGCTCGTCAATCCGGCCTATTTCAGCCAGCACGAGGTATTCCTCGACTACTTCCGTAACGGCTCCGGTGAAGGCCGCGTCTTCAGTTTCCAGGGCGACGCGGAGCAGTTCCTCCTGCACAACGACGACCTGGCCTCCCTCCGGCGGCACCTGGGGACGGCGATCCAGGCGCTCGGGGACCGTCCCTTCCTCTATCGCAGCTACTTGAGCAAGCCCGCCCGCGCGGTCCTGCACGAAATCCGGCCCGGCGGGTTCCCCGGCGAAGGTGCCCGCGCTTTGCCGCGCGGCGCGCATCTGCCTGTCTTCGACGGCCACCGGGACACCTTCCTCGACCAACACGGCAGAGTGGCCCGCCACTTGGTGAGCGATTACGACCCCGAGGCCCAGGTTTTCACCATTCGCTGTATCAACGTCGCCCATCAGAGCCTGCTGTCGAACCTCTGGGAGATCATCGAGCAGCACCTGGTCGAGGTAGATTTCGTCGAGGTCGCCAGGGTCTTCGACGTCGCCCCTCGCGTCAGGGTCTTCTACGGCATCCGGGTTCACTGCGTCCGCCCGCAAACCGAGCGCGAATCCCGTTCGATGATGGCCGATTTCGAGCGGTACATCCGCCATTTCACCCTCACGATGAGCCTGTTCGACCTGGTCGGCCCCTCGATGGTCGGCCCCTCGAGCAGCCACACGGCCGGCGCCAATCGCATCGGCCAGATCTGCCGGTCCATCATCCTCGCCAAGCTCGCCCAGGGCGAAACGGTCAGGTCGGTCAAGGCCAGGCTGCTCGGGTCATTCCGGGACACCGGGGTCGGCCACAAGACGCCGGTCGCGCTCGCCGGAGGATTGGCCGGCTTGGCCACGGATGACGAACGCATGCTGCAGGTCGGGTCGCTCGAATACCTCTCGGCTCACGGAATCGAATTCGGCGGCGCGGTCGCGGCCTTCGGGGGCTTCGAGCGCGGCAGCGTCGCGGAGGAGACCAGGTACCTTCACGACCGCTGCAGCAACATCGCCGAAGTCGCCTTCGCCACCGACCGCGCCGAGTACATCGTCACCGGCTTTTCCATCGGCGCCGGAAACGTCGAAATCAGGTACTTCAATGGGCCTTTGTCCGAGCCCATCGACGGCAAGCGCGATTTTTATCTGCGCGGCGATCAAATCGAGGCCCGCCAGGATGCAGCTCAATCGCTCCCGGTGATCGCGCGCATCTTCGACGGGGTCTCGCCGGACACCGATTACGTCCTGCGCTTCAACTCGTTCGAAGAGCTCATCGACTATTGCCTCGACCGGAAGCGGACGCTCTTCCAGGTCGTAATGGAGGTCGAGTCGGGATACCAGAGGATCGCGCCGGCCGAGGTCTTCGCGCAGATGCGCACCTATTGGCGCAAGATGGAGCAATCAGTGCGCGCGGGCCTGGCAAGCCGCGGGCAGTCGCTGTTCGGGTTGTCGGGAGAAGACGCTTTTCGCATCAATCGGTTCATCAAGGGCCAGGCGCTCTTCGACAACATCTATGGCCGGGCGGCGGCCTACGCGACCGCGGTCAACGAGTTGAACGCCAAGAGCGGGGTCATCGTGGCCTGCCCGACGGCAGGCTCCTGCGGCATCTTGCCGGGCGTTCTCGCGGCGTACGCGGAAGTGACCGGGGCATCAGACGACCGCATCGTCGAATCGCTAATGATCGCCGGCTTCCTGGGGATGCTGCTGTTCTCCGACGTGTCCACCTCGGGAGCGGCCTACGGGTGCCAGGCAGAAATCGGCTCCGCGGCGGCGATGGCCGCCTCGGCCCTCTGCTACTTGGAGGGCGGCGAGGTCGAGCAGGTCATCGCCGCCTTCGTCCTCGCCATCAAGAACAGCCTGGGGCTTATCTGCGACCCGGTCGCCGGGTTGGTCGAGGTCCCGTGCGTCAAGCGCAACGGCATCTACTCTTCGATGGCCATCACCGCCGCGATGATGGCGCTCTCCGGGGTCAAGTCCTTCGTCTCGCCGGACGAGGTCATCCTCACCATGCGCGAGGTCGGCGAGAAGCTCAGCAGCGACTACAAGGAAACCGCCCGCGGAGGCCTGGCCCAGACCCGCGACGGCAAACACGTCGAGAAGCTCTTCGAGGCCGAGGTCCGCAGGTTCTTCGGCGGCGCCGACGCGGACGGCGAGGGCTGAAGCGCCGGAAGAGAGCTTCGAGGGCGAGCGCCGCGCCTGCAGCCCTCGCGGCCCGTCATAGCAGGCCGCCCAAAGCGACCTCCTGGCGTGCGCTAGAGTTGGGCCGCCGGAGGTCTTCGTCCTGATCAAGTTTGGGAGGCCAATCCGCGAATCCCGCGACTCCGAGGCTCCCGGCTGGTCGCCTCTACGCTCGGGACGACCGGGGGGCGCCCAAGTCGCTTGGAAAAGGCAAAACGAGCGCAGGTGCGCTCAACGCAGGACGCCGAGCGCTTCGTGCAGCCCCTCGCCCAGTCGCGCGCAGGCGGCGAGAAGGGCGAAGAGCGCGACTCCCGGGAACAGCGACAGCCACCACGCTCCGGGGCAGACCGCGTACTCGTGGGCCTGCATCAAGAGCCCGCCCCAGGACGGCGTCGGTGGCGCCACGCCAAAGCCCAGGAACGACAGCGCGCTCTCCGCGAACGCGGCCGACGCGACGACAAAGGGGAGCGAGGCCCAAGTCGAGGCAAGCGCGTTCGGCAGGACGTGGCGCCCGAGGACACGCGCGCGCGAGTAGCCCAGGGCCTTGGCTGCGAGGACGAAGTCGAGGGTGCGAACGCGCAGCACCTCGGCTCGGACCATCCGCGCGACGCCGGCCCAGCCGGTGCACCCGAGCACCAGGGCGAGCTGCTCGGGGCCCGCATCGCCGCGCAGTCCCATCACCGCGAGCACCAGGAACAGCGGGGGGATCGACAGCAGGGCGGCGGTCGCGCGCGAGAGCAGCCCGTCGAGCCACCAGAGCGAGCTGGCGGCAAGCAGCCCGACAAGCACGCCGAGCAGCGTCGAGAGCGCGGCGGCGCCGAGCGCGACCGCCAGCGTGACGCGAGCCCCGTGGACGAGGCGGGCGAGCACGTCGCGCCCCAGGCCGTCGGTGCCGAATGGATGAGCCGCGCTGGGCGGCTGAAGCCGCTCGCCGAGCGAAGGCGTGTTCGGGCTCGCGAACCGCACGCCGGTCGCCCTTGGCCCGGGGAGATCGGGTGCGAGCAGATCGGCCGCCGCGGCGAGCGCGAGCAGGGCCCCGAGCATGGCGAGCGCCGACAGGTTCGACCCCGAGCGCCGGAAGCGGGTCCAGCGGCCGACGCGGCGGGGCGGCGCGAGCGCCGGGGTCATTGGCGGCTCCGCAGCCGCGGATCGAGCAGCGCGCTGAGCAAGTCGGCCAGGAGCATCCCGCCTACCGTCGCCACGGCGACAACGGTCACGACGCCCATGATGACCGCGTAGTCCCGGCTCAGCACGGCCTCGAAGAGGAGCTGGCCGAGGCCAGGGATGCCGAAGAGGCGCTCGATGATCGCCGAGCCGCTCACCAACATGGGCAGCGAGAGCCCGAGCTGCGAGAGCAGCGGGAGCAGCGAGTTGCTAAGCGCGTGTCGGAAGAGCACCGCGCGCTCGGAGAGCCCCCGGGCGCGCGCCGCGAGCACGAAGTCCTGCTGGAGCGCCTCGACCATCCCCGCGCGAACCGTCCGGGAGAAGCTGGCGAGCGAGCCGCAGGAGAGCACGACGACAGGAGCCGCCGCGTGCCAGGCGAGGTCGGCGAGCCGGCGCGCCAGCGGCATCGCCTCGAAGCCTTCGGAGCGCAGGCCCTGGACCGGGATCAAGTCGAAGTACCTGCCGCCGCCGAAGAGGAGCAGCGCCGCCGTGCCGAGCGCGAAGCTGGGCAGCGCGAGCGAGACGAAGGTCAGGGCGGCGCCTATCCGGTCGAGGGCGCGGCCGCGGTGGGCCGCGAAGAACACCCCCGACACCACTCCCGCAAGGCAGGCGAGCAGCAGCGCGGTCGCGTTCAAGCCGACGGTGGCCGGGAGCCGCTGGCCAATCTCCGCGATCACCGGCAGGCCGGTCCGCCACGAGGTGCCGAAGTCGAACGTCGCCGAGCGGCGAAGCCACCCGACCCATTGCACGCCGAGCGGACGGTCGAGCCCCAGCTCCTCGCGAAACTGTTGGGCCGCCGCGGCGTTCACCTGACCCGGGCGCAGGCCGCGGGCCGCAGAGAGCGAGGCGGGATCTCCTGGCGTCAGCCGCAGCAGCAGGAAGGTGACCAGGCTGATGGCCACCAGCGTCGCGGCGAAGGACAGCAGTCGGCCGGCCAGGCGCGCCATCACCTGGGCCCTCCCTTACCGGTCGGCATAGGCAGGGTCGATCCAGAGATCCCGGTACTGGAGCGACTCGAGCGGAGATTCGTAGAGGCCCCGCAGCCGGCGGTGCACCAGACCGCGCCGCGGCATGTGGAAGAGCAGCAGGTAGGGCGCGTCCTCGACGATGGTCGCGTTCAACTGACGAAAGAGCAGCGCCCGGTTCTCTGGGGCGGCCTCGGCGCGAATCGACTCGACGAGCGCATCGGCGCGCGGGCTCGCATACCCGACGAGATTGGAGCCCTCGGCGCTTTGCGAGGAGTGCCAAAGCTGGCTCGGGTCTTCCTCGATTTCGCCGAACCAGGTGAGCGTGCACGCGTCGAAGTCGTGTGTCCGCAGCCGCTCGGTGAGCACGGCCCACTCGACGCGCTCGACCTCCATCGCCACGCCGGCGCCGCGCAACTCGGCCTGGTAGGCCAGCATCATCTGCTCGTTGAGCGTGCTGCCGGCCGGCACGAGCACGGCGAACCGCAGCGGGAGCCCGTCCTTGTCGCGGACCCCGTCGCCGTCGGTGTCTCGCCAGCCCGCCGCCTCCAGTGCGGTCGCGGCTTTGGCCGGAGCGAAGGCGGGCTGGTGGGTTTGCTCGTCGCACTGCGGGCCCTGGTGGAAGAAGACGCAGTTGGCCGGCAGCGCGATGCCGCCGAGCAGCTCTCGGCCGACCGACTCGCGGTCGAAGAGCATCGCCAGCGCGCGGCGCAGCTTCGGGTCCGAGAAGGGCTCGCGCCGCAGGTTCCAGCCTATCCAGCTAAAGTTCGCGTCGAAGAAGGCGAAGCGGTGGTAGCGGGCGAGCAGCCTCTCCTCGTGGAGCGCCCCGAGGAACTGCTCGGGCGAGAGCGCGAGGTCCACGTCGAGCTCGCCCCGCAGCAGCAGCAGGTGGGCCAGGTTCGCCTCCTCGACCACGCGAAACACCATGCGGTCGACGTGGCCGGGGCGCCCCCAGTAGCCGTCGTGGCGCGACAGGGTGATGGCGACCCCGCGCTCCCAACCCTCGAAGCGATAGGGACCGGTGCCGATGGGCGCGCGCATGAACGGGGCTTCGTTGAACCCCTGGCCGTCGAGGCCCGCGAACGCGTGCGCAGGATAGATCGGCACGCCGCCGAGCTGGCGCAGCGCCCAGGGATAGGGGCGCTTCCAGCGCAATACGATCGTCTTTTCGTCCGGCGCCTCGACCGCCTCGAGGTCGGCGAACCCCTGGCGCAGGGCGCCTGCCCGCACCGCGGGGTCGAGCAGCTTGTCGAAGGTGAACTTCACGTCGCGCGAGGTGAAGGGCTGCCCGTCGTGCCAGAGCACGCCCTCGCGAAGCTGGAAGGTGAACCGCAGATGGTCGGCGCTCTCCTCCCAGGACTCGGCCAGCTCGGGAATCATTTGGTAGCGCGGGTGGTCGCGCGGGTCGGGGCGGACGAGGCTCTCGTTCACGTTGTGCAGCACGATGCGCGACAGCCACCAGTCCGGCTCGATGAGGTAGCCCAGGTGCGCGGGCTCGGTGTTGATGCGCACGCGCAGCGTGCCTCCGGGCACCGGCTCGGCCAGGGTCGCCTCGGTCGGCAGCTTGGCTGCAACGCAGCAGTCCTCGGGTCGAAACGCCTGCTTCGACCGATCCTCGGACGAGCGCTTGCAGCCCGGGGTCAGGGCGAGCGCGAGCGCGAACGCGTACAGCGCGGGTCTTTGAAACATCGACGCCTCCAGGGCTGGGCTCTCGACAGCGCGGTTTCAGCAAGCCGCGCGCCATTGGCGCATTGCCTGCAACTTGCCCGCGGCACCAGGAGGCGCCTTGGCGGATCTCGCGAGAATGCTGACGAAGTTCGTGCCCGAGGGGCTCGCCGAGCGGCTCGAGCACAGCGTCGCTGGAGGGTCGCCGCTGACCGATGGGGTGATTCCGACCCTCGCCGAGCGGCGCGAGGTCACGGTCCTGTTCGCGGACCTCGCCGGCTTCACCGCGCTCTCCGAGCGGCTCGATCCGGAAGAGGTCGTCGGGGTCGTCAACCGCTTCTTCGCGCTGGTGGCTGGGGTGACCCGCCGCTGGGGTGGCGCTATCGACAAGTACCTGGGCGACGCCGCGCTGGTGCTCTTCGGTGCTCCGTGTGCGGTCGAGCAGGCTTCTCAGCGCGCGGTCGCCGCCGCCCTCGAGCTGCAGCAGGGCATCCGCAAGGTAGCCGAGGAGGTGGCCCGCGAGTACCCCGGGGTCGACGTCCGCGCGACCTGTGCTATCGCGCGCGGGCTGGTCATCGCTGGGATCGTCGGCGCCGAGTCGCGCTGCGAGTACACGGTGATCGGCGACCCGGTGAACACCGCGGCGCGCCTGCAGAAGGCCTGCTCGCCGGGCGAAGTGGTGGTCGACGCCGCGGTCGCCGAAGAGCTCGATCCCGACGCCTCGGACGTAGTGCTCGAGCCGCTGGCGCCGCTGCCGGCCAAGGGGAAGAGCCGGCCGCTCGCGCCGGTCCGGGTCCGCGGGCTCGCCGAGGCGGTGCCCCCGGAGCCCGGGCTGGCCGGGCGCAAGGCCGAGCTGGCGGTGATCGATCGCAACCTCGGGCAGCTCGCCGAAGGGCAGGGCGGGGCGCTTCTGTTCTTCGGCGGCGCCGGTATGGGCAAGTCCGCCTTGCTCAGCGCCTCACGCCGACGCGCTCGGGCCCGCGGCTTCGCGGTGGTCGACCTTCCGACCGGCCGAAAGGACCCCGGTGCGCTGCTCGCCACGATCTTCGAGAGGGCCGAAGACGCCGGTGGACTGCGACTGCTCGAGACCGGCGACACGGCTGGCCTGCCGGCGCTCGCCGCACACGCGCTCGCCTTACGGGCGGAGGGCCGGCGCTTCTTGGTCTGCGTCGACGACCTGGACGAGGCGGACTCGCCCTCGCGCGCATCCCTGCTCGCAGCGGTGCCCGCGCTGCGCCAGGCCGGCGGCCTGCTGGTCGCCACGGCCACCTCAAAGGTTGCGGGCGCACGGGCGGTCGAGCAGCTTCAGGTCGGTCCTCTGCCGTCTTTCGACGCGAAGAAGCTGCTCGCCCAACTTCGACCCGCCGACGCGGACGATCATCCGCTGCTCGAGCGCCTGGTTGCCGAAGCCGGCGGCGTGCCGTCCAAGCTGCTCGCGCTGTCGGGCCGGCCCGACACCTGCGCGCTGCTGGCCCGGGTCGACAGGCTCTCGCCGGCGGGGGCCGACCTGCTCGCGGTGCTCAGCCTCGTCGGGAGCGCGGACCTGAGTCTGCTCGGGGCGGCGACGGGCCTCGAGGCGGGGCGGGCGAGCGCGATCGTCGCCGAGGCGTTGGCCGCCGGGCTCGTCGCCCAGAGCGCGGGACGGATAGCGTTTTACGACCAGGCGCTGGGGCCGGCACTGCGCGCACGGCTGGTGGTCGCGAGGCGGCGCGGCCTGCACTCGGCGATCGCCGCGGCGCTCGAGACGCGCGGCGAGAAGGCGCAGGCCATCGTCCATCGCGCT
>DHSB01000130.1:41663-46329 GCA_002408385.1 Myxococcales bacterium UBA5297
CCCGGCCGCAGCCGCGGACGCGCACGCCACTCTCGCCGAGCGGCTGCTCGATCTGGGCCAGCCCGCGGACGCGCTCGCGCAGGCCCACCGCGGGCTCGACCGCGCCCGGGCCGCGGCCCTCGACCCGACGCAGCTCCAGACCATCGTCGGCCGCGCACAGCTCGCGCTCGGCAAGTCGACCGAGGCCGCGTCGACGCTCTTCACCGCCTGGCGCGAGGCGCGCGACGAGCAGCAGGCGACGCAGGCGGCGGTCGAGCTCGCGCGGCTGTTCTGGCAGCGCGGCAGCCTCGATCTGGCCGCGGGTGTGCTCGAGAAGGAGTGGCACCGGGTCGGCGCGGACGAGGCGCGGCGAGCGCGGGTCGCCAAGGAGCGCGGCGCCCTCGGGTTCGAGCAGGGCGATCTGGCGGGGGCGCGCGACTGGTGGACGCAGGCCGCCAAGCTTGCCGAGCGGTGCGGAGCGCGGGCCCTGCAGGGACGGTGCGAGATGAACCTGGGGGTCGTCTTCAATGTCGAGGGACAGCGCGCGCGCGCTCTCGAGGCCTACGCGGCCGCCTCTCCGTTGCTCGAAGAGGACGCGCCCGGCCTCGCGCTGCTGGCCCACAACGTGGCGATAAGCCTCGACGAGCTGGGGCGGCACGACGAGGCGCTCGTCGTCTTCGGCGAGGTGCTGGAGATGGCGGCGAGCGCCTCGGAGATAAGGCTCGGGGCGATGGCGCGCTGCCACCGGGCCCGGTTGCTGGCGGCTCTCGGGCGGCACGGCGAGGCGCAGGACGATGCGCGAAACGCCCAGGAGGTCTTCGGGCGGCTGGGCGACGTCGCCGGGCTCGGCGATGCCCACAAGCTGCTCGGAATCATCGCCCGCGCCCAGGGACAGCGCAGCGTCGCCGAGACCTACCTGAGACGGGCGGTCCAGCAGCTCACCAAGGCCAAGGTCAAGCTCGGCGCGGCCGAGGCGCTCGAAGAGCTCGCGCAGCTCGCCGAGGGCAGCGCGGCGCGCTTCTACCTGCAGGAGGCGCTCGCCCTGTACGTCGAGATCGGGGCCGTCGATCGCGCGGATGCCATCAGACAGCGCCTGGCGAGCGCTCGGTCTGGTGAGAGGGTCGCCGCCACCCCGGCAAGCAGCGGTTGACCCACCGCCGGGCGCGACTCCCACTCTCGAAAGCGGGCGGGCACACAGCGTGCACAAGCACACCGCGAGCAAGAGAGGACGGGCACGGAGGTCCCCATGAACCGGTTGCGAAATCTGGTCGTCGCCTCGTTCGTCGTTTCCCTGCTGCTCGGCGCCCAGCCGGCCAGCGCCGACCCCGGGAACGGGAACGGGAAGAAGAAAGGAAGCCAGGACGCCGCGTTCGTCGCTTCCGGCTGGTCGGCCTCCCGCTTCATCGAGGCCGCTGAGGGCGGCGTCGTCGAGATCGAGGGGGTCGCCAAGCTCACCATTCCTGCCGGTGCGCTCGAGTCCGACCGCGTCGTCAGCATGCTCGCCGAGCTCGTCGAGGTGGAGGGCGAGCGCTCGGTCGTCGTGACCTTCGGGCCCAGCGGGACCGTCTTCACCACCCCGGCCAAGCTCGAGCTGTGGCCGCGCCTCGTTCGCAAGGCCGACTCAGCCGCCGCTCTCTTCTACAGCCCGGGGGTCAACGTTGACGGTTCGCTCGACTGGAGCCAGATGCCCATTCCCGAGCAGTCTGATGGCCACGGTCAGCGCGTCTTCGCGCTCTGGATCGACCACTTCAGCAGGTACGGGGTCGGCTACGAGCTCAACATCTTCCTGTCCAGGTTCGTCTGGAACTGCTTCTAGGCCGAGAACTGCGGCCTTCCGATACGTGAGGCGAGGGCGAGGCCCCCCCACTTGCCCAGTCTCACCCGACGCCATCCAGCCCCATTCCCCCCGGGGGTTGGATGGCGTCGACTTGTTTGGTGAACCGGTGGCCGTTGCCGGGGAGGCGGGCAGAGTCAAGGTGCCGGAGGGCGGCTTTCCTTTCTAGGCTCTACGTCCCCAGCCACTTGCGCAGCGTGTTGCGGTGGATCCCCAGCATCGCGGCGGCCCGCGACTGGTTTCCGTCGGCCCGCGCGAGCGCGCGCTTGACGTGCTCGCGCTCGACCTCGGCGAGCGTCGGGAAAGGCCCGCTGCGCCCTTCGCGTCCGGCGGCGAAGTCCGGCAGGTCCTGCGAGGTGAGCCGGTCGCCGACCGCCACCACCGCGGCGCGCACCAGCGCGCTTTGCAGCTCGCGCACGTTGCCGGGCCAGTCGTGCGCCTCGAGCGCCTTCATCGCCGCGGGCGAGACCGCCCGGATGCCGAGCTCGGCGAGCGTCGGATCGGTCGCCAGCACGTGGGCGACCAGCGCCCGCAGGTCGGCCTTGCGCTCGCGCAGCGGCGGGACGAGCAGGGGGAAGACGTTGAGCCGGAAGAAGAGGTCGTGGCGGAAGGCGCCCTGCGCCGCCATCGCCGCCAGGTCCCGGTGCGTCGCCGCCACGACCCGGACGTCGACCCGCCGCGGCCGCGCCGCGCTCTCGCCGACGGTGTGGACCTCGCCCGACTGCAGGAACCGCAGCAGCTTCACCTGCGCGGCGAGCGGCAGCTCGCCGATCTCGTCGAGGAAGACGGTGCCGCCATCGGCCGCCGCCAGCCGGCCGGGCGAGTCGCGCAGCGCGCCGGTGAAGGCGCCCTTCAGGTGACCGAACAGCTCGGACTCGACCAGCTCCGACGGGATGGCCCCGCAGTTGATGACCACCAGCGGCCGCGCGCCGCGCGGCGAGTGTCCGTGGATCGCCCGCGCGACCAGCTCCTTGCCCACGCCGCTCTCGCCGGTGACGAGCACCGGAACCCGCGTCGGCGCGACCTTCTCAATGAGCCGGCGCAGCTCCACGATGCCCGCGCTCTTGCCGACGATCTCCCCGGCGCGCGCCGGCGGCGCGGTCTCGCCGGGCTCGGCCTCGGGGCCGGCGGCCCGCAGGGGCTGCAGCACCACCTCTTGCGGAGCGAGCGCGTCGAGCTGCCCGAGCAGCGCGCTCGTCAGCTCGGGCTGGTGGCCGCGCACGGTCAGCTCGAGCGCGCGCTGCAGCGCCGCACAGGCCTGCTCGCGATGGTCGGCCCGCGCCAGCGCGGCCCCGAACCGCAGGCCGGCCTGGGCGGCCCGCGCGACGTTCTCCTCCGAGGCCCAGGTGTTCACCGCCCGGTCGAACAGCGCGACCGCCGCCTCGACCTCGCCCCGCGCGAGCCTGCCGTGCGCCTCCGCCATGTCCGCCATCGGCGAGAGGTGGCTGCGGCGCGTGCCCTCGAGCCAGGTGCGGCCGCGCTGCGCCAGCTCGAGCGCCGAGAGGGCCGCGGGCCCGGGCGAGGAGGAGCGCGCCACCGCCTGGTCGAGCAGCGCCAGCGCGTGGTTCACCCGGTCGCCCACCGACTCGAAGATCTGCGCGCTCTCCTCGAGAGAGGCGAGCGCCTCGGTGACGCGGCCGACCCCGTCGAGCGCGCGGCCGACGTTGCGCAAGGCGTAGGCGAGCCCGCGCGGCGATTCGCAGCGCCGGGCGATGGCGAGGTCGCGCTCGTAGTGGCGCAAGGCCTGCTCGGGCTGGCCGCGCGCCATCGAGAGGGTCCCGAGCCGGCTGAAGGCGAGCGAGCGCAGCGTCTCCTCGTCGCAGCTCTCGGCCACGGCGAGGCCCTTGCGCACGTAGAGCTCGGCGAGCTCGGACTCGCCCATGTCGAGGTAGTGGAGCGCGAGGCTCAAGTGCTCGCGGCCGATAGCCAGCGGATCGCAGAGCGCGCGGAACAGGCCGATGGCGCAGCGGTGCTGCTCGAGCGCCTCGGTGTAGCGGCGCTGGACGCCGTAGACGACGGCAAGGTGGCGGTGCGCGCGGGCGAGCGCGTCGCACGGTTGGCCGGCAAGCAGACCGAGGACCGTGCGGCCCGCCTCTTCGGCCGAGGCGAGGTCGCCGGCGCGAAAGCCGACGAGCACCAGCCAGGCCGTCGCCTCGGCCTCGGCGAGCCGGTCGCCGGCGGCGCGCGCCTCGGCGGCGGCAGCGTGCAACAGGCGGCGCGGCTCTTCCTGCGGCTCGATGGACGAGAGGACCGCGGCCCGCAGGATCTCGAGCTGGCGCGCGACGGCGAGCGGCGCCACGGCGGCGCCGCGCTCGATAGTCTGAAGCGCCGAGCGGTAGCGCGCGGCGATGTAGAGCAGCCGGGCGCGGGCCAGGCACAGGTCGGCGAAGTCGGGCGCGTCGGTGGAAGGCGAGGACTCGATCCGCTCGGTCACTCGCAGGGCTTCTGCGTGTCTGCCTTCTCGTTCGAGCGCGTGCAGGCGCAGCAGCAGCTCGGCCGGGTTGTGGGCGGAGCGCTCGGAGGACCGGGGACGGGCTTTGCGGACCATGGCCTATCGTAGTTTGGCCCACGGACAGGCTGCACACGCTGCACCGGAGAAGGGCAGCATCGCCGGAGCGGCTCTGCGGCGCCGGGCTGTCTCTGCCTCGAGCGACCGAGCCCTCCTCCCGGTCACCCTGGGCCCCTTCGACCAGGCGCAGTCCGGGCTTTGCCCGGAACTCGAGCGATCGGTCGCAGGGTCGGTAAGGGGCGCACTGCAATGCGCCCGTCGAGGCCCGGAGCGCCACCTTCGTGCCGCCTTCGTGCTGGCGTTCCCCGCGACCGGCCGGCTCCGCTCACCTCGAGCGAAGTCGA
>DHSB01000130.1:46457-47088 GCA_002408385.1 Myxococcales bacterium UBA5297
GAGCGAAGTCGAGAGGCCCTCCGCGAATCGTGCTGCTGCGCTGCACAGAAGTTGTGCAGCAGCTCCGGTCCGCCGCAGGCCGCGCCCCGAGGGGAGCGGTCCAGGCATGTCCCTTGAAATCTCTTTGTGCGCAGCAGTCGCCCACGGACCAAAGGAGATCGAGATGAAAGCGCTCTGGTTCCAGCATGACGACACGCGCGGTGCTCCTCGCCAACCTCCGGCCCTCGCGTTCAAGGAGGGCAAGGGCCACCTGTCGGTCAACCCTATCTATGGCTG
Organism: Myxococcales bacterium UBA5297; assembly: GCA_002408385.1. Taxonomy (GTDB): domain Bacteria; phylum Myxococcota; class Myxococcia; order Myxococcales; family UBA5297; genus UBA10939. The sequence continues at coordinate 46,734 of DHSB01000130.1, forward strand.
CAGCCTCGGCTGCCCGTACTGCATCAACCAGGCGGACGGCGTCGGCTCGGCCCGGCGCCAGCTCGCGCCGGTCCCCAGCCTGCTCGACGCCCTCGAGCGCAACGCCTCGATCGCGCGGCGGCTGCGCCTGTCGGTGCTCGACTTCTGCGACCCCTTCGACCCGACCGTCGCCCCGGTGCTTCGCGAGCTGCTCGAGGGGATCGCCGCGCGGCTGCCAAGGCAGGTCGTGTTGCTGACCACGCGGCTGCACCCCGGCGTCGAGCGCCTCGACTGGCTCGCGTCGCTGGAGCTGCGCGCCTCGGTCTTCGTCAGCCTCGGCGACGCGGCCGGCCCCGTGCCTCCGATCACCTCGGTC
>DHSB01000130.1:47215-47508 GCA_002408385.1 Myxococcales bacterium UBA5297
CACCTCGGTCGAGCGCCGCCTCGCCCTGCTCGCCGATTGCCGCGAGCGCGGCCTGCACGCGGCGATGTTGCTGCGTCCGCTGGCGCGCGAGTGGACCGATCCCGAGGCGCTGCGCCGGCTGCTCTCGGGCACGCAGGCCGACGAGGTGGTCGTCTCTGGTCTCATCCGCTCGCCCGAGATCGACGCCGGGCTGAAGGCGCGCGGCTGGCCGGTGCCGGCCGTCTCCGGCGCCGATCTCGAGCCGTCGCTTCAGCGCGAGGTGCTCGGGCTCGCCGGCGAGGTGCTACCGGGCG
>DHSB01000130.1:47779-50064 GCA_002408385.1 Myxococcales bacterium UBA5297
GCCGCCGGTGCCTCGGCTCTGCCGGTGCTGGGGCGACGTGCGGATGGAGGCGCCCGCGGGGCCGCCGGTGCCTCGGCTCTGCCGGTGCTGGGGCGACGTGCGGATGGAGGCGACCGCGGAGAAGCCGACTCGCGGCGGCTACTGCCAGTTCAAGGTGGCGGCGTGAGCCCCGCGGCCGAGCCGCTCGAGTTGAGCGCCCTCGGGCTCGAGGACGCCGCGCGGGTCGGGGCCAAGGCTGCGGTGCTCGGAGCGCTGCTGCGCCGCGGCCTCCCGGTGCCTCCCGGCTTCGCGCTGGCCGACCCGATGCGCTGGGCGGACGAGATGGAGGCGAACGGGCAGCTCGCCTCGAGCGCGCAGCTTCCGCCCGCCGAGCTCTCGGGGCTGCCCACTGCAGAAGGCCCGAGCTGGATAGCCCGCTCGTCCGCGACGGTGGAGGACGGGGCCAGCGCCTCTTTCGCCGGGCAGCTCGAGAGCATCGGCGGCCTGGCGACGCGCGCGGAGCTGGTGGCGGCAGTGCGGCGTGTCGGCAAGCCGAACGAACGAGCGCGCGCCTACGCCCGCTCCCGAGGCCTCGATCTCGGCGCGTGCATCCCCGTGCTCGTCCAGCGGCAGATCGCCGTGGTTCGCTCCGGCGTGCTCTTCACCGTCGACCCGCAGGGCGTCCACCGGCGCAGCTTCGCGCTCGACTGGGGTGCGGCAGGGGAGGTGACCGACGGGTGCGCCGAGTCGCGCCTGCTCACCTTCGATCCGCTCGACCCGGGAGCCCTGCGCTGTGACGACCCTGTCGTCGCCCGAGCCCTGCCGCGGCTGGTGGGGCTGGCCTTCGGCGCCATCGCAGCGCTCAGGGCGGAGGGGCCGCTCGACCTCGAATGGCTCATCGACGTCGAAGAGCGCGTGTGGATGGTCCAAGCCCGGCCGGTCACCGCCTGCGTCGCCTTACCGCAGCCGGAGGTTCGGCGGCTGCTCGACCGCGGGTTCGATCTCGCCTCGCCCCGGCCGGCATCGCGGCTCGGGGTCTGGTCCTTCGGGGTCGCCGCCGGCGTCGACCGGCGCGCCGCCTTGTTTCATCACGGCTGGTTCGACCGACAGTCGGTGGGCCCGTGGCTGCTTACCAAGCGCGTGAAGCGGCATGGTCGCCAGGCGATCGCCGCGCGGACGCCAGCCGGCTTCCTCTTCGCCTGGCTACGGGCGCGCTTCGGGAACCTCTGCTTCGGCCTGGGCATGCTGCCGGCCTGGCGGCGGGCGTCGTCGAAGACCGACAGGCTCGCCGAGCAGGTCCTCGCGGCCGACCTGCGGCGGCTCTCCGTCCGACGGCTGCGCCGGCGGGTCGATGAGGCGCTGGCGCTCCATGGCGCTGTCCGCCGAGTCCACGCCGGCCTTTGGTACCCGATCGATCTGGTGAAGGACCTCGCGGCGCTCGAGGAGCAGCACGGCCCGGTGGGGCTGAGCACCACGCTGCCCCAGCCTTCGCGGCGGAGCTTGCGTGACAGGAAGACCGCGGAGCTGGTGCTCGCGATTCGCGAGCGGAACGGCGGCGAGCACCTGCCGTGGGCGTGGCTCGACCCCGCCGCGCGGGCGCAGATCGAACGGCACCTCGTCCAGTTCCCGTACGCCTTCGAGTCGCGGGTCGAGGTGCAGGATCCGGCCGCGTGGCGCGCGTGGATCGAGAGGCCGGAGGCCTGGTGGTCGCAGCAGTCGCCCTGCGCCCGCGAAGACCTCGAGCGCCAGTCGGCGGCCCCGCCGCAGTCGACGCCGCGGCAGGCGAGCCTCGCGGGCAAGCTGCTGCGCGCAGCGGTCGGGACCTTCACGCCGCTCAAGGACGACCGGGTGGAGCTGCTCGCGAAGGCGGGCGCGGTGCTCAGGGCGGTGTTGCTCGAGGCTGAGCGACGCGCAGCGGGCGCGGAGCTCGACGAGGGCTGGGTCTTCGAGTTGGAGCCCGCGGATGTGAAGCGGCTCGTGGCGGCGCTGGAGCAACCGGCCGAGGTCGGGCGCCTGCGCGAGCGAGCGGTGGGCCGGCTGCACGAGCGGGTGCTCGAGGGCTTTGCGGCTTGCGGCCAGGCGGAACAGGCCCCGGCGCCCGAGGCTTCGCCGGCAGGCCCGCAAGGCGGGCTCGAGCTTCGTGGAGGCGCGCTCGCGGGCGGCCTCGCCACCGGCCGCGCCTTTCCGGCCGCCTCGGCGAGCGAGGCACAGCGGCTGCGACCGGGCGAGGTGCTGGTGGTCGAGGAGCTGCGGCCCGCCTTCACCGCGGCGCTGCCTCGCGCCGCCGCGCTCGTCTGCCAGCGGGG
>DHSB01000130.1:50190-50485 GCA_002408385.1 Myxococcales bacterium UBA5297
GCTCGTCTGCCAGCGGGGATCGCCGCTGTCGCACGGGGCGATCATCGCGCGGGAGCTCGGGATTCCGGCGGTCCAGTTGGATGACCTGGCGCCGCTGCGTTCAGGCGTCGAGGTCACGGTCGATGGCCGGCGAGGCGTAGTCGGGATCTCGGTCGCAGAGGGATAGCCAGGGCGAGACCTGCTCCCCGGAGGCCGGCAAGCGCCTCTTCGATCGCTTCCTCGTCGACAACCGCAGACCTCGATTGACATTGACGAGACGCCGCATGAACCGGGGAACACTCGAGACTTCGCCGGC
>DHSB01000130.1:50665-58232 GCA_002408385.1 Myxococcales bacterium UBA5297
CCGCCGGCGACACTTCGGAGTCGCCCGGCAGGCGGGTGGTGACCGCCTTTGAAGACTTCGGAGTCGAAACAGGGCAGGGGACGACCTCCCCGCGACTCCGGAGAGTCGAATTGAGGTCACCGGCGGCGGGCTTTCGACTCTTCGGAGTCGAAAGGCGGTCGAGAGCCGCCCACTTTCGACTCCGCGGGATTGAAAGGCGGCTGGTCAGCCACTGCCGGGCGACTCCGAAGTGTCGCCGGCGGTCGGAAGCCAGCGCCCGGGCGACTCTTCGGACTGGCCCGGCGGTCGCCTCGCGCCATCCGAGCTCACTCCAGAGCGCCGGGGCCCGGGTCGGAGGCCCCAGAGACGACGACGCCCGGCGTCCCACATCGGGCGCCGGGCGGCATCGACTTCGCAGCGGGTTGCTTCGGGACGGACGCTACTTCTCCTTGCGCGGCTTCTGCGGCCTGCGCCCCGCGGCGTGGAGAGAGATGAAGAGCTGCTCGCCGCCGTCGTCGGCGAGCAGCCAGCGGCCCGGCTTGGCGATGCTCTCGTAGGTCGTCAGCAGCACCGTCCAGGCGCGCTCGAGGATGTCCCTCTGATCGTTGCGCTTGGGAACTCCGCCGATCCCCAGCTCGTCCTGGATGGTCTTGGCGATGCGCTCGGCCGCGTCCGGATCGGCCGCGTTGTAGTGCGACGGGTCGCGCGAGAGCAGCGCGGCGTGGTCGCGGTAGAGCTGCGAGAGCCGCCACAGGTCCTCGGCGAGGTCGGTGTAGCCGGTGCCAGCGCGGATGTTGGCGATGAGCTTGCTGATCTCCTCGTCGTCGCTGAGGTGGTAGCCGGCGACCCGGAGCATGCGCTCGCGCACCTGCAGGGCCTCTTGCACCGTGGCCGCGGGGAGCTTCGCCTCGGAAGCGAGCGCCTCGGCCGTGGCGACCTCGGCGCGCGCGTACATCGCTCCGCGGGCGGCGGGCTCGAGGAGGTCGAGCAAGGTGATGTCGAACAGATCGGACGGCAGCTTGGCGAACAGGACGCGGCGCTGGGGCTCGTTCACCTTCTGCGCGACGCCGAGCGCGAAGAGCGCGGCGCGCAGCACGTCGACGCGCACGGGGAGGAGCATGTGGGCGAGGACGGCGCGGTAGCGCGGCAGCAGCATCTCGAAGGCGGCCTTGCCGCTCTGGAGCTGCTCGGGACCCAGCGTCGATTCGGAATTCTCGGTCTCAGTGACCATGGACACTCTCCGGAGAAGGCAGGCGTGCCCCAACCCCATGTCGAAATGCACGCCTGTCGCTTGAGTGGATCGCGTCTCGCGAGACTTCCCATGGCGACTCACCCCGATGCCGCTCGCGAAGACGGAAGGCAGACTAGCGAGCAGGCGCGGGCGAGGTCAAGATGTCACCGACAGTGTGACCGGCGCGCCCGCGTCGGGAGGAAACCACGCCCCGCCATCGCCAGGCAGCCCGCCGTCGCTGGGCCGGCCGCCCCAAGGCGACCGAAACCACAGGCAAGCAGCTCAGGTAGACGTGCTCGCCTTCGACATCCACCGCCGTGGTGTAAGAGACCCGCGCTCGGCCCTGACGACTCGCTGGGACGAAGGCTTCGGGTGGGGTCCCGGAGCGCTCCCGAGCGTCGGCGAGATTGAGCCCACGCGGCTCCTCGACTAGCTTCGCGCCATGTCCGCCGCGGTCCTCTCCCTTGCCCTGACAGTCCTGACCGCAGCCCCCGACGCGCCGCCTGCGCCGGTCGAGGAGCGCCTCGAGCTGCTGCCTCCGACGCCCGGCTCGCCGCTGGCCGCCGGCGCCGCGGTGCTGCCCGGACTGCTTCTCCATGGCTCGGGACACTTCGTGCTCGGCGAGCCCGAAGCGGCGCGCAACCTCCTCGCGACCCAGGGCATCGGCGTCGCCAGCTTCGTCGCCGGCTTCGCGCTGCTCGCCGGGACCGGCGCGGCCAATCAGCTCGCGCCGCTCTACGTCATCCCGACCATCGGCGGCTTGGGCGCCATCTCGGTCTCGTGGCTCGGCGATCTGGCCGGCTCTATCCATGGCAGCGAGGGCTGGCCGGCCTCGGGCTGGAGGCCGGAGGCCGGGCTCTCTCTGTCGGCGGGCTACGACGGCCTCTTCGCCTCGAAGCTCGACTTCCAGCACGGCATGTCGCTGCGGCTCGATTGGCGCGGCGAGCGGCTGCGGCTCAGCCCTTGGGGCTCCTGGCATCCGCAGGGTTCGAGCCACGCCGCGGCCGGCGTGCTCCTCGCGCTTCAGCTCGCTCGCCCGCGTCCCGAGACGGTGACCGCGCTCGACCTCATCCTTGGCGTGGCCCACCAGCGCTTCCCCGGCGACGATTTCCACGTGACGACCGGGGAGGTCTATCTCGAAGGCCGCGCCGATCTCGGCTTCATCGCGCGCTCGCTGCGCAATGCGTGGGCCTTGGCGCGGGTGGGCTGGGGTATCGACGCCTACGGCTACGAGGGCGCCGACGCGACGATCAGCGACGGCCTGCCGCTGCTCGTGATCAGCATCGGCATGGGGCTGCAGCCTTTCGAGCGCGCCGGCTTCGAGCTCGTCTATCGCCACCGCAAGAACGAGCTGCCGGGCGGCATGATGCTCTCGAGCGGGCTGGCGGGGTTCATCGGGATGCTCCAGCTCGACGGGCGCATCGCGCTCGCCGACGGCTGGGCGCTGCTGCCGTCGGTGCGACTGGGGACTGGCGTGCGCACCACGCTCGCGGTGGAGGCAAGGCTATGGTGAGAGCCCACGTGCCCGCGGCAGGCATCGTCCTGCTGGCTGCCGCCTGCCTCGACCCGACGGCTGAGCGCACGACGCGCGATCTCGAGGAGATCGGCCGGGCGGACCTCGGCGAGATCCAGGCACGCATCGAGCCCGGGGTGGCCGAGAGCATCGACCGCGACGCGCTGCGGGTGCGCTTCCGCGCCAACGCGCCGCAGGTCACGTTGAGGTTCGACTCGACGGCCTCGGCCGAGAGGAAGGTCAGCGTCGAGCTGGTGAACGTCTTCGACGACCTCCAGACCGACCCGCCGCTCGCGCTTCAGCGGACGGGCGAGAAGAGGCTCGCGTTCGAGGTCCTCGTCCCCGCCTCAGGTCAGCGTCAGCTCACCGTGGCGCGGCCCGACGAGGCGGAGGCGAGGCCGTTTCGGTTCGCGTGGGTCGGCGACGTGCAGGGCGGGCTCGAGCGGTTCGCGCAGGTGCGCGAGCGCATCAACGCCGACCCGACGGTCGAATTCGTGCTCTTCGCCGGCGACGACACGAACAGCGGCCAGCCGGATCAGATTCGGGACTTCCTCGCCGCTGCCGAAGCGTTGGCCGTGCCCTGGTACACGGTCATCGGCAACCACGAGGCGATGGGCGACGAGGCGTTCTTCCAACGCGCGGTGGGGCGCATCAACGTGGCGTTCGACTACCGCGGGACGCGCTTCGTGCTGGTGGACAGCGCCTCGGGCACGCTCGACCCGCGGGTGCATCAGCGGATGGCCGACTGGCTGGGCGACACCGGCCCGGGGCTGCGGATAGTGGCGATGCACCTGCCGCCGTTCGACTACGAGGGGCTGCGCGACGGCGGGTTCAACAGCCGGACCGAGGGTGCCAAGGTGATGTCGCGGCTGTCATCCGGTGGCGCGGACCTGCTGCTGAGCGGGCACCTGCACACGCTGCGGTTCTCGAGCATGGCGGAGGTGCCCACCGTCGTCTCCGGCTGCGGCGGGGTCGGCTTCGGCATGCGGCTCGACGGCAGCGACCTGCACTACCTGGCCATCGACGTGGATCCCGGGCGCGAGGCTCTGACCATCGGGTTGGTCGAGGTGCGCTGAGGCCGCGCCCCCGGTCGGCCAGCGATCGGTGCAGGAAGGCTCGCTCTCGCTGACGAGCTCAGCGTGCCGCGGAACGCCCGAAGTCGCGCAGCAGCAGGACCAGGATCCACACGCCGAGCGCCCCGGCGACGAGGAACCCGCCAAAGGGGCCGATGATCTCCGGCAGCTTGAAGGTGACTCCCGCAGAGAGCTGCAGCACGGTCTGCGCGACGATGACCGGCAACAGCATCGACACGAGGAGGATCAGCGGAAAGGCGATGAGGTAGCCGGTGGGCTGGCGGCGGGCGATCAGCGTCGCGGACAGGAAGACGGTCGGAACGATGAGCCCGAGGTCGAGCGCGTCGGTGACCATCGTCGTGTAGTGCTGCAGGAGCCCCGGGGGCTCGCCGGCAAGAGAGGCGCCGAGGATGGGTCCGAGCCAGACGCCGAGCGTGAGGAAGCCGGAAGAGAACAGGAAGGCGGCGATACGTCGGCGGGGCAGGGCGGGTGAGAAGCGGGGCGCGAGCGGCAACAATCGCGTAAGCAGCCCTATCAGCGCGAAGAGGCTCGCGGAGTAGGTGGCGACGTAGGCGAGAAAGAGCGGGCCGTACATCGCGCCCAGCGCCATCGTCGCGTAGACGTACAGGAAGTAGGCGTGCATGCCGCTCAGCAACAGGGCGGCCCGCGACGAGCCGCGGCGGTAGAGCAGGGCGGCGCCGAGCAGGAGCGGGATTCCGACGACCAAGGTGACGAGGTCGGTTCCGCGGTTGCCGGCAGCCTTGAAGACCGAATCGCCCCTGTAGAGACCCTGGCCGTAGAGCTGGACGCTCTGGCCGTGGATCGAGTTGAAGGTGGATCGCCCGGGGCCGCCCGAGCTTAAGAGGCCGAAACCCGCGCAGAAGAGGGCGAGAAGGCCGACGAGCAGGGAGAGCGCGAGCACCGTTCGTGAGGGCTCGATTCGGAGCGTGATGGATGGATGGTCGGACGAGAGTTGGGGAGTCGAGGTGTTGGTCATAGCGAGGGAAGGATCAGGGATGGCGCGCAGAGCTCCGACACATTCGTCCGACTCTGGTCGCGCAAGCTCGGCCTGCGGTCGGGCTGACCGGCGGTCGACAGCGACCGGCCCGTCTATTTCTCCAGCTTCTTCACCCAGGTGCTCAGGAGGTCGATGGGGATGGGGAAGATGGTGGTCGCGGTCTTGTCCGAGGAGATCTCGACCAGCGTCTGCAAGTAGCGGAGTTGAAGCGCCGCGGGCTCGGCGCCGATGATGTGGGCGGCCTCGGCGAGCTTGGTCGATGCCTGGAATTCGCCCTCGGCCGCGATCACCTTGGCCCGCCGTTCGCGCTCTGCCTCGGCCTGGCGCGCCATCGCCCGGCGCATCTCGGCCGGCAGGTCGACGTGCTTGACCTCGACGTTGGAGACCTTGATGCCCCACGGCTCGGTCTGCTTGTCGAGGACCTCCTGAAGGTGCCGGTTGATCTTCTCGCGATCGGAGAGAAGCTCGTCGAGCTCGACCTGGCCGAGGATGGAGCGGAGCGTCGTCTGCGCGAGCTGGCTGGTGGCGTAGAGGAAGTCCTCGACCTGGATGATGGCCTTCTCCGCCTGGATGACGCGGAAGTAGAGCACCGCGTTGACCTTCACCGAGACGTTGTCGCGGGTGATCACGTCTTGTGGAGGGACGTCGCGGGCGAGGGTGCGCAGGTCGACGATGACCATCCGGTCGACGATCGGGATGATCAGGTTGAGGCCGGGGCCGCGGGTGCCGGCGTAGCGGCCGAGCCGGAAGATGATGCCGTTTTCGTACTCGTTGATGATGCGCACCGCGGCGATCAGCACAGCGAGGACGATGACGATGGGGATGACGATCTGCGCGATGAACATGGCTCCTCCGGGCAGGACGCGTGGATTGTTCCTCAAAACGGTTGGCGATCGCCAATGGGTTGGGAGTTTTTGAGCTGGGAGTTTGGAGAGAAAAGCCCGGTTCCGGGCGTGTCGAGGCGCGAGTGAGTCGACGATCGACGGCCCCGGCGAGCACCCGGGCCCCGGCATTCACTCCCAACTCAAAACTCAAAACTCACAACTCAGTCGACCGCCACGACGGTCACCACCAGCCCCTCGACCCGCTCGACCTTGACCTGGACGTCTTTGGCGATGGAGCCGGTCGAGCGCGCCTCCCACAGCTCACCGTGCAGGAAGGCCTTGCCCTTCTCGGGACCGATCTCCTCGGCGGCGACGCCCACCTCGCCGATGAGGCCCTGTGCGCCGGTGAGCTGCCGTCCTGTGCGCGAGACGGCCACCTTCCAGACGACGATGGCGGCGAGGGCGGCGACGACGAGGACGATGGGCAACACCAGGCCCCACTGCACGCCGAAGTCCCGGTCGACGAGGAACCCGGGCTCGCTGGGATCGATGAGCAGGAAGCCGCCCACGCCCAGGCAGATGGCGCCGGCCACCGCGAGCAGGCCCCAACTCGTGACGAAGAACTCGGCGGCGATGAGCACCGCGCCGACGAAGATGAGGACTATCGCCGCGGTGTCGACCGGCAACATCCGCGTCGCGAGCAGTCCGAGCGCAAGACTGACCGCGCCGAGCACCCCGGGGAAGAGGGTGCCGGGGTGATAGAGCTCGGCCAGCAGGCCGAGCACGCCCAGCCCCAGCAGCAGGAAGGCGACGTTCGGGTTGCCAAGCCCGTCGAGCAGCCGCTCGCGCGCCGAGGGTCGAAGCGGTGCGATCTGCGCGCCGCTGGTTCGCAGCACGACCGTGCCGGCGGCGGTCGTCACCTCGCGCCCGTCGATGGCCTCGAGCAGCGAGGGCAGGTCGGGCGAGACCAAGTCGATGACGCCGAGCTCGAGCGCCTGCTCGGCGTGCACCGAGACGCTCTCGCGGACCGCGTCGGCGACCCATTCGCCGTTGCGCCCGCGCTGCGCGGCGATGCCCTGGGCCCAGGCGGCCGTGTCGTTGGTCACCTTCTCGGCCATCGTCTCATCGGGCTCTTCGCCGCCGCCGGCCTGCACCGGGTGGGCGGCGCCGATGTTCGTCGCCGGGGCCATCGCCGCGAGGTGCGCGGCGACGGTGATGAAGACGCCCGCCGAGCCGGCGCGCGCGCCGGAGGGGCCGACCCAGACGACGACGGGAACGCGCGCGGCGAGCTGGGCTTTGACGATCTCGCGGGTCGACTCGAGCATGCCGCCCGGGGTGTCGAGCCGGATGACGACCGCGGCGACGCCCTCTCTCTCGGCCGTCTGGATGGCGCGCACGAGGTAGTCGGCGCTGCCCGGGTTGACCGAGCCGTCGAGCTCGACGAGGGCGACCGGCAGCGGCGCGGCCTGTGTCGGCGGGGCGAAGGTGACGCGCCCGGCGCCCAGGGTGGCGAGGGCGAGCAGGGCGAGCAGAATCGTCTTCGCGGGGGTTCTCATGGCGTCCTCCCCGGCCTCCTTCAGCCGCTGTGGCGCGCGGGGCGCGCCTACCTCTTCTGCGCGCTCGCAGGGTCTCGTCCGAACTCCTTCATGACGAGCTTGAGATCCTCCCATGCCTTGCGCTTCTCCGCCGGGCTGCGCAGCAGGTAGGCCGGGTGGAAGGTGGGCATCAGCTTGATGCCGCAGTACTCGCGCCACTGGCCGCGCAGACGCGTTATCGGCGTCGCGTCGCGCAGCAGGGTCTGCGCCGCGAACTTGCCGAGCGTCACGATGACCTTCGGCTGGATGCTCGCGAGCTGAGCCTTCAAGAAAGGCTCGCAGGCGGCGATCTCGTCGGGCTCGGGGTTGCGGTTGCCCGGCGGCCGGCACTTGA
>DHSB01000130.1:58346-58710 GCA_002408385.1 Myxococcales bacterium UBA5297
GTTGCCCGGCGGCCGGCACTTGACGACGTTGCAGATGTAGACCTCGTCGCGGGCGAAGCCCATCGCCTCGATCATCTTGGTGAGCAGCTCCCCGGCCGCGCCGACGAAGGGGATGCCCTGCCGGTCCTCTTCCGAGCCCGGGCCCTCGCCGACGAAGACGAGCTCGGCCCGGGGACTGCCGACGCCGAAGACCAGATGCGTGCGGCCGGCGGCGAGCTTGCAGCGGCGGCAGGCGCCGAGCTCGGCTCGGAGCTGCTCGAGGGTGCGCCGCGCCGAGGCGGCGGCGGGTGGCTCGCGAGGCCCCGCCGCCTGTCCCGCCACAGCGACGCTGGGCGCCGCTTGGTGGGGCGTCGGAGCGGCAGGC
>DHSB01000198.1:0-18583 GCA_002408385.1 Myxococcales bacterium UBA5297
CTTTGGGCAGAGCGCCCGAGGCTTCCAAACGTCGCCGCGAAGACTTTGGCACGGTGCCAAAGTCCTCGCGGCGACACTCAGCCGTCGATCGAGGTCGTCAGAGGGTCGCTGTCGGATGACGCAGCGCGGGTGGTGGTCGTCTCGGAATCATCCGCAGCGACCGCGACGGTGGTCCCCGGGCGGCGGGTCGACGGGCGGACCCGGCGGGCGCGTTCGGTCTCGCCCGCGCAATCGAGCAGCGTCGACAGCAGAGACGCGGCAACCTTGAAGGCGCGGTCGAACTGCTCGACGGCCCGGTCCTTCTCGATCTGCGCGCTGTCGGACTCCTTCTTCTCGTTGGCCGACTTGACCAGCGCCGCCTTGAGGGCCGCGGTCGGCTCGGCCAGCGACGCGACGAGCACCTTGGGGTCGAGCGCGCCGCTGGGGATGAGGCAGGGCGGGACGGGCAGTTCGACCACCCGGGCCTGGACGTAGGTTGACAGGGTGACGACCGCCTCGGGGTTGTCGGGCAGCGGGCCCGCGAAGCCTAAGTCGGCGGCGTACTTCTCGCCGAAGAAGCTCTTGAGCGTGTCGCGCACCGGCAGCATGCGCGCGCGGCAGGCCTCGGCGCAGCGCTCCTTCTCGGCGGTCGCCTCGATGCTCTCGCGCCGCTCGGTCGTCAGCTTGGCGATGGCGGCGAGCACCGCCTCCTCGGACGAGGTCATCCAGGCCATCACCGGCACCAGGAGCCCGAGGGTGTGCAAGGCGGCCTCCTCGCCGTAGGTGGCGCGGAAGTAGTTGGCGATAGGGGTGGTCGACTCCTGATAGGCCGAGCGGACCTGCTTGGTGGAGTTGGTGCGGTAGGTCACGGTCTTCGAGGTGATCATGGTCGCCATCGTCGTCTCTCCTCGGCCGCGCCACGGCCGACTTAGGGGTTTGGTGGGGCTTTGACCCGGTCGTTGGGCCGAAGCTGACCGCAGGCTGGTTCCCGGCTGAGAAGAAGGCAAAAGCGGAAACTAGACGAGCCACGGCTTTGTCAGGTTGGCGACAGAGGGGCGTGGGAGGCGCTACCGCGCCGGGCACTCAAAGCCCCTCCAAGGCGGCACCGCCTGCCGCGCCGATCTGTGAGTCCACGTCTGTTCGAGCCGGTACCCGCCCCCGCGTCTTTCCATCTTTCCATGACCAACCGCTAAGTCCTGCGTCGCGTCGTAAGCCGTGACAAGCGCTGGAGATCGGAGGGATAGCCGCTGCTTCTTCTGGAGCCGACCCTCAAACTCGCACTACAAGCGCGGCATGCCGTTGGGAGTTTGACGAGAGCGGGGAGAACACGCGCTAGATCATCGAGAAGCCTCGGGCGGCCCGCTCCATCACGCCCATTCCCAGGCTGAAGAAGCGCAAGGGCGCCAAAGTCAGCAGGGGATGGTCATCAAGCGAGCACGAAGGACGCTCGACCAAGGAGCAGCGGTACGTCTCGAGCTCGATCACCAACTCTATGCAGCCGATCATGGGCACCCGGAATCTGAACACCTGCTCCTCGATTCCAAGGAAGGGCAACTCAAGCGCCATCAACGCAAGGGTCATTGCGCGGCTCCGTCTACGAGCGCGTCACATGATGTCAGCCTCAAGCCGCATCCTGGCGCGTCGCGGGAAGCTCAGGTACACGCGCTCGAGCCTGGGCGGCCCCGGGCTATGAGGATAGAGGCGCGCTTGGCGATCAGGCCCAATTCGGCCCCTTCGACTACCGATGCCGAGGCTCTCGAGGGGTTGGAAATTTGCGAAGAGCGACGCTCCGACTAGCTATGCGGCTTCCTCGTCGCTTTCCCCACCGTGGGAGTCGCTGGGACCTTCGTCGCTGGGCGGCCGCTCGCCCATCTCGGCGAGCTGGCGCACCATTACCTTGTTCTTCTCTTCCCGTTCGCGCCGGCGGCTTCGCGTACCGTAGAAAAACGCCGATGTCAGCGACACTACGGTCGTTCCGCCCAAGACCCCGCCGACCCACGGGTAGCCATGGGATCGTGACGAAGACCGCAGCCCCGATCAACAGGGTGGCAACGAAAAGGCCAGTGCCTATGCCGATCAGAGAGCGGTAAAGCTCCCACCGAACCGTGAAGCGCTCAAGTTCCTGCCGATGGACGGTCTGTGCGTGTGCGTCGCCGAGAATCTACCGCGCGATGCGGTGGTCGCCATCGATCGGCTCGCGGGCGCCTAATCTATGCGTAGGAGGCCAACGTTGGCTCAGCGATCAACCACGAGCTTCTTCGGGCTCGCCGCCACTTCCTGATGCTCAATGCGATACTACAAGGGCGGTTGTTCATAGTGCGCTAATTTCATCTGCTGCAGAAGGGGCATAGCCATGTCGCGCACCTTTTCCTCTTCTGCCGGACCTCTAGTTTCCCCCTCGTTCCCCCACCGTCAGTTGAGCATCCGCTCCCGCCCCGGCGCCGCCTCGGGGGTCGGGTAGGGCGCCTGCGCCACGATCTCCGCCGCTCCCGCGACGATCGCCTGCACCGCGCTCTGCGGGTCGCGGAAGAACTGCGGGGTCCACAGGCGCAGCAGCTTCCAGCCCTGGCCCTCGAGCACCGCGGTGCGGAACAGGTCCCACTCGACGCGGTCGGGCGCCTTGGAGAAGCGCGTCCCGTCGCAGAGCACCCCGAGCGTCACGTCCTCGGCGCGGGTCGGGTGGCGCAGCGCGACGTCGACGCAGAAGCCCTCGTTGCCCCAGTGCACCTCGCTCGAGACCTCGCAGTCGGTGGCGAGCTTGCGCGCGAGCGCCTGCGCGAAGCCCGAGGGCGACGGGGTCTCGAAGCAGCGCACCTCGCATTCGGCCGACGCCCGCCCACGCTGCCAGCGGTCGTACTCCTCGGCATAGAGCCGCTCCAACTCCTCTGCAGAGCGCAGATAGTCGAAGAGCAGCCATCCGCCGCCCGGCTCCTGCCCCGCGGGCAGCGGCGGCAGCGAGGCCCACTGCGCGCGCGGAATCGAGGTGACCAGGTGCACGGCCTGGCGCGCCCGGGTCACCAGGACGTTGAGCCGGCGCCCGCCGCCGGCCTGGCCGAGCGGACCGAAGCGCCGGTAGAAGCGCCCCTTGGGATCGGGGCCGTAGGTGGTGCTGATGATGATGTGGTCGCGCTCGTCGCCCTGGACGTTCTCGAGGTTCTTGACGAACAGACCCTCGAAGGACGCGGCCCCGCGCCGGGCGCGCGCCTCGGCCAGCTTGGAGGCGAACGCGGGCTCGGCCGCCGCCGCCGTCTCCAGCGCCTCGGAGATGGCGTCGCGCTGGCTCAGGTTGAAGCAGGCGATGCCGACCGAGGGCGGCTGCGGCTGGGAGAGCAGGCCGCGGACTAGCGCGACGACCTCCTCGGCCTCGCGCAGGTTGACCCGCTTGTCATAGACCCCGTCGACCTGCACCAGGCGCAGCGGCGCGACCCGCGTCCGGTTCGACGGGTGGCCGGGAATCGCCTGCAGGCGCGAGCCGTAGAAGCTGCGGTTCGAGAAGTCGATGAGGTCCGCGTTCTGCGAGCGGTAGTGGACGTCGAGGTAGGCCTGCTCGATCTCGAGGTTGAGCGCGGCCGACAGCAGGTCCTCGGCCTCCGACTGCTGCTCCTCGAAGAGCGCCTGGTCGGTCTCCGGCTCCTCGTCGGTCGCGCTCTGGGCGACCGCCGCCTCGAAGAAGCGGGTCGGCGGGAGCTGCTTGGGATCGCCGGCGACGACCACGCGCTTGCCGCGGGTGAGCACCGGCAGCGCCTCCTCGAGCCGAAGCTGCGAGGACTCGTCGAAGACCACCACGTCGAAGATCGGCTGGCGCGGGAAGATCTGCGCGACCGTCTCCGGGCTGGCCATCCAGACCGGGCGCAGGTCGAAGAGCGGGTCGCCGCCTTCGACGCCGGCTCCGGCGGCGACGAGCTGGCGCACCTTGAGGACGCGCTTGCCGCGCACCATCAGCCGGCGCTTCAGCTCGGCGCCCAGCCCGTTGAGCCGGGTCCCGGTCGCGGCGAGCAGCCGCTCGCGTTGTCGCGAGGTCCAGACGTGGAGGATGGCCTCGCGCACCAGCGTGCGCTTGTGCTCGTCGAGCGCGCGGTAGTGACGGTGGGCCGCCTCGAGCCGGCTCGCGTCGAACGACTGAAGCAGAGGCTCGGTGCGAAGTCGCTCGCCCAGCTCAATGGCAAGCACCGCCTTGCGCAGCGCGGCCCAGCCCGCGTCGGTTTCGGCACCGCGCTCGATCAGGGCTCGCAGCGCCTGCGAGATTGCGTCGGGCAGGGACGCCAGCGTCGCCTCGATTCGCAGAAGCCCCTCGACCGTCGAGAGCCGCCTGCGCAGGGCCTCGAAGGACGCCAGCACCTCGCCGCCTGCGCGCAGCGACGCGTCGAGATCCGCGATCCAGGCGCTCGAGAAGAGGCCGCTCTCTCGCGCTTCGCGCAGCAGCGCGGCGGCGGCGAGCGAGCGCGGGCCCGAGCGGCGCAGCCCCTCGATCAACGCGGCGTGGGCCGCGGGATCGGCGAGCGCCTGGCGCAGCGCGGCCGCGCACGGCGCGAGCGCGGGGTCGGTGTCCACGCGGGCGAGCAGGGCGAAGGCTGCCTCTTGGTGCGCGGTGGCCGCCGCGAGCCGCTCGTCGGTCAGCTCGGCCTCGGTGGCCCCCGGCAGCAGGCGAAGCTCGAAGTCCCGGAGCAGCATCCGCGCGCGCAGACCGTTCAGGAAGCGGGCGACGCGCTCGACGGCGAGCAGCGAAAAGGTGAGCCCGAGCTGCGCGAGGACCGAGGCCGCCTTGAAGCGGCGGAAGAGGAACAGGAAGCCGTACCAGCGCCGGGCGACCGTGAGCCAAGCGTCGAGCCGGGCGATCCACGGCAGCATCGCGGCCATCGTCGGCGGGGCCGAGCGCGTGGTGAGGGCGAGCTCGGCGTCGAGAGGACCGGCGCGCAGGATTTCGACTTGCGGCGCGAGCGCCTTGAGCTCGGTGGCCGCCCCGGCGAGCTGCCCGGCCGGCGCCTTGGCCCAGCGGGCGAGCTCTTCCGAGCCGCCGTCGGCGACGAGCTTCTCGAGGTCGCCGGCGAGCTCTTCGCGGGCGCGCCCCTGCGCCTCGAGAGCGGCCTCGGGAGCGAAGGGCGGGAGCTGCGGCGCGCCGGTGTCGTCGGCGCGCCCGGCCTTCTCGACGAGCTGTGCGGCGGCCTGTCGCCAGTCGTCCATCGGGCGCGCGAGCCAGACGGCGAGATCGAGCCCGAGCGCCGGGCGCCAGGGGTTGATGGTCCACTCCTCGCGGGTCGCGCGCTCGAGCGCCTCGCGGGCTTCGCGCTCGTGAGGGGTGAGCTGCGCGAGGCGGGTGTTCTTCAGTCCGGCTGTCGCCGGGACGAGCTTGGGGTCGACCTCGATGGCGAGCCAGTCGCCGGCCAGCTCGTGGAACGAAGGCTCGACGCCGCCGGGCCGCGCCGAGAGCGCCTGGTCGTGGCGGGTCAGCTCCTCGTGCAGCGCCGCGAGCTCGCGATCGACGGTTCGAAGCTCGGCGACCGCGGCCTCGTTGGTCTTCGACTCGGCCAGCGACTCGAGCTGCTCGCGCAGGCCCAGGTAGAGGTCCTTCTGATCGCGTTGCGGGTCGTGGATCACTCCGCACAGCGAGCCGAGGCCGAGGGCGTCGAGCCGGTACTTCACCACGTCGAGCGCGGTGCGCTTGTCGCAGACGAGCAGCACGCGCTCGCCGCGGGCGAGGTGGTCGCCGATGGCGTTGGCGATGGTCTGCGACTTGCCGGTGCCCGGAGGCCCGTGGATCACCAGCCCGCGGCTCGAGCGCGCCAGGCGCACCGCGCGGGCCTGGCAGGGGTCGGCCAGGCTCACCAGCCGCTCCTCGGCGACGACGCGCTGGCCGGTGGCGGCCGGAGAGGCGGGCTCGTCGCCGGCGGGGGCGAGGCTCGCCTCGGCCTTCACGAAGCTCTCGATGGGGCCGCAGAGCGGCTCGCCCTCGACGAGCGCCTCGAGGTCGCGCACCAGGCTCTGGTTGGTGAGCGGGAAGAGGCCGAGCACCGCGCTCGGCAGCAGGCGGGTACTCTTCGCCGCCTCGTCGTCGGCGCGCGGCATCGGCGCGGTGGCGCTGCCGGGTCTGAAGGCCGCGGGCGGCGGCAGCGCGAGCGCCGCGCAGACCGCGGTGGCGAGCTCGGCGAGCTCGCGCCAGGGCTCGGTCCCCTCTTCGTCGGCGAAGAGATCGCGCAGCTTCCGTCCCGACTGGCCTTCGGCCCAGGCGAGGAGCGCGGCGTTGGGGATGACGCGGTCGATGCCCTCTCCGCAGCAGGCGAGCTCGACCCCGGCGCCGCGGCCGCGGCGCACGGTGAGGGTGACCGGGACGAAGGCGATCGGCGCGAGGATGCGGCGGGTGAGGCCCGCGCTCGCCTTGCCGGAGCCGGGCGGCAGCGAGAGGACCGGCAGCCCGAGGAAGAGGACCTGGGCGCCGGTCTGCTGCTCGAAGGACTGGGCGTCGTCGGCGATGGCGGCGAGCCTGCGCAGCAGCGCTTGCTGATCGGCGGCCGCGCGCCGCTCAGCGAGTTGCTCGGGCGAGAGCGCGCGCTGCTCCTCCTCGGCGAGCGGCTCGAAGTGCCGGTGGGCAAGCGGCGCGCTCCAGCGCACGGCGCCGCCGTCTCCGAGCAGCTTCTCGAGCGCCTGCTCGGGGCTGGGTCCATCGAGGCAACGCAGCGCATGCAGATCGACGCGCTGACGCGAGTTGTGAGGCCGGCAGTTGAGGCTCGGCCCGGAGGCCATCGCGCCGTAGAGGCGCTCGAGCATCTTGGCGAGGAACTTGTTCTTCGGCTCGGGCATCTTTCCCACCTCTTGAAGAGGCGGGTTCTAGCACGGCGGGCGGCCGCTCAGAACGCGGGGTGGTTGAGCGGTCTCCTTCGCTCGAACGGGCGGGGCGCGGCGGGAGGTGCGCTCAGGGCGACCGGATGGGCGGGGCTCTGGACGCCCGCAGCCCCCGTCCACCCCGAGTTTGCCGAGAGAGGCTCGCCCTCGTTCATCCCAACGCTCGTCGAGGGCCCCCGAGCCTTTCGAGGCGCTCTTCGACTCCGCTCCCTCTGCTGACGCGGCGGGAGCTACGCTCAGGGTGGCACCGGGGCAGGGTCTCTCCGACTCCGTCTACGACGTCAGCCGCTTGGGTGCCTCCACCTCGCTGGCCTCGGAAGCGTCCGGATGCACCACCTGCGAGATGACGCGGGAGGCGACGGCGTTGAGGTGGCCGACCAGGGTGCTCTGCAGCTCCTGGAATTCGGGCCAGAGCGTCTGGTCGAGGAACGGCTTGGAGACGCGGGCGACGACGGTGGTGCGCCGCTGTCCGCGATAGCGGTACGGCCGGATGCCGTAGCGGCGCAGCAGCGCGAGCAGGAGCTGGCGCGACCAGGGGTCGGAGAGCGAGAAGCTGGTCTCCTGTTCCTGGTCGGGAGTGGTCCGGCGCAGCTCGTCGATCCGGTGGCGGACGCGTTCGAGCGCAAGCTCGGCGGCGGCGCGCTCGCCGTCGGTCGTCGCGCCTTCGAAGAGGGCGGCGATGCGGCGCAGCTTCTCGAGCAGGCGGGCTTCGTCGTTCTGGGAGGGATCGCTGGCGGTCATGGGCGTGGCAGTCTACTTCCCCCGGGGCGAAGGCGGGCGGCCCGGCGAAGGGAAAGAGCAGTCGCCCGCAAAAAAGAAAGGGCGCCGGCAGGCAATCCGGCGCCCTCGATTTCAACCGCCCGCGGCCGCCGAGCGCGGCCGCAGGCGATCAACTCCACCTACTGGGCGAAGCTCTGCAGGAACTCGTCCCAGCGCGTGTCGATGCTCCAGGTCGCCCCGGTGTCGTAGTAGGCCGAGTCGGCGCCGCTGTTCCTGGGAGGCAGGTAGATGGCGAGGCCGTTGGCTCCCGGGTAGTCGGACTGGGCCTTGTTGTGCACCACGCTCGTGCGGACCTGCGCGGCGACCGCGTTGGCGGCGGCGCGCAAAGCCGGCGAGGCGCTGCTCATCGCCGCGACCCGGTCGGCGAAGTCGGCCAGGTCGATGTTGTCGGAGTCGTAGAACTCCTGCGAGGCGTTGCGGACGGTGCTGATGCTCGAGTAGAGCGAGGAGCTCGCCATCAGCGCGTCGGCGAAGCCGCTCACCGCGGCGTCGAGCGCGGGGATGGTGTCGAGGTTGGTGACCGCCTGCGTCGAGTTGGAGCTGTTCTCGGCGTAGTAGGTGTCGGCGATGGAGGCGCCCAGCGTCGCCGCGTCCATGTTGTGGTTGGCGAGTAGCCCCGGCAGGAAGCCGTCGTAAGACCAGCCGCCGGCCGGCTCGGTCTCGGACGAGGCGACCAGGTAGTGGGCGTAGGGCGCGGTGGCCTTGGCCACCTCGTACATGCCCATCAGGCAGGCGTCGAACCCGACCAGGTCGAGCTTGCCGCCCGTCGCCTGGGTTATCGCCGACAGCGCCCGCGCGTAGTCGCCGTTGGTGATGGAGATGCCGTCGTAGGTGTTGGTCTCGTCGTTCGAGAAGCCCTTGAGCAGCGGCGACTTGGCCGCCCCCGGCGAGCGCCAGCCGTCGCCGTGGTTCCAGACCACCAGCCCGTAGTGGCGCGCCGGGTAGTTCTGCACCGTCCAGAGGCCGAAGTCGCGCAGCGACTCCCAGCGGCCCATGTCCACCTCGGCGCCCATGGGGTGGGCGAGCGTCTGGCTGCTGCCCCGGTTGATGCGCAGCATGCGCGTGTCGCCGTTGCCGCTCGAGTCGTGCAGGACGATGAGGTTGACGTACAGGTCCGAGCCGACCCGCTCCATCTCGGCGAGGTCGTCGTCGCCAAAGTCGTCGAGGTTGTTGTCGCTGTTGAGGAAGACCATCAAGGTCCACTCGTTGGCGTTCGGGTCCATCGTGCAGCCGCCCGCCCCGTCATCGATGTAGCCGGGGTTGCAGACGCACTCGTAGTTGCCCGGGAGCTGGGCGTTGCAGGTGGTCAGGTGGGCGATGCCGGTGTTCGCGCAAGGATTGGGCTGGCACGGGTCATCGATGCAGCTTCCGGCGTAGGGGACCATCCCCGTCGGGCAGACGCACTCGAAACCGCTCCAGTCGGCCTGGGCGACGCACTCCGGGGTGCCGGGGCACGGATCGCCCGCGCACGGGTCGGTGCGCAGGCTGTAGTCGAGCGTGTAGCTGCCGCCCGTGGCGTAGTAGCCGTCGGCGAACAGGTAGTAGGTGCCCGGGTCGACGATGCCGTCGATGCCGGCCGCGGTGCCCTGCGAGTCGTCGTTGCAGGCGATCTCCGCGCTCGAGCTGGTGCAGGTGCCCCGGCGCAGGTGCAGCAGGGTGTCGTAGCCGCTCATCGAGAACTGGTAGCGGGTGCGCGCCTGGGCGACGAAGGCATAGACGCGGTCGGGCCCGGCGTACGAGCCGCCGCAGCTTCCGCTGCCGTCGTTCTGCGCGTTGTCGGTGCGGCCGGTGACGCTGCCCTCGCCGCTCAGCAGGATGGCGTCGCCGCAGCCCTCGCCCTGCGGGTTGGGGTCGACGATGCAGCCCGGGCCGCTCGGGTTGGGGATGTGGCCCGGGAGGCAGACGCACTGGTGGCCCGGCAGCGCGAGCTGGCAGACGGTGTTCGCCGCGGTGCAGGGGTTGGGCAGGCAGGGGTCGTCGATGCAGCCGCCCTGGCCGTCGGAGACGCTGCCGGCGGCGCAATGCGAGGTGACCTCGACGTCGAGGGTGATGTTGCCGGTCTCGTTGGCGTAGCCGTCGAGGAACAGGTAGTAGACGCCCGCGGTCAGCTCGGTCTCGATGCGCGAGCCGTAAGCGCTGCCGCCGTCGTCATCGCAGATGAGGTCGGGGCCGGCGCAGCTCGAGCGCAGGTAGATGATCGTGTCGTAGCCGCTGGTCTCGAAGGCGACCCCGGCCGTGCCCGCGACCCGGAACTGGAGGACGAGCTCGGAGCTGTCGTTCGACCGGCAGCTCGGCGTGTACTCGTCACCCGAGCCGACGGTCGACAGGGTGTAGCTGGCGCTGACCAGCGGGAGCGCGAGCGGGCTGGCGCAGGTGGCGCCGGTGCCGTCGCAGCCGCCCTGGCTGTCGGGGGTGAAGCCGCTGGCGCAGCCGCTGCAGTCGCTGCCGGTGTAGCCGGTGTCGCAGACGCAGACCGGCGCGCCGCTCGAGTCGTTGCAGGCGCCGTGGCCGCAGTCGACGGCCGAGCAGTCGGGCGCCTGCTCGCAGCCACCCTGGCCGTCGGGCTGGTAGCCGGGGGCGCAGGCCGCGCAGCTCGGGCCCGCCCACCCCGGGTCGCAAGCGCAGGCGGCGGTGCCGCTCGCGTCCGCGCACTCGCCGTGCGCCCCGCAGCTCAGGCCCGCCGAAGCGCAGTTGGGCAGGCAGGTGCCGTTCTGGTCATTGTCCTGGTAGTTGGACGCGCAGTCAGCGCAGCGCCCGCCGGTGTAGCCCGCGTCGCAGTCGCAGACGACCGCGCCGGTCGAGTCGTCGCAATCGCCGTGGTCGCCGCAGTCGGCGCTCGCGAGCGTGCAGCCCGGCGCGCAGACCGTGTCGCCGTCGTTGTCCTGGTACCCGGTCGCGCAGCTCGCGCAGCCCTCGCCCGTGTGGCCTTCGTCGCAGGCGCAGGCCGCGGTGCCGCTCGCGTCGTCGCAGTGGCCGTGGGTCCCGCAGCTCAGGGCGGCGGTCGCGCAGTTGGCCGTGCAGGTGCCATTGCTGTCGTTGTCCTGATAGCCCTCAGCGCACGCGGTGCAGCCCTCGCCCGCGTAGCCCGGCAGGCAGGCGCAGACCGCGGTACCGCTCGCGTCGTCGCACTGGCCGTTGTCGCCGCAGGAGAGAGCGGCGCTCTCGCAGTCGGGCAGGCAGGTGCCGTTGCCGTCCTTGTCCTGGTACCCCTGGACGCAGGCCGAGCAGTTGGCGCCGGTGTAGGCCGCCTCGCAAGCGCAGACCACCGTTCCCGAGGTGTCGTTGCAGGTGCCGTGGCCGCTGCAGCTCGTGGCGGTGCAGACCGTGTCGGAGATGCAGGCGCCGGTGTAGTCGAGGTGGTAGCCCGCCGCGCAGCCTTCGCAGGCCGCGCCGGTCCAGCCCTCGAAGCAGGCGCAGGTCGCCGTGCCGCTCTGATCGCTGCAGGTGCCCGCCCCGCAGCTTTTGGCCGAGCAGTCCGGCTGGCAGGTGCCGTCACCGTCCTTGTCCTGAAGGCCGCCCCCACAGCTCTCGCAGTTGACGCCTTCGTAGCCTTCGTCGCAGGCGCAGACGATCTTGCCGTCGGCGACGCTGCAGGCGCCGTGGCCCGAACAGCTCGTGGCTTCACACTTCAGCTCAGGCTCGTCATCGCCGCCGCAGGCCGCGAGCGCGAGCGCCGCGAAGCAGGCGACAAGGAGTTTGTGTCCAGGTGCTCTAGTCATGGGGCTCCCGATGAGTTGCGTGTTGAGTTCGCCCGGAGGATTCGCGGGTGCCGAAGGGAGCCAGCAGGTCGGCTGCCTTTCAGGGGGGCGAATATGGCACGAAGGATGGGGCGGGACTAGCGACTGGTCCGGCCGCGTGAGGAGCCCGAAGCCGCGACAGTCCTCGGCGTGAGCGAGGGCGCGCATCTGCGCTGAGCGACAGCGCCCGGCCCCGCGGCTTCATCGCGCGATTCGCCCCTCTCGCGCTCGCCTCGCGGGTGGCCGCCAACGGCTGCCTTTGGTCGGGTGATGCGCCCGACGGCGCGAAGGCCGCCCGGTCCGCTCGCGTGGCCAGGCGCCTGCCTTGCGCTGTGCTCCTTTCGCAGCGAGCCGTTCGGCGGCGAGCAGCCTGAGCGCGTGTGCGCAATCGCTGATCGGTGGGGCTGGCCGAATCGGGGAAGTCGGCGGCGATTCGTCCCCCGGGTCGGCGCGCCTGCTCGGAGAGCGAGCTTGCGAGCGATCCGCCATATGCACAACGTCGCCCTCGAAGCGCTCTCGCCCCGCCGAGGTGTGAAACGAAAGGGGTCAGCAGAAGGGCCGGTACGCATTTGCACGAGGGTTGCCGGGGATGTGCAGTCGACGAGCGAGCACGGGGTTGGGGATCGCGCTGGCCTTCTCGGGTTGGTCCGCGTGCGCGACCCCGCACCTTGCGCCGAGCCCCGAGCCGGCGCTCGCGCCGCGGCCCGCGCCGCCAGGCGGCGAGCAGCAGCGCGAGCGCCGCCGCGAGCGGCCTGCCGTCGGGCTCAGGTTGGTGGTCCACCCGGACGATGCGGCGCTGCAGGTCAACGATCGCGCCTACGGCCCCGTGTCGACCGCGCTCGGCCCCCGAGGCCTTCTGGCGCTCGAACCCGGGGTCTACCGCATCGTCCTGACACGGCCCGGCTTCCAGACCTGGCGCGCCGAGGTCGCCGTGGACTCGCAGCTCGAGCCTATCCACGTCACGCTGAACGCAGTCGAGTGAGGGGGCGATGGGCGAGGGGAGAAGACTGCCGGAGAAGCGCTTTCGCATGCCTTGCGAGAGCGAGCAGGAGTTTCGCGCGCGGTTCGCGCGCACCGTCGCTCGCCGAGGCGTCTTCGTCGCCACCGACAGGCCCGAGCCGGTCGGCACGCGCGTGCGCCTGAGGCTCGAGCTACGCGGGCCCGGGCCTTTTGTCTCGGGCGAAGCCGTGGTCGACCGCCACACGGCGATCGGGCGAAAGCGCGGGGTCTACCTGCGCTTCGTCCGGCTCGATCCCGAGAGCCTGCAATTCGAGCTTCGCGACGCGCTCGCCGCAGGCTCGACCGGCGCCGAGGGCCCCGAAGACCCGTCGATAAATCCTTCTTCGTCCGGCTCCGCTCACCCTGAGCGTAGCTCCCGACGCGCGAGCGGAGTCGAAGGGCCCCTCGACCTCCCAGGCTCGGCCTACGCTCGGGCCTCTCGACTTCGCTCGAGGTGCTCGGACGGGGCAGGCCGAGCTCAAGAAGGCTTCCCGACACCTCTCGAGGCGAAAGAGCCCGCTCCGCTCGACCACGAGCCAGGTGCCGCCCGCGGTTTGCCGGCCGATCCGCCTCCGCCGGGCGCGCCCGCGCCCGAGAGGAGCGGCGAGCCGACGGCTGCTCCCGAACGCTCGCCTTTGCTCGACTGCGGCGACGCCATCACCACGGTCGAAAGCCCGCGGGCGCTCGTCCTCTCGCGCCGCCCGGCGCTGCCGCTGACCGAGGCGCACACGCGGGTCCACGCCTACAGCGCCGATGAGCTGCGCGAGGCGCGCGATCCCGACGCCTGGGCCGGAGGGCTGCAGCCCTTCGACATGCTCGGGCCGCACCAACTCCTCAAGCGGCTCGGCAACGGCGGGATGGCCGAGGTCTTCCTGGCGCGCTCGACGCTGGGGCAGGGCGTCGAGAAGCTCGTCGCGCTCAAGATGGTGCTCCCCGAGTTCGGTCCCGACACCTGCTTCGCCTCGCTCTTTTTGAACGAGGCGCGCATCAGCGCCACGCTGCAGCACCCGAACCTCGTCCAGGTCTTCGCCTTCGGAGAGGCAGCCGGCCGGCCCTATCTGTCGATGGAGTTCGTCCACGGGCGCAGCTTGGCCGACCTGGTCGCGGCGGCCCGAAAGAAGGGCGAGAGGCTCCCGCTGGCCTTCGGCGTCAACGCGGCCATCGGGCTGTGCCGGGCGCTCGAGTACGTCCACGAGAAGCGCGACCTCGACGGCCGGCCGCTGCAGCTTGTCCACCGCGACGTGAGCGCGGGCAACGTCCTTGTCTCCGACCACGGCGAGCTCAAGCTCGTCGACTTCGGCGTCGCCTCGGCCACCGCGCTCGCCGACACGAGCGGCCTGGTGGTCGGCAAACGCGGCTACATGTCGCCCGAGCAGTCGCGCGGCGGCACCCCGTCGCCGGCCTGGGATCTCTTCTCGCTCGGCGTGCTCCTGCACGAGCTGCTGACGCTCGCGCGCCCCTTCGACAAGGGAAGCGCGCCGGACCCGACCGCGCCGCTGGGCGGGCCGCTCATCCTGCGGCTGCCCTCGCAGCTCGAGCCGAACATCCCGTCTCTGCTCGACCGCGCCGTGCTCTGGGCCATCGACCCCGAGCCGAAGCGCCGCGCCCCCAGCGCCCGCGCGCTGCGCGAGCTGCTCGAGGAGGTGCGCCGCAAGCTGCCGCCCTGCGAGATAGCGGAGGTGGTGGCCGCCTACTTCGGCGAGCAGCTCGAGGGCGAGCAGAGACAGAACGAGGAGCTCATCGCGAGGTCGCGGCAGCTCGCGCCCCCGCGGCGGGTGAGCGGGACGATGCCGCTGCTGCGGCCGCTGCGCGCGGTGAGGCGCCGCATCGTCTCCAGCCGGCTCGTCGTTCGCCTGGCCAGGCACCGGCGCGCCGCGGCGTTCGGCCTCGGGCTGGCCCTCGGGGCTCTGGGCGTGGGCGGCTGGGCGGCCTGGTCGCACCTCGAGCGCGAACACGAGCTGGTGCGGCTGCTCGAGAGCGCCGACGACCGGGTCCGCGCCGCGAGGCTCGTCGCACCTTCGGGCGACGGCGCGCTCGAGCTGCTGCTGCAGGCGAAGGCGATGCGTCCGGAGGACCCGCGGGTGCGACACCGGCTCGAGACGCTGGTCGGCCTCTTCGAGGGGCTCGGGCGCAGCGCCGAGGCGCGCGGCCGCCTGGCCGAGGCGGCGGTCCACTACCAAGGCGCCCTGGCTGCCGCTCCCGAGCACCCCGGGCTCGAGGAGAAGCTCAGGGCGCTCGAGCAGGCAGTCCAGGAGCAGGCCATCGGCAAGGCGGGGAAGAGCGAATGAGCTGCGTCCGAGAGGTGTCGCGAAACCCTCTTCGACTTCGACCGGTCCCGCTCACCCGGAGCCTGGCTCCCGGAGGTTGGGGGCCGATCGGCGCTGCGTTGGACCCTCTCCCGGCCGACGGTAGGGGCGCATCGCAATGCGCCCGGCCCCACGGGCCCCGGCGTCCGCTGCCGGTTCATGGCGCGGAACGCTCGGCTTTCCCCGGCGCCTTCGCGCAAGCGGCGGGAGCGGAGTCGAAGGGCCCCTCGACTTCGGGGCGACCGCGGCGGGCCCTCGACTCCGGCCTCGCAAGCTCGGCCTACGCTCGGGCTGACCGGGAGGCGGGGGCCCATCGACAGCCCTGTTGGTTCAAGGTCACAGCCGGCCAACGGACCGGCGACGAGCTCGGGGTGAACGGGGCTCGGGCTCTTGATCTCCGAGACAGTTGCTCGACTTCGCTCCTCGCGAACGGCCACCGATGCTCCTCGAGGTTGAGCACGAGCGTCGGCGGCGCGTTGTGGCTCCTGCTGCTGCTGTGGGCCGGCGCGGCCGGCGCGGCCACCATCGAGCTGGACAGCCAGCCCGTCGTGCTCGGGCGCACCGAGTCGGTGGGGGTCACGCTGCGCGTGGGCGAGGACCCGCGCGCCGAAGGCCACCCGCTGCGGCTCGCCGTCAACGTGGGCGCCTTCGGCGCCGTGACCCGGCAAGCGCCGGGGGTCTATCGCTCGGTCTATATCCCGCCGGAGACGCGCTTTCCACAGGTGGCGCTGGTCGCCCTCTGGCGCGAGAGCGGCCCCGAGGCGCCCATCGACTTCGTCACCTTCCCGCTCTACGGCACGACCGAGCTGCCCATCGGCGTCAGCCCCGGCGCGCAGGTTTGGCTCACCGTGGGGAGCACGGAGCACGGGCCCCTCGTCGCCGGCGGTGCCGGCGAGGTGACGTTCAAGGCCGAGGTGCCGCCGGGGGTGACCGAGGCGTCCATTCGCGCCCGCAACAGCCGCGGCGGCGAGTCGAGCCGCAGCGTGCCGGTGCGCGTGCCGGGCTACAACCGGCTGACCGCGGCGCTCGTGCCGCACGCGGTCGTCGCCGACGGCACCGCGTGGGCGCGCCTGGTCGTCTACTACGACCTCGGCGGCGTCGGGGTGCCCGCCTCGCGCCTGCGTGTCCAGGCGAGCGAGGGCGAGGTGCGCTTCGTCGAGGCGAAGGGCGGCCGCTACGTCTACCGCTACGAGCCGCCGCGCGGGACGAGCGCCGAGCGGGCGCAGCTCGCGGTGAGCGTCGACGGCGACCCGCTCGCCAGCGCGAAGGCGAGCCTCGAATTGAGGCTGCCGCCGCCGGCGCGAATCCTCGTCCGCGCACCGAAGCAGGCGCTGCCCGCCGACGGGCGCTCGCGGGCGATGGTCGAGGTCCTGGTGATGGACGAGCACGGGCTCGCGCTGCGCGGGCAGCCGGTGGAGGTGCGCGCGAATGGAGAGCGGCTCTCGCCTGTCGAGCAGCTCGCCGACGGCGCTTATCGGGCGCCGCTCGTCGCGCCCGCCCGCTATCCGAAGAGCGGGCTGGTGCGGCTGGTCGCGGAGGTGCCCGGGCCCGAAGGCGTGCTCCGGGACGCGGCCAACTACCAGCTTCGGCCCGCGCCCGCTCCGGCCTCGGTGCGTGCGCGAGCGCTGCTCGACCCCATCCCGGCCGACGGAGAGACGGTTGCGACGGTCCTCTTCGAGGTTCGGGACGCCGCGGGCAGGCCGCTCGAGGGCGCGCAGCTCATGGCGGTGGCCGCCGACGGCGAGGTCGGAGGCTTGGCGCCGGCCGGCAAGGGGCTCTATCGAGCCGAGCTCGTCGCCCCGGAGGGCCTGTCGGCGCGGGGCGTCCAGCTCCGGGTGCTCGACGCGCTCGGCGGCTTCGAACAGGACGTGGGCCTGCGGCTGCGCACGCCGCCGCGCCGGCTGCTCGCGGGGGCGCGCGGTGGTGTCGTGGCGAGCGTCGAGGGCGCCACCGGTCTGAGGCTGGGGGTCGATGTGACGATGCCCGTGCGGCTCGGAACCCTCTGGTTGACCCCGAGCCTGCTCGCCGAGCTCGGACGCGTCGCGCAGAGCCTGGTGAGCGCCAACGAGAGCCTGCGCAGCGAGGCTGAGGCGCTCTACGTCCCGGTCGGCGCGCGCGCGGGGGTCGAGCTCTGGGCGGGCGAGCGGCTCTCGGTGTCGGTGGGCGCGGCGGCGGGGGCCACGTTCGCCTGGGCGAGCTATTCGCTGACCGGAGGGCGCTCTTTTGCCTGGGGTCCGCTGGCGGGCGGCTTCGCGAGCGTGGCCCACGACTGGGATCTCGGGCAGGGCTTCGCGGAGCTGTCGCTGACCTGGGCTCCGGTGCGCGGCGCCGACTTCCGGCTCGACGCCGGAGGGCTCGGGCTCGCGCTCGGCTATCGCTTCGGGGTCGTGCGATGAAGCGGGCCGCGGGGATCGTCTGGGCCTTGCTCGCCTTCGGTTGCCCCGCCGAGGACGGCGGGCCCCGGCCCCGGGGCGTCGCGCCCGATCACGGCACCGCGGGGGCTCGCACCGAGCTGCTCGTTTCGGGCGACCTGCGCCCGGGCATCCAGGCCGACTTCGTGGACGAGGCGGCGAGCTCCCTCGACCCCGAGCTTCGGGTGCAGCTCGTCGGTTCGGATGGGCAGGCGATAGCTCTCGAGGAAGTCCGGCTGGTCGAGCCGGGGCGCTTGCGCGCCGTCGTGCCGGCGGCGCTGCGCCGCGGGCTCTACGATCTGATCGTCGAGGACGCGCGCGGCAGGAGGGGCAGGCTCGCCGGGGCGTACCGAGCGCTCGCCGGATCCGAGACGGTGGCGGCCTTCCGCTTCACGCCGCTCGGGCCGCAGCGGGTGGGCGTCCCGTTTGCCGTCACGATGACCGCGGTGGACGCGGAGGGGGCTCTGGTCGACGGGTTCGAGGGCTCGGTCGAGCTCTCCGACGCGACCGGGAGCCTGACGCCGCGGCGTGGCGGGCCGTTCCTCCGCGGGACGCTCCAGCTCACGCTGGCGGTAGGGCGCACGACGTCGGCGACCGCGCTGACGGCCACCGACGAGCAGGGCCGCACGGGCCGGTCGGCCGAGTTCGCCGTGCTCCCTGGGGTCCCGATCCTGGTCGGCTTCGCGAGCGTGCCCGCGAGCGTCGTCAGCGGCGAGTGCGCTCGGTTCACTTTGGAAGCGCGCGACTCGCGCGGGGAGAGCGTGCCCGTCGAGCAGGCGGTCGAGGTGGAGGTCCTGGGAGCGCCGTGGCCGGTCGGGCTGTTCGCCGACGAGACGTGCAGCGTGCCGCTGCAGGCCCTGCGCATCGAGCCTGCGGGGGCGCCGGCCGTCGGGCATTTCAAGGCCTCGGCCGCCGGCGACGCCGGGCTCAGGCTCGTCCCCGCGACTGTGGCGGGCGCATACGCTCCGCTCCGGGTCCTGGCCGGTCCGGCGACCGGGTTGAGGGTCACGACTCCGCCGCGGAGCGTCGCTGCGGGCGCCTGTTCGCCGACCGTCGAAATCGCCGCGGTCGACGCCTTCGGCAACCGCGCCGCGCTCGACGCGGAGCGCCAGGTGCTCCTCGCGAGCCGGCCGGCGGGCTTGCTCTTCTTCGCCGATAGCGGCTGCAGCCACCCGACGCACAGGGTGGCGCTCGCGGGAGAGAGTGCCGCGCGGTTCCATTTCAAGGGAGCGCTGGGGGGCATCTACGAGATCGGGCTCGAGCCGCAGGGGTTGCCACCGCTCGAGCGCGCGAGTCAGCACCAGCAGGTTGGGCGATAGAGGCGGGCGGGGGGGCGCGATGGCCAGGCTGAAGATCTGTCGGGAAATCCTTCTTCGACTCGGTCCGGTCCCGCTCAGCCTGAAGAGGTGTCGAAGAATCCCTCGAGCGATAACCGGCCAGCCCGAGCCGGTCGACAGGCTCGGGGCAGGCGAAGTCGGGCCCCTCGACTCCGCCTCCCTCATTCCTCGGGAGGCTACGCTCGGGGTGAACGGGG
>DHSB01000198.1:18691-32791 GCA_002408385.1 Myxococcales bacterium UBA5297
CTA
Organism: Myxococcales bacterium UBA5297; assembly: GCA_002408385.1. Lineage (GTDB taxonomy): Bacteria > Myxococcota > Myxococcia > Myxococcales > UBA5297 > UBA10939. Next base: position 18,695 of record DHSB01000198.1, read on the forward strand.
CGCTCGGGGTGAACGGGGCTCGGGCCGAGCTCAACTTCGCTTCTGCGCCTCTTCTTCATCCGCGCCCGCAGGCCGCCGAGATGGCGGTGCTCCCCGCCTCGCAGCACACTCTGGTTCGGCCCGCCGCGGGCGGACTCGCCGGGATGCTCGTCGCTGCTGGTCTGGCTGCGGCTTGCGGCGCAGAAGGCCTCTCTCCGCGGCCGCTGTCGATGGAGCCTTCGTCGGGCTCGGCGAGCGCGGCGACCCGCGCGGTCATCACCGGCGAGGGGCTCGACCCGCGTCCGTCCCTGGACTTCTCACGGCAGGCCGAGAGCCGGCTCGACACGGTGTACCGGGCCGCGCTCGGATCGACCTGGCTGTACGACGTAAGGCTGCGCGAGCAGGGCCTTCTCGACGCGACCGTGCCCGCTGGCCTGGCGCCGGGGCTCTACGACCTGCTCGTCGTCGATCCCTCGGGGCGCGAGGGTCGTCTGGAGGCGGCCTACGAGGTCCTGGAAGTCGCCGAGGCGAGCGAGCGGGTCGCGAAGCTGCGCGTGATCGCCTCCGGGGAGCAGCTCGAGCTTTCGGCCTTTGCGATCCGCGTCGAGGCCGTGGACGAGGGCGGTGGGCCCGTCGAGAGCTTCAACGGGCAGGTCGAGCTGCGCGACGAGACCGGCACGTTGGTGCCGGCGAGGTCGGGCTCCTTCGTGCGCGGCGTGTGGGAGGGCGAGGTCGAGCTGCGACAGGCCTCGGGAGGTGACCGAATCGCCGCGTCGCTCGGGAGGCTGAGGGGCTACTCCGCGGCGCTGGTCGTGCGGGCCAGGCCCGCGGCGCGGGTCGGGGTCGCTGCCTCCGGCGCGACCCTGCGAGCCGGCGAGTGCGCGCGCCTCCGGCTGGCGCTGTTCGACGATCTCGGGCGGGTCGCCGAGGCGGACCGCCCCTGGCGCATCGCGCTCGAAGCGGCCGACCTGGGGCTTGTGGCCTTTGCCGATTCGAGCTGCCGGCAGGCGGTGTCCGAAGTGATGGTCGAGCCCTCCGACAGCGGCGCGTCCCTCTTCGTCGCCGGATGGCACGCGGGGCCGAACGCGCTGCGGGCGCGGGCCGAGGGGCTGCTCCCCGGGTCGACCGATCTCTTCGTCGCGCCCGCGGAGCCGGCGGCGCTGGTCTTCGTCGGCGCGCCGCGGGAGCTGACGGCCGGCGAGTGCTCGGAGAGCGTCGGGCTCGAGGTGCGAGATGCCTTCGGCAACCTCGGTCTCGAACCGCTGACGGTCGCGCTCGAGGCGACGGCCTCGACGGGCTTTGCCTTCTACTCCGACGAGACGTGCGGGCAGGCGGTCACCGCGCTCGAGACGGCTCTCGGCGCCGGGCGCTTTCGTCTGCGCGGCACGGTCGCAGGGCCGGTCGAAATCGCGGCACGAGCGGGCGCGCTCGTCCCCGCCGTGCACACGGTCCAGCTCCTCAGCGACGGCCTCCCGGCGCAGCTCGTCTTTACGACGCGGGAGCGGACCGCGGTGGCCGGCGAATGCTCGGCGGAGGTCGCGATTGGGGTGCGCGACCGCTTCGGCAACGAACAGGCCGTGGTCGGCGCGCTCGAGGTGCTGGTCACCGCCTCCGCGCCCGAGGTGGAGCTGTTTCGCGACGCCGCTTGTTCGAGCCCCGGGCCCCTGCTGGAGCTCGGCGCGGGCGAGAGCCGCGCTGCGGTCCACTTCCGCAGCGAACGCGCCGCGGAGCTCAGCCTCCAGGTCGCGGCGGCGGGCCTGGTGGGGAACGCGCAGTCCCAGCGCGTCGTCGCTGCCGCGCCCGCCGCGCTCGCCTTCGCGACCCCGCCGCGGACGGTCGAGGCCGGGGGCTGCTCCCCGGCCTTGACGGTCGAGCTGGTCGACGCCTTCGGCAACCGCGCGACGGCTTCCTCGAGCGCGACCCTCGCCCTCTCGACCGAGCCGGCTGCCGACCTCTGGTTCTACTCGGACGAGCGGTGCGCGGCGGCGCCTGTCGTCAGCGTTTCGCTGCCCGCGGGCTCGTCGCAGGCTTCCTTTCATTTGCGTGGCACGAAGGCCGGAGAGCACCTGATGGCCGTGACGAGCGCGCCGCTCGCCAGGGCCGGCCAGAGTGTGAGGGTGGTCGCTGCCGCACCCGCGCTGCTCGAGTTTGAGCCGGTCGGCTCGCCGCAGGTGACGGGGAGGCCGTTTCTCGTCGGCCTTCGCGCGCTCGATGCGTACGGCAACCACGCGACGAAGTTCCGGCTCCCCGTGAAGCTCGCGGTCGAGCCGGCGACGCCGCTCGCCTGCGTCTCCAACTGCAGCACCGGGAGCGCCACGGCGCCGTTCTCCGAGGGCTCGTGGTCCGGAGGCGTGCAGCTCGACTGGCCGATAGGTCTTGGCCGGGTCCTGCGAGCAACGGCAGGAGCGGTCATCGGCGAGTCGAACCCCTTCGAGCTGACCGCCCCGGAGGCGCCGCCGCGCGCGGCTTTCGAGTATTCGCCGATCGTGGCGCGGGTCGGAGAGCCGATCGCCTTCGACGCCAAGGGCTCTTCCGACTACCAGACCGCGGCGGCCGAGCTGGAGGTGAGCTGGGACTTCGAGGGGACGGCGACGCCTCCGCCTTGGACGCCCTGGGAGCGCTCGAAGCTCGCGACCTATGCCTTCGCGGCGGCGGGGAGCTATCCGGTTCGTCTCGCGGTGCGCGACGAGGCCGGTACCCTGGGCTTCGCGAGCCGACTGGTTCGGGTGGTCGAGGCCACCGGCGGTGCGCTCTGCCTCGTGGACACCGTCAAGGTCGACAGGGACGACGGGGCGCTCGGCTGCGAAGGGCCCTTTGGCGCCGACGGCAAGCTCTCGCTGGCCGAGGCGGTGCGCATCTCCAACGCGACCGCGGGCACACAGACGATCGCCTTCGGGACGGCCTTGCTGCTCTCTTCCGGGACGACTTTCAGCATCACCGACTCGGTCGACCTGCTCGCCGCAGAAGGGACCCGGTTCGACCGCGTCAATTTCGACATCGCCGCCGGCACGGCGTCCTTCTCCGGGCTCGAGCTGAGCAACCAGTCGAGCTTCGTCGAGGTGGCGGAGGGCGCAGCGCTGAAGCTGACCGACAGCTTCCTGCACGACATGCCGGGAATCCGGCTCGCCGGCCGGGTCGAGGCGGTGCGGACTCGATTCGAGCGCTGCACGAACGACTGCCTCTGGATGAAGGGCGCGAACGCGACGCTGTCGGTGAGCCACTCGCAGTTCAGCGACGGGGTCGCGCGCGGGGTCTATCTGCACACCTGCGGGAGCAGCGGGACGGTGCTCGACCTGCGCTCGAGCACTTTCACGAGGATGGGCCAGGGGGTCCAGAGCGAGAGCAACTGCTCCGCGTCGACCCTGGTGCGCCACGTGACCTTCCACGCCAACGGCGGCGGCATCGTCTACTCCGGGGGCACGGGCCACGAGCTGCTCAATTGCGTCTTCTCGGCCAACGCGGGGCGTTCCGTCGAATGCGGGACGGCGGGGTTCGCCGCGCGCGGCCACAACCTGCTGTTCGCCCATGGCGCCGAGGGCTGTCTGGCCGGCGATGAGGGCAACCTGATCGCCGATCCGCAGTTCGTCGGGTCGGCCGTGGGCGATTTCCGGTTGCAGCAGTCCAGCCCGGCCCGCGACAGCGCGCTCGACCTCGGCCTGGATCTCAACGGTCTCGCGCCCGGCAGGTTCGAGGGGCTTGGTCCGGATCGCGGTGGCGAGGAGAGCCAGTGATGAGGGGGCCGACGGCTCGCGAGCGCGCCCGGTGTCGAGAGCGGCGGGCCCGTCCTCGTCGAGCGTCGCGGGCCGGCCAGGCGCGCTCGAGCAGAGGCGGAACGAACGGCGGGGCCAACGCGCGTGCGAGGGCCAGGAGGTGCGTTGCGCGAGCGCTGCTGTGCACCGCGCTGCTCGCCGTCGTGGGGCTCGCGGCGTGTCGCAAGGAAGAGGCGGGCGCGCAGGGGGCGCTGCCCACGCTGCCCGACGGGCTGGTCGCGAGCTGCGCCTGGGCGAGCGGCGAGGTCGAGGTGCGCCGCCCCGGTTCGGTCTACTGGGAGCCGGTGGGCACCGGGGCGCTGTTTCGCGAGGGCGACTGGCTGCGCACCGGGGAGCTGTCCCAGGCGCGCGTCGAGTTCTTCTTGGGCGGCGGGCTCGACCTCGAGCCGGGGACCGTCGTGGTCGTCGGGCTCTCGCCGCGCGGAGACGGAGAGCAGCCCGAGCCGATGCTCACCGTCGAGCTGGGCTCGGTCCGCTCGGTGCTCTCGCCGAAGGGCGACCGAGAGGGGGCAGTCTCGATAGAGACGAGCGAGGGGGCTCGGGTGCGCATCGCCGCGCGGCCCGGGGAGCAGACGCCGGTCGTGCGCATCTCGCGCGAGGGCGAAGGCACCGCGATAGCTGTCACCGAGGGAGGCGCGAGGCTGCAGCCCGAGGGCGCGCAACAGCGCACCCTGGTCGCCGGCCAGCTCATCGAGCTCGTCGCCGGCGCCGTCGGGGAGAGCGCTTCACTCATCGACTTCCCGAAGAGCCTCTCTCCGGGCATCGACGCGAGGCTTCGGCTCGCGCCCGGCGAGCGCGTCGAGCTTCGTTGGGTGGCCGTCTCCGGGGCCGGGGGCTATCGGGTCCAGGTCGCGCGCGACCTGTCGTTTCGCCAGCTCGTCCGCGACGAGCGCACCGAGGGCACCCGCCTCGCGATTGGCTGTGACGGCGCCGAGCTCGCGTGGCGGGTGGCGGCGAGGGACAGCAAGGGGCGCACTGGCGAGTACGGCTTTGCGCGCCGCTTGTTCTGCGGCCGCGAGGACCTGCTCATCGCCCCGGCCGACGGTGCAACGCACAAGGGAGGGCAGGTCGACTTCTCCTGGCGCGAGCCTCCGGCCGGCGGCCGCTTCCAGCTCGTCGTCGCCAGCGGCCGCGACCTCGAGGCGAGCGCGGTCGTGCGCCAGTGGTCGGTGCGCGAGTCGGCTCGCGTCGATGGCCTGCGCCCGGGCGAGTACTACTGGGGCGTCTTCCTCGAGACGGGCGAGCCGCTCTTCGCCGAGCCTCGCCGGCTCGTCGTCCAGCGCTCGGGCGCCGGGCCGAAGATCCGCTCTCCGAGCGAGATATCGAACTGGGGCGCGCGGTGAGGCCCGGCGGGCCCGCCGATCGCCCGTCGCCCGTCGACCGTCGAGGGCCGGCCCCGGTCAGCCCGGCCTCTCCGCGGCGAAAAGCCGAGTCTGGGCGACGACGAAGTTGAGCTGAATGCGCCGTCTGCGACATCCTTCGGGCGCTCTCGGAACAGAGGGGCCCAAGGAGACACCGTGACTGAAGACGAGCGACTGACGAACGCCGAGGTGAAGATGGCGTTCATCGAGAGGACGGTCGAGGACCTGGACAGCGTCGTCCGCGACCTGAACCGGGAGGTCCAGACCCTTCGGCGCGAGGTGGAGCAGCTTCGCAGCCAGCTTGCGCAGGCCGGTGCGGTCACCGTGCCCAGGCTCGAGGACGAGGTCCCACCGCACTATTGATTGAGAGGTCGGTGGCCGGCGCCTTGGTCGAGGTCGGCGTCGCGTCGCCCTTTGGCGAGGGGGACCGCACACCCGCTCGCCCTTGCTTTGGGCGCAACCGACGCGTGCAACCGAGCCGGCCCACTTCGCTGCCAGCGGCGCGGCGACGCGATTTGGCTCCCGGGGCGGCGTGGCGTGCAGATCGCGACGCGATCTCGTCGGTCGGGCCGAACCGGGTAGAAAATCGCGACACGATTTCGTGGCTTGGACGACGAGTCTGGGAAATCGCGACGCGATGTTGCCGCCCCAGCTCACCGATCCGACAAATCGCGACACGATTTCCGAGGGGCCGCCGAGCCGCACAATCGCGCCTCGGCGACGAGCTGCGTCGCCGGCTCTTGTGGCAAGTCGCGACGTCGAGGGCTTGGTTACCCGAGCCCCTTCGGCAAGCCCCCGTCTCTCCGGATGCGCGAGCGCCGCGATGAACCGGGCGACGGCTCCTGCTCGGACCATCCGGTCGCGGTCTCCTTGCACGGGAGGGCGAGCGCCAAAGAAAGGAGAAGCCCGGCTCATCGAGCCGGGCTTCCCACATCCCCTCGAAACTTTCTTCCGATCGTTAGACCGGGCGGACGTTCGAGGCCTGCAGGCCCTTCGGGCCCTTGGACACGTCGAACTCGACGCGCTGCCCCTCGGCGAGGGACCGGAAGCCATCCGCCTGGATGGCGGAGTAGTGGCAGAACACGTCGTCGCCGCCGTCGTCCTGCGAGATGAAACCAAAGCCCTTCGAGTCGTTGAACCACTTCACGGTACCAGTTGCCATTTGCTTCTCTTTCCTTGAATCAAAGCCGGAATGTATTCGGCTTTCGGTCAACCAATAGCGGCTGACGTCGCGGGCACCGTACGCGAGTGCCGGACGAATGTCGAGCAGCCGTCAACTGGTTTTGAGCCATTCGCGGGCTCGGGTTTTGGACTTGGCTGCGCCTCGCAGGGTGCGCGCGCGCAGGCCCGCCGGGTCTGCTCGGATGCACCTCAGCCCCGGTGTCCTCCATGGCTGCCGACTGCGGATCGCGAATCCAGAGGCCACCGCAGCGCTCGCAGCGCAGGGGCGCGCGTCTTGTCGGAGAACGCCTCTCCCACAGGTCCCCGCCTGCCTTCGCACGGCGCCGCCTCTTTCACCGCGGCGCCGCGGGAACGTCACCCCCGGCCTCGCCCTCAACGCGACGGGAGGCGAACAGGGTCGGGTGGCGCAGCTTGAGCGCCCCGAGCGCGACGAACCCGAGCAGCACCGCCCACCAGAGCGTCGCCAGGCGCACGAGGATCATGCTCGTCGTGGCCGGGCCGAGCGGGATGGCGCCAAGGCGCACGAGCTGCTGCTGGATCATCGACTCGGTCACCCCGAGGCCGCCGGGCACCGGGATGATGGCGCCGGCCAGCGTCGCGGTCGCGTAGAAGAAGACCGCGAGCGCGACATCGCCCTCGAGCCCGAAGCCCTGCACGACGACGTGGAGCGCCAGCCCCTCGCAGCCCCAGGCGACAAAGGAGAGCAGCGCCGGCCACAAGAGCGCGCCCGGGCCCGCGAGCACGCGCAGGGCGTCGAGCGCTTCGAGCAGCTTGGGCGCGAGGGGCCGCAGCCGGGCCGGCCCGCGCTCGACGAGCGAGACGAGCCAGAGCAGGGGGCGCTGCCAGAGGATGAGCGCGACGCCGACGGCCACCAGCGCCCCGCCGGCCATCGCCCAGCCCAGGCCGCCCGCGAAACCGACGCTGCCGAGCACGATGAGCAGCACGACGCCGATGACGTCGGTGAGCCGCTCGGCGATGACGATGGGCGCGGTGCGCGCGGCGGGCACGCCGTAGGTCTGCGCGAGGACCGCGCTCTTGAACATCTCGCCGACCTTGCCCGGGGTCATCGTCAGCACGAAGCCGGAGAGGAAGACGAGCGCGCTGTCGAGCTTGGGCACGTTCCGGATGCCGAGCCGGGCGAGGTAGTACTCCCACTTGACGACCCGCAGCCCGTAGTTCGCGGTGGCGAGCAAGAGCGCGAGCCCCAGGGCTGACCAGCGAAAGCCCGCGAGGCTCTCCTGCACGTCGCGAAAGCCGGTGTAGGCGACGAAGGCCCCGTAGATCGCGATGCCGAAGAGCATCGCCAGCAGGAGGCGTCGCAGCAGTCCGTTCATCTGAGTCGTCTGTCCCCTCGAGCGTCGGTCTCGGGCGCAGTTGGTGTCGGGTGGCGCGATCCAGCGGGCTGCAGGATAGCGATTCGCCGACGGGCCGCGACCGGCGGGCGTGCGCCCGGTCGAGTTGGGCTCGGACCGGCGGTCGATCGCAGGCCTGGCCGCGCGAGGTGAAAAGAAGACGCCGGCGAGGCGCGAGGCCCCGCCGGCGCGAGAAGCTTCCGATAGGTGGCGCAGCGGCCGTCAGTTCGTCAGCCGCACGATGTCGGGCAGCAGCTCCCAGTTGGCCGGGTCGTCGAGGAAGGCTGCGGTCTGCGGCACGTCGGTGGTGTAGACGAACGGCTTGATGAAGTAGCCGCCCTCGTCCTGCTGCACCGGGGCGACGATGCGCACCCGGATGTTGCTGTTGGAGAGGGGGATGCCCAGCGGCGCCAGCAGCTCGTCCTGGTCGATCTTGATGGTGACCCGGCGGTTGGTGCCGTAGGCCAGGTCGAAGAGCCGGTTGCGCTTGCTGCCGCCGGGCCGGTAGTTGGTCAGCGTGCCGTCGATCTGGACGTACTCGGACTCGTGGTCCTCGCCGATGGGCACGTCGCCGATCACCTCGACGATGTCCTGCCGCATGTCGAAGAAGTCGGCGGCCGCCGCGGTGTTCTCGGTCATCGAGAAGGCGAGCACCTGCTTGAAGCCCTCGAAGTCGCCGACCCGGCTGACGGTGATGTCGATGTTCGGGTAGCGGGTCGCGCCCCAGAGCGGCGGCGGGCCGGGGTTCGGGTTGCGGTTGCCGGTGACCACGTAGATGCCCGGGCCGCCCCGCGACTGCTGGATGAAGAAGCCCTTCCAGCTATCGGGCTGGCCGCGGAAGTAGGTCATGTAGACCCCGCGCACGCGGATCGCGCAGACCCCGTCGACCGCCCGCAGGTCGGCGATGGTGCCCTCGGTTGGCGCCTGGATGGTGAAGGTCGAGGTGTAGTTGTCGGCCATCGTCGCCCCGGTCAGAGCGCGCACGCCCTGGGCTCCGCCGGTGATCTTGACGCTGTAGTTGCGCTCGATCTCGTAGGCGGTGCCCGGGTCGATCTGGAAGCGGACCGTCGGGTTGTTCGACAGGTCGAGCGTGCCTTCCTCGGGGAAGCTGCCGTCGGAGTAGCGGCTGACGCGCAAGGTGCCGGTGGTGCCCGGGTAGTTGAGGAAGACCGAGGCCGGGTCGACCGGCTTGTTGAAGGTGATCTCCACGACCGCGTCGGGGGCGACCCCGCTGGCCCCGTCCGCCGGGCTGACCGAGACCACCTCGAGCGGACCGGTGTCGGCGCCCGAGCCGGTCGTGAAGCTCGCCAGGTAGTTGCCGGTCATCGGGTTGTCGCTCTCGTCCTTGACCCCCTCGGCGCCGCCCACCACCCGCAGGGTGTACGGGGTGTTCGGCTGCAGGGCCGCCTGCGGATAGAAGACGAAGGTGGGGTTGTTGTAGGTCTCCCGGGTCATGGTGATCGCGCCGGCCGGGTCGGTGCCGCGGTAGAGCAGCACGGTGGTCGGCGAGACGACCGTCGCCTGGCGCATCCGCTTGCTGAAGGTGACGCTGATGGCCGCGCTGGTGGGCACGTCGGTCTGGCCGTCGGCCGGCGAGGTGGCGACGACCCGGGGCGTGTTCTCGGGGCTGACCCAGGCGCAGTCGAAGATGATCGAGTAGTCGGCTCGCAGCTCGTTGCCCGCCAGGTCCTTCACGCCGCCAGCGAACAGGGTGAACTTGAGCTCGTCGCCGACCTCGAACCGCTCGGCCGGGGTGAAGACGACGGTCGGGTTGGCCGAGGCGTCCCAGGTCGCCGCGAGCGGGGCGCCCTGCGGATTGCCGTCCCACCACTCGATCAGCTCGAAGCTCTCGGCGCTCAGGCTCGTCGGGTCGATCTGCTCGCTGAAGCGCACCCTGATCACCGCGTCGAGCGGGACGTCGACCTCGCCGTCGGCCGGAGTGATGCTCGCCAGCGTCGGCGCGGTCTGGTCGCTCGAGCTGGCGGTGGTGAAGCTGCCGGTGATGTCGGAGACGAGCCGCTCGCCAGCGGCGCCGGCGACCCCGGACTCGCCGCCCCTGACGACCAGCGTGTAACCGGTGCTGTTCGCCAGCGACGAGCTCGGCGTGAAGCTCACCGCGGTCGCGCCCGACGAGAAGCCGAAGGCGCCCGCGACCTTGGCCTGCTCACCAGAGGAGGTGCGATAGAGGAAGAAGGTCTCGGAGGTCACCGAGGCCTCGTCGAGCGCTGCCGAGAAGGTGAGGGTGACCGAGGCGTTGGTGGGCACGCTCGAGGAGCCGAAGGCGGGGGTGACCGAGCGCAGCTCGAGGTCCTCGAGCGGAATCGAGCCGTCGGGTGTGCCCGCGTCGGTCTCCGGATCGGTCCCCGCGTCGGTGTTGGGATCGGTCCCTGCGTCCTTGTCGGGATCAGAGCCCGCGTCGGGAGGCAGCGACGCGTCGGCCGCGGAGGCGTCCGGCGCTTGCGGCGGCGGGTCTTCGCCGCACGCGGCAAGGGAGAGGGAGAGGACAAGGGCCGCGAACAGCGACAAGCGATGATGGAGGTACATGACTCACCCGATTGCGAAATGGCCGGCCAGCCTACCACCCGAAGCGCGAAATCCCGCCACAAGTTCGCCCGCGGCGAGCTTGCGCTCGTTCGCCTGGCCGCGCGAAACGGCCCGACGCCGGGACGGGGACGTGCCGCCGCACGGTCGCGCCGATTCGCGACGCCGATGGAGACCATCGCGGGATCGCTTTTGGAGTCGGCCCTGCGTCGATCGCGCGCCCGACCAGACCGCGGCTGCCCCTGGCTGTGCCCCATCCGCCGTGTCGGGATTAGGGACTTACCGGCGAGAAATTGACCAAGCTGGCAAGAAATCGGCCGTCTCGCTGACCTTGGGCCCGTGGTCTTGAGGACTGAAGCCAGCCGGCCAGCACAGAGGCTGGACTCTTTTGGTTCCGGCTTGGCCGGCTTAGGCCCTGCGGCCGAAGTCGTTCGACTCCTCGTAGAGCGTATCGAGCAGCGACTTGTATTTTTCAGCGACGACGCGCCGCTTCACCTTCAGCGTCGGGGTCAACTCGCCGCTCTCCTGCGACCAGTCGTGGTCGAGGACGGCGAAGCGCTTGATGGTCGCGTAGCTGGGCATCTTTGCGTTGACCGTGTTGACCGCCTGCTGGAGCTGGTCGCGGACCTCGGGCGCCTTCGAGAGCTCGGGCAGGTTTCGATACGGAAGTCCCTTCTCCTGAGCCCACTTGCTCGCGTTCTCCTCGTTGATGGTGAAGACGGCGGTGACGTACTTGCGCTTGTCGCCCTGGATGGAGACCTGGCTGACCAGGCTCTCGGACTTCAGGGCGTTCTCGAGCTCGGCCGGGGCGATGTACTTGCCGCCCGAGGTCTTGATGAGGTCCTTCTTGCGGTCGGTGATGCGCAGGTAGCCATCGGGGTCGAGCTTGCCGATGTCGCCGGTGCGCAGCCATCCGTCCTCGGTGAGCGCCTCGGCGGTCTCCTGCGGCAGCTTGTAGTAGCCCTTCATCACGTTGGGGCCACGCAGCAAGACCTCGCCGTCGTCGGCCAGCTTGGTCTCCATCCGTGGGAACGGCGGGCCCACGGTGCCGATGCGGTTGCGCCCGGCGAGGTTCGCGTGCGTCGGCGCGCACGTCTCGGTCAGCCCGTAGCCCTCGAGCACCTCCATGCCGCACAGCTCGAAGAAGTAGGCGATCTTGGGGTTGAGGGGCGCGCCCCCGGAGATGAAGGCGCGCACCTGCCCGCCGAAGCGCGCCTGGAGCCGCTCGCGAACCTTCGAGAAGACCAGCCGCTTGGCTATCGACCACTGTGGCGAGCGATAGGTGCGCCCCTCGGTTCGGGCGGCCGCATAGCGCTCGAATTGCTCCATCGCCCACCCGAAGGCCGTGCCCTGCAGGCCTTCGCCGCGGCGCCCCTCGGCGACCACCTTGTTGAAGGCCTTCTCGAAGACCCGCGGCACCGCCGGCATCGCGGTCGGACGGATCTCGCCGGCGTTGTCGACCAACTTCTCGATGGACTCGGCGAAGGCGACGGTGACCTCCTGGCCCAGCCAGGTCATCTCCACGGCCCGGGCGAGCGAGTGTGCCAGCGGCAGGAACAGCAGCAGCCGCTCGCCCGGGTCGAGGACGCCCGACTCCATCACCGCGCTCGCCTCGTAGACCCAGTTGGCGTGGGTGAGCATCACGCCCTTGGGCCTGCCGGCAGTGCCCGAGGTGTAGAGGATGCAGTTGACGTCCTCGGGCTTGATTTCGGCAACCCGCTTCTCGAGCGCGTCGGGCCGCTGCGCGAGCAGGGCGCGGCCGCGGGCTTCGAGGTCCCACAGGCTCATCAGCCGCTCGTCGGGGCTCGAGTGCAGCTCGAAGCTGACGAAGTGCTCGACGGTCGGGGTCTGCTCGCGCACCGAGCGCAGCCGGGCCCAGCGGCCCGGGGTGCCGTTCTCGGGCTTGTCGTTGTCGAAGAAGACCAGCCGCGCCTCGCTGTCGTTGATGATGTAGGCGGTCTCCTGCGGCGTGTTCGAGGAGTAGATGGGAACGCTGATCGCGCCCGCGCCCATCAAGGCCAGGTCCGCCAGACACCACTCGTAGCTGGTCCCCGCGTGAATGCAGACCCGGTCACCCGGCTTGATGCCGAGGTCGACCAGCCCTTCGGACAGGGCGCGCACCCGGTCGAGCACCTCGCCCCACTGCACGTCGCGCCAGGCGCCCCCGGTCTTGACGTGGGCGGCGACCTTGGAGGGGGTCGCCTTCCGGGCGACGAGCTGCTCGGCGAGGGTCTTGAGGGATGGGTGCTTCGACATTTGCTGGCCTCCTTGGCCGGCGGCCCGGGGAGAGGGGCGCCATCGAGCGCGCGCCGCTGCCGTGGCTCTGGCTTGCTGCGTAGGGAACAACGCAGAGGTTCTCGGCTGGCTGCGTCGAGAGCTTCCCAGTCTGCGGCGGCTCCCCCGCCCGCCAAAGGCGTGTCCGAGCGCGAATCTGGATGAAAGATCAAGTGGTTAAGCTGCGAGCCGGCGTCCTTGTGCCGGCGCGCCGCCTGGCCGTACTGCACGGTCTGGGCCACGGCGGCGCGCGAGCTGGCCGCCGGCAGCGAGCGGAAGCCTCGCCTTCCGCGGACTTATCGCGCGAGGAGGGGAGGGCCGCACCGTCTCGGGGGCCTGCGTGCGCGAATCAAGAGGCGCCCAAGCGAGGCTTCAGTAGGGCTTGTCGACAGCTCTTCAGACCCCCGGCGCGGGCGTCGCCTCGGCTGAAGCGCGCTTGTCGATGGCCCGGGTGACGAGCTGGAAGACGAGCAGCGCCAGGAACCCCGCGAAGCCGACCCCGGCGAAGGCGTACCAGATGTAGTGCGCGTGGGCGTAGGCCGCGGGCATCTCGGCGTTGCCGGCGAGGGCGGCGAGGCGTTGGGCCTGTTCGGCGGCGGAGAGCACCTTCGGGTCCGGGCAGTACGCCTCGAGCAGGAACCCGGAGAGGATGAAGCCGAACAGCCAGGCGAAGAAGGTGTTGAGGTGCGCGTAGCCGAGGTAGAGGCCCTCCTGGCCCGCGGGCGCCTGCTTGGAGGCGTATTCGAGGTAGCGCGGGCTGAGGAAGCACTCGGAGAGGCCCTGCAGCGCGATGCCGAGCACCATCGTCACGGTGATCGACGGCAGGGTCGAGCCGAGCAGCGTGACCTCGCGCCCGAGCAGCGAGGAGAAGGACATCAGCAGCGCCGAGAAGGGGATGAGCGCCAGGGCGATTCCTATCGAGGTGATCGGCCGGAGCTTGCGCACGAGCTGGGTGATGGGGACGACCAGCAGCACGACGACCAGCGGGTTGATGTTCGCGTACCACTCCGGGCTCGCGCCCTCGCCGACCATGCGCAGCACGTACTTGGGCATCGAGGCGTAGAGCTGGCCCTGGATGGCCCAGAACCCGGCGGTGATGAGCACCAGCGACAGGAAGCGCAGGTTGCGAAAGACCGTCGCCAGGCCGTGCAGGCTCTCCTTGACGCTGCGGGGCGCCGCGTCGCTCGGCTTGGGGCGGTAGAGCAGGACCACGATGAGCAGCGCGATGAAGGCGGCGCCGGCCGAGTAGAGCGGCACGGTCCCGATGCCCAGCGCCTTGCGCACCGGGGCGGCGATGCTCTTGCCGCTGAACGAGCCGATATTGACGACCATGTAGAAGAGGCTGAAGGCGCGCGCCCGGTTCTTCTCGTCCGAGTAGCGCGACACCGTGCCGCCGATGATCGGCTTGACGAAGGCGCCTCCGGTCGCGATCACCGCCAGGGCGACCAGCACCAGCCCCTTGGTCGGGAACAGGCCGATCATCGTGTAGCCGATCGTCAGCAGCGTGAACGAGAGGATGAGCGCCGGCCGAAAGCCGATGCGGTCGGCGACCGCGCCGAGCACGAACGGCAGCAGGTAGATGCCGCCGGAGAAGCCCGCGCCGATGAAGCCCGCCTCGACCCGACTTTGACACGGCTA
>DHSB01000165.1:0-326 GCA_002408385.1 Myxococcales bacterium UBA5297
TCCGACAAGAGCGCCGCGAGCACGCCGAGCTGGCGACGCCGCTCGGCGTCCGGCGCAGTGTCGAACCCGCGGCAGCAGCCCGCGAGCCGCGACGCCCACGCCCTCTCCGCATCCTTCGCGGCCGCCTGCTCGGCGACAGCGCGCACGAAGGCCTCGAAGCCCTTGAGCGTGCGCAGGTGGGCGAAGCCGTCGCGCGCGGCGTAGGAGAGCGCGCGCACGAGCGGTTCGACAATTGCGGGGTGCGCGGGCGGGTGGGACATCGGAGCCGTAGGCGCGAAAGACCGCGGGGAGCGCTGTTGAAGTTTCGGAGGGCCGGCCTTCGTGCC
>DHSB01000165.1:464-16237 GCA_002408385.1 Myxococcales bacterium UBA5297
TTCGGAGGGCCGGCCTTCGTGCCGGGCGCCGGGAACCTCAGTGCCGCCCGCGCATCTGCTCGGGTCGTTGAGGTTCCGGGCGTATCGGCCCTCGACCCTCGACCGTCGCGTCGCTACGTGCTCGCCTCCTCGGGCTCCTCGAAGCGCACGTCGGTGATCTCGAATTCCTTTGTGCCGCCGGGGGCCTGGACCATTACCGAGTCGCCGACCTCGCGGCCGATCAGCGCCCGCGCTATCGGCGAGGTGACCGAGAGCAGGCCGCGCTTGATGTCCGCCTCGTACTCACCGACGAGCCGGTAGACCATCGACGAGCCGGTGTTCGCATCCTCGAGCTCGACGGTGGCGCCAAAGACGACCCTGTCGCCCGACAGCCGGCTGACGTCGATCACCTCGGCGCGCGCGACCACGTCCTCGATGCGGCGAATCTCCGCCTCGAGCTGGCCCTGGCGCTCCTTGGCCGCGTGGAACTCGGCGTTCTCGCTCAGGTCGCCGTGCGCCCTCGCCTCCTCGATGTCCCGAACGTTCTTGGGCTTCTCGACCGACTTGAGGCGCTTGAGGTCCTCCTTCAACCGCTGGAGGCCGCTCTTGGTCATGGGGATGCGATCACTCATCACTCGCTCCAAACGCTCCAAAAAAAACGCCGCGGCCGCTCCTGTCGGGAGCGGCCGCGATTGCCGCAGACCGTACCAGCCCAACGGGTATTGTCAACGAGTTTGCACCCGCCGGCCGACTCCCCGCGACCGGCGGGCAAGACCGAGGTTGTTTGCTTTCATCTGCTCGGCTGCTTTGCAGTAACTTGGTACCCGCGGCGGGGGCAGCAGAGGTGCGGAGACTCGAATGAACACCAGAACAACGAAGAGGATGCTCTCTGTCGGCTTCGGCCTTCTCGTCGGGTTGGCCGTGGCTGCCACGGCTTGTCTGGAGGCCGACAACACGCCGGCGGTGGGGAACAAGGACTGCGTTTGCGAAGGCATCCGCTGCGTCAATTCGGTGGTGGGCCGCGCAACCTGGTCGGCGGACGAAGAGGCCGCCCCCTGCTCCGGCTGTCACGTCGAGGAGCTGGGGCGCTGCGTCGACGGCTGCGCGACGACCCATCCAGAAAACGACGTGCCGGGCTGCCCGGTCGCCTACGCGTGCAAGAGCTGGGAGCGGGTCAAGCCCGGGGCCGCCTGCCAGACGCGCCTTGACTGCGAGCCGGGGGAGATCGGCGGCAGCCCGGCGAACACCCTCGACTGCGTCGACGGCGCCTGCGCCGACCTCGGGACGGCCAAGTGGAGCGCGGTCGCGCTCGAGCCGCGGGCCTGCGGGGGCAATCCGCTCTTCGGCCCCCACCCCGAATGCGGACAGGCGACCTGCTTGTCGCGCGACTTCTTCGAGACCGAGCGCTTCTGCAGCGTCGCCCGCTGTCTCGCCCATTCCGACTGCCCCGAGGGCTGGTCCTGCCGCTGCCTCGAGGAGCCTGTCGGCGAAGACCTGAGGGCGTCGCGCTGGTGCGTCCCGGCCGCCGAGTCCGAGAACCCGGCCGAGACGGCCGACGCGGGAGTCGACCCCGACGCCGGCGGGTAGCCGGCCGGCCGGGTCCGAGGCGACGAGCGCGCGCTCTGCCAAAGCGCGCGGCGCCGGGCGCCGAGGAACGAAAAGCCCGGTCCCCTGCCCTGTGCGAACAGGGTCAGCTCGGACCGGGCTTTTCGTTGCGACCCGTCGGCCTCTGAATCAGTAGCCGAAGCCGCCGTAGGGCGGGCGGCCGCCCTCGACGTCGAGCCCTTGGATTTCGGGGACCCGCTCGCGCAGGTAGTTCTCGACGCCGAACTGCAGCGTGATGGCCGCCGACGGGCAGCCCGCGCATGCACCGACCAGCCGCACGCGGGCCTTGAGGTCAGGCGTGATGCCGAGCAGCTCGATGTCGCCCCCGTCCGCCTGGAGGTTGGGGCGAATTTCGTCGATTGCCTCCTGCACGCGCGGCAAGAGGGCCATTGCCTCCGGGGTCATTCCCTCCGAAGGGGTGTTGGGGGTCTCGTCCATTGCCTGTCTCCTTCTGGCCCGGATCTCCGTGATCCGGAAAAGCCGCGGCACCGCGCGCCGCCTCTAGCATAACTGCCGGGGGACTGTCCCGCCTTCCTCGTGCAAGAGTCGACAATTCTTGACCCTTCGCGAAGCCGACGCATAGCATCGACACCCTCGTACGCCCGCTTCCGGAGGCCCCGTGAAAGGCCCTTGCCTGCTTGCAGCAACTCTCGCTTGCCTCCTCCCGGCGCTCACGCGCGCCCAACCGGCGGCTCCCCAAGCGGCAGATCCCCAAGTGGCAGCGCAGCCTGAGCCTTCGCCTGCGAAGAGGCCGGCGGCCACGCTGCCAACGGCCACGCTCTTCCCCAAGGCCTTTGCTCCGAAGCCGGTCCCGGCCCCGGCCCCCGCCTCGTCGGCCTCGGCCAAGAAGACGGTCGACCCGACTCTCGCCCTCCACGCGCGAGCCTTCTTTCTCGCGTTGGCGCGCGGGGACGCCGACTCGCTCTCCCTGCTGTGCAAGCTGCCCTTCTACTTCGAGTCCCGCCTCGCCAGCACGCCCGAAGAGTTGAAGCGCGAATGGTCTTCGGCGCTGACCGGCAAGTCGCTCGAAGTGGCCAAGCTCTATGACATCGAGCTGTTGACCGCCGAGGAGATGACCGAGAAGTACGGACGTCCGCCCGAGAGGCTCTCCGCGTGGCCGCTCAAGGGCGGAATGCTCTCGGTTGCCAACATCGACGGCCATCCGGTCATCGTGCTCTGGAGGAAGGCCGGGCACGGCTGGCTTGCGCACGGCCTGCACGACTAGCGAAAAATCGCCGCCGCCTGAGCCGGCGCGGGTTGGCGCGGGCGCGTGGCGATGCGCCCTCCGAGGGGCATGAGCACGAGCGCACCGTCGGAAACGGCCCGAATCGTCCGGCGCCGCCGAGGAGCTCCAAGCCCGCTTCGGAACCGCTCGCCGGAAGGCCTTTTTCGAGGCCGACTGGCCACCAGGGCCCCGAAACAGGCCCTAAAAGCTCGCCACCGGTGCCAGCGCTACTTCAATAGGCCTCGGCCCATCCCCGCGCGCTGGGTGCCCTCCTGCCCCTCTGGCGCGATTTCGCCGCTTCGCGCCCAATCTCGGAAGCGGGGGAAGCGGGCCCGCCCGCCTCTATCGCCTGAAGCGCTCCTGCAGCTTCGCGAGCACGTTCGGGGGCACCAGGTCCGAGACGTCGCCACCCAAGGAGGCGACCTCACGCACGAGCTGCGAAGAGACGTAGAAGTAGTCCTCGCCGGTCATCACGAAGACGGTCTCGAGCTGCTTGTCGAGCTTGCGGTTCATGTTCGCCATCTGGAACTCGTACTCGAAGTCCGAGACCGCGCGCAGGCCCCGCATCACCAGCATCACGTCCCTCTTGCGCGCGTAGTCGACGAGCAGCCCCTCGAAGGAGTCGACCTCGACGCGCGGCTCGTCGGGCAGCGCCTCGCGGATGAGGCGCTTGCGCTCTTCGAGGCTGAAGAGCGCGTTTTTCTTCGGGTTGTGCGCCACCGCGACGATCACCTTGTCGAACATCTGCAACGCCCGATGGACGAGGGACAGGTGGCCGTTGGTCAGCGGGTCGAACGAGCCGGGATAGATGACGATGTGCCTCATGAGGCGGGCAACTCTGCCCCCCGCCTGGGGTGGCGTCAAGGGTCCGGACGGCACCGGTAGAACGAGACCACCGTGTCGCCGAAACGCCTCTCATCGACCCGTTCGAAGGGTCCGAGCGCGGCGGGCGCCTCGGCACGCCGATCGTGCTCGACGACCACCCTGCCCTCGGGCCTTACCAGCGGCACGGCGGCGAGCAGCTCGAGGATCTGCGCGGGCGCGAAGTCGGCGTAGGGAGGATCGGCGAAGACCAGGTCGAAGGGACCGCGGGAGGTGAGCGTGGGGGCGAGCCGGGAGTCGACCGCCGAAGAGAGGATCTCCGAGCGCTCGAGCATCCCGAGCGCGGCGGCGTTCTCCCGGCACAGGCGCAACGCCTCCTTGCCCTTGTCGACCAGCACCGCGCGGCTGGCGCCCCGGGAGAGCGATTCGAAGGCGAGCGCGCCGGTGCCCGCGAACAGGTCGAGGACGACCAGCCCCTCGAGCCATTGGCCGAGGATGTTGAAGAGCGACTCGCGGACCCGGTCGGAGGTCGGCCGAAGTCCCGGTCCTTTCGGGCCCTTGAGCGGCCTGCCCTTCGCGCTCCCGGCGATGATGCGCATGGCGGGTGCTCTACCACGAGCGGGCGAAGAGGCGCATCGCGAACGTCGATGTCGGCGCGAAGGCCGGGCGGTCGGGAAGCGAGGAACGAGGCCCTTGAGATCCGTTGCGCGGTGGCACGATTTCGGCGGGCCGGCCTTCGTGCCCGGCCTTTTTGTCGCGGGGCGCTCCACCGGTCCGCCAGCAGGAAGGCTGGCGCTGCGGGCCGCCATCGCGCTGGGCGGTCGACTCTCGACCGTCGCTAGTACCCACTGCGCTCGCCGAGAAACTGCGCGGCCAGCCTCCCCGTACCGCGGGCACGCGCCGCTTCGAGCACCTCGCGGGCCTCGTGATAGGCGAGCGCCTCGAGCCTGATTTGGGCCGGCTCGTCGAGCCCCTCGAGCTGCCGGTGGAAGTGCCCGAGCGCGCGGCGCAAATCGGCGCCCGTCTCCCCCCTCCAAGCCTCGACCTCGGCGCGCAGACCGGCCGGAAGCGCCGCCTCGATGAGCGCCTGGAACGGGCGCGCGACGCTGACGCGCCGGACCGCGGCCGACGCAAGCTGCGAGGCGAGCGGCTCGCTCAGACCGAAGACCGCCGGCGCTGCCGCCTCGGCCATCTCCTGCAGGTCGCTCTCCTCCTCGGCCCCCGGGGGCAAGCAGATGACCTGAGCGTGCGTACCCTGCACCAGCAGCGAGCCTGCGAGCTCGGAGAGCGAATCGAGCGTCGGCTCGGGGGCGATGACCTCGACCGACAGCTCGCGCTCGCGAGCCGGCGCCGCGATCTCCTCGATGACCGCCGCGCCCTCGGCGGGGTCGAGCTCCCGCAGGTCGAGCGCGACCTCCGTAAAGCCCGCGTCGACGTGCTCGAAGACCTGGCGGCGCGCCTCCTCGACGGCCGCCGGCTCCATCTCCGGAATCGCCACCGGCCCGGCCCGAAGGAACATCGGCAGCCGGTAGCCCATCTCCTCGGCTGCGCCGAGGACGTCGCGAAACCAGGCGTGGGGTCGAGCGCCCTCGCCCCGGGGGAAGGTCGGCGCCGAGAGGCCGATCGCCGCTTCGAGATGGCGCGCGGCCCGCAGCACGCCCGCGGCGAGCACCCGCGGGACGGGCAGCTCGAAGACCACTATCGCCCCGGCCCCCTCGGCGACCGCGCGCTGCACGTCGTAGCCGTTGAGGATACAGGCCAGGCTGCCGGAGATTCGGTTGGCGACGTTGGCGGGGCGAAGCTTGAGGACCGCGGCGTACGCGTGCATGAGGGCGCTCGGTCAGTGGGTGGAGTGGGCGTGGCTGGCGAAGTCGTCGCTCTCGATCTGCAGCGTCGAGTGGTCGATGCCAAACCGCTCGCGCAGCACCCGGCGGGCCTCGATCAGCACCCGGTCCCTGTCTACACAAGAGCCCGGCGACTCGACGACCAGGTGGGCCGAGAGCGCGTGCATCTGATTGGCGATGGTCCACACGTGGAGGTCGTGGACCGAGGCGACCCCCTCGATCCCCTTCATCGCCCCGAAGACCTCGACGAGGTCGATGTGATCGGGCACGCCCTCGATGAGCACGTGCACGGCACGGCGGATAAGGCCGAAGGCGCTAAAGGCGATGACCAGGGCGATGACGATGGAGATGATGGGGTCGAGCATGGTCCAGCCGGTCAGCCAGGTGACCAGCGCGGCGACGATGACCCCGATAGACGAGAGCGTGTCGCCCACCACGTGCAGGAAGGCCCCGCGCACGTTCATGCTGTGCGAGTGCGACAGCAGGGCCATGCCGCCCAGGTTGACGACCAGGCCCACGGCTGCCACCCCGAGCATCAGCCCGGCGCGGATGGGCTGGGGGTCGGCGATGCGCTGCCAGGCCTCGTAGCCGATGAACCCGGCGATGGCGATGAGGGTCAGCCCGTTGAGCAGGGCCGAGAGGATCTCCAGGCGAAAGAAGCCGAAGGTGCGCTTGAGGTCCGCGGGCCTGCCGGCAAACCAGAGCGCGACCAGCGCCAGGAGCAGCGCGGCCGCGTCGGTCAGCATGTGGCCGGCGTCCGAGAGCAGCGCGAGCGAGCCCGAGGCCAGGCCGCCGATGAGCTCGGCGACCATCATCGAGCCGGTCAGCGCCAGCGCGCCCAACAGGCGCTTCTTGTCCTTGGTGCGCTCGTGGCCGTGGCCCTCGAACAGCCCGTGCTTGTGACCGGAATGGTCGTGCGGCTCTTGGGCATGGGCGTGCTTGTTGTCGTGCCCGTCGTCCTCGTGGTGATGCTCGTGTTCGTGCTCACCCCTGGCCTTCGGGCAGTTCTCCCGCGCGGCACGCTGTGCCTGGCAGGGCCCTAGGCGGGCCTCCCATCCCTCTCCCTGGCACTGGCACCGGTGCTCAGGAAGCTCGCTGGCGTCCGGATGTCTCTTCAAAGGTAGAATTCCCAATCCTTGCCTGCTCTTATGCTCAGGGTAACCGACTGTCTTGGAATCGGACACTCAGGATTAGAACACATGCTCGACTACGAAAAATACCAGAGCCTTCACACGATCATCATGCTCAAGGACGTCATCCGAAAATGGTGGCGGGTCGAGCTGTCGTTTGCCGACAAGAACGGGCTGATACTCGATCGGAGGGAAGGCGCTCCCATGCCTCCCCAGAACGACTTTTGCCGCTTGTCGCTCTTCTGCAAAGAGGGCAATCGCCGCTGCACCCAGTCGGTGCGGGTGCTGCTCGAAAAGTTCAAGGCGAGCAAGAAGCTACGCTCGTGCATGTTCCATGAGTGCCACCTCGGCTTCTCGATAGTCGGCGCCCCGCTCTACCTCAACGGCGAGTACGAGGGCTCGATCTTCGTGGAGGGCTTCCTGCGCCAGCAGCCCTCGGAACGCGAGTTCGAGACGCTGCGCACCAAGATCTCCCAGCTCAACAACGGGGCGACCGACCTCGAGCGGGCGCTGCAGCGCGCGCCGATGATGGTCCAGCCCGAGATCGACAAGCTGAGCGACCTGCTCGAGTTCGCGGTCAACGAGATCGCCAACTTCGAGTCGGAGGTGAGCAAGCGCGAGGAGCACATCCAGACGCTCTCCGACGAGCTGTCCGAGCGCTACCGCTTCGAGAACATCGTCGGGCGCTCAGGGCCGATGCAGGAGGTCTTCCGCCTGCTCGAGAAGGTCTGCCAGTCCGAGTCGACGGTGCTGATCAACGGCGAGTCGGGGACCGGCAAGGAGCTGGTCGCCCGCGCCATCCACTTCAACGGCCCGCGCAAGGACAAGCCCTTCGTCGTCCAGAACTGCAGCGCCTTCAACGACAACCTGCTCGAGAGCGCCCTGTTCGGCCACGTGAAGGGCTCGTTCACCGGCGCGGTGCGCGACAAGAAGGGCCTGTTCGAGGTCGCCGACGGCGGCACCTTCTTCCTCGACGAGGTGGGCGACATGAGCCCGGCGCTGCAGGTCAAGCTGCTGCGCGTGCTGCAGGAGGGCACCTTCATCCCGGTCGGCGGCACCCAGCCCAAGGAGGTCGACGTGCGGGTCATCGCCGCGACGCACAAGGACCTCTCCAAGCTGGTCGAGAAGGGCGAGTTTCGCGAGGACCTCTTCTACCGAATCAACGTCATCCGCATCCAGGTGCCGCCTCTGCGCGAGCGCCGCGACGACCTGCCGATGCTCATCGACCACTTCATGCGCAAGCACGCGCGCCCGGGCATGAAGTGCAGGGCTCTGTCGCCCGAGGCGCTGCAGGTGCTGGAGGGGTACGGCTGGCCCGGCAACATCCGCGAGCTCGAGAACGAGATCGAGCGGCTCATCGTGCTCGGCGGCGACCACGAGCTGCTCCCCGCCGACCTGCTGTCGAGCCGCATCCGCGACGGCAGCCGGGGCGCGGCGCGCATGAGCGTCGCGCTCGCGGCCGCGGGCAGGCTGCACCACGCGGTCGAGCAGCTCGAGCGCGAGATGATCTATCAGGGCCTGGTGCGCACCGGGGGCAACCGCAGCCAGCTCGCCCGCGAGTTGGGGATCAGCCGGTCGAACCTGATCCTCAAGATTGAAAAATACGAGCTCGCCTCGGTCAACGGCCCGGGAGCGGAGTAGCCTCCGACAGTCGCTCGCCTCGCCGGGCAAGGCTCGAGCGCTACCGCGTGCAATGCGGGATGACGCTCAGCCCGAGCTCCTCGGCAGGCTCGGGGCAGGCCGGAGTCGGGCCCCTCGACTCCGCCTCCCTCGTTCCTCGGGAGGCTACGCTCGGAATGAGCAGGTGGCGAGCCGAGGTTCTCGCATACGGAAGGGCAGCCGGCCGCCTTCACTCGAGCCTCGGCTCGCTTCGCGCGGGTTGGACTTGGAGAGGGTGGTCTCCCTTCCCGCAGCGACAAGCGCACCGGGACCGGCTCGCCGGCGGGTGCGCGCCCACTCGCGCGACATCTCTCGACTTCGGCCGGTCCGCGCCCTGCTCGTTCGTCCCATCGTCCTCTTCCTCGGGTCCGCTTCGCAGATTGCGCGACCTGGGTGAATTGACACAATTTTCAGGCGGCTTGCCCAAGAGCCGCGAGAACGATAGGATGTTCACACTCATGACAGCGTCGCGACTCATCTACCTTTGCGCGTTTGCGCAAGGGCGCTCCTTGCTCCCGCCTGCCGCGGACCTGTACCTGCGGCCGAGGGCGTGCCGCGAGTCGAGAGGCCCGGCGGACGTTCCGTAGTCTGCCGCCTCCCTGAGTCTTTGAGCTCTTGGCGCTGCCCGCTGAAGTCCCGCGAGGCCGCCAGACTCTGTGCCTATCCGCCGTGCACCTTCGCGGCGTCGACGGGCGCGCCGCGCCCGCCGCGGGGCGCACCGGTCCGCACCCGCGCGGGTCCGGTCAATTGCTCCCCAAGAAAGGAGGGCTTTCGAGCCATCACGCCCCTGCCAGGTGACAGTCCCAATCCCCTCGTCACTCACGGTCCGGCAGAGCGGGCCGCGCGCGACAGGAGGCCCAAGCCTCGGGCACCTCCTGGCCCCAAGACAACCGACCCCATTCCCTCGGAGGAACCCATGCGCCCTGACGCCAAGACGATCATCCCTCGCCCCCTGCCCACCACTCGCAGCTCGGACTCGGCCCCTTCCGCCATCGGTCCGCATGGCCGCGTGCTGGTCATCGGCTTCGACGGCGGCGTGGGGCGCGCGGTGATGGGGGCGCTGGCCCGCACTTCGCTGGGCCACCGGATAACCGGCGCGATCACCGAGCTGGTGCTGCTCGACGCCGACCCGGCCCAGCGCCGGCTCGCCCTGCACCGCGTTCGGCATCTTCCCCCGGGCGCCATCCGCTCGGGCCAGGAGCTTGCCGAGCTCGTGCGCCGCTACCGCATCGACCAGGTGATCGACCTGTCATTCCTCGACACGCTCGAGTGTGCCAGCGCCTGCGACGCCCTCGGGGTCAGCTCCCTGAACACCAGCGTCGAGAACTGGCCGGGCACTCACCAGGAGAGCTGGCCTGATCTGGTCCGGTCGATCCTGCCTGGGAGCCGGCCGCGGCTGGGGCGCTCGAGCCATTTGATAGGCAGCGGGATGAACCCCGGGGTCGTCAACGCGCTGGTCCCCGCCGCGCTGCACGCCTTCGCCGCGCGCGCGATGACCGAGCCCGCCGCCGAGGCGCTCGATCTCTACGCGATCTACGTCACCGAGGAGGACACCACCGTCGACGCCGACGCGCCCGAGGAGACCGACGTCTTCCCGATGACCTGGAGCCCGGTCCAGTGCCTCGAGGAGCTGTTGCTGCCCGACGCGGTGGTCTCGCGCCAAGGCAAGATCGGGGGCCTGGGCCACCCGCCATACGCGGCGAGCTACCGCGCGCGGTGCGGCGACCGTCAGATCGACGGGATGGTCGTCCCTCACGAGGAGATCGTGACCATGACTCGGCGCTATCCGAGCGTGGAGATGGCCTTCATCTACCGGTTGGCGCCCGCGGCCCGCCGCGCGCTCGCCGCTCATCCGGAGAAGACCTCCCCTTCCGACTGGAGCACCTATCGGATGTATCCGCCCACCTGCGGCCGGCTCAGCGGCTCGGACAGGGTCGGGGTGCTGCTGTGCAGCCGGCGCTTCGGCGAGCTCTGGCTCGGCCACGACGTGCCGGTCGAGGCCGGGTTGCCGCTCGGCACCGGCCCGACGCACCTGCAGGTCGCCGCCGGCGTGTTGGCAGGCTGGAGTCAGCTCGGCGCGCGAGTCGGGCTCCACCTCGTCGAGGACCTCGACTGGCGCAGCTACAACGCCTCGGTCCGAGAGCTGCTCGGGCCCGCGGAGGTGGTCTGGGATCCGCACGCCCCGGTGCGCTCGCTCGAGCAGCGGCGGGTCTCGGGCTGACCGGCCGAAAGAAGCATCGAAGAACCCTTCTTCGACTCGGTCGGGCTCCGCGTCACCCTGGACCGAGTCGAAGGAGCCCGGAACTCTCTGCGGCCCGTCGAGCGAGGCCGGGACCGCCGCCGTCTCGGTGGCCTGCGTGGGGCTCAGCCGGTCGAACCTAATCCGCGAGCTCGGGACGTCCGTGCTCGCCTCGGTGAGCGGCGGTTCAGGCGTAACCTGCCTCCGGTTGGTGCCGAACGGCGAGAATCTCAACTAGGTCGTCCGATGGAACCACTCGGTAGAGAGCCACGTAGCCGGTGCGTCCTCGAGAGATGACCAATTCGCGCAACCCGCCCCTTACTAGTCGACCGATGTAGGGATGGCGGTCGAGCATACGGATGGCTTCGGCGATACGCTCCAACGCGACATGGGCAAGCGCTGGATCCTCTTGAGCGAGGAAGTCCACGAGCCGATCCAAGTCGGTGAGAGCACGTGCGCTGTAGACGATTGTCGGCACGTCTTGCTCAACGGCTGCGTGTGCGTTTGATCGGCGTCGGCCGTCTCGGTACCCGTCCGGCTGCCTTGGCCGCGAGGTAGGCGTGTACGTCCTCGGCCGCGTACAGCGGACCGCCGGCGTCGATGTCCCTTGCCGACTG
The DNA here is from genome assembly GCA_002408385.1 of Myxococcales bacterium UBA5297. Lineage (GTDB taxonomy): Bacteria > Myxococcota > Myxococcia > Myxococcales > UBA5297 > UBA10939. The sequence goes on from DHSB01000165.1 coordinate 11,585, forward strand.
CTCTGCCTCTCGCAGGAAGGCCTCTCTCAAGTCGGTAAGCGCGGCTTCCCGCTCGAGAGCCTCGACCATCCAGCAATGCGGGCTCTTCCCTGCCCGGCGTGCGAGCGCAGCGATGTGCTCCTTCAATCCCTCGGGCAGCTTCAGCGTCGTGGTTGCCATCTGGCCTCCTCCAACCGGTAACACTAGGGTAGCACCAAGCTTCGCCCGAGGCGCGCGCCAAGCCGCCCCGAACTCCCAGGCCGTCTCGGCGGCCGCAGGCCGCCCCCTCGACCACCGGGACGCCCTCCCCAAGGCCCGCTCCGGCGGCCCGAGCGCTGCCCCTACCTCTCCCCCACCACCGCCGGCGCTTTCGGCGGGCAAGACTGCCCACCGCCGAGCGCCTTCACCGCCGCGCACGCCGCGGCGGCGGCCGCCTTGCGCCCGAGCGCCTGCCGCGCTCCCGCCAGCTCGAGCCAGAGCGAGGCGTCCTTCGCCCCCTCCTCCTCGGCGGCGAGCATGGCGAGCAGCTTCTCGGCCGAGTCCCACTCGCCGAGCTCGCCCGCGAACCGCGCGATCTCCCGCGCCTCGTTCGCCTGCTCACCGGTCGCCGCCTCCAGGGCGAGGTCGAACCGCTTGCGAGCCTCCTCCCTCTTGCCGTCGACCAGCTCCATCCGCCCGAGCGCGAGCTGTGGCAGCGGCCGCTGCTTGACCTTCAGCGCCGCCTCGAACGCGGCGCGCGCCGCCGCGCGGTCGCCGAGTCGCAGCTCCAGCTCGCCGACCAGCTCCCAGGCAAACGGGTCCTTCGGATCGAGCCTGGCCGCCTCGCCGAAGGCGTCGCGCGCGCCGGGGAAGTCGCCGCTGCGCACCAGCGCGTCGCCCAGCTCGCTGTAGATCCCCGCGTCCGGGTGCGCCTGGGCCGACCGGCGCATCGCCTCGACCGCGAGGGTCCACTCGCCCCGCTTCGCGCGAAGCTGCCCGATGAGCTTGAGGTCGGCGGCCGCGCCCTCGGCGTCGAGCCCGAGCGCCTTCTCCAGCCGCGCGATGGCCTCCTCGTCGCGCTCGAGGGCGATGAGCGCCTCGGCCTCCTCGCGGTAGGCGATCGCGTCGTCGGGCTGCAGCGCCTGCGCCTCGCGATAGGCCTCGATCGCCTCGCTCAGGCGGCCGCTGTTGATGAGGCAGCGCCCCAGCCGCATCCACGAGAGCCGCTTCTTCGGCTCCAGCTCGATGGCGGAGCGGAAGGCCGCCGCGGCGTCGGAGAAGCGCGCCTGTGCGAGCTGGGCGTCGCCGAGCGCGTGCCAGACCCGCGCGCTGGGGGCGAGCCCGAGCGCCTTGCGGAAGTGCTCGGCCGCCGTCGCGAACTCGCCGGCGATGAACTCCTGCTGACCGGCGAGGTAGAGCGACTCGGCGTTCGCCGGATCGACAGCCACCTTCTCGCGCCCGCCGTCGGCGCTCGGCGGCCGGACGAAGCCGGCCCCGGGGACGGGAGCGAGACCAGCGGGCGGGGCCGGCTTCTCCGACTTGCACCCGAGAGCGACCCCGGCGAGCAGAGCCAGGAGCGGTATCGCCTCTTTCGCCAGTCGCATCGACGCCCTCGTCAGAAGATGGTGATGACCCCGAAGTTCAAGTTGAACGCGAACAGCAGGCTGCTGCCGCCCGAGACGCGCATCTCGTTGAAGTTCATGCTCGCCTCGAGGTTGAAGCCGAGGTTGCGCCAGGGGACGTAGGCGACGCCCATCAAGCCGTGGAAGTGCAGGCTCAGCTCGCGCTCCTCGGGCTCGACGAGATCGGCGATGAGCCCCAGCCCCAGGCCGAGCCCCGTGTACGGCCGAATCTCGCGCTGATGGAAGAGCACGTACTTGAGCCCGAAGGTGACCGGCACCAGCGAGAAGGTACCCTTCGGCTCGCCTTCCTCCGAGGCGCGTCCGACCGCCAGGCCGGCCTCCAGGTACACGAGCAGGTAGCGGCGCAGGTAGTAGTCGACCTCCAGATCGAACCGCAGCGTGAAGGTGTCGATGTTGAAGCCCTTGAGCGCCGCGATGGTGTTGCCGAGCTTGAGGTTCAGGTGCGCGACCGGATCGTCCGAGCCCTCGAGAGTCACGTCGAAGATGCGCGACTCCTTCAGGCCGACCGCGTCGGCGAGCTGGTCGCCCACCCGGTCTGCCGCCCAGGGGAAATCAATCTCTTCGGGCGCGGGCTCGCGCACCCGCGCGATCCCCTCGCCGGTGCGCGCGTCGGCGATGGAGGCGGTCAGCAGGAACTCCTTGCCGAACTTGTCGAGCCGGCCCTGCACGACGTAGCGCGTCTCGAGCGCCTGCCCGACCTCGACCACGCACTCCGGGCGGAGACAGTCGCGAAGCCGCTCGGCCTTCTCGCGCAGCGTGCCCCAGGCGTTCTCGGGGCCGATGACGTGGGCGTCCGGCCGCTGCGCGATGCGCTGGCCGATGAGCGCGGCGACCGAGAGCGCCTCGGTCTGCAGCTCGGGCTCGTTGGTGGCGAGCTCGAGGACCACGAAGGAGACTTCGGAGGGGTTCGCCGGCGCAGCCTCGCCCTGCTCAGACTTCTCAGCCCGGTCGTCCTGAGCGCCGAGGTGACCAGCGGAAGCCTTCGAGTCGAGGGATTCGCCGGCTTGCGCCTCGACCTCGACGGGGACGAGAGCCTTTGAGGCCACGCCCATCCCCGCGGAGGCAGGCGCGGCCGACTGCGGGATCTGGGGGTCTTTCGCCTCGTCGCCGCGGCCATCCGGAGCGTTCAGGCAACCAGCGGAAGCCTTGGAGTCGAGGGACTCGCCGCGTCGCTCCGCGCGCTGATCGGGCAGCGCGCGGGCCGCTTGGCCCGCCAACGACGGCCGGGCAAGCAGAAGACCCGTCAACAGCACGCCCGCGAGCATCGCCGCCCGTCGACCAGACCAACCTTCCATCCGGCTTCTCGCTCCTTTCGGCGGCTATCATGCATACGATTTTGGACAGGTCCAGCCTCGCTTGGTCGAGACGCAAGAGCCGCGCTGGGACTGTTTGTCGCCCAGCGCGGCTCTCGGGGACCGCGGCTCCGGCCCTGTAGCTGCGGCCCTGGTTCAGGTCTGAGGAGCCGGCGAGAACGCCGGCCCCTGCCCCGCCGCCGTCGCGAGGAGGACGAGAGGGCTCTTGGCCGCTGTTCGACTCTTCCGTGATGGCGGACGGTGCCTGAAGCCCGGCGAGACCGTAGCCTTGCGCCAAACAGCAGGTCAACCAGCGGGCTCGACGGTAGGCATGCCGCCGGTACCCGCGAACGCGCCCCCGGGCTATCCTGCGCAGCCTCTTCAGCGCATGAGCCACTCCGGTCCGATAGGCGCCCCGATCGCCGCGCCCACCCCGTCCTTCTGGCCCTCGCGGCTCGCCGCCGCGGCGGTCGCCGGCGGCCTGCTCGCCGTGGTCCAGGCCAAGGTCGCCCGCCCGATGCTGCTCGCCGAGCGCTTCCTGCCCGGCGCGGGCTGGATCGAGCTCGCGCTCCTCGCGGCCTACGCGGGCTGGCTCGCCGGCAAGATGCAGGACGCGCGCGCGAGCGCGACCTGGCGCCGTCGGGTCTGGCTGCTCTTCTCGGTGGTCTTCTTCGGCCAGCTCCTGCTCGGCCTGGCGGGCTGCGAGCGCTTGCTGATGACCGGCAAGCTGCACCTGCCCATCCCCGCGCTCATCGTCGCCGGGCCGCTGTATCGGGGCGAGGGCTTCTTCATGCCCACCCTCTTCCTGACGACCCTGCTGCTCGTCGGGCCGGCCTGGTGCAGCCACCTCTGCTACATCGGCTCGTGGGACCTTGTCGCCTCGCGCAAGCAGCGCCGGCCCCAGCTCTTGCCGCGGTGGCGCGGCCCCGCGCGGGCGGGAATCCTCGCGCTCGTCGCCGCCGCCGCGCTCGGTCTGCGGCTGCTCGGCGCCGGGCCGGGCGTCGCGCTCGTCGCCGGAGCGGCCTTCGGCCTGGCGGGCGTGGCGGTGATGCTGCTCTTCTCGACGCGCACCGGCGCGATGGTCCACTGCACGGTCTTCTGTCCCATCGGCCTGCTCGCGACCACGATAGGCAAGCTGTCGCCGTTCCGGATGCGCATCGCCCCAGGCTGCAGCCGCTGCAACGCCTGCAGTCGCGCCTGCCGCTACGACGCTTTGCGGCCCGAGCACATCGCCAAGAGCCGGCCCGGCCTGTCATGCACGCTGTGCGGCGACTGCGTCGCGGCCTGCCACTCGCGGAGCATCGAGTACCGCTTCCTCGGCTTGCCGGCCCGCCGGGCGCGCGCCGTCTTCATCGTGCTGGTCGCGGCGCTCCACGCCGTCTTCCTCGGCGTCGCGCGGATCTGATTCCGCCCCGAGGAAGGGAGCGCCTGCATTCGCGCTGCCTCGAAAGAGCTGGCGAGCCACGGGGCGTTTTGGCGAGCCGACGCTTTCGAAAGCAGCACGCCGGCCCGGTCTCCATCGCACCGACGCGAACAGGCCGCACACACGCCTCCGAGGAAGCCGGAAAGTCGCCGACGCAGGCTGCAACCAGCTCGTTCGACTCCTCGGAGTCGCCTCCGCCTGGTTTCAACCTGATCGGCGTGTCCCGGGAGTCGCCGCATCAGGATGCAACCAGCTCGCTCGACTCCGCGGAGTCACCTTCGCCTGATTTCAACTTGATCGGGGGGTGTCCCGTCAGTCGCCGAGGCAGGATGCAACC
>DHSB01000165.1:16484-21586 GCA_002408385.1 Myxococcales bacterium UBA5297
CTCCGCGGAGTCACCTTCGCCTGGTTTCAACCTGATCGGGGGGTGCCCCGGGAGTCGTGGAACCAATCCGCAAGGTTGAGCGCCATACCCCGTTCTCCAGAGCGGTCGATGGCGCCGCCCCCACTCTTCGCCGCTTCGATGCCTTCGACAAATAGGCCCGGCCCCCGAGAACCAGGGACCGGGCCTTCGATGCTGCCTCGTACTCGATTTGCGGCCGGGCGCACTGCTGTGCGCCCCTACCGACCTTCCACCGAACCGGCCGGATGCATTGCCCTGCGCCCCTACCATCCGGCCGGGCGCACTGCCCTGCGCCCCTACCGACCTTCCACCGAACCGGCCGGGCGCACTGCTGTGCTGTGCACCCCTATCGGCTGCCGCGGTAGTAGTCGACCGCCGGCGCGAAGACCGAGGCGCCGGGGATGCGCCCGGTGAACGCGGTGCCATCGGTCGAGCCGAGCGCCTCGGACTGGAACGTGCCCGCGCCCGCGGCGCGGAAGTAGACCCGCACCTCGGCGACGCCCGAGACGTCGGTGACGGTGGCGCTGATCGCCACACCGGCTGCGGCCGGCTGGCCGTTCGCGACCGGCTGGTGGACGATGACCGGCCCGACCTGATCGCCTGTGCCCACCGCGACGACGAAGGGCGCGGCCTGGCCCTGCGCGGGCAGCGTCGAGACGTTCGAGGCCGCCGAAGCGTCGGTCGCCTCGAGGTAGTACGAGACCGAGGGCGCGATGACCGCGGGGAACCGGTCCCGCCCGGCGCGGCCGTCGCCATCCAGGCCGTCGTCAGCGATCCGTCCGGCGTGGCGAGCGTGCGGCTCTACTTCAAGCCGGCCAGCGGATCCTAGACCTCGGTCGCGCTCGCCCAAACCGCGCCCGACTGTTCAAGACCTCCGGCGACACCTGGCAGGGCGAGATCCCCGGCGGCTCGGTCACCACCGCGGGCGTCGAGTACTACCTCGCGGCCGTCGACTTGATCGCCGGGCCCGAGGCATCGTCCTGGACCACGGTGAAGGCGTACGGCGAAGAGCTGCCGGCCGCCGGCGAGGTCGCGCGGTTGGCGGCAGGCGCGGAGGTTGAATGGGCGGGCATCACGCCATCCGTCGGTTCCCCGAGAAAAGGTTGGTTGGGAAACGGAGCCAACCACGGACATCGACCTTGGAGCGGCGGGGCCCGAGCCCCGGGGCGCTTCCCGCCTCCCGGGCGCCCGGTCTACTCTCTCGCGGCGCGGGCGGGGGCTCGAGGAGGGATGAGCAGATGGCCAGGATCCTGGGAGTCGGCGTCGCGACCGTGGACACCATCGTCGTCGTCGACGGCTTTCCGCGCGAGGACTCGAAGGTGCGCGTCCTCGAGCGGCGGGTGCGCCGGGGCGGCAACGCGGCGACCGCGCTGACGGTGCTCTCCGACCTTGGCCACGAGTGCCGCTTCGCCGGGGTTCTCGGCGACGACCCCGAGGCCGAGCTCATCCGCGCCGACTTGAGAGCCGCCCGCGTCGACGCCTCCGGCTGCCGCGTCATCCCCGGGGCCCCTACCCTGACCGCCGAGGTGATCCTCAACCGCGCGACCGGGTCGCGCACCATCCTCCACCACCGCGCACTGCCGGAGCTCGGCTACGCGGACTTCGAGCGGCTGGAGCTCGAGAGCCTCGACTGGGTCCACTTCGACGGCCGCAATGCCGCGCAGACGCGGCGGATGCTCGAGCTTGTCCGGGCCCGCCGCCCCCGGCTGCCGCGGTCGGTCGAGATCGAGAGGAACCGGCCGGGAATCGAGACCCTCTTCGCGCACGCCGAGGTGCTCATCTTTTCGCGCTCGTTTGCCGACGAGTGGTCCTTCTCCAGCCCGCGCCCGTTCCTCGAGCACGTGCGCCGCCTCAGCGCCGAGCCGCATCTCGTCTGCGCTTGGGGCGAGGAGGGCTCCTTTGCCCTCGGGGTCGACGGGCGCTTCCACTTCGCGCCGGCGCTTCGGCTCGAGCGGGTCGTCGACAGCCTGGGCGCGGGCGACACCTTCAACGCCGGGCTCATCGACGGCCTGTTGAAGACGGCCGACCTGCGCACCGCCCTCGAGCTCGCGAATCGGATCGCGGGCCTCAAGTGCGCGCAGGAGGGGTTCGCGGGCCTCGCCGCGAAGGCGCGACAGACGGCAGCGTGAAACGCGTCGAAGAACCCGCTCGAGCGATAGCCGTCTCGGCAGGCACGTGGCCGCTTGCCCGGCGCGAAGTCCCGGCTTGCGGTCAGAAGACGTTCACGTCCACGCGCAGCGTCACCTCGGCCTCGAGCGTCGTGTCCGACTCGGGCTGGCGTCCGGTGCCCTCGACCTCGATGGACATGGAGGGCGCGGAGACGAACGGCGCGAGCTCGACGTCCTCGAGATCGAAGACGAGCACCGGGTTGGGCGCGCGCAGGTCGAGCTTGTCGATGCCGTCCTTCTTGGCCACGAGCGCCCGCTTGCCGTCGGCGGCCGCGTAGAACCGCAGGCTCTCGAGAAAGCTGAAGTCCTGGTCCGACGGCGAGGCGATCTTCAACGTCAGGCGGGTCACCTTGACCGAGTCGACATCCGACTTGTCGACGCCCTGGTTCTCGAACTCCTGGTTGCTGCTGAAGTCGAGGTTGGTGAGCCCCTCGAACGGCGCGAAAGCCGGCAACAGCTTCAGCAGGCCGGGCGCGCCGTCAACCTTGGTGCTGCCCTGGACGGTGGTCTCGAAGGTGTCGACGCCGCAGGAGAGGAGGAGCAGTGGCGAGAGAATGGCGAGGAGGCGCTTGGAGCTCATGCAGGCCACGATACTCCGAGCGCGAGGAAAGAATCTCTTCTTGGGGCCGAACCAGTCGCCATCACGAGCGCCAGGTCGCACGGCCACCTCGCTCCTCATTCGTCGGCCCCACCGTCACTCAGCGGGGTCCCACGTCGCGTCTTGCTCGGACAAGCGGGCTCGCCGGACGCACTCGTTCGTGGTGTCGCGCTGGAACGGGGCGCAGGCGAGCGGCCTGAAGATGTGTCGAAGAATCCTTCGAGCGAAATGCCGGGCAGCCCGAGCCCCTCGGCAGGCTCGGGGCAGCCTGAAGTCGCGGGCCCGACTCCGCCTCCCTCGATCCTCGGGAGGCCACGCTCGGGAGTGAGCGGGTGGCGAGCCGAGGTTGGGGTGATTTCGCGACAGACCTTGAGGTAGCGGGCGCCGGCCTGAGGTATCGGGGCGAGCGGCTCTTGTTGCCTCGGGCTCCATCCGAAACGAAAAAAGGGGCTGGCCTCTGCTGGCCAACCCCTTGGTTTTCCTAGTGGGCGATGCTGGTTTCGAACCAGCGACCCCTGCCGTGTGAAGGCAGTGCTCTACCGCTGAGCTAATCGCCCGCTTTTCTTCAACCTCACAGCCACAGCGGGCGCGGAATATGCCAAGCCGAGCCGTCGAGTGTCAAACGAAAACTCGACCGCCTGCCTGACCGGCCTCTCCTACTCCCTGCCCGCCGACAGCTCCTTCGCCAGCAGATCGGTCACGTTGCCGACGACGTCGGTGAGCGCCTCGCGGTAGGCGCCGTCGCGCAGCTCGACCACGTCGAGAGCTTCGGCCTCGGGGTCTGCGGTCTGGTCGATGTCGAACGGCGCCTTCCACAGCGTCGAGCCGTCGAGCAGGAACATCCGCGCGTTGCCCCGGGCAAACAGCGCCGTCTTGCCCGCGGCGCGGCGCACGCCGTGGCTCTCGACCACGACCTCGAGGACCGAGTTGGAGCCCCGCTTTGCGAGCAAGCGGTAGTCGGGCGGACCCGAGCGGTCGTCGACGAGGAGCCAGTCGAGCGAGGTGGCCACCTCGATCGATGGCATCGCGGTCGACCAGGGAGGCGTCGGTGGCAGCCGGCTCACGAGGGCGGCGCGGATCCGCTCCTCGAGCTCAAAGCCCCCGACCTGCTGAGCGAGCTGCGCGGCGAGTGCAGCGTCGGCCTCCTTCGGCGAGAGCTCTGGATAGGCGCGACCTTCGTCCGAATCGACGCGGGCGACGTCCACCTCGGCGGCTTCGACCACGCGGACGACGATCGCCAGACGCCGCACCTCCTGCAGCGACTGGGGATTGAGCGGCTTGTGCGCGCAGGCGCACACCAAGCTCGCCGCCACGCCAACCAGCGCGGCGAGCCGGAAGGGGCTCGAGGTCAACATGCCAAGTGTGTTCTCCATAGGGTTCCCCGCTCGGCTTCTCAAAAAAACGGGCACAGCCTAACACGCGCGGCGAGGCCGGAAGAGGGCGTCGACGAATCGGCGCGGTCGCACCGAACCAGCGCGACTCCTTCCAAATTCGGACCACGAGCAGCCTCGCGCGCGAGCGGCGCGGCCTCGGTCTGGGCCGAACGAGAAGACCAGACGGCCAAGCCCCTAGATGGCTGTTGGCGGCCGCAGGCGGGGCGGTCGATGGCGGGTCGGCGGCGACCACGGTCGCCTGCCATGCACCGGAGCGCCAGCGAAGGGGCGCCTCGGCCTCTGTCTCGAAGCGCCTGCTTCCGAAAAAGAAAGCCCGAGGAGCGCGCGAACCTGCGCTCCTCGGGGAAGAGGTTTGCCCGGCATCATCTTGGTTCTGCGTGGAGCCCTCCTTTCGTTTTGGTTTGCTTGCGGCTGTCGGCCTCGTCACCTCCTTTGCCTTCGGTTGATTGCGTCCGATCCTTGGAGAGAGGGGGCAGCAGAGCTCGAAGGTAGATCTCGCGCTGCTGGCCGCGTCGCAATCGACGCCGAGCCATGCTTCGCGGCCGTGATTCGGCGAAGACGTTGGCCGGAGCAGCGACCGGAATTGGGAGTTCGGTAAACCATGAAGCACCTGTCCAGAGTTCGCCCTGCCGCCATTTCATGGTCCGTGCCGAACGCTCATCGCCCGTGAAGTCGCAGGGTTAGGCCCCGCGCGAGAAGGGTCACAGCGAACCGGTGGGGTTGAAAAACACCCCTTCGAACCCCCTGCCCCTTCGTGCCTGAAGCCCTGGGACGACAGGCGCTCCGGGCGGGCTTGGAACATCGCTTCGACGGGGTGTTTCCAGCGCGCGCAAGGTCCTGGTGCGCGATGAGAGCACGCACTTCGTCGCGGCCAGCCCCGGCCGGCCTTTGCGCTCGCCCGTCTTCCAAGGCAGCATCTCCAGG
>DHSB01000165.1:21752-71468 GCA_002408385.1 Myxococcales bacterium UBA5297
GCTCGCCCCCCCCCTGCCGTCCCGCTCGCTCAGGAGAAACCGCGATGGCCCACGACGACCTCGACTACGAGCTGCTCGAGAAGCTCAAGTGGCAATCTGCCGCATCCGCGGACGAGGTCGTCCGGCTCCTCGAAGACGCGCAGCGAAACAAGGAGCCGGCTGCCGACAAGGCTCCCGCCAAGTCTTCGACTCCGCGCGAGGACTTGCCCGCCAAGTCCCGCGCCATCTGCAATGAGCTGGCGCGCGAGGCCCAGACCGTGTGGGCCCAGCCCGGCGAGGCCCAGAGCTCGGCGGTCGTAGGCCTCGCCGAGCGCCTCGCCGACGCGGGCTTCTTCTGCTTCGGCTTCTGCGACCATCCACTCGCGGCCGTGCGGATGCTGCGGTTGCTGCTGCGCTACGAGGACGTCATCCCCGAGGACACGATGCGCGGCGCGCTCCTGATCCTGCCGGGGACGGTCGAGCCGCATCCCGAGCTCGTCGCGCTCGTCTGCGAGCTCGCCGAGTCGGGAAACAGCGCGCTGCGCTTCAGCTTCCGCCTCGCCAAGGTCACCGAGGAGGCGCGCTTTCGCCCGGTCTTCGTCGAGGCTGCCCCCCGGCTCGCGCGCGTTCTCGAGCAGTCCGAGAGGACCGCCTCGCGGGTCATCGCCGCCGAGCTGCTCGGGGCGGCGCGCTCGCCTCTCGCCACGCAGGCGCTGCGGGCCGCGCTGCGCTCGAGGCGCTTGGCCGTTCGTGAGGCGGCGCTCAACGCGCTGCTCTCCTACGATTCGCCCGGGCTGACCGACGAGGACGTCCGCTTCCTGCTCGAGGACGCGGTGGAGCACGGGCTGCCCGACGACTGCCTCACCTCGGACGTCGCCTACAACTACGCGCTCGATCTCGAGCAGGCCACCGTCGCCGTGCATCCGCCCGGCGGCTTCGAGCCGCTCGTGCAGCTCGCCCGCGGCGAGGCGCCCGCGAGCAGGGGCTACAACGACATGCTCGACGAAGGATGGGCCCTGGTCACGCTCGCCGCGGCGTATCCGGAGAGGTCCATCCCGCTCGTCGACGCCGCCCTGCGCAACGCCCGGTTGTGGAGGAGGCGTGAGGCGGTCGAGGCCAGCGAGCGGCTGCCGTGGGAGCTCGCCCGGCCGCGCCTGTTGCAGGCGGCCAGCGACGGCGCGCGGAGGGTCGCTGAACGAGCCCGCGAAGCCTGGCGCAACCTGCAGCACGCGCCCTGTCCTGTCGCGGAGACCGACGGGCTCTGTCTCGAGCTGCTCGAGGGCCCCCCCTCGGACGACCTCCTGCTGCGGCTGGCGGTCATGCGCGGGGACGCCGACGAGGCGAAGCGCAAGCTTTTGCCGCTCCTTATCGAGGAGGCGCCCTCGCGCGAGGCGCTGGTGCTGGTGCTGTTCGCGATGCAGGACCACGCCACGTTGTGCACCGGCACCGACTCGCTCCTGCCCTCGCAGCCGCACGAGCGCGGCGCGCTGCTGGTGGAGCGTTTTGGCGCGCCGGCCATCGAGGGCCTGGTGTGGCTCGGCCTGCGACAGCCCCACGGCTACGACAGCGGCTTTGACCAGCTCGAGGCTCTCTCGAGCCGCGCCGACTTGCCAACGGAGAGCCGCGACCGGCTGCGGGAGCTCGCCGCGGGCGCCTTCCGCGAGCTGGTCCCGGAGGAGCGCGACGGGCCGCTGGCGCTGCTGGCGAACCTGGGAGCGCCCGCGGATCTCTTCCCCGCCTTGCTCGACCTGGTGGTGCGCGAGGTGCCTCGCCACCATTGGAAGGCAGCAAAGGCGCTGGGCAAGAGCCCCGAGGCCGAAGAGCCGGTGGTGGCCTCGCTGCGCGAGGCTGTCGAAACCCGCGACTGGCAGCGGGTCCAGGTCCTGGGCGAACTGGCGGCGTTCACGCGCTGGGAATCGGCGCGCGCTCCTCTGCTCCAATTCGTCCGCGAGGCCCCGGCCGACGACGAGGTCGCCGCCCGGGCGATAGTCGAGCTCGGCCTCTACCTGTGGCACGCAGGCTGGATCGTGGAGGGCGAGGCCTGGGAATGGCTCGAAGAACCCGGGCTGCCCCGCTTCGTGATCCCCGCGCAGCATCTTCGGCCGAAGGAACCCGAGGCTCTCGCGCGGGTTCACGCCGCGCTCGAGGCGGCCCTCGGCTCGCCGGCGCTCGGCGGCCGTTCGGCCGGCGTCGCTGCCAACGAGCTCGTCTACGAAGAGAAGATCGAGCCCGACTCACCCGAGCTGCTCCGCGCTCTGCGCGCGGCCCCGCTCGACCTTCGCTGCGAGATCCTCGCCGCGCCCGCCTTCCATACCGAGTGGATCGACGGGCCGGTCCCTCAAGCGACCCCGGGGCTGCAGAGGTTCTGGCGAGCCGAAGGGCGCCGCCCACGCCACCGGATGACCGAGGAGGTGCGGGCCGAGGTCCTGCGCGCCTTCGCCGATCCGGCGGTCGCCCATGAGGAGGTGTGGAAGCTCGCGGACGTGCTCGCCGCCACCGACGAGGGACGAGCGCTGCTGCTGCGAGCGCGGGCGGATTGCCCGTCGCGGGAGGTGCGCGACGAGATCGCCAGCGCCTGCAAGGCGCCACCGGAGGGCGCCGACTATTGGGAAGGGACTTGCGAGGAGTAGCGCGTGGGCTCGATGGCCCGGGCGGCAGCGGCAGGAGATCCCGGCCGCTGCTGCCTCGGCGCCGCGAGCCAGGGCCGGCGCGGCGGCTTCGCGGCCCGGGCTTTCGGGACGCGTCCCCCGCGACCTGTCGGGCGGTCGCGGCCTGCCGGCGATGATCGCTCTTGCCCCGCCGCGGCAACCAACTCGGCAAAGCGTCTTCCGAGGAGGTTGCCGTGGCCCAGCCTGCCGTCCCGATCACCGAGCCCGCGACGGCGCTCGAGTCGCTCCTCGCGCAGGCGCGGAGCCACGACCTCGCAGCCTTCCAAGCGCTCTATCGGCTGACGTACCACGAAGCGCTCCGGGCGCTCGGGCACCTCGTCGATGCAGGTCAGATCGAGCGGGCCGTCGAGCAAACCTACCTCGCGCTGCTCGCCCCGCGGCGCCCGCCCGCTCCCGACGCCTCGTTCCGCAGCCTCTTCCAGAAGGCCGTGGTGCACGTGGCGCTCGGCCAGCGCCGCTTTCGGCGCAGCGCCCACGACAGCCCGCTGCACGGCTACCTGCGACTTCTCTCGCCTCGCCAACGCGTCGTCTTCGTCCTTCGCGAGATCCTAGGTTCGACCGCAGAGGAGACCGCCGACGCCACCGGCTTTCACCCGCAACGGGTCGAACGGTCGCTCATCTCGGCGCGGCGCGCCGTCGCGGCTGCGGCGCGCAGATCCGAAGCCCTTCCGCTCACCCCGCATGACGTCGGCAGGCTCTGGGCCCGAGCCGCCCGCGAGCTCGATGCCGAGGACGAGGCGCTCCTCTCCGCGCACCTCGAGGACTGCCCCGAGTGCCGCGACGATCTCGCGCTCGTCGAATCGCTCCGGGCCGCGGCCGTCGACTCGGCCGCAGAGCTTCCGGAGGCGCCCCCGGCGCAGCTCGAGCAGCGCCTCGCCCGCAGGTTCGAGAGGCCCGATGCCCGCGCCGCGGCACTTGGGCCGCGAAGGGCCTGGAGGCTGGCGCCAGCGATCGCTGTCGGGGTCGTGCTCGCGCTCCTGGGGTTCCGGGCCCTGCCCTCCGCCTCTACCGAAACCGCTCTGCGCTTGACGCCACCTGCCGCAGCCCCGCGACAGCAGGAGCCCTCCCCACCGCCGCCGACGATCGCCGCCGCGGAAAGAGCCGACGAGGGTGCCGTCGACTCGGTCGATGAGCCTCCCGCGGCGCTCGAGCCGCCTCCGGCCCCGTCATCTGGTCTCGCCGTCGTCGAGCTTCCGGGAGCGAGCCGGCTCGGACTCGAGGGCGACAGCCGGGTGCGGTTGACGAACGGCTCGGGGGTTCGACTCGAGCGCGGACGGGCGGTCGTGCAGGCGTCAGGCGCGGTCGAGGTCTCGACCGGAGGCTTCTCGGTTCGAGGCCGCGCGAGCCGCTTCCTCGTCGTCCAGATTCGCGGCGGAGTCGAGGTCGCGGTCGCGCGCGGCAGGGTCCAGGTCGAACGGCCCAACGCCCTGCCGATGCTCGTCAACCCGGGCCAGCGGGTCGTCTTCTCGAGCGGCAGCCCCCGCACGACCCGGGCCAGCCTGACGGCGCGCGACAGGGCGCTGCTCGAACAGCTCGGCAACGGTGCGCGCACCACGCGGGGCGGGCCGCCGGCTGCCTGAGGTCGATGCGAGAGCCCTGCGGCGAGTGCGCAGCCGATAGGGCGGCTCGCTTGCGTGCTCGGCGCCGGTGAGGCCCTGCTTAGCCTGGTTGAAGAGGACCCGCGGCCCGAACAGCGAGGCCCAGCATCCGTCGGCCCTTCAAAGACGAGGTCTTCGCCGCCGCGGACACCGGAGCGCAAGTCGCCCGACGGCGACCCGTCAGCGCGCAAGCCGGGCGATGACGCCCTTGATCTCTTCGTTGCTGAAGATCCGCTTGCTTACGCACAGCTCGATGAGCCCGCGAAGGACCTTGCTGGTCTTCTCAAGGTCCGCGTGCAGCCCGCTGAGATAGGCGGCGACCGCGGGAGGAACGGCGGCGGCGACCTCGGCCGGCAGCTCCGGCCTCGCGGGGCTCGCTGCCGGAACGGGCATGGCAGCCGAAGGGGCCGCCGCCGGCGAGGGGGACGACCCGGTGGGGCTCGCGCGGGGCTGAGGATCCCAAGGGTGCGGCGTCGGTTTGCGCGCGGCCGCGACGGCCGCTGGAGTCGGCGCGCGAGGCACGGGGAACGCGGCTGGCACCGGCGGCGAGGCGTAGGCAGGAAACGGGGCCGGCGTCGGGCGCGAGGCGGGGACGTCCAGGCCGTTGCCCTGCATGTCCGTCACGTCCATCGGCTCGAGCGCGGCGTTTGGCGTTGGCCGGCGCGAGACGCTCCCCTGCGAGCCCGGGGGCATCTGGTTCCTGTAGTGCCGGTAGATGGAAGCAACGATTTCGCGCTCGCCCGCCACCGAGGTGCGCACCCGGCAGCCACAGCGTGCGGCGATGGTGTCGGCGACCTCGATGTCGCAAGGGTCGGCCATCGCGACCCAGAGGGTCTTGCCGTTGTCCCGCAGCGCGTACGGGAAGACGCCCTTCTCCTCGGCGAAGGCGACCTCGACCTTGGCGAGCGCCGACGGGTCCTTGGGCATCATCCCGAGGTTGATGCGCTGGAGGCCGCACGCCTTGGCCAGCGCGTCGGCGACCGCGCCCTCCTCGGCGAATCCCATTTCGACGATGTGCTTGGCGAGTCGCCCGCCCCACTGGTTCTGCTTGGCCATGGCCGAGCGCACCTGCAGCTCGTCGACCAGCTTTGCCCTCAGGAGGACTTCCCCTACGCGCGAGCTCATCGTCTGCCTCCTTATCGCCCCTCCAAGTCGCTCAACCTGCCGCCCGCGCTCTTCGCGAAAACCGAGCGTTCGACCGCCCTGACTTCATAACCGGGCGCCCTGCAATTTGTTCCTCGGGTGGCGTTCTTCGTCACCCGAGGCCTCGGCCCGAGGAGTCGAGTTTTCGGGCACTTGCGTCGGCTTTCCGAGGAACGCCCGTCGCCCAATCTGTTCAGAAGCAAGCCTCTGCAAGTTGCTTGCCCTTCCCTGCCGTCGCCGAGGCGGCCTCCCGGCGACCCGGCATTCAGGGCGCGTGTGCCCCGTACACCTTCGTCCTGCTCGGCGGCCTGTGCGAACCGGGCCCCCGAGCCTTCGCGAAAAACGCCAGGGAATTCGCCCTCATCGCCGCAAGTCGGGCGTGCTCCGGCTTCGACTGAGGGCCCGCCGGAGCGCTGCGCCCAGGCGCATGGCTTGGGGCAGCGTGCCGATCCGCGGGCCCCGCGCACTCGGAGCGCGCGAGGGCGCCTATGGCAAAGCGATCAGGCGCCGCACGGGGCGCGCTCCAAACCAGGAGGAGCCGGTCGCTGGTAGCGCCGCAGACGGCCGCGAAGCTCCCGACACGTCCCGGCTCCTGAGTTCGTTCCGGGCCAACAGCCGGGACCGCAAGTGGCCGAGTTCACAGGCGGGGCGCCGAAGCGCTTCGTCCACAACGAGTTTGGGAGGCCAATCCGCGACTCCCTCGACTCCGCGGCTCGCCGCTGGTCGCCTCTACGCGGGGGATGACCGGGTTGTGCCCAAGCCGCTTGGACGGGGCCGGAAAAAAAACTCTGGGGCTTCAGCCCCGAGAGCCGCGCAGGTTCTCCACATCCCCGGCGACGATTCGCCGCACCTCGCCCGAGTCCTCGCGCAGCAGCAGCGCGCCGTCGAGGTCGAGACCGACCGCCTCGCCCTCCATGCTCTGGCTCTCGAGATTGACCCGGACCCGCGCGCCGAGGGTCGAGGAGAGCTCCGACCACCGGGCGCGAACCGGCTCGAAGCCCTCGCGCGCATGCACCTCGAGCCAGCGCTCGAGCCGCGAGAGCATCGCCGACAGGACCTGCGCCCTGTCGAGCTCGCGCCCGAGCGCTTCTTTGAGGCTGGTCGCCACGGCGCTCAGCTCCGGGGGCAGCTCTTCGGGGTTCAGGTTCACGTTCACCCCGACCCCGAGCACGACGAAGCCGACCTTGCCGTCCACCCCGCTCATCTCGGTGAGGATGCCGCCGACCTTGCGCCCCTCGATCTGCAGATCGTTGGGCCACTTGATGACCACCGGCGCGCCCAGGTCGCGCAGCGCCTCGCAGAAGGCCACCGCCGCGACCAGTGTCAGCTCGGGCGCGTGGCGCGGCTCGAGCTGGGGCCTCAGGAGGATCGACGCGTAGAGGTTCGCCCCCGGAGGCGAGACCCAGCCTCGACCCCGGCGGCCGCGCCCGCTCGTCTGCCGGTCGGCGATGACGACGTGCCCATGCGCCAGCCCCTCGCTGCCGAGCCGGTGCGCGACGTCGGAGGTCGACCCGGTCTCGTCGAGGCAGGTCAGCGAACGGCCGAGCTGCCGGGTGTCGAGCGCGGCCCGCACGTCATCGGTCGTCAGGGGACGCATCGCACGCATCGGTAGCCTCCCTTCAGGTGAAAACTCGCGACCTCTTCAGGTTTGGCCTCACCCGGGCCCGGCTTGGGCGGGTTCAGCGGGTCCGCTCAGGCGCTACTGCAGCTTGCGCGCGGTCAGCTCGATGCGCGCCTGCGGCAGCTCGCGGTCGCCGTCGCGGAGCATCGTCGCCATCCGCACGATGCCGACCCCCGGGGCGAAGGTCCATTCGTTGAGCATCTCGCGGCGCTGGTCGATGCGGTTGGTCCCGCGCACCAGGATGCAGTCCTGGAAGGAGCCGGCCGGCGTGCTCACGGTGAAGCCCGTGTCGGCGATCTCGTAGCGCTCGGTCGAGGCCACGCTGAGGATGGAGGTCCAGCTATGGCCCCGCTTGATGGGGTCTTGAAGCAGGTAGCGCTTGTCGTCGCGCAGGCCGCTCGAATCGAGGCGCATCCGCCCGTTGGCGTCGTCGACGAAGTACCCCTCGCGCACCCCGGTGATGGTGATCGTCTTCTCGACCGGCTGGCCCATCACCTTGCCCGCGTAGGTCCACTGGTTGCCGATGGCCAGCGGCTGGAAGTCGGCGGCGCGGTACTTGGGCGGCGGCTCGACGATGGTGGCGTTCTTGGCACAGGCGACAAGGCCCAGCGCGGCGAGCGCGGCGAGGCGGACCAGACGGCGGGTGTGCATACGGGCTCTACTCCTCGGGTTTCTCATCGAAGGCGGGAATCTTATCAGGACTGTCGACGGCCGCACGTTCGTGCATGCGCCTCTGCGCCGCCTGGGCCGCGCGGCGGACCGACTCGTTCGGATGCCCGGAGCTCAGAGTGAACAGGTAGCCCTCGGCATCCGGCCCGCCTATCGAGGCGACGACCTCGACCAAGGTGAGCAGGAACTGGGTGTCGCGGTTGCGGGTCATCTCGATGAGCGCCGAGACCGCGCGCGGGTCGCCGATGGCGCCGAGCGCGCCGACGGCCCGCAGCGCCACCTCGCGGTCGGCGTCGGAGAGCCGCTCGATGAGCGCGGGGACCGCCTCCACGCTGCGGCGCTCGGAGAGGGCCCGGACGGCGAAGTCGCGCACCCGCGGATCGCTCGAGGCCAGGTCGGCGATGAGCTTCTCGTCGCTCTTCGCCAGGGAGGCGAGCTGGATCTCCTCGCCCTCGATAGCCTGCGAGAGCGCCTGCGCCAGCGCCCGGCGGAAGGCGGGGATCCGCTCGGTCGGATCGGTCGAATTGAAGGTCGAGCGGCCCATCCCGGTGGCCTTCCAGCGCTCGAACTGGCCTGCCTTCCACAGCTCCATGGTCACGCCCACCTCGGCCTTGACGATGGCGTCGTCCTCGTCGCCGAGGGCCTCGCGGGTGAAGGCGACATCGAGCTTGCACAGCAGCGGTTCCCGGTCGCTTGGCGGCTGCTTGCCCTCGGCGAGAGCGACGAAGCGCTGTGACTCGACGAAGGCCTCGAGCAACGCCTGCCGCAGCCCCTCGGCGTCGAGGTCGAGGGCGGGGTTGTCCTTCAGGGTCGTATCCGAGAGGCGGATCTGGCCGACGTACCAGGGCTCGGGCTTTGAGCCCCTTTTACACCCGACGCAGGCGAGCAGTGCCAAGAAGGCGAGAATTTTCGAGTAGTTCCGCACGCGGTCCGACCTTATGGCCCGCGACTGGAGACCGTCAATAATGGGATCCATGCGGATCACGATAAGCAGCGAGCGCGGGCATCACCGATTGCTGGGCGGACGAACGGCCGATGCCCGGGTCGCCCTGTGCAAAGGCCCGTCGGCAGAGGTCGACGGTGAGGCCGGATGCGGGCGAGCATCAACGCGGCCCGGCAGTCGGATGGTTGATGCCCGCGTACGAGCCGACGCGGAGACTCCAGCAGATCGGTGAGCGAATCGGCGCGCCGCAAGCGCGGTTGCTGGAGGCGACTGCACCTTTGGCCTGGATTTCAAGGCTTGCAGTCGGCCAGGGCCGCGAGCCCCACCCGGACAACGTCCGCTGGGGGAGCGGCGATGGCCCAACGCCTTTTGCGCAAGCGGCACTCACCACAAGCCGGGGACGAGGCGAAAGCGCACGCGCGAGGCGTAGTCCCGGTAGCCGGACAGCTCGTCGCGCAGGGTCCGGTCCTCGAGCGCGGTGCGCAGCGCGATCCAGCCGACCACCGAGAACGCCGGCACAAACGCGCTCCACGACAGCAGCAAAAACGGCGTGCCGAGCGCCCAAAGCGCGAGCCCGACGTAGCCCGGATGGCGCACCCGGCGATACGGGCCGACGTCGATCACGCGGTGGTCACGCTCCTTCTGGATTCGCACCGTGCCCTCGAAGTGCGGATTGACCGCCATCGCCCACGCCGACAGCCCGAACCCGCCCGCGAGCAGCAGCAGCCCCGCCAGCCAGAGCCAGCCGGTCATCGGCATCCACCCGAGCCGCTCGTCGAAGCCCGCGACAATCGCCACCGACGCCATCAGAGGCCAGAACCCGACGTTCCAGGCGATGTCCCAGCGCCGGGTCCCCTCGCCCATCTTCTCCCGCCGACGCAGCAGCTCGGGGTTGCGTCCGGCCACGTAGCGCCGGTGCAGGACGAGCGCGGCAGCCAACGCCGCGAAGTAGGCCCAACCCTCGAGCCAGCCTGCGCGCCCGGCGGCGAGAAACGGCCCGCCGAGCCAAGCGAGGAAGACCGCGCCGACCCAGACCGTGTAGGCGACCATCCCTTTCACCTCCAGAGCGGCTTCCAAGATAGCGCCTTCGCCGCGCCCCCTTCCCTACTCCCACCGCCCTTGGATCTCGTCCTCGCGCCAAGTAGATTGCCGCCTTTCACCCCGGACGGGAGGTCTTCGATGACACGCACGATTCGCGCACCCCGAGGCACCGAGCTGAGCTGCAAGGGCTGGGTGCAGGAAGCCGCTTTGCGGATGCTCATGAACAACCTCGACCCCGAGGTCGCCGAGCGCCCCGACGACCTCGTCGTCTACGGCGGCCGCGGCAAGGCGGCGCGCAACTGGGAGGCCTTCGACAACATCGTCAAGGCGCTCCGCTCGCTCGAAAACGACGAGACCCTGCTCGTTCAATCGGGCAAGCCGGTCGGCGTCCTCAAGACGCATGTCGACGCGCCGCGCGTGCTCATCGCCAACTCGAACCTGGTCGGCAAGTGGGCCACCTGGGACCACTTCTGGGAGCTCGAGAAGAAGGGCCTGATGATGTACGGCCAGATGACCGCGGGCTCGTGGATCTACATCGGCACCCAAGGCATCGTGCAGGGCACCTACGAGACCTTCGCCCAGGCCGGCCGCACGCACTTCGGCACCGACGACCTCGGCGGCCGGCTCATCCTCTCCGGCGGCCTCGGCGGCATGGGCGGCGCCCAGCCGCTCGCCGGCACCTTCACCGGCGCGGCCTTCCTCGGCGTCGAGGTTGATCGCGCCCGCGCCGAGAAGCGCATCCAGACCAAGTACCTCGACGTCATCGCCCAGGACCTCGACGAGGCGCTCGCCCTCTGCGACAAGGCGCGCGCCGAGAAGCGGGCGCTCTCGGTCGCGGTCATCGGCAACGCCGCCGACGTCTACACCGAGCTCGTCGAGCGCAACGTCATCCCCGACCTGGTGACCGACCAGACCTCGGCCCACGACCCGCTCAACGGCTACATCCCGCAGGGGCTGACGCTCGAGCAGGCGGCCGAGCTGCGCGCAGCCAACCCCGCCGAGCACGTGCGCCGCGCCAAGGAGTCGATGGCCGTGCAGGTGCGGGCGATGCTCGAGATGCAGCGGCGCGGCGCCCACGTCTTCGACTACGGCAACAACATCCGCGCCATGGCCCAGGACGCCGGGGTGAAGAACGCCTTCGACTTCCAGGGCTTCGTGCCGCTCTACATCCGCCCGCTGTTCTGCGAGGGGATGGGCCCGTTTCGCTGGGCCGCGCTCTCGGGCGACCCCGAGGACATCCGCGCGACCGACCGGGTCATCGCCGAGCTGTTCCCCGAGAAGAAGGGCCTGCAGCGCTGGATGAAGATGGCCAGCGAGAAGATCGCCTTCCAGGGCCTGCCCGCGCGCATCTGCTGGCTCGGCTACGGCGAGCGCCACAAGGCCGGCCTCGCCTTCAACGAGCTGGTGCGCAAGGGCGAGGTGAAGGCGCCGATCGTCATCGGGCGCGATCACCTCGACTGCGGCTCGGTCGCCTCGCCCAACCGCGAGACCGAGGGGATGGAGGACGGCTCGGACGCGGTGGCCGACTGGCCCATCCTCAACGCGCTGGTCAACGCGGTGAACGGCGCGAGCTGGGTGAGCTTCCACCACGGCGGCGGGGTCGGCATCGGCTACTCGCTGCACGCGGGCCAGGTCATCGTCGCCGACGGCACCGAGGCCGCAGCGAAGCGGCTCGAACGCGTGCTCACCGCCGACCCGGCGATGGGCGTCATCCGCCACGTCGATGCGGGCTACGAGAAGGCGGTCGAGGTGGCCAAGGAGCGCGGGGTGAAGATCCCCGGCGTCACCCTCTGATTCTCCCGGGGCGCGGCGCACCGCTCGCGTCGCGCCCCGGCTCTTTCGCTACGGAGGCGCCGATGCGCCGCTTCGGGATTGCCGTCGCCCTCATCGCCTCCCTGTCGGCAGGCGGCTGCGCCGTGACCTGCGAGGAGGCGTGCGAGAACTTCGCGCGGGTCTGCGAGAAGGAGCTCGCCGCCGGTAGCGTCGAGCTCGACCTCGAGGTCTGTGTCTCCTCGTGCGAGGACAACCTCGCCGGCTGCGCCGACCCGGAGTCGCGCGCGACCTGCTACGGCGAAGCGGAGACCTGCGCCGAGGCGCAGGCCTGCCCGCGGTGCGGATAGCGACCCTCCTTCTTCGAACAGGCACTTTCGTCGGACGGCGACCGTCGCTCCTCTTGCCAATGACCACGCGCGGCCCTGTGGAAGCCCCCTCCCCTCGGGCGCGCTGACGAGGTCGCGACGAGCACAGGCTCGCCCCAGCACGATGCCCGCCTGCTGGTGCGAGTTGCCGCTCAAGCGCTAGAGCAAGAAACGACGGACGGGAGACGGGGAGAGGGAGGCGGTCCCTGCCCCGCTGGCCCGCGTCCGAGCCGATTCGGACCTGCGAATCGGGCACCCGGCTTCACGGCGTGCCTCAACTTCGCTCGAGCGAACCGCTCCCCGCCCACCCGCGTCCGAGCCGATTCGGACCTGCGAATCGGGCACCCGGCTTCACGGGATGCCTCAACTTCGCTCGGGCTGCCCGCTCCCCGCCCACTCGCGCTTGAACCGCTCGAGCGACTCACGCACGCCGAGCGGCCGCGCCGCCAGCTCGGTCCGGGCCCGCTCCGAGCGCAGCCCGCACCGTCGCGGCCGCGGCCCGGCGAGCTTCGCCTCCTCGAGCCGCACCGGCACGAGCAGCGACGCGTCGAAGCCGAAGACCGCGCACAGCTCGCGGCCGAAGGCGACCCGGTCGAGCGCCTCGGCCCCGCAGAGGTGCCAGACCCCGCCCAGGCGCCGCTCGGCTATCTCGGCGAGCATCGCCGCGACGCTCGCGGCCAGAGTCGGCGAGACGATCTGGTCCTCGAACAGCCGCACCTCGCGTCCCTGCGAGAGGCTCTCGACGAGCCAGGAGCCGAAGTTGCGCCGCGCCGCCGCAGGCCAGCCGTAGACGACCGCGGTCCGGGCGATCGCCCAGCTCCCGGCCAGAGCGCGCGCGGCCTGCTCGGCCATGTGCTTGGTCAGCCCGTAGACGCCTTGCGGGTTGGGCACCGCCTCCTCGGCATAGGGGCCGTCCTCGCCGTCGAAGACGTAGTCGGTCGAGACGTGGACGAGCCGCGCCCCGGCCGCCCGGCACGCCTGGGCGACGTTCGCGGTGGCGAGCACGTTCCCGGAGAAGGCGCGCTCCGGCTCGCGCTCGCACAGATCGACGTCGGCCTCCGCCGCGCAGTGGACGACTGACTCGGGTCGCGCGGCCCCGATTGCCGACAGCGCCGCGTCGCGATCGACGAGGTCGCAGGAGAGGTACTCGCCGGGAAGCGCCCACCGGGCAGGCCCGCGCGACAAGCCGATCACCGCGTGTCCGCGGGAGGCGAGCTCGCTGCAGAGCCTGCCTCCGACCAGGCCGTTGGCGCCGGTGACGAGGACCTTCATCGGCCGGCCTTCGACGCGACCCGACGGCGCTCCCATTCGCTCGCGAACCGCTCGGCCGGCGAGGCCGTGAGCAGCGGCTCCCACCACGCGCGGTTCTGCTCGTACCAGCGCACCGTCTCTTCGAGCGCCGGTTCGAGCTCGCGCCGCGGACGCCAATCAAGCTCGACCTGAGCGCGCCGCGCGTCTACTCCGTAGCGCCGGTCGTGCCCGGGCCTGTCGGCGACGAAGCGCAGCAGCGAGTCGTCGCGAGCGAGCAGCCGCAGGAGCGACCGCACGATCTCCAGGTTCTCACGCTCGGCGCCCGCGCCGACGTTGTAGACCGCCCCTGCCCTGCCCACCTCGAGCGCGGCGAGCAGCGCCCGCGCGTTGTCCTCGACGTGGAGCCAGTCGCGTCTCTGCCCTCCGTCGCCGTAGATCGGGATCGGCTCGCCGCGCAGCGCGCGGGCTATCGCCAGCGGAATGAGCTTCTCCGGGTGCTGCCAGGGGCCGTAGTTGTTGGTGCTGCGGACGGTCACCACGTCGAGGCCGTAGGTGCGGCCGAAGGCCTGCGCCATCAGGTCGGCCGAGGCCTTGGATGCCGAGTACGGGCTCGAGGGCAAGAGCGGCGCCTCCTCGTCGAAGAAGACCCCGGGCTCCGCCGAGCCGTAGACCTCGTCGGTCGAGGCGACGAGGACCCGGCGTACGCTCGCCGCGAGCGCGGCCTCGAGCACCACCGAGGTGCCGAGGACGTTGGTCTGCACGAAGACCTGCGGCCCGAGAATCGAGCGATCGACGTGGCTCTCGGCCGCCAGGTGCACGACCGCCTCGATCCCCTCGCGCCGCAGCACCTCGTCGAGCGCGGGGCGATCGACGACGTCCCCGCGCACGAAGCCGTAGTCCCGGTTGCCCTCGATCTCCGTGAGGCTCTCGGGGCTGGCCGCGTAGGTGAGCTTGTCGAAGTTGACGACCCGCCACCCCGGCCGCTCGAGAAGCACCAGCCGCACGAAGGCCGAGCCGATGAATCCGCACCCGCCGGTGACAAGCAGCCGCATGCTCTCTCCCGTGTCGTTCGACCCGCACCCGCCGAGCGGCGCGCGGACCTCTACTACCAGATCCCCCGCTCCCCTCGCCTCTCCAGTCCCTCGCAACGCCGCCCGCGATCCGGGCGCCCCGGCGAGCCTCTCCGGAACGTCAGCTTGAGCACCGAGCTCTCGCCCCCGGGGATTCTCCGATGGGCGAACGCTCACCCGGGAAGCAAGCTCTCCGTCGAACCTCGACGCAGGAGGGCCACCTCATGGAGCGAATCGGGAAAGGCAAAGGCGTCGCCGCTCTTCTCAACGGCCGAGCGAAGAAGGTCACCCCCAAGGTCGTGCGGGCGCTGCAGAAGGCGCTGCCCGAGGCCACCGTGCTCGTCTCGCGCGACCTCGAACAGGCGCGCCGCCAGGCCCGGCTCATCGTCGAAGAGCACCCCTACCTCGTGCTCTGCGGCGGGGGCGACGGCACCATCGCGCAGCTCCTGAATCTGCTGCGCGAGCAGGGACTGCGCGTCTTCCCGACGGTCGGGCCGCTCAAGCTCGGCACCGGCAACGCCTGGGCGAACTCGGTGGGCGCCGGCGACTTCTGCAAGCTCGTCGGCCAGCTCCCCAGACTTCCCCGCCAGCTTCCGACCCAGACCTTCAACCTCCTCGACGTCGAGGGCACGCTGTGCCACTTCGCCGGCCTCGGCTGGGACGGCAAGGTGCTCAACGACTACCTGCGCAACCTCGACAAGCGCTCGAGCCAGCTCTTCGGCTCACGCCTCGCGATGCGCTTCCACAAGGGCCTGGGCGGCTACCTCTATGCCATCTCGCGCATGAGCATCCCCGACGAATGGCGGCGCCTGTGGACCGAAGGGACGCCGCGGTTGACGCTCGAGAACGCGGGGCAGGAGGCCTTCACGCTCGACGCGCACGGCAACCTCGTCCCCTGGGGCGGGCTCGCGGGCCTGGACCCGAAGCTGCTCTACGAAGGCCCGGTCAGCGTCGCCGCGTCCGGCACGGTCGCCGAGTTCGGTTTTCGGCTTCGGGTCTTTCCCTTCGCGCGCGCCAAACCCGGCTTCGTCAACGTGCGGGTCTACGCGGGCAGCATCGGCGACGCGCTGCGCACCCTGCCGCGCCTGTGGATGGGCAGATACCCGCTCGAGGGCATGCACGACTTCTTCGTCAAGAGCGCGCGGATGCGCTTCTCGCGCCCGATGCCCTTCGAAATCGGCGGCGACGGGGCCGGAGAGCGCGACCTGCTCGAGCTCTCGGTCGCGCCCGAGACCGTCGAGGTCGTCGACTGGCCCACGGCAAGAGACATGGCGCGAAGCTGAGGGAGCCGGCTACGCGCTCGGACGGCCGGCCTTCGTGCCCGATTCCTCGACGGGCGCATTGCTATGCGCCCCTACCATCGAGGCCCAGGCCGTCGAATCGCAGCGGCGTGGCGTTCATCGAAGCCCGGGCCGTCGAATCGCAGCGGCCGTGGCGTTCATCGAAGCCCGGGCCTGTCGAATCGCAGCGGCCGTGGCGTTCATCGAAGCCCGGGCCGTCGGCCGTCGCCTAGAACGTGAGCTGCAGGCCGGTCGGGGTCGCGCTCAGCACCATCGCGTCTGCAGGCGGCGAGAGCAGCCCGGCCCTGTTCTCCGCCGGCACCAACTTGCGGCCGATGATCCACAGCGGCGTCCCTGCCGCCCCGCAGAGCGTGCCGACAACGAAGAGGCCCTTGGTCTCCCCGGGCGCATTACCCGGGGCAACGGCCCCCAGCGTCGCGAGGACGCCCACTCCCACGAGCGCGATCCCGGTGATCATCAACCCCTTGTTGCGGCGCCGCAGGCGAGGGGGCGTCGATTCGTCCTGGCTTTCGAGCGCCTCCTTCGGAACCACCGTCGCTGCCGAATTCCTCGCCTTCGGGCGAGCCTCGGTCTCGACGGCCACCGGCGCATTCTCCGGCTGCGACCGGAGGCCGACGCCCGGAAAGATCTCCTGCGTCGCCTCGGTTGCTGCCGCCACGAGGTGGCTCTCGCGCCTGGCCTTCTTGATGACCCGCTTGGCCGCGAGCGACTTGGACACGTCGAGCAGCGTGAGCGAGACGAGCCACACGCCACCCACCTCGGAAACCTCGGTCGAGAGGATGTACTCGACGCCGAGGGCGCCGCCGATTTCGGCGAGGCACGAGCTGTCGCTACAGCCGAGGATCTGCTTCTCGCGGTCGTGCGAGATCAGCGCGCGCACGTCCGAGCCGGAGATCACTTGGACGGGAAACTGGGAGGCCTCGTAGGCGATCAGCGTCGAGAGCCCGGCGATGGTCTTCGCGTCGATGGCGCCTACTGCTTTGACGTCCAGGACAGCGACCTTGACCTTGCCGGCCGCGGCCGCCTGTCCCGAAGCAAGGCATGACAGGAGGAGAAGGCAGCTCAGCTTTCGAATGATTCCCACCATGCGGCAACTCACCAGAGAACTCCCTTGCACGCCCAGAGGCGCCGGGTCGTTTGTCGGAGTCATGCTTCGCACACTTCCACCGGCTCAAGCAACGAGTGGCAGCCACTCGTCACCCTCGCAGCGGGTTTTCGCGCGAGACGGCCGCCGTTTCCTATCTCCACTCACCGTGCCGGTGGGGCTCCCCACCCTCGTCACCGGCGATCCCGGAACGTCGGCACGAAGGCCGATGCTCCATGACTCGGCGAACGGCGGCGGTCCCGGCCCTACTCGGACCGGCGCACGAGCAGCGCGGCGCGGCTCAGGCCGACACGCGGCCGCTCGACGACGCTCAAGCCCTCGTCCGCGGCGATTCGCAGCGTTTCCTCGAATGCACGCTTCGTCACGTGCACCTTCGGCTCGGCCACGAGTAGATGCCCGCCCGCCACGAGGCTCGCCGCGAGCTGGGCGAAGAGGCGCGCCCTGTCCTCGACCTCGTGGACCATCCACATCGCCAGCGCGAAGTCCACGCTCTCCCCGACGTTCAAACTGTCGCGACTGGCGAGCCGAGGCGTGATGGCGCCGGCGACTCCGGCGTGCCGCGCGCGACGCATCAGCACCTCGAGCATCTTCTGCTGCACGTCGACGGCGACAGCATGCCCGCCCGGCGAGACCAGCCGGGCCATGGGAATTGAGAAGAAGCCCATCCCGCAGCCGATATCGAGCGCGGTCATCCCCGGTCGCAGCCAGGTGCCGAGGAGTCGCTCGGGGTTCTGCACGAGCCGCCGCAGCGGCTGGTCGAAGGTGTAGGCAAGCCACCAGGGGCAGCAGTGAGGCACCGCGCGCCTCCGCGTCTTCAGAAGTGGATCTCGAGCCCGCGCCGCAAGACATCTGCCGAGCGGCCGGTCGAGGACGACGAGGAGCCTATCCTCGAGCTCGAGGTTGAGCAGAAGCAACGCCGTGTCGAACAGCAGCAACGCCGCGCCCGGCAGGACGAGTCCCTGGCCAAAGCCGACCTGTCGGTCGGTGTCACCGAGCGCCCAGAGCAGCCCGACGCCGGTCGCGGCCGGGCCTTCGAGCCACGCGCTCTCCCGTCGAGCGGGCTTGGCCGCCGCGTCCGAGACGCCGCGCTGCCGCAACCCGGCGCGCATCCCCAGCTTCAGGTTCGCGGAGGTCTTTCCATGGCCGATCAGCCTAAGCACTCCCCTCCACCCGGCGCCCGCGCCGTCAAAGGCCGCGACGAGCCGACGGGTCCCGCCAGCTATCGGGCCTTCCTCGACGAGCTGCGCTGGCCGCAGATGGCGCCGAAGACCGAGCCGCGCGCCTCCGCCGAGGCGGTGCTCTGCACGCTCGTCAGGCGGCTGTCCGGCGGCGAGGTCGAGGACCTGATCGAACAGCTCCCCGAGGGCTTCCAGCAGCTCATGCGCCGCTGTGACAAGCACGAGGGGTCGCCGGCCGAGCGTGCCGACAAGAGCACCTTCATCGCCGACGTCGGTGACCACCTCGGGGTAGACAGGCAGGAGGCCGAGCGCGTCGTGAGGGCGGTCTTCAGCGGGGTGCGCGACCGGCTGACCGAGGACGAGATCGAGGATGTCGCGAGCCAGCTCCCCGCCGACCTGGCCGACCTCTGGCGTCGGCCGATCTGACCGCTCGTCGGAGCGCGGCGCCCCACGGGCGCTGCCCGATGTGCCTGACGACCTCCGCGAACTTTGCGGCCGCGAACCAATGGCGTTCGGCGCGACTCGTGCCGGCAGGCGGTACCGAGCCGGCGCCAAGCTTGAGGGGCTGCTCCCCACCCCCAAGCCGGCCGAGCCGGAACCAAGAGGAATCCGGGAGATCGGGGGCGGCCGGCAGGCCCCAGTCGTCAGACTTCAGGCCGCAGATTCTTGCCGATCTGGTCCCCAACCCCCCTCTCCCTCGGGCGCGCGAACGCGGCTTTTGCTCGTCGCGACCTCATCAGCGCGCCCGAGCCGAGGGGGCCCTCACGGCACGGCGCGCGCGGATCAATGAAGAGGGGACGAAGACGCAGGGGAAGCTTTGCCGACGGCACGTCCGTACCAACGCGCGATCGATGAAGAGCGGACCAACACGCACCGGAAGTGCGCCGACGGCACGCCCCTACCAACGCGCGATCGGCGCGTGCCTAGGTCGGGCACGGGCTGCGCCTCGAGTGACCGGGGATGAACGAGCACGCTCCCGCGCCCCGTAACGCCTTCGTGCGGCGGGTCGTGACCGCGGTGGGCATCGCCACGCTGGTCGCGGCCCTGGTGCTCGTCCTCTGGTTCGCGGTCGACCTCCTCCTGCTCGTCTTCACTGGAATTCTCGGCGCGGTCCTGCTGCGCGCGCTGAGCGACCCGCTCGCCCGTCACACAGGGCTCAAGCCCCGCTGGTCGCTCACGCTGGTCGTCGCGCTTCTCCTCGCCATCGCCGCAATCGGCGCCTGGTTGCTGACTCCGACCTTCGCCGGGCAGCTCGCCGACCTCGCCAAGACGCTGCCCGATTCGCTCGCACAGCTACGCTCCAGCCTCTCGGCGAGCGCGCTCGGCCGGCTGATCGTGCGAACCGTCGAGCGCGCGGTGAACCGGCCTCCGGATCTCGAGAGCCTTCAGGAGCTCCTCACCGGTGCGGCGGGCAGCCTGCTGCGCTGGGCGGTCTACGCGCTCACCATCGTCTTCGTCGCGCTCTTCATCGCCTACGAGCCGCGCCTCTACGTCGAGGGCGTGGTGCGCCTGCTGCCCGTGCCCCGCCGGCCCCGCGCTCGCGAGGTGCTCGACGCGATGGGACACGCGCTGCGCTGGTTTCTCATTGGGCGCGCGGCCGGGATGCTGCTCGTCGGCGTGCTCACCGCGCTCGAGCTCTGGTTGCTCGGCATCCCGCTGGCGCTCCTGCTCGGGATCCTGGTGGCGCTGCTCACCTTCGTTCCCTACGTCGGGCCGATTCTGGGCGGGGTGCTCATCGGCTTCGTCACCCTGGTCCAGGCGCCCGGGCGACTGCTGCTGGTCCTCGGCATCTACACGGTCATCCAGTACCTCGACGACTACCTGGTCATGCCGCTGGTCCAGGAGCGCACCGTCTCACTCGCGCCGGCGCTCACGCTGGCGGCCGAGGTCTTGATGGGGCTGCTCTTCGGCGCGCTCGGCGTCGCCATCTCGACCCCGCTCGCCGCAGCCGGGCTGGTCTTCGTGCGGATGGTCTACGTCGAGGACACGCTCGGCGACCGCGAGCACGAGGTCCGGAAACCGCCGTAGAAGGGCGCGCCCTACGCCTTCTTCTTCCGCGGGCGAGCCGTGCGCGGGAGGCAGTCGGCGAAGCGCTGGGCAATCTCTGGCCGCTTGCGAAAGACGATGCCCGAGACGCCGACGATCCGAGTCATCGCCGCCTCGACCCTCACGTGCCGCGCGGTGCGGGTAGCGGTGGCGCCTTTGGCGCTGCCCTTCGCCAGCTCCTGCGTCCTATCGGCCTGAACGAGCTTGTCGTAGACCGCCTTCAGGTCGGCGAGGTCGGACGAGAGGATTCCCGCGGCGCGCGCGGAGACCGGGTCCTCCTCGGCGGCATGGACCAGAACAGCTAGAGCCGTGGCCACGCTTCCGACTTTGGTCTCGTCGATTCGGCCGCCGATGCCGAATGCCGCCCGCACCGGTGATTTGCGACTGAAGGTGCTCTTGACGGCTTCGCGAAAGGTGATGGCCGTGCGCGCTGCTTCCCGCGCGACGTCGTCCTGCCGGATCGTCTCGCCAGCCTTCTCCAAGTGGGCGCCAGACACGCGTGAGACTTCGTCGCGCAAGGCAGGGAGGTCGGAGAGGAACCCTTCGATGACGTTGGCGTCGAGGCGCGGGGCGAGATCGGCCCTGTAGGTCGTCACCAAGTCCGAGAGCTGGACGCCTTTGCGAAGGACCTCTTCGACAGACCACTTGGTCACAGGCATGGATTCCCTCCCCTTGTGTCCGGCTCCCCTGCCGGAAGGGCACGGGCGGCTGCTCGACGTGTAGAGCGTACAACTCGACGCGTTGACGTTCCAGATCGACGCGCCGGAACGCCTGATCGACGCGTCGGAACGGCTGATCGACGCGTCGGAACGGCTGATCGACGCGTCGGAGCGGCTGATCGACACGTCGGATCGGCTGATCGACGCGTCGGAGCGGCTGATCGACGCGTCGGAGCGGCTGATCGACGCGGCGGAGCGGCTGATCGACGCGACGGAGCGGCTGATCGACGCGTCGCAGCGGCTGATCGACGTGTCGGAGGGGCTGATCGACGCGTCGGAGGGGCTGATCGACGCGTCGCAGCGGCTGATCGACGTGTCGGAGGGGCTGATCGACGCGTTGGAGCGGCTGATCGACGCGCAGTAATGGCTGATCGACGCGTCGGAGCGGCTGATCGACGCGCCGTAATGGCTGATCGACGCGTCGGAGCGGCTGATCGACGTGCCGGAGCGGGAGATCGACGCGCCGAAGCGGCTGATCGACGTGTCCAAGGGCCTGCTCGACGCGCCGGAGCGGCTGATCGACGTGTCCAAGGGCCTGCTCGACGCGTCCCAAGGTCTTCTCTGCGTGTCGGAGCCGATTCTCGGCGTGTCGGAGAGCTTGCTCGACATGTCAGAGACCCGCCGCACCCGTCGCTACGAGCTTCGGGGCATTCCGTGCGCATCGACGCGGGCGCTACGGCTCCCGCGGGACAGAGCAGCGACTCTGCGGCGTGCGTCGGAGAGCTCCTCAGCCAGGTCGCAGGTCTTGCGTCGGCTGCCGAAGCGATTGCGGAGGTGGGCGGTGTTCAGGTGGCGCCAGCCGGAATCAAGCCGGGGCGCGCACATGCGATTGAGAGGATGAAGCTCAGCTTCGTCTGCCGACCGTGACGCAGGCCGCTGAGACGGCGGCGCGCCGGGCGCAGCCATACGTTTCGGCGAGCAACTCTCCCGAGGTGAAAGCCAATGCGTCCCGCCGCTCCCTTCGCGTCGCTCGCCCTCTTCGTCCTCGCGCTGCTACCGGGCCGCGCCAGCGCCCGGTTCGTCGACTCCTTCCTCGTGGACTACGAAGTCGGCCCGCTCTACGTCGCGCAGAACGACAACGAGTACGGACCGAACGGAACCCGGTTCACGGCTGCGGAGTTGGGACAGCAGGAGAACCTGTTCCTGAGCCAGCGCTTTGCACTCGAGCTGCCTATCGCGTCGCGCCACGAGCTGGTGCTCACCTACGCGCCTCTCAACGTCGTCACCGAGGCGCGGCTCGACCGGGCGATCAACCTCAACGACGTGGTCTTCCCCGAGGGGACGGTCGTCAAGTCGCGCTACCTGTTCGACGGCTACCGGCTCACCTACCTGTTCGCGCTGGTCAGGCGCGAGCAATTCCTGCTGCAGATCGGCCTCGCGGGGCAGGTTCGCAACGCACAGGTGGCGTTGACCGGACTCGAGGGGACGCTCTACGCCGACGAATCGGACATCGGCATCGTCGGTGCGCCGGTGGTGCGGTTGTTCTGGGACCCTTTCGACAAGGGCGGGCCTTACTGGTTTCTCGATCTGCTCGCGTTCTCGACCTTCGGGCTCTTCGGCGACGTGTCGGGCGGCATCTATGACCTGGCGCTGACCTGGGCGGTGCCAATCGTCGACGGGGCGGACGTCGTCTTTCGCGCCCGGCTCCTCGGCGGTGGGGCAGATGTGCCGGACCGAGACATCTCGAACTGGGGCAACTTCGTGAGCGTTACGTCGGGGTTGCGGGTCGAGCTGCCGACGGTCTTCAAATAGCGGGGGTCGGAGGCACGCCGAGAGGTGTACGCGGGCAGTTGGAGGATGTGGTTCGGCTTCGTCTGCGAGCGTCTTGCAGGCCGCCGGGACGGCGGCGGTCCCCGCCTCTCGCGACGGCCCCTTCCTCTTCGCGGCGGCGCGCCCGGCCTAGCGCAGCCTCCCGACCACCGCCGCGCTCTGCGGCGGCACGAGCAGGCTGCCTCGCGAGATCCAGACCTCGGAGAGCCCGGTGATGCCCTCGACGGCGGCGCGCTCCGAGTCGAGCAGCACTCGCCACCCCGCCGGGTCGTCGATGCTTCCCACCGAGACGCCGACGCTGCGCTTGCCGGCGTTGTAGACGACGACCAGCCGGTCGTAGCGGCGGTCGCCATCGGCGCGCAGGGTGTTGTCGAGCTCGAAGGCGACGAAGGCGCCCTCGCCCGGCGCGGGCGCGCCGGCGACGTGGTCCTGGATGGCGAGATCGATGGTCACCGACTTGTCGCTGCGGATGGCGGCCGGCTTCACGGTGTTGTTGCCGGTGTGCGTATACGCGTTCGGCGGCGTCGCCCACTTCCCCGGCTCGAGGACGAGCTTGATGTTCAGGTTCCGCGAGTCGGCCCAGCCCTTGAGGTCGAAGCGCGCGACCTGGCTCTTGTCGAAGTGGACCCGCGCGATGCCGTGCTCGTCGAAGCGGACCGCGAACGGGTTGTTGGGCGGGTTCTTGTTCGGGTCGCCTCCGGCGGGAATGACCTCGCCGGCGAGGAAGCAGGTCGCGTTCGCCGGGCCGTGGATGAGCTCGATGGTCAGCTCGGGCACCTCGTCGAACGAGCGGTAGCCTGCGCCGCCCGCGGGGCTCGGGGCGTCGGAGCCGGCCAGGAAGCGCAGTCCGCGTCGCACCTGCTCGGCGCTGGTGAGGCGAAAGGCCGACAGCGCCCCTCTCAACCCGATGAGCTCCCGCGTGTACGCGGCCAGCGATCGGAACGGCTCGCGCTCGAGCCGCGACCAGCGAACCATGTTCGTGTAGTCGGGCGAGGCGTAGGTGTTCTCGTGGAAGTACGAGACCCCGGGCAGGTCCTCCTCCTCGTTGACCAGGCCGCTGGTGTGGGCGCGCTCGCGGCTCGGGTCGTGCTCCGCGAGCGGCTTGGTCCGGCCCATCTCGTCGCCGCCGTGCAGGATGACGCGGCCCTGCGAGGTGAAGAGCATCGCCATCGCCAAGCGCGCGAGCCGTGCGCGCGCCCGGGCGTCGCCGCGGTAGGTGAGGTTGAGCTTGTCCCACAGCGTGAAGCCGTCGTGGATGCTCAGGTAGTTGAGCGTCTCGCCCGGCTCGCGGGCGAAGCGATCGTACGGGTCATCGGCGACGCCCCAGCCGTTGAAGTCCTGCAGATTGCCGATGATGCCCGCGCGCACCCGCGGCAGCGCCCAGGGCTCGCCCTGCACGAAGCCCGCGGCCTGCTCGCGGCCGGCGAAGGCGTCGCGTGTCGAGTCGCTGAAGGCGGCCAGGCGCGCGCGCGCCGGCAGGTTGTGCTTGGTCGTCGCCTCGTGGCCCGGCAGATCGGTGAAGTCCCAAGCCTCGCCGTAGAGCAGCACGTCCTCGCCCACCGCGTCACGGATGGCGAGCATGGTCGCGGCGTCGATGAAGCCCATCAGGTCGAAGCGAAACCCGTCGACGCCGTACTCCTCGACGAAGTAGCGGGCCGAGTCGACGACGAGCTTGCGCACCATGCGCCGCCGAGTCTCGACCGAGGGCCCGGCGCCGGTGCGGCCGGAGATCTGCCCCTCGTCGTCGAGGCGCAGGTAGCAACCGGGGGCGACGGTCTCGAAGATGCGCGCGTCGAAGACGTGGTTGTAGACGACGTCGAGGACGACGCCGATGCGCGCGCGGTGCAGCGCTTGGACGAGCTCCTTGAGCTCGCGGATGCGCGCGTACGGATCGGCCGGATTGGAGGAGAGCCAGCCTTCGGGGGCGAAGTAATTGTGCGGGTCGTAGCCCCAGTTGTAGTTGGCGCGGGGGTCGCGTCCGTCCTTGAAGGAGCGATCGCTCTCGTCGACGGTGAAGTAGTTCTGCACCGGCAGGAGCTGCACGTGCGTGATGCCGAGCTCCTTCAGGTAGCCGAGGGGCCGCTCGCTGACCAAGCCGCGGAAGGTGCCGCGCAGCTCGTTGGGGATCTTGAGCTGGGGGTCGACGGTGAAGTCGCGCACGTGCAGCTCGTAACCGATGAAGTCGACCTCGGAGCCGAGCCGCGCGTACGAGCGCGCGGGCCCGCGCAGGCCGCGGTTCGAGAAGTCGTCGTCGCGAAAGCGCCAGGGGTCGGCCTTGCGGGGAGCGACGACCGCGGCCTTGCCGACCGGGTCCTCGCCGCCGGGGGCAAAGGCGGCCATCGAGCGGGCGTAAGGGTCGAGCGCGCGCTCGGTGCGGCCGTAGGCGGTCACTTCGTATTG
The DNA here is from genome assembly GCA_002408385.1 of Myxococcales bacterium UBA5297. Classification (GTDB taxonomy): domain Bacteria; phylum Myxococcota; class Myxococcia; order Myxococcales; family UBA5297; genus UBA10939. The sequence continues at coordinate 46,394 of DHSB01000165.1, forward strand.
GTAGTAGCAACCGTCGAGGCTGCCGCGACCGATCTCCGCGGGCTCGACGACCGCGCTCCAGACGCCCTTCTCGCCGCGCACGAGCCCCTTGCGGCCGATCTCCCGGCACTGCTCCTCGGGGGCGAAGAGCACCAGCGCGACCTTCACCGCGGGAGGCGACCAGAGCTTGAAGGCCGCAGAGCCGTTCGGGCGCAGCGTCGCGCCGAGATCCGGGCCGTCGTAGAAGAAGCGCTCGTCGAGCACCCGGCCGTGAAGCGTCGCGGGGACGGTCGATTCGCCGAGCGAGAGGAAGTGATTCGCGGAGAGGTCGAGCGGCTCGGCGGTGCGGATGAAGACGTGCGAGCCCTCGCACCAGCGCTCGGCTATCGCCACCGGCCTGCCGTCGTGGGTGCGAAGCGAGAGCTTGTCTGCGTGCGGGCAGCTCGGGCTCTCGAGCGTCGGCCCTTCGAGCGTGCCGCGGACGAGGTCCTCGGCGAGCACCCAGGCCCAGACGACCTCGAGGCCGACGGCCGGTCGTTCGGTCCAGACCTCCTTGCGCCCCTGTCGCAGCCAGACCTCGGGGTGCGCGCAGGGGTCCGGGAAGCCCCGGTCGAGCCCGACGTCCTTCTCGTCGCCGCGGTGGATGATGAAGCGCAAAGGCTTCGAGGGGTCCTCGACGCGGAGGTCGACATAGCGGCCGAAGTCGTCGGCCCCCTCGAAGGGGAGAGGCTCGTTCCAGGTGGTCGGGGTCTCGACCGCGTCGCCCCAGACATGCAAGCCCCAGCCGTCGAAGAGACCGTCACGGCGGGCGTAGTGAACTCTCAGCGTCACGTTCGAGCAGGCTTCGCTCTGGGCGCTCAAATCGACCTCCGGGGGGCGCAAGGGCGCGACAAGGGAGCAGGAAACGGTTGCCAAGGCAAGGAAGTGAACGATTCGCGCCATCGGGCGCGCAATCTAACAGGAGGCGTGCGGCTCGAGGGGTTGCAGGAGCGGCGGCGCCCCGGTCCACGACGGGCGCATTGCTAATTGCTCCAACCAACCTGCGACCGCTCGCTTAGGTTCCGGGCGAAGCCCCGGCTGTGCGAGCCATTTGCCGGCAGAGGCCGCATCATGCCGGCGCATGGGCGCACTCGAAGCCATGTTCCTGGCGCTGGCGGCCTTTGGCGGTGGCGCGCTCAATGCCGTCGCCGGCGGCGGCAGCTTCGTCACCTTCCCGGCGCTCATCGTCACGGGGGTCGCGCCCATCGAGGCCAACGCGACCAGCGCGGTGGCGCTCTGGCCCGGCACCCTCTCCTCCATCCTCGCGTATCGGCGCGAGCTCTTCGCGCAACGAGCGGGCGCCCCTGGGCTCGGGCTGGTGAGCCTTGTCGGCGGCGCGGCCGGGGCACTGCTGCTCGTCAACACGCCGCCGGCCGTCTTCATGGAGCTCGTGCCGTTTCTGCTGCTCGCCGCGACCCTCTTGTTCGCCTTCGGCGATCGGCTTCATTCGCGCCTGAACAGGCGAGGACCGCCCCGGCCCGCGTTCGGCGCCATCGCCCAGCTCGGCATCGCGGTGTACGGCGGATACTTCGGCGGCGGCATCGGCATCATGATGCTCGCGGCCTTCGCGCTGATGGGCATGACCGACATCCACCGGATGAACGCGCTCAAAGTGCTGCTGACCTTGGCGATCAACGGCGTCGCGGTCGTCACCTTCGTCATCACCGGCGTGGTCGAGTGGCTGCCTGCCGCGATGATGGTCGCTGGGGCGGTTCTCGGGGGCTACGGCGGGGCGGCGCTCGCGTTGCGGCTCGATCCGCGGTGGGTGCGCCGGTTCGTCATCGCCCTCGGCGCCGCGATGAGCGCCTGGTTCTTCTTCCACTGAATTCAGGCGCGAGCGGCCCCTCGCACGTGCGTCGGCGGGGCCGGAGCCGCCACGCGCGCGCGAGGGCTCTGCGCGAAGACCGCTGCGCTCGCAACGGTTGAAAGGGCTGGACCGCTCCCCTACGGTGCGCACGCGCCGAGTCACCGGGCGCCACCCTTGGAGGAATCCAACCGAGATGGCAGTGAGCCTCTCCCATACCTTCCGCTCACTGCGCCACCGCAACTACCGCCTCTTCGCCGCCGGACAGCTCGTCTCGCTCATCGGCCTCTGGCTCCATTCGGTCGCGCAGTCCTGGCTCGTCTACCGGCTCACCGGCTCCTCGCTGCTGCTCGGGCTGGTCGGGTTCTGCCTCCAGATCCCGGTCTTGCTCCTCTCGCCGCTCGGCGGCACGCTCGCTGACCGCGCAGACCGCCGCAGGCTGTTGATGCTCACCCAGTCGCTCGCGGGGGCACTCGCCCTCATCCTCGGGACCCTCACGCTCACCGGGGCTGTCACCGTGCGGGCCATCTTCGTGCTCGCCGTGCTCTTGGGCACCGTCAACTCCTTCGACCAGCCGACCCGCCAGTCCTTCGTCGTCGAGCTGGTCGGCAAGCAGGATCTCCCCAACGCCATCGCCATCAACTCCTCGCTCATCAACAGCGCCCGCGTGGTCGGACCGGCCGTCGCCGGCGTGATGATCGCCACGGTCGGCGAGGGTTGGGGCTTCCTGCTCAACGGCCTGAGCTACGGCGCGGTCGTCGCCGCGCTCGCCGCCATCCGGCTCGCCCCGAGGCCGCCTGCCCCCGCGCGCGGGAGCGCTCTCGCGGAGATCCGCGCCGGCTTCGAGTTCGTCGGCGGCCACGCTCCGATTCGCGCCCTGCTATTGCTCGTCGGCTTGGTGAGCCTGGTGGGCATGCCCTACGTCGTGCTGATGCCGATCTTCGCCGACAAGATCCTCGGCGGCGGCCCCAAGGCGCTGGGCATCTTGATGGGCTCGACCGGCGTGGGCGCGCTGGCCGGGGCGTTGCTCCTCGCGGCGCGCAGCGACGCGCGCGGCCTGGGGCGCTGGGTCGGGCTCGCGGCCATCGGCTTCGGCACGGGGATAGCCCTCTTCTCGGCGTCGCGGGTCTTCGTGCTCTCCTGCGTCATCCTCGCGGGCGTCGGCTTCTGCATGGTCGTGCAGCTCGCCTCCTCGAACACGCTGCTGCAGACGCTCACCCCCGACCGGCTGCGCGGCCGGGTGATGGCGGTCTATTCGATGATGTTCGTCGGGATGGCGCCCTTCGGCTCGCTGCTCGCCGGCGCGTCGGCCGGGCGCATCGGCGCGCCGCTGACCGTGGCGATAGGCGGCGGGCTCTCGATGCTCGGGGGCATGGTCTTCCTCGCGCGGCTCCCGTCCCTGCGAGCCCGCGCGCGCCAGATCGGCGATTCCGAACAGGTGGGCGCCGAGGCGCCCCTCGTCCCGGTCAGCGCCAGGCCCCAGGAGCCGGCCCCTCAACGGACGCGTTGAGCCCGTGCGCCAAGAGGTGTCGGGAGCTCTCGTCGAGCTCGGCCCGGCCCCGGTCACCTCGGGCAGCAGTCGAAGAGGCCCGAGCGCAGGCCGAGCCTGCGAGGCGCGTTTGTCGAGGGGACCCTGCGGCTCGGCTCCCGGCGCTTTGCGCGTCGGAGCCAACGCTTAGGACCGAGTCGGAGAAGGGTCTCTCGACGGGTCCTTTTGGCCAGGGTTGAGGGGTGCCCGAGGCGCCATCGACGCGCTCGCTGACAGAGGGCAGGCGACCTGGCTCAGGCCGGAGAGGCTGTCCGAAACCCCACGTCGAGCCCGCGGCGCGAGGTAAGATGCGCGCCCTCATGGAAGAGCGCCGCCTGGAGATCAAAGTCGGAGTGCTGCTCGTGACGGCCCTGCTCGGCTGCGTCGGGCTGCTCTTCCTGCTCGGCGAGCTGCACCTCGGCGGGTCGCGCGTGCTGCTCGACTTCGCCCACTCCGGCGGCGTTCCCGACGGCGCGCCGGTCAAGCTCGCCGGCGTGCGCGTCGGACGGGTGAGCGCGCTCGAGCTGCTGCCAGGCAGGCGCGACGAGCGCGGTGCTCCGCTCCCGGTCCGCCTGGAGGTCGAGATCGAGGACGCGATCTTCAAGGACCTGCGCGCCGACGCGCGCTTCGTCGTCGCGACGCAGGGGCCGCTGGGCGAGCCGTTCATCGAGATCGATCCCGGGCCCGGCGGCGCCGGGCCGCTTCAGGCCGGCGCGGTGGTCCGTGCGGTCGACCCGCCGCGCATGGACCTGCTCTCCTCCAAGCTCTTCGCCCTGCTCGACCTGGCGACCGAGGTGGTGGGCGACGGCCAGGAGGCCCGGTCGCTGTTTCGCAACGCGGCCGAGCTCGCCTCGACGGCCCGCGAGCTCGTCGATCAGAACGGCCCCGCGGTCGCCCAGGCGACGCAGGACCTCGCCGAGGCGGCCGGGCAGCTCAAGGGCCTGGTCGCCACCGCCTCGCAGTCGCTCGCTCGCGACGGGGACGCGCGCCGGGTGCTCGACGACCTCGGCGCCCTCGCCGCGCAGATGCGCCGCGACCTGCCGGGCATCACCGAGAAGGCCCAGCGGGCGGTCGACACCGCGGCCACGGTCGCCTCTTCGTTCACCGAAGCCGACGTGGCGCGCCTGCGCGACGCGCTCGAACGCTACGAGAAGGCGGGCCAGTCGCTCTCAGCGCTCGCCGCGCGCGCCGACAGGCTCGTCGCCGAGGTCGAGGAGGGCAAGGGCACCTTGGGTGCGCTGGCCAAGGACCCGAAGCTCTACGAAGACCTCAAGGCCCTCGTCACCGATTTGAAGCGCCATCCCTGGAAGGTCTTCTGGAAGAACTGACGGGCTGATGAAGGGGTCGCCGCCCGCTCGTTGCTCGACACGGCGGAGCGGGAGCTCGGCCATCCATCCCCCTTCGCTTCGCCGTCCTGAGGTCCAACACCGAGCGCTGCGCCCGCCCGGTCGCCCGCCTCGTTCGAGCCTTCGCTGCGGACCTGCGGCAGACGGCCGAGCAGGCTCTCTGCCACTCGCTTCCCTTCGCGCCAGAGCGATTTCGGCGGCCACCTTCGTTGCCAAGCGAGCACGAACGGAATAGAAAGGCGCCCCTTTTTCCTTCTGTGTGAGGACCGCCGTAGTGGGGCGAAGCAAAACCGAATGATCAACCGAGAGAACCTCCGCAACATCGCCATCATCGCCCACGTCGACCACGGCAAGACCACGCTCGTCGACTTCATGCTCCGGCAGGCCGGCATCTTCCGCTCCAACGAGCACATCGCCGACCGGGTCATGGACTCGGGCGACCTCGAGCGCGAGAAGGGCATCACCATCCTCGCCAAGAACACCGCGGTCACCTACCGGGGAACGAAGATCAACATCGTCGACACCCCGGGGCACGCCGACTTCGGCGGCGAGGTCGAGCGCGGCCTGCGCATGGTCGACGGCGTGCTGCTGCTCGTCGACGCGGCCGAAGGACCCCTGCCCCAGACCCGCTTCGTGCTCACCAAGGCGCTCGGGCTCGGCCTGCCCGCGGTCGTCGTCATCAACAAGATCGACCGCCAGGACGCCCGCGCCCCCGAGGTGCTCGACCAGGTCTATTCGCTCTTCATCGACCTCGGCGCCGACGAGAAGCAGCTCGACTTCCCGGTCCTCTACGCGGTCGCCCGCCAGGGCCAGGCCTCGACCAGCCTCGAGACCCCGGGGACGAGCCTCGAGCCGCTCTTCGAGGCGATCCTCAAGCACATCCCGCCTCCTCCCGCGCCCAAGCTCGACAAGCTGCAGATGCTGGTCGCCAACCTCGACTACGACGACTATGTCGGCCGCCTCGCCATCGGACGGGTCGCCTCGGGCCTCATGCGCCAGGGCGACACGGTCTCGGTGATGCGCGCCGGCGGCCTCGTCGAGAGCGGCAAAATCGTCAAGCTCTACGCCTACGACGGCCTCAAGCGCGCCGAGGTGACCGAGGCGCCCCCCGGGGAGATCGTCTCGGTGGCCGGCATCGACGCGGTGAGCATCGGCGACACCATCGCCGACGCCGAGGAGCCGACCGCCCTGCCGCGCATCAGCGTGGACGAGCCCACCCTCTCGATGATCTTCCGGATCAACGACGGGCCGCTCGCCGGGACCGAGGGCAAATACGTCACCAGCCGCAACCTGCGCGACCGGCTCTTCCGCGAGGCCTACAGGAACGTCGCCATCCGCGTCGAGGAGACCGACACCCCGGAGGCCTACAAGGTCGTCGGCCGCGGCGAGCTGCAGCTCGCGGTGATCATCGAGATGATGCGCCGTGAGGGCTTCGAGCTGACTGTCTCCAACCCGGTGCCCGTCACCAAGGAGATCGACGGGCAGGTCCACGAGCCGATGGAGCTGCTCTATTGCGACGTGCCCGAGGCGACCGTGGGCATCGTCACCGAGCGGCTCGGGCCTCGCAAAGGCCGCATGGTCGACATGGGCTCGCTCGGCAGCGGCCGCACCCGGCTCGTCTACCGGATTCCGACCCGAGGCCTGGTCGGGTTCCGCAACGAGTATCTGACCATCACCCGCGGCGAAGGGATCATGTCGACGCAGTTCGACGGGTACGAGCCGTGGTTCGGCTACATCAACAAGCGCACCACCGGCGCCATCGTCAGCGACCGCGAAGGCGACACCGTCCCCTACGCCATCTTCAAGGTGCAGGAGCGCGGGGCGCTGTTCGTCGGGCCCGGCGTCAAGGTCTACGGAGGCATGGTGGTCGGCGAGCACTCGCACGACGGCGATATCGACGTGAACATCTGCCGCGAGAAGAAGCTGACCAACATCCGCGCCGCGGGCCGCGACGAGAACGTGCTGCTCACCCCGCCGCGCGAGATGGGCTTGGAGAAGGCGATCGAGTGGATCGCCGAGGACGAGCTCGTCGAGGCGACTCCCAAGAGCATCCGCATCCGCAAGCGCTTCCTGCAGGCGAACGACCGCTACAAGCTCGAGCGCGAGCGCAAGCGGGACTTGGGGTTGATTGATTAGGCAGTTGGGAGTCGTGAGCTGACAGTCGGGAGTCGGGGCGCATGGCGTTGCGCCCGGCCCCTCAGGCCTCGGCATCCTGAACTACTACCAACCTCGAGATTCGCCGCGCGGCAGCACGATTCCAGAGTGCCTCTCGACTTCGCTCGAGGTGAGCGGAGCGGGTCGGCGGTCGGGAACGCCAGAACGAAGGCCGGCGCTCCGGGCTTCGCCGGGCGCATTGCTATGCGCCCCTACCGAGTTGCGACCGATCGCTTGGGTTCCGAGCGAATCCCGGGCTGTGCTTGGTCGAAGGCGCTCGGGCTGACCGGTTATCGATCGAAGGATTCTTCGACACCTCTTTAGTGCGGCTCGGCCTCCTCGCCCTCTCCCTCACCCTCTTCCCACGCCGTCCTGGCCAACGTGCCCGGCGGGAAGACGATGAGGTGCCGCGCCGGCTCGCTGCCCATGCTCGATGCGTCGAGGTGGTAGCGCGAGACGAGTCGGTGCTGCAGCCGCCTCAGCCCCGGCGGGCGCGGCGAGAGGGGGATAGCCACCCCTTCGCTTATCGCCCGCTGGATGGCGTGCTCGGCCTCGTGGACCGCCTCGCGCACTTGGTCCTCGTCTACGCCGTGCACGACGAAGAAGGCGTTGCGGACCGCCCGCCGAATCTCGGCGCTGCTGTTGCGCTTGAGCGCGTAGACGGTGGTCTCACTGCCCTCGACGACGCGGCGGATGCGCGGATCGTTGGTGCGCGCGCGCAGCGCGAGGATGAGGTCGGCGACCTCGGGCTTGTCCACGATGCGCGCGTCGACCTGCTGCTCGCGGACGACCCGCTCGAGCAGATCGCGGCTGATGGCGTGCGGGTAGATGCGCACCGGGCCCTGGCGTCTGCCGGGCTCGGGCGTCGGCGGTGGCAGCGGCGCGGGCTCGCGCACCTTCTCGGCGCGCACCTCGACCTCGCCGTTGCGCACGGTGCGCCGCTCGCCCCCGACGTCCTTGCCGGAGAGCACCCGGTCGACCGCCTCGGCGGTGTTGCGGTGCACGAGCACCTCGTCGCGATCGACCATCTCCACGACGATGTCGAAGGTCGGCGGCGCGCGCCGCTCGTTGACCGTCTTCTGGGTGCCGCGCCGGCGCGCCTCCTCGTCGCCCAGGGTGACGGTGTGGATGCCGCCGACCAGGTCCGAGAGCGTGGGGTTGAGGATGAGGTTCTCGAGCGTGTTGCCGTGGGCGGTGGCGACGAGCTGCACGCCGCGCTCGGCGATGGTGCGCGCGGCCGCGGCCTCCTGCTCGGTGCCTATCTCGTCGATGATGATCACCTCGGGCATGTGGTTCTCGACCGCCTCGATCATCACCGCGTGCTGGCGGTCGGGCCGCGAGACCTGCATCCGCCGCGAGCCGCCGATGCCGGGGTGCGGGATGTCGCCGTCGCCGCCGATCTCGTTGGAGGTGTCGACGACCATCACCCGCTTGCCGAAGTCGTCGGCGAGCACCCGCGCCACCTCGCGCAGCTTGGTCGTCTTGCCCACTCCGGGCCGGCCGAGGATGAGCAGGTTGAGGCCGGTGGGGATGAGGTCGCGCAGCGTCTCGATGGTCCCGGAGATCGCCCGGCCGACCCTCAAGGTGAGGCCCACTACCTGCCCGTGCCGGTTGCGGATGGCCGAGATGCGGTGCAGCGTCCGCTCGATGCCGGCGCGGTTGTCCTCGGTCGGCGGGCTCACTCTGGCCAGGATGTAGTCGATCTCGGCGCGGCCGATGGGCCTGTCGGAGAGGGTCACGACGCGCTCGGGCAGCCGCGCCTCCGGCAGCCGGCCAAGGTCGGTGACGATCTCGAGCAGCTCCTCGGTCGGCATCTTGCCGAGCGCCTCGCGCAGGGTCTCGGGGAGCGTCTCGATCAAGAGGCGCAGATCGTCGTTGGCTGCCGCGGCGCGGCTCGTCTTCTTGGTCGTCATCGCTGGGTTCTCGGTCGGGTTTCCTTTGCCGCAGGCGCGCACGGCCTGCTCGTCATCGCGCCCTCTGAGTCGACGCGGCTGGCGGGCTCGCCGCGCTGCCGCGAGACCGGCTGCGGCAGCCGCCGGCCCGAAGCGCTCCGCTCCTCCCGCTCAAAGGTCCTTCGCGCCGCGTCAGGCGGCACGCAGCGCCGCTTCGTCTGGGTGTCATGAGGCTGGGGCGGCAGGAGCGCGCTCGCCGACTGCCGGTCGGCATCAGAATTGGAAGTAGATGTAAGGGCGCACCTCGACCATGCCGACCTTGCGGATGGCCAGGCCGAGCGCGACGAGCGCGGTCGCCCGCACCGGGACCGGCAGGCGCGCGAAGAGGTCGGCCGAGAGGCTGTAGGCCCGGTGCGGCAGGTAGTGGCAGACGAACGCGACGCCCATGGCTATCCACACCGGCACGCTCACGTTCGCCAGGCCGGGGCTGAAATCGAGCAGCCGCTCGACCATCACCCGCGCCATCGTCAGGTCGCTCGCGCGGAACACGATGCGGGTGAAGACGACGATGGCGAAGGTGGAGACGATGCCGACCGCGCTCCCCAGGAGCGTGTGCTGCTTGGGCCGGCCGCCGATGAGCCACCAGTAGCTGCGGATGACCACCAAGCCCACGCCGTGGATCGCGCCCCAGAGCGCAAAGCGCCAGTCGGCCCCGTGCCACAGGCCGCCCACCGTCATCACGATCATCAGGTTGAGCAGCACCCGGGGCCGCGAGCGGCGGTTGCCGCCGAGGGGGATGTAGACGTAGTCGCGCAGCCAGCTCGACAGGCTGATGTGCCAGCGGTTCCAGAACTCGAACAGGTTTCGCGCGAGGTAGGGCTTGTTGAAGTTCTCGGGAAGCGGGAACCCGAAGAGCGCCGCCGAGCCGATGGCGATGTCCGAGTAGGCGGAGAAGTCGAAGTAGAGCTGGAGCGTGTAGCCGAGCGTGGCCATCAGGCACTCGGCCGACGAGTAGAGGGTCGGGTCGGCGAAGACGCGATCGACCAGGCCGGCGGCGATGAGGTCGGCTATCAGCAGCTTCTTCGCGATGCCGGTGGCGATGCGATACAGGGCCCGGGCGCCGGTGTCCGCATCGAGCACGGGCTTGTCGCCGAAGCGGGAGAGCAGATCCTTGGCGCGCACGATGGGCCCGGCGACCACCTGCGGGAAGAAGAGCAGGAAGAGCAGGTGCTCCCAGAAGTTGTGCGTGGGCTCGAGCTGCCCGCGGTAGACGTCGACCACCAGGCTGACGGCCTGGAAAGTGACGAAGGAGAGCCCGATGGGCAGCAGCAGCCCGAGCGGCTCGTAGCGCACCTCGACGCCGAGGTGACCGAGGAGCCAGGCGGCCGACGAGTAGAACAGGTCGGCGTACTTGAAGGTGCAGAGCACCCCGATGTCCGAGACCACCGAGACCGCGAGCAGCAGCTTGCGCACCCCGGGTCGGCGCCAGCGGGCCATCCCCTTGACCGCGAGGAAGTCGACGACCGCGCACCAGACGAAGATGAGGATCGGGAAGGGGCTCCACGCCGCGTAGAACGCGAGGCTCGCGAGCAGCAGCACGCCGAGCCGCGCAGCCTTGCTGCGGTGCACCGCCCAGTACAGCGCGAACGAGACCACCAGGAAGGCGAGGAACTGGAGGCTGTGGAAGTACACCTACTCGCCCCCTTCCCCGCCGGCCCGCAGACCGAGCTGCGTCTCGACCGGATCCCGGGCGTCGGCCTCGCCTCCGGCGTCCTCCTCCTGCCGGCCTGCGTCCGGCGCGCCCGTCGCGTCGGCGACGGGCCGCTCGCGCATTTGCGACTCGGCAACGGCCTTCTTCGCCTCCTCGCCCGCGGCGCCCTCCTCCCCGTGCGCGCCGTCCCCGTCGGTGTCCTCCTCGACGGCTCGGTCCGCAGCGCGCGTGTCGGCCGCCGGTCTCCTCTCCTCTCCGGTCCAGCGCGCATAGGCGCCGAGCAGATCGTCGGTGAAGGAGTGCGCCAGCGTCTCGTAACCACGTCGAGTCAGGTGGACGCCGTCCGGGTGCCCGAGCGGTGGCTCGAGCTGCTGCCAGCGAGCGATCGACCGGGGCCCGCCCATCGCCGCGCGGGCCGACCAGAAGGCGCAGCCCTCCTCGCGCGCGAGCTCGCGGAGGACCCGGATCACCGTGTTGATCGACGGCGCCTCGACCCAGCGCGCGTTCTGCTTCTTCAGGCGGTCGGTCGGTCCAATCAGGAGGCAGTCGGACTCCGGCGACGCGCGGCGCAGGGTCGCCAGCAGCGAGCGGTAGTGGCGCCGCAGGCGCTCGGGGTCCAGCTTGGCTATCGCGCTCTCGTTGGTGCCGTAGAAGAGGACGTAGAGGTCGGCCTCGCGCGCCTCGAGTTGGCGGGCGAGGACGTCCTTGTCGAACCCGTCGGCGAGCATCGAGGTCGAGCCGGGCAAGCCGAGCGCGTCGTAGCGGATGCCGGGCTGGTCGAGGTCGAGCGCCGCGCCGAAGAGCGTGACCGGCGCGGTTCCGACGTTGAGGACCTCGAGCGTGTGCCCGCGCCCTCGTACCGGCCAGACGGCGACGCGCGCGCCGGCCTTCTCGGGAGCGACCTCGGGCAGGCGCCCGACGAGCTCGCCGTCGATGCGCACCTCGAGCGTGCCCATCTCGGGGCGCTCCAGGTAGTACAGCCCGAGCCTGCCCGAGGCGTCCCCCGCCTCTTCCCCGACCCCGAAGCTCATCGAGAGCCGCGCGCCCGGGAGCCCCTTGGCCCGCACCCCCGTGAGCCCCCAGGGCTCGCCGGCGGGCCGTTCGCGCGCGTCGGCCACGGTCCAGAACCCGTGGAGCTCGCGGCGCACCCCGGCGCGCTTGAGCCGCTTCGAGGCCTTGCCCGCGGCGACAAAGCCCCGGCCCGCCTCGCCGAAGACGCCGGCGAGCTGCGCGCGCGCCTCGTCGGTGAACATGTGCGAGGCGGTGTGCGAGGCGCCCATCTGCACGATGGAGACGGGCTCGGAGCCGCCCCTCTCCAGCGAGCGCAGGCGAGCAAAGATACGGTCGAGCGCGCCCTGCGAGAGCGCGAGCCCGGGCGGATCGCCTGCCGGGAGCACCGAGGCGCTCGGCCGCGCCAGTCTGGCCCGCTCGAGCGCGAAGTCGAAGAGGTGCCCGATGACGTCCGAGCCGAGCGCGCGCGGGTGGGCGAGATCGGCGTGGAGCAGGCCGCGTTCGAGCCAGCGCGGCGCCGACCCGACCCCGCCCATCGCGCTGAGCATGTCCCAGTAGGCGCAGCCCCGCGCCATCGCCACCTCGCGCACCACGGCGGCGACCTCGGCGGTGTACTTGCGCGGCACGATGCTCCCGTCGACGGTGCGCACGCCCGCATCGAGCGGCGCGGTGAGCAGGCAGGAGGCCTCGGGCACCGAGGCGCGCACCCGCTCGACCAGCCCGTCGAGCGAGGAGCGCGCCCCCTCGAGCGTCATCCAGCCGCGGCCCATCTCGTAGGCCTCGTTGCCCCCGAGCATCACCACGACCAGCGAAGGGGCGCGGTGCGAGAGCTGGGAGGCGAAGGGCCTGTCGTCGGCGCGCAGGAAGACCTCCGCGCTGCCGCCGGGGATGCCGACCGAGTCGTAGATCACCCCGGGCAGCCCGTTCTCGAGCGCCGCGCCGAAGAGCGCGACCGGTCCCTGGCCGGTGCTCAGCGTGATCTGCTGCGCGCCCGCGGGGATCTTCACCTTGGCGAAGGCGACCTCCGGGCGGTTGAACCGGGTGAGGATGCGGGTGACCTGCTTGCTGTCGGCCTGCACCTCGAGCATCCCGCCGGCGGGTTGGGTGAGGAAGAACAGGTCGGCAGAGCGCGTCCCGGGTACCTCGAAGCGGGTCGTCTCGCTCGCGCCGGCCGACGCGAAGCGCACGCCCGAGAAGCCGAGCACGCCCCTGTCCTTCTTGTCGGTCAGCTTGACGATCTCCCAACCCGCGGAGGCCTCCCCGGTGCGCACCTTGCGGCCCGAGTCGCGGGTCGGCCGGTCGACGAACAGAAAGCCGCGGCCGCCCGAGCCGTGCCGCACCTCCAGGCGCCGGCGGATCACGTCGGTGATGTGGTCCGAGGCGATGAGCGAGTCGCCGAGGTGGACCACCCGCACCGGCTGGCGGCGCGCGCCCCGGTGCAGCCTCTCGAGGTCGTCGAAGAAGCGATCGAGAGCCTGGCGGGCGCAGCCCTCTTCGGCCGTCTGGAGGCACGCCTGCTCGATATCCACGTGCTCGGCGCCCACGTCGGTTACCAGCCTCTCGAGCGTGCGGACCGAGCGCGCCTCGGCGGCCCCGAGCCCCGCGGCGAGCGACAGAGGCGCCCCGGAGGCGGGCGGCGCCTCGAGCGGCGCCGCGGCTTCGAGCTCGCGCGGAGCGCTCTTCGGCTCGTCGGCGGCGAGCGCCGGGGCTCCGGTGATCGCGTCGGTGGCGCGCGTGGCCTCGGCCTTGGGAAACACGATTCCCGCGAGCGCCGGCAGCGGGTTTGCGCGCAGCTCGGGCAGCGGCCGCCACTCGTCGGGCAGCGGCGCGAACGAGAGCCCGGCGGCCAACGCGACCGTCAGGGCGATCGTCATCCCAGTGTCGTGTCGACTGGCTTCCAAGCGACCTCTTGAGTACCCCTGCCCCCGGCGCGGGTCAAAGTTGTGACCGGCACTTTCCGAGACCTCTCGCGCGGTCTGCCGGCCGGCACCGCGGGGGCCGGCTCGCGGGTCGGGCACGCGGTCGCTTCGCGGGCCAGGGCCTATCTTCAAGGGCAAGAAGAGAGGCGGCGGTGGCCAGCGCCCGGCATCCTCCTCAACCAGTTCGAGGAGGGAGCGCGCCGGCGCGGGGCCGCCCGGGAGGCTCCATGGCAATCACCAAAGCCGATCCCTACCGGGACCACCAGGCTGAGTACGTCGCGACCGGGGACCCGCGGCTGGTGAAGACCTCGCCGGCCAAGTACGTGACCATCACCGGCCACAGCGAACCGGGCGGCGACGACTTTGACCACCGCGTCAAGGTGCTCTACCGGGCCGCACAGACCATCCTCGAGGCCAAGCGGCAAGCCGGCCACGACTTCAGGCTGGGCAGGCTCGAGGCGATGTGGTGGCACAAGGGCCAGGACAAGCAGACCGACCACCCGAGCTGGCACTGGAAGCTGCTGCTGCGGGTCCCCGAGTTCGTCAGCGAGCAGGACCTGAGCGCGGCGAAGAACAAGGCACGCGACCCGCTCGTGCGCGACGTCTGGCTCGAGATCATCGACGAGGGCGAGGTCGTCCAGGTGCTGCACCTCGGCCCGCATGAGCGCGGGCAGGAGTCGCTCGACAAGATGCGCGAGTTCGCCCGCGAGCAGGGCAAGCGCTTCGAGGGCTTCCACCACGAGATCTACCTGACCCGCCCCGCCGACGTGCCGCCCGAGAAGCTGCGGACGATCCTGCGGCAGCAGGTCGAGCCGGCGCCCATCGCGCCCTGAAGACCCGTCGAGAAATCCGCTTCGACTCCCCCCTGAGCGCAGCCCCCGGCGCGCGAGCGTCGGGGGCGCAAGTCGAAGGGCCCCTTGACTTGCGGCCTCGCAAGCTCGGCCTACGCTCGGGGCGAACGGGCGGGCGGACCGCTTGCCCGTCGGCGCACCCTGCGGCCTCTCCCCTGCCGCCTGAGGCTCGTCCGGCGGGTCGCTCGCGCCCCGAGGCCGTGGCGTGCGCCTGTGGCTCGGGGGCGCGTTCGGGCCTGGCGCTTGACCACTCTTCGCCCCCTCAAGCTCCTTCGACTGCTGGAGCGTCAACAACCGTTCCTGCGCGCGCTGCAGCGCCTCGAAGCTCCGCCGACTCTGCGGGAAAGGCGCGCCTGCGAGGCGAGAAGGAGCGGACTGCAAGCTCGAAGCGGCTTGCTGCTCGACCTGAAGGAGCGGGGTTCAACCCGAGGAATCGAAAGCTTCGACGGTCGAAGGCGGTGCCTTGGCGGTGAGAAGGGGGTGCTTCGACCCTCGAAGCCCCGAGCTTCGCGCCTTGAAGCCAGGCGCCTTGAAGCACGAACCAACCTCCTTCTCGTGGCGCGGCACGGGCTCTCGAGCTTGGTTGCCGGCGCAGTCCCCTGCCGAAGCGGGCCGCTGCGAGCACTCCTGCTGCGCCCTCTCCCCCTCGAGAAGGCCGCTGCGAGCCTCGCTGCTCGGGGGCCGAAAGGTCGAACGAGCCGACTCCAACGAACACAGGAACGTCCGCGAGCCGTCTCGGTCGGAGCTCCAACCGCCAGCTTCGGCGCCGGCCCTGGGTCTGGATCCACTTTCGGCGGCGAGGAGAGATCCCATTGCAGTGCGGCAACGCAGTCCTTCGTCCTCCGTGAAGTCCGCCTGATCGCTGGCGAAGGCCTCCTTCCGGGGGCCGAAGGACTGCTGATGGGGAAGTGGATCTGGTTGGCCGCCGAAAGTGGATCGCTCCTGAACCGGCACACCGAGGCTCCACCCCGCGACTTGATGACCACCCGAGAGGCTCCGCGAGCGTGGCCGAGGCCGCTGCGGCCCACTTTCGGAGCTTTGCGCGCCGCTCGGAGCGCTGCGCGCGCGCAGCGAAGCTTGGCGGCCGTGCTCGGGAGGCTTTGCGGACAGCTCGGAGGGCTTGGCGGAATGCCGGTGAGCTTGCGGCCTCCGCGAAATCACTCAGGTTTTTCAGGAGCGGGGTTTTCAGGCCGATGGGGAACGGTTCGCGCCCCTCGATTTGGGCGGCTAACCCCGCGTACCAAGGTGCTTTTCTCGGCTGCCAAGCTTCCCGACCCGTCCGCGAAGCCTCCCGGGGCGACCGCCAAGCTTCCCGGCCGACCCCCAAGCCTTGGAATCACCGCCAAGCCTCAGAACCACTGCCAAGCCTTCCGAACGCCCCCCAAGCCTCAGAACCACCGCCAAGCCTCGGAGTCACCGCAGCGCGATCGGACGATGGACTTTACAAAGGACTGCGCGCCGTCCGGGGGGCGTCGGGCGAGGGCGCACAGCTCCCGACCGTTCGCCCGGGTTGCGGACCTCGACGAGCGCATTGCCATGCGCCCTACCAACCTACGGCGCCGGGGTCGCGGTGGCCGGCTCGCCCATCGACCGGGCGCGCTCCCTCAACCAGTTGAGCACGTCGACGTAGGAGAGGATGCCGACCAGCTCGTCGTCTTCGTCGAGCACCGGCAGCGCCGCGAAGCGCTCGTCGGCGAAGAGATCGAAGGCGTCGAGCAGCTTTGCGTCTGCGCGCACGGTCAGCGGGTCGGGCCGCATCGTGTTGCCGACCAGGTCCTGAGTCGCCTCGGGCGGCGCGTGGTAGAGGCTGCCCAGGTCGGTGCCCAGCTTCTCGCGAATCATCCGCTCGGAGATCATGCCGCTCAGGTTGCCGTCGTTGTCGACCACCGGAAGATGGCGGTAGCCGCCCTCGAGCAT
The DNA here is from genome assembly GCA_002408385.1 of Myxococcales bacterium UBA5297. Taxonomy (GTDB): domain Bacteria; phylum Myxococcota; class Myxococcia; order Myxococcales; family UBA5297; genus UBA10939. Next base: position 62,545 of record DHSB01000165.1, read on the forward strand.
CATCCGGGCGGCCGTCTCCAGCGTCGCGCCCTCCTCGACCGTCATGGGCCTGGCAGTCATCACGTTCCAGACCGGCACCTCCTCGAGGGTCCGCACGGGCGCACGCCGGCCCGCGAGCACCGCGTCGAGGTCGTCGTCGGTCAACAGGCCGACCACCCTGCCGCTCGCGTCGAGCACGGGCAGGGTGCTCAGGTGCTTGCCGAGCATCAGCCGGGCCGCGTCGTCGAGCTCGACCTCCTCGCGCACGAAGGCAGGCTGCGCGCGGGCAAGGTCGACGGCCTTGTAGCGACGCGGCGCCCCGCGGGGAGTCGCCAGCTCAACCAGGTCGGAGCGAGAGAGCATCCCGACGAGCTGGCCCTGCTGATCGAGCACCGGGAGCGCGCGATAGCGCCCGAAGCGCACCAGGTCCGCGGGGACCTCGAGCGACTCCCAGTTGCCCACCGTGCGCACATTGCGGGACATCACCTCGGCGACGCGCATCGCGAGACCTCCTCTGGCCGCAATTAAGGTAGTGCGCGAACCGCGAAGGCGAGAGCGACAGGGGCTCGGCCGTCTTCCGGGGCGATAGGCCAAGCAATCGCGGGGCGCGCGCCCGCTGCGCCGGTCTCTCGCTTCGGGCGACCAAGCGCCGGGGAGAGTCTGGCGACGGGGCGGGGCTTCGCGGCTCTTCGCGCTGCGCGGCCTTCAGCGAGGCTGCCGGCCGAGCGTACCGGCCTCCAGGCCCCCGGAGCTGCGGTATTCCTTCAGCCGGTTGTAGAGCGTCTTCTCGCTGATTCCGAGCACGTGCGCGGTGCGCGCCTTGTTGCCCCCGTTTCGCCCGAGGCTGCCGAGGATGTAGGCCCGCTCGACCTCGGCCAGCGTGTGCCCGAGGGGCAGGCGGATCGACTCTGCCTCCTCGGCCTGGCCGGCGATTTCCGGGGGCAGGTGCTCGACGCTGATTCGCCCGCCCCCGCCGAGGATGACCGCCCGTTCGACCGCGTTGCGCAGCTCGCGGATGTTCCCGGGCCACGCGTAGCTCTTCAACAGGTCGAGCGCGTGCGGGTCGACCCCGCTCACCTTCAGGCTCGCCTCCTTGTTGAACCGGGCGACGAAGTGGTCGACCAGCGCGGGGACGTCCTCGGCGCGCTCGGCAAGCGGCGGCAGGTTCACCTGGAAGACGTTGAGGCGAAAGAACAGGTCCTCGCGGAAGCGGGCGGCGCGGATCTCCTCCTTGAGGTCCTTGTTGGTCGCACACAGCACCCGGACGTCGACCTCGACCTCGTTCTTGCCGCCCAGCCGGCGCAGCTTCGACCCCTCGAGCACGCGCAGAAACTTCGCCTGCAGCTCGGTGGGGATCTCGGCGACCTCGTCGAGAAACAGCGTCCCCTTGTCGGCCAGCTCAAAGCAGCCCGCGCGGCGCTGGTCGGCTCCGGTGAAGGCCCCGCGCTCGCAGCCGAAGATCTCGCTCTCCATCAAGGTCGCGGGGATGGCCGAGCAGTTGATGGCGATGAAGGGCCGCTCCCGGCGCGGCGACAGGTCGTGGACCGCCCGGGCCGCCATCTCCTTGCCGGTGCCGCTCTGGCCGGTGATGACCACCGGGGCGTTGGAGGGGGCGATCTTCTCGATGAGCTCGAAGACCCGGCGCATCGGCGCGCTCTGCCCGATGAACTGCGCGCCGAACCCGAGCCGCCGCAGGCTGTGGCGCAGCACCGCGACCTCGCGCTGGGTGTTCTGCTTCTCGAGCGCCCGGTCGAGCACGAGCCGCAGCCGCTTCGGGTCGAGCGGCTTCTCGATGAAGTCGTAGGCGCCTTGGCGGATGGCCTCGACCGCGTTGTCGACCGTTCCCCGCCCGGTGACCATCACCACCACGCACTCGGGCAGCTCTTCGCGCAGCGAGCGCAGCAGGAGCATGCCGTCCATCGTCGGCATCACCAGGTCGCTGACGAGCACCTCCGGGCGAAGCTCGGCGGCCCGCTCGAGCGCTTCGCGTCCGTTGGCGGCGAGCGCGACCCGGTGTCCCCAGCTCTCGACCAGCCCGGCGAGAGCTTCACGGGTCGCCTGATCGTCGTCGACCACCAAGACCCTGGCAGCGTGACTCATCTTTGCTCCCTCGACCTTGCCAGGTCCTCCCCTGAGCCGGTCCTCATCCCTGGCGCCTGCTCATCTGTCGGTTGAACCGGCGAGCGGCAGCCGCACCTCTACCCGGCGGCTGCGCCCCTCCTTGCGCGTCTTCAAGTTGCCGCGGTGAAGCTCGACGATCTGCTCGGCGAGCGAAAGCAGCCTTTCTGCCCGCCCTTCGCGCGCGGTCGCTACCGGACACCCCGCCCCCTGCCCGTCGTGCTCCAACTCGAGGACCGCTTCCGAGCCGCGGCGCGCCACGCTCACGTGGAGCTGCCCGCCCTGCGCGCCCTGGTCGATGCCGCGCTTGACCAGATGGAGGACCGCCTCGCCGAGCTGCGCCGCGTCGCCCTCGATTTCGACCCCGACGACCTCGGCGGCGAGCACCACGCCCTTGCGCTTTGCCTCGTGCCCGAAGGCGCTGAGCGCCCCGCTGACGAGCTCGCCGAGGTCGAAGGCGAGCGGGGGTTGCTGCGGCGGGCTGGCAAACCGCATGAAGAGGCGCAAGACGCTCTCGATGCGCGAGACCTGCTCGCGCATCGCCTCGAGGTGACGGCTCGCCTTCGCGGCGAGGGCGGGGTCGGCCCCGCGCAGCCGTTCACCGAGCAAGCCGAGGTGGATGCTGAGCGCGTTGAGCGGGTTGCGCGCATCGTGCGCCATCCCCTCGGCGAGCCTGGCGAAGGTCTCGAGGCGCTCTTCGGCCTCGCCGTCGCGGACGCGGGCGAGCAGGTGGCCCTCCGCCCTCTCGGCCAGCACCTCGAGGCTTCTTCCGTCGACTTCGAGCACGGCGCTCAGAGGCTCGTCCTCGCCTGATGCCGACCCCCGGGCGCGCGCCAAGGCCTCTGTCAGCGCCCGGCACAGGCTCGCCTCGCCGCTCGGACCGAGCCTGTGCCTCAGCTCGCGGCTCATCGCCACCACCCGCCCCGCGCAGTCGAGGACGGCGATGCTCCCGGGACCTGCCTCTTGCCTAGGCATCCGCGTGCCTCTCAAAGCCTGTTGGGGGTTGACGGCCGGCCAAACGAGCTTGAGTTAGGGACCGAGCCCTACCAAGTCAATCGAACGAGAGGCGCGACGGCTCGCCTGCGCAGGCGTTGCCTCGGCAGGCAGAAGGCCGCCGTCTTTGCCGCCCGACGGGCACATTCGCCGGCGCCCTTTGCCCGGCGCTCGGATCAGCGAGCGTGCGAGGGCGCGCAAGGCGCTCTGTCACGGCGGACAAGGCCACTACAATCGAGCCTCACCTCGGGAGGCACCATGAACGACCGCGCCATTCGTCTGTCCCTGAGCCTTGCGCTCGTCGCCTTTGCGGCCGCCTGTGCCGGCCCACGGGCCAGGCCAGAGCCCATCGCCGCGGTGCACGCGGTCGAATCGCCCCTCTCGCTCAAGCCGGTCGAGCCGGCCGCCGTGCAGCCGGACCCTCGGCCCGTCGAGCTCGCCCGGGTCACCTTCGTCGCCGTCGGGGACGTGTTGCCGCACGGCGCGGTGAAGGGGTCAGCCGAGCGCTGGAACGAGCGCGACGAGGCTGGCCGCTCGCTCAACTTCGAGGGTTGGGGGGCGCTCTTCGCCGGCGTCGCCTCCGAGCTGTCGCGCGCCGATCTGGCCTTCGCCAACCTCGAGACCCCCGTCTCGGCGAGCGGGGATCACGACTCGCGCCCGTTTTTCTTCAACGCCAAGCCCCCGATGCTCCAGGCCTTGATGCACGCGGGGGTCGACCTCGTCGGTTTCGCGAACAACCACGCCTACGACCAGGGACATCGCGGGCTGGTCGAGACCCTCGACGCGCTCGACGAGCTCGGACTTCCTCAGGCGGGCGCCGGACGCGACCTCGAGCGGGCGCGCCGCGGGCTGCGACTCGAGCGAAACGGGGTGCGCATCGCGGTTCTCGGGGCGAGCCAGTTCTTCAACCAGAGCCAGCACGTCTCGGCCGATCCCAAGCAGGCGCAGGTGGTCAAGCTCGATAGCCCGGAGCCGATGCAGGCGGCCATCCGCGCCGCGCGCGAGGACTCGGACTTCGTCATCGTCTCGCTGCATTGGGGCGTCGAGTACGAGCCGCAGCCACGCGAGGCCGAGGTGCAGCTCGCCCACCGGCTCTTCGAGGCCGGGGCGGACGTCATCCTCGGCACGCACCCGCACGTGCTGCAGCCGATCGAGGTCTACCGCGCCGAGGACGGCCGAACCTGCCTGGTCGTCTACTCGCTCGGCAACTTCATCTCCAATCAGAGCCGCTTCTACGCCCACCGCGTCTCGCCCGAGAAGGTCGGCGACACCCGCGACGGGGCGATGCTGCGCTTTGCCATCGTCAAGCGCGACTACGGCGCCGGGGTCTCGCGCACCGAGCTGGCCGACGTCTCGTACGTCCCGGTGTGGACCGACAACGACCACCTGGTGCGCAAGTCCAAGGAGCTGCCCGATATCCGGGTCGTCGACCTCGAACGCTCGCTGGAGCGGGTGCGCGCCGAGCTCGAGGCGCTGACCGCGAACCTGGCCGAGCGGCCCTCGAAGGAGCTCGAGCGGCAGCTCGTCGAGCTCAAGAAGCGGCTCGAGCTGCTTTCGCGCCGCAAGGAGATCATCGAGGTGCGGCTGGGGCCGGACTTCGCGGCGCAGAGAGAGACGGGGCGCACCCCCTGAGGCTCGAGGCGCAGCCCGCGACCGCGCTCGCCGCCTCCGGTCACCTCAACGAGCGAAGTCGAGAGGCCCTTGGCCGGCTGTGGCCTTGAACCAACAGGCGGGTCGGCGGGCGCCCGCGCCCGGTCACCCGGAGCGTAGGCCGAGCTTGCGAGGCCGCAAGTCGAGGGGCCGCCGCGGTCACCCCGAGCTCTTCGTCGCTCCTTCTGCCGGCTGTGACCTTGCGCAGATGGAGCTGTCAGTCAGGAGCGAAGTCGAGAGACCCGAGCATCGCACCGGGCTCTTGCCGGGCTCTGTCCCATGGACGAAAAGCCGCTTGCCGTGGAGCCACCGCGCGAGAGCAAGAGAATCGAGCCGGACCACCTCGCCGCGGGAGAAGCACGTAGGCCCACCGCGCGGCGAGCAAGTGAAAGTCCCCTCTCCCGCGCTTGCGTGGGAAGAGGGGATCTAGGGGTGCCCGCCGCCGGGATCGCCCGCGCATCTGCCCAATTCCTCGACGGGCGCATTGCCATGCGCCCCTACCAACCCGCGACCGATAGCTTGGGTTCCGGGCGAAGCCCGGGCTGTGCCTGTCGAAGGGGCTCGGGCTGACCGGTTCGCCTCACCGACGGCCCTTTCGGTGCGCAATCGGGCGCGGGCCCGGCGGCCTCTTTCGACCCCTGCCCTGCCTGCAACCGGGCGCGCTGGTGAACAGGTTTCAACCTGGCAGTCGCTTGCGATGGGCGATGGGGAGAGAAGCCGATGTCCTGGAAGGCGGTGGCGTGCCTGCTGGCGGTGGCGCTCTCGGGCGCCCCGGCCCGGGCCGAAAAATGCCCGAACATGATGATCCTGCTCGACCGCTCGGGGAGCATGGACGGCTACAAGTGGCAGACCGCCGTCGAGGCCATCAACGGCTTCACCTCCGGGCGCGAAGCGGTGATGCGCTTCGGGCTGTTCCTCTTCCCCTCTCCTTCGGACGGCAACTGCGGCAGCGGCCTGTGGAAGGTGCGCTGCGACTTCTACAACGCCGAGGCCATCGCCGATGCGCTGGAGCACACCAGACCGGGCGGGATGACCCCGACCGCCGACGCGCTCGCTGCCGCCAGCCGAACCTCCGACATGACCGACGCGAGCCGGCGGCGCTTCATCATCCTGCTGACCGACGGCGACCCGACCTGCCCGGACGAGAACGCCATCGACGACAACGTCGATCTCGCCGTGCGCAACCTCGATAGCCTGCTCGCCGACGGCATCAAGACCTTCGTCATCGGCTTTGGCCAGAGCGCGAGCCCGGCGCGGCTCAACCGGCTCGCCGCCGCCGGGGGCGCGGCGCGCGTCGGCACCCGGTGCACAGACCCGTACAACCCGGGCGCGACGGTGCCCTGCCAGTACTACGAAGCGAACGACAAGGCCTCGCTGTCGGCGGCCTTCGACGCGATCGCCACCATTGCCCAGGGCGAGCTGCAGGGGAATAGCTGCGACGATAGCTGCTACTCGAACCGCTGCCCGGAAGGCATGAAGTGCGTCCAGGACCTGCACTTCTATCTGGCCGGGAGCCATACGCTGAACCTCGGCAAGTGCGTCGACGACCCCTGCGCGCGCACCGTATGCGAGGCCGAGCAGTTCTGCCGCGAGGGCGCCTGCGTCAACGCCTGCCTCAAGCCCTGCCCCTCGGGCACCATCTGCGAGGACGGCGCGTGCGTGGCCGACCCGTGCTCCAAGGGAGGCTGCAGCGGCTGCGCGACGGCGTGCGCGAAGTACCTCGTCTGCCTCGACGGCCGCTGCGTCGACGATCCCTGCCGGCACCTCTCCTGCCCCCCGCGGGCGGGCTACTGCTATCGGGGAAGCTGCTACGCGTCGACCGAGGACCCGGACCCCGGCACGAGCGAAGATCCGCTCGCCCCGCCCAAGCGCGGCTGCACCTGCGGGGGCAGCAGCAGCGCGGCGCTCGCAGCCCTTGTGCTCGGGGTGCTGCTCGTGCGCCGGCGCCGCTGCGGCTGACGGCTCGGCGTCCTCAAAGAGATGTCGGGGAATCTCTCTCGCCAGCGCGACAGACCGGCGCTCGCAAGATCTCTTGCGCGGACCAGGGAGGAAGGAGCCAACAGGCGCACCTACGAGCCCGGCCCTCCATTACTACCGTCGGCCATCGCCAAAGCCGGCCGTCGAGAGACTTTTCGACGCCTCTTGAGAGCCCGCCCTCGGCCTACTCCGAGCCGGTGCGCCGGCTCGAAGCGGCTCCCAGGCCGATAAGCTCGATGCCCAGCCGGGTTGCGAACTCGAAGATGCGCTCGTCGCGATAGAACTCGCCAAAGACGATGCGCCGGATGCCCGAGTTGGCGATGAGCTTGAAGCAGGGCCAGCAGGGGCTGGCGGTGATGTAGATGTCGGCCCCGTCGATGGCGACCCCGTTCTTCGCCGCCTGGATGATGGCGTTCGCCTCGGCGTGGATGGTGGCGACGCAGTGGCCGTTCTCCATCATGTGGCCGACCTCGTCGCAGTGCGCCAAGCCGCGGATCGAGCCGTTGTAGCCGGTCGAAAGCAGGGTGCGGTCGCGAACGATGACCGCGCCGACGTGTTTGCGGTCGCAGGTCGCCCGGCTCGCAACCACCTGGGCTATCTGCATGAAGTAGTCGTCCCAGTCGCTGCGCTGGCGCATCGTCACCTCGGGCTGGATGGACGGCGCGCAGTCTAGCCGCTTCGCCCGCGTCGGCGTAAAGCAGGGCTTGAGGGGTGGCGACCCCTGCAGTGGAAGCGCAGTTCGCACCCGTGGAGCCCGACTTCCCCCGCCCGCCCGCTCTCCCAACAGAGCGAGCATGGCCTCCCGATTGCTCTTCTCCTCGAAAGGCAAGATCCCAATCGGCGAGGGGGCGAGCGCATGTGGACGAAGCACCTGCTGGCCGCAACTGCGATCACGCTCGGGCTCGGGGTGATGGCGAGCCTGGCGTGGGCCGAGCCCGCGAGCAGCACGCGCCCGGTGCTGCGCCGTCCGGATGCGGACTCCCTGCGCGAGGGCGCGGGGCGGGTGCGCGAAATCGACAAGTCGAAGAAGAAGGTCACGCTCGAGGCCAAAGCCGACCCTGTCGTGCTCGATGTCGACAGGTCGACCACCATCTTCATCGACGGCCGCATCGCCACCCTCGACGAAATCGAGCCGGGGATGGAGGTGCGCGCAGCCTGGTCGAGCCGCCGCGGCGCCAATCGCGCCCAGTGGATCGAGGTGAGCAACCACTCGCCCCCCAAACCCCTGCCCGAGGCTCCCAAAGGCCGCTGAACAGCCTGCGCTCGATGAGCCGCAAGGGTGCGACGCGGCGCGGCTTTTCGTCCCCTGCGCGCGTTGACACCCGAGTGTTCGCAAGGTAGCAAGGCGCCCATCCTTCGGGGGCGCCGATGCCGACCTGGGCAACGAAGAAGACTTCGGCCGCGCCGAGTGGCCTGAGCAGCGGATTGGGGCCGCGGTGTGCGGAGCCACACCTCGCGAACGAGCCGCTTCGCGTGCCGGCGCCTCCCCACTTGGCCGGGCCACCGCGCCGCCGTTCTGCTCCTTGCTCCTTGCGATTCGGTGCACCGTCCACTCGCCGCCCGGGTACTCGCCGCCCTCCTGGCGGGCAGCGCCAAGCCCCTCTCGCTCTCTGCTCCAAGCCACGCGGCCGCACCTGCGCAGGCTCACTCTCGTTTCAGGCGAGCCGCTTTCGTGCGGCGGCCTAGGAAGACGACATGGCAAAGTCACCCGTCCTCGGAAACGATCCGTTCCAGCGAGGCGCTGCGCCTCGGGCAGACGCGAAGAAGACCAAGAGCCCCTCCGAGCCAGCACAGGCCCGACCACCGCGGCCGCCGGCCGCTCCCGTGCTCGGGGTGGCAGGCTCGACGAAGCCGCCCCGCGCCCAAGCGGCGCCAAAGCGAGGCCCCGGGCGAGCGTCGGCCAACGTGAAGGCTGCGGCGGGTACGAGAACGAGCGCGGTCGCCGCGAAGCCGGCCCAGAAGGCGGCCAAGGAAGAGCCCGCCGCGGCAAGGCCGGCCCGGAGGGCGGCCGGAGAACAATCCGTCGCGGCGAAGCCGGCCCGGAGCGCGGCCGGAGAACAATCCGTCGCGGCGAAGCTGGCCCGGAGCGCGGCCGGAGAGAAGCCCGCCGCTGCCAGGCCGGCCCGGAGCGCTGCCGAGGAAAAGCCCGCCGCTGCCAGGCCGGCTCGGAGCGCTGCCGGAGAGAAGCCCGCCGCTGCCAGGCCGGC
>DHSB01000094.1 GCA_002408385.1 Myxococcales bacterium UBA5297
CGCGGAAGGGTTTCAATACGAGGTCCGGCGTCGGCGGAGCAGGCACTGGCACCGGGCGTACGCAGACGATCACGGGAACGGTCTCGCGAATCGATCCCGCGCAGGGCACGGTCGTCATCTCGAACCGAACCTTCTTCGCCCACCCGATCACGTTGCAGCGCCTGCAACAGGGGCAGCGCATCAGCGCGACCTATCAGCCCTTCGGCAGCAACAATTGGCTTCAGACCCTCCAGGGCAGCAACAGCAACATGCAACCAGGGGGGATGCAGCAGGGCAGCGGAGGTCAGTGACGACTCGCCTCCGCGTCGATGCGCGAGCCAATGAGAGACCGCACGAAGGCCCCGGGGTTCTTGCCCCGGGGCCTTCCTGCTTGGAGGTCGGTCGAGTCGCGCCGCCCCCTTGTCCTTATGAGAAGCCCCCGGCTGCTCGCGGCGAGAGGGGGACAGGAGCCGCGTCGTCGCGGCAGTCATCGGCAGCGCTCAGGGGGAAGCGGCCCTCTCGTCTGTTGCGCCGCTCAAGGTTGTGCATCAAAGTCGGCACATGAGCTCTGACCAGCCCTCATCGCCCGCGCTCCGGAAGGGTTGTGGCAAGCCCGTAAACCCGGTGTTTGCGCTCGTGTCGATCGCTCTCTGTCTCTCATGCAATTCCCCCGTCACCTACATCATCGAAGGCGGCCCGGGGGCTCTGGTGATCGCAGAGCACATGCGTCGGGTGTCGGTCATCACCGAGACGCACGACACGCTATTGAGGCTGGAGGTCGTCACTTCCGGGACCGACGGTAAGTTCACTCTAAACCATCCGTTGGTGCTGTATGGCGACGACGAGACTCGGTTGGTCCTCTCGCGCGCCGGCTATCGCGCCTGGGATGGCACGACCTACCGCGATAGGCGAGGAGGCGGATCTAAGGTGGGCGGAGCGTTCCGCCTCGCGCGCGCCAGGAACTTCGCGGAGGAGTACCAGGCGGTTGGAACGGTTGCCGACAGAATCGAAAGGCTTTGCCGGAGCAATGAGGTGAGTCAGTGCCCCCTGCTGCGCCAGCACCTGGAGGAGCGGGAGAGTCATCTACGTTCTGCCTATCCGTATGCACACGAGTCGCAGTCCGCTTTGTGGCCACGGATAGCAGGCCCGTTCCGAGTCGTTGTGAGCTCCTGGGCGGCGTACCGGCAACGAGAGAACGTTTACTTGGTGTCGGACCTGAGTGACCTGCTTCAGATGGGTCAGGGGCGTCTACTCGTAGCGGAGACAGGCTCTCCACCGCATGTGGTCCTCCTCGACGGCGACGGCGAGGTTCTCGTCGATCGGCCCTCCGATCCGGGCCTCGGAGGCAGACGGCTGCTCCTGGCTCGGATTCCAGCCTCTTGGGCGTCGAGTCCCGACGACGCGCGTCTTGGAACCGAGTCGGTCGCAAGAGTGGCGGCGCTCGGGGTATCCGAGATCCATCTTCTGGACGAAAAGCTAAGATTGAGAGAGCGGGTGCCACTGCAACCTCCCCTGCGCGAGGACGACTGGCGAGCATCTCTCCAGGTCGTTCCGGGCAGGGGATTCCTCATCGGGGTCACAAGCGCCGCCTCAGGCAGCCACGTCGTTCTCTATCATCGAGATGGGACGTTCGCTGCTGAGCGAGGCGTGCCTGATCTGGCTCTGCGCCAAGCCGCCATGCTTGCCGATGGTCGGCTGGTCGTGGCCGGTACCGTGAGCGATCGGAGTCCGTGTGAGCTGTCAATCGCGAGAGGCACCGTGCGCACCCTGCGTTCCTGCGACGGGCGCGTCCTCCTGCTTCCAGGTCTGTTGGAGCGGACAGCAGAAGACGAAGCAAGGCCAGATCCGACGGAAGAGCGAAGTGCTGTCCCCGCCCCTACGGAGTTGCTACGAGGCGCGGACTCCTTTGCCCTGGATGGTGAGCAGATACACGTCATCGTCACAGACTTGCTCCCGGCGACTTCCGAAGACAAAGGAGAGCGATCAGTGGCGTGGATCGCGCTCGAGGCTCGCGGCGCAGTCCGCCGCAGCCGGTTGCTGGACCCGCGTCTCCTGGGACCGCTGCGGGTCGGAGCGATGGACGCTTACCAGGGCAGCTTGGCCGTTCTCAACCGCGAGCTGGCGGCTTCAGACCTCATCGAGCTCCGATAGTAGGAAGCCATCTTGACGATGTCCTCGCGGTTGCAGAGGGGAAGGCGGGAGCACGTGCACCTTCGGTGAGCGCGCGAGCGTGTAGGCATGGCGGTCAATATCGAATACCGGCTGCCTGTATTCCTCTCGGCGGGAGCCAAAACCGAGCGGGAGGTGCCGAGGTTCGTTCAACAAGAGATGGAGGCTTCACTCGACTGCAGCCTCATCGAGCGAGGCGGCCTTCGTTCCCGGTGCCTGCACTGAGGCTATGACCGTCTGGATCACCTCAACGTGCACGGGCCGCGGGCCCGTGCCCCTCCTCGGCGCAGCGAGTGACCGCGGCGGCCGCGCACTGGTTCGATGGGGTCCTTCCCGAAGTGCCCGTTCGGCGGTGAGTGCCACCGGTGCCGCAGTCACCTCGAACAAGTAGCCCGGCGCGAAGAGCTCGTATCAGAGGGCGCCCGTGTCGCCTCGAGCGCTGTGCTCGCGCCGCAGCGCTAGCTAGGGCTCGGCGCTCAACCTCGGTCCCCACGTGCACTCTCCCTCGTCTCCGACGGCGTGTGGGCACAAGCCGCCGAGGGCCAGACCCCGGTCTGTCGGGCGTTACCCGAGCAGAGCCGAGCGGAGGTCTCGGCGATCGCTTGGCGGGTACTGCGGACCTCCCGCGGCCGTCTTGTGCGAGCTTGGCCAGTAGCTCGACTACGCGCGATCCGTCGGCTCGCCGTTGCTCGCGAGCGTGACGCAAGCTTCACTGTCGGACACTCTCTTCCTTGGCCCACGCGATGGGAGACGAGCCCTGCGACTGCCTTGCGCCGCTGAGATTCCCATTCTCCGACCTGCCCATCGCAAGGCCGAGCGTGGCAGCGCGAATGGGTAGTGACCGACCGCACGCCCGACATCCGGCTCGACCGCCAGAGCCTTCCCCGCTTTTCTTGCACAATGCCGACTGCACGTTCGATATCGTCCGCAACAGCCTCCCCGCATTGCAGACAGAGCCCTGCGCGAGCGACATCATGGATACCAAGCTTCTACTTCTTCTCGCCCCCATCGTCATTCTCGAGTTTGTGATGAAGGGCATCGCCCTCTTCAACCTCCGCAAGCAGGAGCACACCCGCGGGCCCAAGCTCCTGTGGGCCATCTTGATCCTTTTGACCACCGCGATCGGCTGGATCTGCTACTTCGCGGTCGGACAGACGGACGAAGCATGAGCCTCGCGCTCGAGACATGCGCCCTGACGCGCTGCTTTGGCGAGGTGCAGGCCGTCGAGCAGCTCGACCTCGCCGTCCATGGCCCCGGTGTCTTTGGATTCCTTGGAGCGAATGGCGCCGGCAAGACCACGACCATCCGGATGCTCGTCGGTCTCCTTCGCCCGACCTCCGGCGAGCTCCGCCTCCTCGACCAGTCCCCCGAGACCAACGCGTTGTTAGTCCGCCGCCGGCTCGGCTACTTGCCGCAGGATCCCGCCTTCCATCCGTGGATGAGCGGCGAGGAGTACCTGTTGCACATCGGGGATCTCTTCGGGCTCGCGCGCAAGGAGGCCCGCCGGCGCGCCCACGAGCTGCTCGAGCGCTGTGGCCTCGAGAAGCCCGCATGGCGCCGACGCGTCGCGGGCTGGTCCGGCGGCATGAAGCAGCGGCTCGGGATCGCTCAGGCCCTGATGAATCGCCCCGAGCTCATCATCCTCGACGAGCCGGTCTCCGCGCTCGATCCGCTCGGGCGGATCGACGTGCTCGAGCTCGTCGAGTCGCTCGGACGCGAGGTGACCGTCTTCATGTCGAGCCACATCCTCGCGGACATCGAGCGCGTGTGCGAAGAGGTGGCCATCCTCGACCACGGCAAGCTGCTCGTGCACGAGAAGACCGCCTCGCTCAAGCGCCGGGCAGTGCGCCCCACCATCGAGCTCGTCGTGCGTGGCGACACCGTCGCCCTGGCGAAGGCCCTCGCCACCGCGCCCTGGGTCGAGCGCCTCGAGCCTCTCGAAGCGCCTGCCGAGGGCACGAGCGGGCTGCGCCTGAAGGTGCGCGAGCTCGCCGAGGCGCAGCTCGCCCTGCCCAAGGCGGTCGTCGAACACGGCCTCGGGCTCGTCTCCATGTCGCCGGCGACGCCCAGCCTCGAGGACGTCTTCATCTCGCTCATCGACCGCAACTCCGCCGTGCCGACAACCGAGGAGGTGGGCGCGTGACCGGCTTTCTTCCCTTCTGCCGTAAGGAGCTGCTCGAGCAGATCCGAACCCATCGTCTACTCGTCCTCGCGGTCGCGTTCCTGCTGGTCGGGCTCGGCTCGCCGCTGATTGCCAAGGCCACGCCCGACCTCGTCAGCCGCTTCGCCCAAGACGACCTCGGCGGGATGGAGCTGGTCATCGTCAGGGACCCTGGGGTGCGCGAGGCGCTCCTCCAGTACCACAAGAACTTCGCGATGCTCCCGCTGCTCGTCATCCTGCTCAACGTCGGGGCCATCGCCCTCGAGAAGAGCCGGCGCATCGCGCCGATGGCGCTCGTCAAGCCGGTCTCTCGCCGCGCCTATCTGCTCGCGAAGGCCGCCGTGCCCGCGCTGTTGACCCTCGGCGGGACGCTACTGTCGGCCTCCGGGTGCCTCCTCTACACCACGGTGCTCTTCGGCGAGGTCGACGCCGCCGGCTTCGCGCTCGCCAATGCGCTGCTGTTCCTCGTGCTGCTCTTCTACCTCGCGCTCAGCCTCTTTGGCAGCGTGATCGCCCCTGGCGTCGCCTCGGCAGCAGGAGTGGGCATCGGCGGCTTCGCGCTCGTCTCGATCGCCGGCGCGCTCCCCGGGCTCGACGACTACACGCCGGCCGGCCTGCTTTCAGGAGTGGCCGACCTGATTCTCGGCCGCGCGACTGCCCACCTCGGAGCCGGCGCGCTCGTCACCGGGCTGGCGACCGTCGCCCTGCTCATCGCCGCCCAGCAGGTGCTCAGCCGCCAGGAGCTGTGAGGATGCGATCGGCTCTCCTCCAACTCCTCGCGCTCCTCCTCGCCACGTCCGCCTGTCGCTTCGAGCCCCCCCCGCGCGGCGAGGAACTTGCGCGCTTTTCGGTGCTCTCGCCCAAAGACCGCGTCGTCGGCTCGGCTACCCTTTGGCGGGCGCAGGGCTCGCCTGCGACGTGGATCGAAGAGATCGACGCCGAAGACGAGGAGGGCCGAAAGGCGGTTGAGGTTCGCGGTTTGCTCTCGCGAAACGCCGACGCCCTCTCGCGCTACCGAGGCCGGTGGCACGTTGCGAAGGAGGTCGAATCCCTCGAGGTCTCGAGCGACGCCGCGAGCATCCGCTGGAGACGCCAGAAGGGGCTCGCAGTCGAACGTAGCCAGGCGCCTCCGGGCGCGGACGCCTTCGTGGCTGCCGCCTTGCTTCCGACCGCGGAGCCCGGCGGGTCTCTCGCGCTCTGGTACGACCTCGCGCCCCGCCTTCCGCTCGAAGGTCCGGAGGAGCTCGCCTGGAGAGGCTTCAACGTACGCACCGGCACACCCGTCACCGTCTTCGTCTCGCGCCGTGAGCGCAGGCAGATCGAGCTTGAAGGCGGCTTGCGCGCGGCCGTGCGCTTCTTCGTGAGCACGCGGGCCTTGGGCCACACGGTGTGGGTCGACGCGCGCTCGCGCGAGCTCCTCTACGTCGACAATGTCTTCGGACAGATCGTGCGCCAGGGCTTCGCCAAGCCTGCGCGCCACCTGCCCGAGCGGCCCGCCTCGGTCGTCGAGGAGGAACTGCGGGTTCGCAACGGCCGGGTCGAGCTCGCCGGGACCTTGAGCCGCCCGCGCGGCACGGTGGCCCGGCTGCCCACGGTGATCCTCGTACACGGCAGCGGCCCGATGGACCGGGACGAATCGCCTCTTTACGTGTTCCGCGAGCTGGCACATCGGCTCCCTACACTGGGCGTCGCCGTGCTGCGCTACGACAAGCGCGGCATCGGTGAGAGCCGCTTTCTCGACGACCAAGACAAGAGCGCGACCCTCGAGGATCTGACCGCGGACGCGCAGGCCTGGGTCTCGCAGCTCGCGGCGCGCGGGGATATCGACAGCGACTGCCTCTTCACGCTCGGTCACAGCGAGGGCGGCATCATCGCCCCGCTCGTAGCAGCGAAGGACAGCCGCGTCGCCGCGGTGGTCCTGCTCGCGGGCCCGACCGACAACCTCCTCGACATCCTGTCCGAGCAGCTCGACCTCATCGGTCAGGCTCACGGTCTGCCCAAGAAGCACCTCGAGGAGGCACAGCGCGCGCAAGCCGTTCTCCTACGCCGCCTGCATTCGCCCCCCGTGAGCCCCGAAACCGAAGACCAGACAACGACATGGCTGCGCAGCCATGCCCATCACGACCCCACCGAGACGCTGCGCGGGCTCAAGACCCCGGTGCTGGGAGTCTTCGCCTCCGGAGACCTCCAGGTGCCGGTCGGTCAGGCCAATCGCCTGCGCGAGCTGGCGAAGGAGCGCACCGCGTCGACCGACGTGCAAGTCTTCGATGGGCTCGACCACGCGATGATGGACGACCGCGGAGAGCGCAGCGGCATGGGCCTGCTCTCCGATCCGGACCGCCGGGTCGATCCCCGCGTGCTCGACGCCATCGCCGCTTGGTTGTCGAACCGGGCCTGCGTCCGGAAAGGGCCTTGAACCTCCCCGCCGATCTTGGAACCCCTTGCGCGCTAGTCGATCTCGACGCGGTCGAGCGCAACACGCTGGCGATGAGCGAGCGCGTCGCCCGGCTCGGCAGTCGGCTGCGCCCCCACGTCAAGACGCACAAGACCGTCGAGGCGGCCAAGCTCCAGGTCCGCGGCGCCTTCGGCGGGATCACCGTCTCCACGCTGGCCGAGGCGCGCTTCTTCGCACAGGCGGGCTTTCGCGACATCACCTACGCGGTGCCCATCGCACCGGCGCGTATGCGCGAAGCCATCGAGCTCGGCCGGTCGATCGACCGGCTCTCGCTGTTGGTCGACAGCGAGCTCGCGTTGCGAGCACTCCAGATCTGCTCAGCCGCCCAACAGGTCCGCACTCCGGTCTTCCTCAAGGTCGACTGCGGCAACCACCGCGCTGGCGTCGACCCCACGAGCCTCTCGGCCCGCAAGCTCGCAGCCGGCCTCGCGGCTTCCAAACACCTCGACTTCCGCGGGGTCCTCGCTCACGCTGGCCACGCGTACGCCTGCCGAGATCGCGACGAGATCGCCCGCGTCGCCCGTGAGGAGCGCGAGGTGACGGTTGGCTTCGCCAAGAGCCTCCGGGCCGAAGGCACCCGTGTCGACGAGGTGAGCATCGGCTCGACCCCCACGCTTTCGGTCGCCGACGACCTGACCGGCATCACCGAGGTCCGTCCCGGCAACTACGTTTTCTTCGATGCCTTCCAAGCCGCCATCGGAAGCTGCACGCTCGCAGATGCGGCGTTCAGCGTCCTGACCACCGTCGTCGGCTCCTATCCCGACAGGCACAGGCTGGTGGTCGACGCCGGCGCGCTCGCCCTCTCCAAGGATCCGGGCCCGCGCCATGTCGATGCCGATGCCGGTTTCGGCCAGCTCCTCTCCGAGCCGGGCGAGCTGCAGGCGGGTCTGCGGCTGACAGCCCTCTCGCAAGAGCACGGCCATATCGAAGGGGGTACGGGGGGCGATCTCTCCAGGTTTCCCGTCGGCACGAGGCTTCGCGTCGTCGCGAACCACTCCTGCCTCACGGCCGCGCTCTTCGACCGGTATCTCGTGGTGCGCGGACGCGAGCTGGTCGGCTCCTGGCGTCCGCTGCGTGGCTGGTAAGCCGCAGAAGGTCGCCTCTGCGAGCGAAGCCCCCGGGCAGGCAGCCGCTCGCCATCCGCTTCATCGGCCCATCGGGCTTCTCCTGCGCCGACCGCAGGCGCATGCGACAGAGCCGAGGGACGACCCCCGAGTCAACCATCGACTCGAGGAATCGGCGTTCCTGGTGCTTGTTGAATCCTCGAGCCGATTTCTGCCACCATGTCTGCTCATCTCTCGGGCACCCGCCCGGCGCGGTTCAACCAGACACGAGCATCCCGATGAAACCCACCGAGCTTGCACACTACGAGCGCCTTCTGAAGTCCCTGGAAGAAGAGATTCGCACCAAAGGTGCTCGGCGCATTGAGCCCAACCGAAACGACGACGCTTCGGCGGGGGCAGACGAGGACGAGCAGCCCCTCAACGAGATGCTGCAGTCGATAGCTTCGAGCAGGAATCGCAACATGAGCCTCGTGCTCAAGCGCATCGCGAGGACGCTGCAAAAGATTCGGCAGACCCCGGAGGAATTCGGTCTGTGCGAGGAGTGCGAAGAGGACATCGAGGAGGGCCGACTGAAGGCGATGCCCTATGCCGAGCTGTGCGTCGATTGTCAGTCGAAGCGCGATCCGCGCGGCGGCCGGCAGACACGGCGCAATCCCTTCGAGTTTGTGTAGAGACGGTCGACGGTCGAGAGTAGGGGGTCGAGAGTCGACGGCAGCGGAGGCCCTGCGCGAGCAGGACCGACTTCGGGCGCTTCTGGCACGGCTTCAAGCGCCAAGGCGCCAAGGAAGAACAAGCG
>DHSB01000206.1:0-4249 GCA_002408385.1 Myxococcales bacterium UBA5297
GCTCGACGCGTCCGGTCAGGTCGCCGACCCGTCCGGTCAAGTCGGCGAGCTTGGTGTTGGTCTCGAGAAAGCCCTGGGTCACGCGGCGATCGAGAGTATCCAGCCGCCCTTCGAACCGGTCCATCCGAGTTTCGAACCCATCCATCCGAGCGCCCAGCCCATCGATCCGCTTCCCAAGCGAGTCCTCGAGCCTCGTCCCGAGCCGGTCGACGGCATCGCGAATCTCGCGCAGCAGCTCCATGGGCACGGTCTGGTCGGCGGCCATCGGGTTCTCCGCAGGCGGGATTCCTTCGCTCCGACCCCAAGTTTAGCACCGCGGCGCGCACCCCCGCCCGCCCGGCCGCTCGCCGTCACCGCGAAGGCACAGCCGCCGCGCCGAAGAGCTCATGCGCAAGGCGAACCTGGTACAACCACTTGGCTTTTCGCCCGATTAGCGCCCGTCGCGCGCACCGCGCCCCATGGTGGGAAGGCAGGACCGAGCGATCCGGCAAGGTGGTAGACCTCAAGGCGCAGTGCTGCCGGGAGATTCGGCTCGGCCCCCGGCCGCCAGCGGCGGCAGCGGAGCCGAAGGAGACCGCGGCTCCGCCTCTCTCGCGCTCCTTCAGGAGGCTACGCTCCGGGTAGGCCGCTCGGAGGGCCAAGGCGAGGTTGGATCGCGCGACCTCTCTTGAAGCCGAGCACCAGGAAGAGCGCCAGGCCGACAGGCCAAGGAACGAGAGCGCCCCGCGCTTGCCCGCAGTCGCAGGCGAGGACCGGCACCACGCCCGCGTCCCGGCTCGCGCCCGCCGCAGCCTCCTCCGAGACGAGCATCTGCGGAGCCACCGACAGGTAGGCCCGGGCGACGGAGCTCGCGGTGCCAGCCGAGCCGACGACCTGACGCCGGGCCGTGTAGGCGAGCACCGGGGCCAGGCCTCCGTCCGCCGAGACGGGCAGCCTGCCGAAGACCAGCTCGTCGCCCGACAGCTCCGGGTCGGCGATGGGCGCTCCGTCGAGCCGCGCCGAGCCGGGGACGTACCCGAGCTCGGTGAGCTGGACGCGCACGTCGATGGCCTCGGGGGGCGCGCCACAGCGGCCCGCGAGCTCGACCTCGAAGCCCACCTCCTCCCCGACCGCGACCACCGGTCGGTCGGCGCGATGTCGCAGCTCGACGAAGGGCTTGGGAACGAAGAGCACCTCGAACACCGCAGGCTCCGACGTCGCGTCGTCGTTGATCGCCCGAGCCTCGAAGCGCGCGCTTCGTCCGACGAGGCGGCCGAAGCTCTCTGCCCCCGCGACGACCTCGAGCACGCCCTCGGCCGACTGCTCGAACTGGAGGGGCAGCCCGGTCGCCTGCCGCCAATCGAGCTCGCGAACGCAGCCGGTGGGCTCCGGGAGGAGGCGGACCGCAGGGTTCGGCGCACAGTCGATCTCCACGCTCGGCCCCGGGAGGTAGCTCGCGCTCGTCGGCGCCCCGAGGCCGACCGGGCCGCGGTAGGCCTCGACCTCGAGGGCCTGCTGGACCGCGAGGCCCGTGATGCGCTCGGTCAGCTCGACGTCGACGAAGTCGGCGCCGCAGATCGCGGGCAGCGACACCGCGAGCTGTTCGGAGGTGCTCTGCGCCAGCAGCTCGCCCGAGCCTCGAAGCGTCGCGGTCCAGTCGAAGACCGGGGCGAACGGGCACGCGCTGTCGATGCTCGCGCTCGCCGTCAGCTCGTGGGCGGTCGCCTCCGCTCCGGCGATCTGGAGGTTGCCCGGTGGATCGAACGCGGGCGCGTACTCGACGGCGAGCTCCAGCGGAGCGCTCGCGACACCGGGCAGGCCGCCGGCCATCGGGACCACGACGAGCTCGCAGCGCGCGCCGCTCGCCTCGCAACGCGGCGGGTTTCGCCCCGGGTGCTCGAAGCGGACCGAAGCGCCGTCGGTGAGGACCCCGTCGCCGGCACAGCTCCAGCGGTAGTCGTACGAGTCGGTCTCCGGGCAATGCGACGCCGTCACCGTCGCCTCGACTCCCTGCCCCTCCTCGAGCTGCGCTCCCGCCGAGTAGCTGCCGGCGATGGCGAGCAGCGGCGCGAACCCCGGGCTCTTCTCGAAGAGGACCTCGAAGCTGCTCGAGGCCGGAGCGCCGAAGGGGCTCGGGACGACGTCGACCTGGCAGCCGACGAGGCGCGGGGAGCAGAGCCGGCCCTCGTGCAGGAAGTCGATGCTCGTCCCGGTCCCCGTGCGGCCGTCGTCGCAGCGCCAGGAGGCGGCGAAGGTCTGTTGGGCGCAGGCGCTCGCGGGCCTCACCTCGACCGTCCCGCCCACGCCGTCCGGCAGGCTGTGCGCGGGCGAGAACGCGGGCGAGAAGTCAAAGCCGATGCTCACCGGCGCAGCCGGCCGATAGACCACCTCCACGGCCCGCTGCGCCGTGTCGCCGAGGTCGGGGGTCGCGGTCACCTCGCAGGTGACGAGGCGCGGCTCGCAGACCACCCCGGGGTGCTCGAAGGAGCGATTCAAGGCGCCCGGCTCGACTCCGTCGTCACAATTCCAAGCGACGTCGATGGCCGAGGCGCACTCGTTCGAGACCGAGAGGACGACCTCGCCGCTCTGGTCCGCGTCGAGCTCGTTGCCGCTGCTCCCGACGAAGCCCTGGAAGCTCGCCTGGAGGGTGGTCGGAATCGAGCTCGAGCGCGCGTAGGTGACGGTGAAGGCAGCGCTCGCGGGCTCGCCGCCGACCGCGCTCACCTCGACAGTGCAATCGACCTGCCTATCGGCGCAGACGATGCCCGGGTGGCCGAAGACGTGCGTGTCGCCCGAGGCGCTGATCGGCTCGCTGCAGGTCCAGGCGTACCCGTAGCTCGACGCGCAGGCGGCGTGCGGAGTGACGGTGACGGTGCCGTCCGAGAGCTCGGTGACGAGGTTGCCCGGCGCAAAGCCCGTGAAGGCGAGGTCGAGCGTCGTCGGTCCCGGCGCCGGCTCGTAGCTGACGCGGACCTCGGCATCGGCAGGCTCCCCGAGGTCTGGCACGACTCGAGCGGTGCAGCTCACCTCCTCGAGGCCGCAGACGGTCCCGGGGTGCGCGAACGGGCGCGACAGCTCGGTCGAAGGCGGATTGAGCAGGTCGCTGCAGGTCCACTGGACCGAATAGGAGGCGGCGCAGGCGCTGTGCGGCACGAGCGTCGCCGTTGCGCTCTCTCCGGTCGCGAGGGTGCCGCCGGTCAAGCCGACGAGCTCGACGTCGACCGTCGTCGGGCCGAACGCGGG
The DNA here is from genome assembly GCA_002408385.1 of Myxococcales bacterium UBA5297. Taxonomy (GTDB): domain Bacteria; phylum Myxococcota; class Myxococcia; order Myxococcales; family UBA5297; genus UBA10939. The sequence goes on from DHSB01000206.1 coordinate 3,223, forward strand.
CGCAAGCCCGACGGTGAAACTGGTCTCCCCGCTCGACCCGAGATCGCTCGTGACGCCGACGGTGCAGGAGACCGTCTCGGCGGCGCAGAGCAGTCCCGGGTGATCGAAGGTCTTCGCGGCCTGAGCCGTGCCGGGATTGGAGCCGTCCGAGCAGAGCCAGTCGTACGCGTAGCTGGTGGCGCAGCCGTTCTCGGCGCTCACCGTGACCGTGCCGCTGTCGCCTTCCCCAAGCCCGTTTGCGGGGTCGAACCCGGAGTAGACCGCCGAGACCGCGACCGGACCGGGCGCCGCGGCGAAGACCGCTTCGACGCCGGTCTCGACAGGCTCGCCGACCCCGGGCGAGACCGTCACCGTGCACGAGACGGGGGCGGAGGCGCAGAGAGAGCCGGGATGGGTGAAGACGCGCTCGAGAGAGCCCGGAGGCGGATTGAGCCCGTCCGTACAGCTCCACTGCGTCGCGTAGCCTGTCGCGCAGCCGTTGTCCGGCGCGAGGGTGACGGTCGCGCTCTGGCCTGCGGCGACCTCGTTGCCCGCCGTGAAACCCGCGGGCTGCTGCGTCACCACCACCGGCGCCGGAGCCGCGGCCAGAGTCACGGTGAAGGAGGTGCTCGCCGGCTCCCCGACGTCGGGGACCACCGTCACGCTGCACTGGACCGGCTGATCCGAACAAGAAGGCCCGGGGTTGTCGAAGAGGCGCGTGGCCTCGGCCGCGCCGGGGTCGATTCCATCGGAGCAGAGCCAGGTCCACTCGTACGTCGCCCCGCAGGCGCTGGTGGCGACGAGCCCCGCGGATCCGCTCTGGCCCGCGGAGAGCCGGTCGCCGGCCTCGAATCCGCTGAGCGTGAGCGAGAGCTCGGTTTCGCCGGGCGCCGCCTCGTAGGTGATGGTGAAGTCCGCGGTCGCCGGCTCGCCGACGTCCGGGGTCGCCGTCACCGTGCAGGAGACAGACTGGGGCGCGCAGAGCGTGCCGGGGCGAGAGAACTCGCGCGCCGTCTGCGTCGGCCCCGGGTTCAGGCCGTCGGTGCAC
>DHSB01000206.1:4382-6124 GCA_002408385.1 Myxococcales bacterium UBA5297
CAGGCCGTCGGTGCACGACCAGTCGAGCGCGAAGCTCGCGGCACACGCGCCGCTCGGCGCCAGCGTCACCGTCCCCGTTCCCGACCCCAGCGCGTTTCCCGGGCCGAAGCCGTCGAACGACGCGCCGAGCTGGGTGATCAGCGAGGTCGAAGGCTCCACCTCGAGCACGAACGCCGCGCTGCCGTCGAGCTCGCCGTCGTTCGCCGTGGCGGAGATGGCGAACGAGCGCGTTCCGCAGGTCGGAGGGGCGAGGAAGCACTCGGGGGCGGGCACGAGGCTGCCGTCAAGGACGCCTCCGCCGGCGCTGGCGAGCTCTCGAGCCGGCTCGCTCCAGGACCAGGTGAGCGCCATGCGCTCGGGATCGGATCCCTGGGCGGTCAGGCAAACCAGCGCGTTCTCGGAGACCGTCAGCACGCCGGACGACAGGTCTACGGGCACCCCGTCGACGGTCGCGCTCAGGGTCACGAGCGGCGGCTCGTTCTCCCAGCGGTATATCGAGGCGTTCGCGCCCGCTGCGAAGCAGTGGACCGGGTCGGTGCAGGCGACCGCGTGAAGGTCGGGGGCGCTCGGGATGGGCCTGGGCTCCCAGCTCGCGCCCCAGTCGTACGAGACGGCGACCTGGCCCGCGGCGCCGGCGACGATGGCGAAGGCCGGGGTGACGAGCATCCCGTCGTTCACCCCGACGAAGCCGGGATCGCCGCCCCACTCCAGGCTGTTGTCGGCCCCGATTCGCAAGACGAGAGCGCGCCCATTCGCCAGGTCCTGTCCCACGGCGAGGCCCACGTTCCCAAAGAACGAGATGGCCTCGAAGGTTCCGCTCGTCAGATCGGCTGGCCCGGAGAGCGCCGCGAAGCTCCCCTGGAATGCCGACAGCGTCGAGAAGCTGGAGAGGACCCCATCGGCGTCGCCGCGAAACGCGCCGGCGTCGAAGGCGACGTAGAACATGTCCTGGTAGAGCGTCGGCGCTCCGGCTCCAGGGACCCACTCGGCGAGAACCGCGTAGGCGCTCATCGTGTCCGCGCCGGCGACGTAGACCTTCCCCACGTCGGGCAGGCAGCTCACCGAGGAGGCGCCGAAGCGCGTGACGCCGAAGAGGTTGCCGGTGTCCCAGGTGCCGGTCGCCGCGTCGAAAGAGACGTGCGCCCGGTTGTCACCGAACGCATGCAGGCTGCCGTCGGGCATGCCGCAGGCGGCGCGCAGCGTGCCCGTCGCGCCCAGGCCGGTCTGCAACACCGGCACATCGACGCCTCGGACGACGACCGAGGCGCTGCCGTCGGCGCCGACCAGCCAGATCTCCGGGCCGGCGATCGCGATGCCGTAGAAGCTCGCGGTGCTGCTCAGCCCCTCGGGCGCAGCCACGCTCACCCAGCCGGCCCGGGCGGGAAGTGCCCAGACCGCGAAGAGTGCGGCGAGGAGTGCTCGGTAGCCCAGTCTCATCGGCTCTCCTCAGTAGGCCAGCTCGAAACGAACGTAGACGCGATCGGTGCGGCCCCGCTCCCTCGCGACTCCGGTTCCCGAGAACCCGACGATGTTGTACCCGCCGGCGATTCCCAGGGCTGGCGCGGGCCACCAGGCGAGCTCGGCCCGAAAGGCGTTGAGCGCCTCTCCTGCCGGCGCCGCGCTGCGCCTCGCCGCCTCGACGGCGGCCTCGAGCGTGCCCACCACCCGCACCGCCGGCCGGATTGACGCGGCGACGACGGTCGTCGGGTCGCGCCCGCGGAAGAAGCCGGCGTGGACCCCCA
>DHSB01000206.1:6254-25141 GCA_002408385.1 Myxococcales bacterium UBA5297
GGCGTGGACCCCTGCCCCGAGTCGCAGCCGATCGCCGAGGAGGACCGCCGGCCTGAGCGAGACGAGGTGCTCGAAGAAGCGCGGGCTCAGCGTCTGGGACTCGGGCGGGATCTCGTTCACGATCGCGTAGCTCGCCAGGACGATCCACGGATGGATCCTCAAGCCGGCTCCGAGCGTGCCCTCGACGAACTGTGCCTCGGTGCGGGCACGGTTTCGCGTCAACGAAGCGTTGAGTCGGCCGACGATGCCCAACGCGTCGAGCGGCCGGGCCTCGAGGGCGAGCGCCCCGAGCGTCTGCCAGCGGTCGACCCCCGATTCGCCCACCGCGTCGCCCCGCTCGCGCCGCACCTCGGCGATAGCGCCGACCCGCAACCGCCCCATCATCCAAGTGACGCGGCCGCTTCCGGCGTCGCGCAGCAGCGCCGGCTCGCCAGCGAAGGGCAGGCGCGTTCCTCGCTCGTAGCGACCGGTGAGGACGAGGCTCTTCGCCGGCGCGCAGTGGATGCCGACGGCGCGACCGAGCCGCAGCGCGTCGATGTCGCGAGCGAACAGCTCCTCGGCGAAGACCTCGGCCTCCTCCTCGACTCTCCGGCGTGCGCCCGAGACCATCACCGCGCGCCCGGCGTCCGGGCCGTCGGCGTCGACCGTGAAGCTGCCGTAGCCGACCTCGCCGTCGCCGGCCCGCTCGCCGCCAAGCTGCACCTGCGTGCCGACCCCGGGTCCCCAGCCGGCGCGCACCGACAAGCCCAGCTCGTCCTTCGGCCGCCAGGCGGCGCCGACCGCGCTGAACGTGTCGTCGAGCGAGCCCGGGCCGGCGCCGAACGAGAGCAGGCGCTGGTGGTGGCTCGCGTTGAGCGTCAGCTCGGGCACGACTCGATAGTCGGCGCGAACGCCCAGGCCGGCGCGGCCGCCCTGCTCCGCCTCGCCACCGAGCTGCTCGGGAAAGGAGAGCGAGGCGAAGCGGCCCTCGGCCGACAGCGCGAGCCTGTCGAGCGGCAAGGTCGCCCGCAGGACCGCGTCGCGTCCGCCGACGGTCGAGGGCCCGAAGGGATCGCGCGGATCGGCGCCGAGCCGATCGTCGGCGAAGAGCGAGAGCGCCACCTTGCCGACCTCGGCCCGGGCACGTCCGCCGAATTGCCGTCCGCGCGCGAGCGAGGCGTGCGACGAGTCGCTGAAGCCCGCCTCGCGCAGTCGCACCCAGACCTGGCCGCCGTAGTCCTCCTCGGAGAGCGAGGCGCGCAGCCCGAACGCGTCCGCCGGGCCGGCCGGCCTCAGCTCAGGCTGTGCGACGAGAAAGGAGAGCCCGCCCGTGTCCGAAAAGCCGAAGCCGCCGGTCGAGCCCGGCAAGAAGAGCGCGCCTTCGCTCCGGGCCGCCTCGGCCACCAACGCGAAGGGGCCCACCCGGCTCTTCGCGTGGGCCGAGTAGAGGCGATAGCCCGCGGTCTTCTCATCGAAGCGGCGCTCGTCGACCACCGAGGCGAAGACGCCGATCGCCTCCTGCCACCCGGCGCCCGCCCCGGCGCCGACCACCCGGCTTCGCGCCGCGCTGGTCGAGCGGAACTCGTAGTCGGCGAGGAGCACCGGCTGCGCGCTCTGGAGCGGGGTGGTGAGCAGCGGTCCGAAACCCGCGCTCATCGGCAGCGGCCGCGCGAGGAGGATTCGCCCGCTCGCATAGTCGATGTCGTAGTCGACGTAGCGCAGCAGCGCGCGCTCCTCGAGCGGCAGACTGCTGAGCCCGTCGCGGACCTCGACGCGCAGCTTCTCGGAGCCCGGAATCACCGCCGGGTTGCGCAGATAGAAGACCGAGCCGCCGGTCCCCGTGAGCTCGTCGTGCGCGGCGGCGGTGTGCGGCCCCCCGTCGTTCGCGGCCGCCGGTGAGCCGAAGGCCCGGGCGCGAAGCTCGACCGGGCCGACCGGATACCGCGCGTCGACCAGGCCGCCGACCAGCGAGCGCTCGTAGCGCCCGACCTCCGCGCCGGCGACGCCGGTCTTGAAGGATCCGAGCTCGACGGCGCCGTAGGTCGGGTGCCGGGCGTGCGCCCACAGCCTCGAGCGCGAGGGGTTGAGCGTACCCGAGAGGCCGTCGTCGGCCGTGGCCGGAGGGAAGAGCTCGATGTCGAGCGCGCGCTCGAACGCCAAAGGCTCGCGCGGACGCAGCACGAGGTAAGGATCGGCCGCGAGCGGAGTGCCGAGGCGGTCCTCGGCCTTCCCGAGCATGCTCGACAGGTCGCCCACGTCGAGGTCCACGCCCGCGGCGAGGTCGAAATCGCCGTACGAGCGCTGGAGAACGGCCATCCCTCGGCCGAGCAACGAGAGCTCCCTCCCGCCGTCGTCGAACGCGTACCCGAGCTCCAGGCTGAGCAGCGCGCCGGTGAAACTCGGGCCCTCGGCCACGATCACGAGCGGATGGACCGCAGGCGGAGCCCCTGGCGCGAGCAGCTCGACGGCGAGCTCGTTGGCGCCGCGCCGCAGATGGAGTCCGAGCGTCGCCACACCGCGCGCTCCCACCGCCACTTCCGAGGTCCCGACCCGCACCCGCGTCGCCTCCGGGGCGCGAATCGCCACGCTCGCCGGCCCCTCGCGAGAGTCGCCGGGAGCGGGAAGGTTGAGGGTGGCGACCAGCTCGAGCGGCCTCGGAATGAACAGCGCGCCGCCGCGCCCGCGCTCCACGACGGCGATGCGTTGCGCTCGGAAGACGAGCAACCCCGCGGGCGACAGGTCGGAGACGAAGACGGTGTTCTCGCCCGCCGCCAGGCGCACGACGGCCGAGAACGCGCCGCCCGCGTCGACGACGACTCGCTCACCCGCGACGACTATCTGGTGGCCGGGGCGAGTGCGCCCGCTGACTCGATAGCGATACTCGCCGCCGACCTTTTCGCCTGCCGGCAGGGCGTCGCGTCCGGCCGGTTCGAGCGCGATCGTCTGTGTCTGGAGATAAGCGACCGCGAAATCGACCGGCTGGAGCATCGCCGGGCCGAACTCGACGACCCGCGCGGCGCCCCCCTTGACGAGCGCCACGCGCCCGAGAGACCCGGTGTCCAGCTTGACCTGGAGCCTCCCGTAGCCATCCCTCGCCCGCGCGAACCGCTCGCCGCCTTCCCGTGTGAGCCGATCGATCTCGAGGCCACGGGCCGGAACGGCGACGAGGTGGTAGCGACCCTCGCCATCGGTGACGGCGAACGTGCCGTCGCTCAGCAGGATGCGGGCAGAGGGGATTCCCGGCTCGCTGGCCGAGCAGACCGCGTCGCCGTCGAGGTCTTCGCAAACCCGACCAGCGAGCGCCGCCGAGGTGAGGTCGTCGCCGAGCCGAAGGTGGACCGGTTGCGCAGTCGCGCGCGTTGGGAGGGCGACGAGCGCGACTGCGATCAACGCAAAGCGCCTCACGGAAGCAGCGCCTCCTGCGCGGCACTGACGCCGGAGGCGACGTCGACGACCGAGGCGCTGAAGGAGCCGGCCGGCTCGCCGAGCAAGGGGACCATCACCGAGCCGTCCTTCTGCCTGATTGGATCGTCGGTCGCTACCGGAGCGCCGTCCGCCCTCGAGACGCGCCAAGCGACCTCGCGCCCTTCGAGCGCGGCTTCCTCCTTGTCGAGCACTGCGTAGCGCAACGCCGGTCCACGCTCCGCAGACCTCGCGAGCAGCTCGACGCGCACGTCCACCGGCGTCTCGGGAGCAAGGCGCACAGGTGCCGACACCTCGAGCGCTCGAGAGAGCACGTGCCGCGGGAACCAATGGACGCCATCGCTCGCAGAGAGCCGCCAGAGGCTCGCCTGCAGGGAGGGCCGCTCGACCGCACGAACGACGAAGTGCTCCAGTCCCCGGGTGGCGCTGGGCGCCGGGAAGCTGGCGATTCCGTCCGGACCTGTCGTGGCCCTCTCGCCGCGAAGCTCGACCTCCAGCCCGGCAACCGGGGCCACGCCCGAGCCTTCGGCGCGCACGATGACCTCCCCGCCACGCTCCATCGCGACGAGGCGAGTGGGAACCCCGGCATCTGCCGGAAGAACGAAGCCCGAGATGGCATCGGTCCAGACATCCGAAGTGGTCGGCGGCGTGTAGATCGCCTTCAAGACCCCATCCCCGGCGGCCGAGAAGGGGCCGAGGTCGCCGCGGGCGGCGCGCAGCACGGGTCGGGTCTTCACCAGCCGGCCTCGAGCGTCCTTGGCAACCAGGCGAACGGTGCCCTTCGCGCCGAGGAAGACCGGATCCGGCGAGACCTCCAGCTCGGCGGTGGCGACAGGTGGCGCGACCAGCTCGACCAAGATGCGCTCCTTCGATTGTGCCCCTCCCGCCGGAAAGCCGAACCGAAGCTCGACGAGGCTTCCGGCGGCCGCCTCGCCAGGCGCAGCGAGCTCCCACTCGTAGACGCCGCTTGGAAGCGACCGCGGTCCCTCGAGCCGGCCCGCGCTGGCGCTGCCCGTCAGCCGGGCGTTCTTGACCGGGGTGCCGAAGGGATCGGTGGCGGCGCAGAGGATGCGCGCACCCGAATTGCCGTCGGCAGGCAGGACCGTCGGGTTGGCCACGCAGGCGATGCGATCGGTCGGCGGGAGCTGGAGGTCGAGCTTCTTCCTGCGGCGATTGCCGGCGCGATCGGTGGCGATGCTGGTGGCCATCCGGTGCCCGGGAGGCACCACGACCGGGATTTCGAAGCGCCCCTCGGAATCAGCCTCGACCGGGCCGAAGCGCTCGCCGGCGAGCTCGACGGCGATCGAGACCCTCGCCTCGGTCTTGCCGGGCAGGCTCACCGACGACGCGAGGGGAATCGTGGCGACCCCGAAGGCGCCATCGCACGAGGACCCATGAGGCCAGGGGGCGAAGGCAACGACGATCGCCACCTCTGGAAACCGCGTCTTCGGCAGCAGGTAGCGGGCAGAGAATCGCCCGCCGCCAAGTGGCTTGAGGTCCGCGATCTCGCCGACGTTGGTGCGAACGACTGGCCGCGCCGCTTCGGCGTCGGGCTGCCCATCGCCGCGCAGCACGGTGATCTCGAGCTCAGCCGACTCGTCTCGTCCCTTCACCGGCCGAAGGGGGCGCGCGCGCAAGGATACGCGGGCCGCCGGCGCTCCGACCTCGATGCGCCGCCCCGCGTCGGGCGCGCCGTCAAGAGACGCCCTCAGCTCGAGGCTGCCGCGCGCTGCGGCGCCGGCGAACACGCGCACCGGGCCCTGAGAAGGCCCCTCCTGCAGCTCGGCGCTGGAGACGACTCGGGCCGCCGAGGGCAGACGGGGAACCCCCGAGTCATCGACCAGAGTGAGGCCTGCCTCGAACCTGCCGGGCGTCAGGCGCTCGGGGACGAGCCACTCGAGACGGTCGGCGCGCGCATCACCCGACAGGACAGCGAGAACGAAAAGCAGCGCGTGTACGCCAAGGAGTCTGGGCGGGAGGCGCGACTGCGGTCTCGGAGCCACTGTTCGCAAAGCAACTCGAACGTAGCAGATTGCCCGGGTCCGAAGAAGAACGCCTCGAACCGAAGACGGGCGCCCGCCGCGACGAAGCCGCCGGGGGCGCCCGAGCTCAAAAGATCGAGCGGCGCCGGGGTGTGCGCGCGAGGCATCGGCTCGGCCGCACCAGCAGCGCCAAGAGCGCGGCTATCAAGGCGGCCGGCGCCAAGGCGCCCGGGCCCGACTGGCTGCAGCCGTAGCCGGGCATCGGCACCAAAGCGCTGGCCGCGGGCCGCTTCTCCTCTTGTGGGCGCCGAACGCCATTCGTCTCATCGACCAGGCCAGCGACCGCCACCTCGGAGGCCGCACCGAGGGACATGACCGCACGCGGCCGCAGCGCCGTGCCGCTGTGCGCGGCAATTCCCGGCGAAGTCGAGTCAGCGCGAATCGGCGAGGCCTTGGGGAGGGCGGTCGGCGACGCTGCCTCGAGCGCATAGACGCGCACCCGCAGGGCCGAGCCCGGCTTTCCTGCCATCCGTGCTTCCAGCAGGTTCGAGGCCTGCAGCGTCGGGCGCAACTCAATGGCCGGCAGGATGTTCTCCTCCTCGTCCTTGAGGTCACCCGGGAGCAGAAGCGAGGCCTGATTGAGCGTGAGGGTCGCTGAGGTGACTCGGGGCGCTCCTTCCGCAGGGTTCTCGACACACACGAGCCCCGGTCCTGCAGCGGCGCTGAACGGCACCGAGTACTCGTTCGGACGGCCGGTAGTCCGACGAAAGACGACGTCGACGAGCGGTTCGGTCTCGGCGGCGCTCGCGCAATCGACGACGGAGGCAGGCGGAAGGGTCAGCTCGAACTCGAACATGTAGATGTCGAGGTGGCCGTTGCGATCGTCGGTGTAGACGATGCGGTTGCCGTCGATGTCGTTGAGGAACTGGTAGCCCTCGCTGCCGGTCACGTCGAAGACCGCGCCGCTGGGAAGATGCCACAGCCGGATATGGTAGCCCTCGCCGGCCAATTCCTCGAAAGCGACGAAATCGCCGCTGATGTTCGGATAGATCTGTTCGCCCGGCAGCTCGAGGCGCAGCTCCTCGCCAGTCCTCAGATCAAAGAGATAGATGTCGCGGTCACCGTCGCGCAGCCCGTCGTAGACGACCCGCCCGTCGTCGATGTCAGCGAAGCGCTCGTCGCCGGAAGGGGTCGACGTGATGGCACGGGAGGTGCGGCTGGCCCAGTCGTGCGCCCAGATGTCGCAGATGCCCAGCGAGGTGCAGGCCTGCCAGACGATGATCCCGCCGGCGACCGCGGGCTTGAGGTCAAAGCCGCCGGGCGGGCTGTCGATGCGCCGCTCCTCGTTGGTGTCGAGGTTGCGAGCGTAGATTTCGGTATTTCCGTTGCGCCGGTCTTCCCACGCGACGATGCGCCCGCCGATGGCCGGATTGATCGAAATGGCGTTCGCGCTCTCGGTGAGGTTTTCGAATTCCCCGCCAAAGGTCGAGTAGACCACCACGTCGGCGGTTTCGTAGTCGCTGAAGGCAATCAGCCCCTCGGCGACATCGGTGAGCTCCTGGTCGCCTCGTCCGCTGGTGACCTGCACGTGGACGCCGGCGGAGAGGTCGTAGTACCAGATGTCGGTGTCGGCGCCGCTGAAGTCCGTGTAGACGATGAGGTCGCCGCTGATCCCCGGGTCGTACTGGGACCCGACCGCAGAGGTGATGCGCGTCTCGGTCCCGCTGAAGGAAGGCGGGGCCGCCCACCCCCCCACGGGGAGCAAGATGATCGCAGCGGAGGCAAGAAGCCATGCTCTGTTCATCGTCCCGCTCCCATTCCGGCCATCTCTTCGGCCAAAAAAGAAAACCCGCCGGCACGCGGATGCCTGGCGGGAGACGGGGAATACGCCCCACGGCAGCCATGGCCATCCTTTACGGATCCACCGGCTTTGCGCTCACCGAGGACAGCCTCGGAGATTGCTCTGAGAATCGAGGGTGTTGTCGACTTGAATTCTAGGCGACAGCCGCCCACTGGTCAAGCGAGCGAGGGTCTGAGACGACCCGGGGCCCGTGCTCATCGAGAAAGGGTCCTGCCGACCATGAACTTGAGCAGGTCGCCGGAAGAGGCGAGCTTCTGCCCGAAGTCTTGGGAGACAGCCAGCAGCAGTTTCATGCAAGCCTGCGGCTTCTGCTTCATCAGGGCTCGAAAGTCGGCGGCGGGAATCTCGAGCACCTTGCTGTCGCTCTCGGCGATCGCCGAGCAGAGGTGTGCGACGGGAGCTCCGTCGCCGAGCAGCGCCATCTGCCCGAGGTGCTCACCAGGGCCCAGGCTGCCGACAGCGACCTCTCGGCCGTCCTGACCGGCCATCGTCAGCCCCAGACGTCCTTCGACGACAAGGTAGAGCGCCTCCGAAGGCGCTCCCTCGGCGAACAGCGCGTTGCCCGCGAGCAGAAGTCGGCCGCGCGCAATGCGCGAGAGGATATTCAAGCCGACAGGCGAGAAGTCCTTGAACAGCACACTCTGTTTGAGGAGCGCGGCGCTCATGGTCTGCCTGGATCTCTAGCACGCAGGTAAAGGTTGACCAAGGAGTTCAAGGGCGAAGGTAGCTCTCGGCGTAACGCACGTAGTTCGCGGCGAAGTCCGCGGTCATCTTGCGTTCAGCGTCGCCAAGCGGGCGAGCGACCTTGGCCGGCGAGCCCATCACCAGACTGAACGCCGGCACCTTCGTGCCCGGGGTGACGAGCGCGCCGGCCGCAATCAAGCACCCTTCGCCAATCTGCGCGCCGTCGAGGACGATGGCGCCCATGCCGACCAGACACTGGTTTCCGATGGTGCAGCCGTGCAGCGTGACGCTGTGGCCGATGGTCACCCGGTCGCCCAGCACAAGTGGGAAGCGGTCTCGCAGGACGTGCAGACAGCTCAGATCCTGGACATTGGTCTCCTCGCCGATACGGATGTAGTTCACGTCACCGCGCACCACGCAGTTGAACCAGATGCTCGAGCGGGCGCCGATCGTCACATCGCCGATTACCTGCGCGCTCTGCTCGACGAAGACATCGGCGCCGACGACGGGCATTTGTCCTTTGTAGGGCCGCAAGGCCATCCCACGCCTCCCTCGGGCTCAGTCTGCTGCCGACCTGCCGCCCGCAACGGCAACCTGTCGAAGATACAGCAGCCAGTAGGCCAGGCCGCCCAGGGCCGTGCCGACGACGTCAGCGGCCAGGTCCAGCACGCTCGCAGAGCGCCCGGGAACCATGAGCTGATGCAGCTCGTCGCTCGCTCCGTAGAGCGCGCCGAGCAGCGTCGCCGACAGAAGGGCCATCGAGGGAGCAAGCCCGTGCCTTCCCATCGCCAGGCCCCGGCACAGCAGGAACCCGAGCCCGCTGTACTCGATCATGTGGAGCACCTTGTCCGCGTGCGGAAACCTGGGGACCGGCACCGGGGGGTGCTTCATCGCCGACAGGGCGAAGATGACTGCCGCATAGCCCACGAGCGGCCCCCAATACCAGAGCAGCCTACGGGCGGTCCGACTCATCGCAAGCGCGCCCGCTCGACACCGAAGACGGCATTCGGCGTCGCCGAGGTTATCTCGACCTCGACCAGGCTGCCCGCGGGCGAAGTGCCCTCGTAGTTGACCGTTCGGCTCTCCGGCGTCCGGCCGAAGAGCCGGCTCGCGTCCGTCTTCGATGGCCCCTCGACGAGCACCTCGACACGCCTGCCGACGAGCGCACGGGCGTACTCGAGCGAGACCTCACGCGCGCGCGCCTGAAGGTGCTCGAGCCGGCGCACCTTTTCCTCGTAGGGGACAGCCCCCCATTCCTCTTCGTGCAGCATCGCCGCGGTGCCCGGGCGAGGCGAGTAGACGAAGGAGTAGATGTTTTCGTAGCGCACCTGCTCGCAGAGCTGGAAGGTGAGCTCGAAGTCGTCTTCGGTCTCGCCTGGAAAGCCCGCGATGATGTCGGTCGTCAGCGCTATGCCCGGCCGCACCTGCCGAAGGCGCGCGACTCGCCGCAGGTAGTCGGCCGCGGTGTACCCGCGGCGCATCCGCTCGAGGATGCGATCCGAGCCGGACTGGACCGGCAGGTGAAACTGCGGGGTGAGACTGGGCAGCTCGCCGAAGACCTCGATGAGCTCGTCCGACAGATCGGTCGGGTGGCTCGTGGTGAAGCGCACGCGCCAGAGCCCGTCGACGGCGCAGACACGGCGCAGCAGCTCGGCGAAGCTCACCCCGCCCGCGTAAGAGTTGACGTTCTGCCCGATGAGCGTCACCTCGCGCACGCCAGCCTCGACCATTCCCCGCACCTCGGCGAGCACCTGGTCGACAGGCCGGCTTTGCTCTCGGCCGCGCGTCCGGGGCACGACGCAGAAGGAACAGACGTTGTTGCAGCCCTTCATCACCGTGACAAGGGCGCTCACCTGCCCCCGCACGCTCTCCGGATCGGCCGCGGGGAACTGGTAGCTGTGCCTGTCGGCGAAGGTGGTTTGGCAGACGCGCTCGCCTTCGTCGATCCGCTCGAGCATCTCGGGCAGCCGCGCGATCATGTCCGGGCCGAATACGAGGTCGAGGTAGGGCACGCGCTTGAGCAGCTCGGCCTTGCGCTGCTGTGCGACGCACCCGGCGACCGCGAGGCGCGTGCCTTTGCTCTCCCTCTGCTCGCGGTAGCGCCCGAGCATCGAGAGCACCTTCTGCTCGGGTTTCTCGCGGACCGCGCAGGTGTTGATGATGATGAGGCCGGCCGACTCGGCCGAGCCGGCGGGCTCGTAGCCCGCTCGAGCGAGAACCTCGGCGATTCGCGCCGAGTCATACTCGTTCATCTGGCAGCCAAATGTCTGGATGTGGTAGCGGCGAGCAGGCCTGCTCCCGCCCGGAGCGGCGATCGGTTCCATGGACCCCTTCGACGAATGCCCGAACCTCCGCGCTGCCGAATACCTGACATCGCGCGGCCAAGGCAGCGCACCTTAAGCTCCCGGGCTGCGGCTCGCAACCGGGACGAAACCGGTCGGACGCAGCCGAAGAGACGAGGCGCTGGCTCGCCGCAGAGCGGCTCGAGCGAGCCGGCTACCGCCCCAGGAACCTCGCGCGACGCTTCTCGAGAAACGCCCTCATCCCCTCCTTCTGATCCTCGGTGCCGAAGAGCAGGGAGAAGGCCTGCTGCTCCAGCTCGTTGCCGTTGCGCAGGTCTGCGTCGGCGCCCCAGTTGATGACGCGTTTGGCCTGGGAGATGGCGACCGGGCCCTTGGAAGCGATCTTCCCGGCAATCTCGCGGGCGCGCTCGAGCAGCCTGTCGGCGGGCAGGACCTCGAGCGCCAAGCCGATCTCGGCTGCGCGGGCGCCGCCGATATGCTCGCCGGTGAAGATCATCTGTTTGGCGCGCTGCCTGCCGATGGCTCTCACGAGGCGCTGAGTGCCGCCGAAGCCGGGGATGATGCCGAAGTTGACCTCCGGCTGGCCGAACTTGGCTTTTTCCGACGCGAGAACGAGATCGCAGGCGAGCGCAAGCTCGCAACCACCTCCGAGCGCGTAGCCATTGACCGCGGCGATCGTCGGAATCGCCAGCGACTCGAGCATCGCGAAGGCCCGGTGGCCCAGCGCGGCGAACTCGCGGGCCTCGGCGACGGACATCGAGCTCATCTCCTCGATGTCCGCACCGGCCACGAAGGACTTGCCCTGGCCGGTGACGATCAGGGCGAGCACGGGCGGAGCGCGCCGCTCACCGAGGCTGCCGAGCGCCTCGACCATCTCGCGCAGAGTCGCGGTGTTCAGCGAATTGAGCTGCTTTTCCCGAGTGATCGCGAGAACGGCGATGCTCTCCTCGAAGTCGAGGCGGACGTTGTCGAGCTGCATCAAGAACCCCTCCTTGTCTGTTCGCGCCGGCCAAAGACACGATCGCTCAAGCTCCCCTTGAGGCCGCGGCGCCAGCGCCCCCCCCATTCGGTGCCCCCGCGGGCATCACCCGCTCATCCGGCGTCCCCTGGCCACGCCAGGCTGCCTCCGGCGCCAACGAACGGTCGAAGAGTACACAGCGCGAGGCCCCATACCACCACCATCAGCGGTTCGCCGGCCACCAGGCTCGGTCAGCCTTCGGCGCAGGCCCTCTAGTACTTGTAGAAACCCCTTCCCGTCTTCTTGCCAAGCCACCCGGCATCGACGTACTGCCGCAGCAGCGGACACGGCCGGTACTTGTCATCGCCGAGGCCCTTGTGCAGCACCTCCATGATCGACAAGCAGGTGTCGAGCCCGATGAAGTCGGCGAGCGTAAAGGGGCCCATCGGTACGTTGGTGCCGAGCTTCATCGCGGCGTCGATGTCCTCGACGCTGCCGACCCCTTCCATCAACGCGTAGCAGGCCTCGTTCAGGTACGGGATGAGCACGCGGTTGACGATGAAGCCTGGAAAGTCCCGGGCGACGACGGCGGTCTTGCCCATCCGCTTGGCGACCTCAACCGTGCTCTCGAAGGTCTGCTCCGAGGTTTGAGCGCCGTGGATGATCTCGACCAGCGCCATCATCGGCACCGGGTTCATGAAGTGCATGCCGATCACCGCGTCGGGCCTCTTGGTCGCGGTGGCGAGCCGGGTGATAGGCAGCGACGAGGTGTTCGTGGCGATTACGCCCCCGGGCTTCACCACTTGGTCAAGGCTCGCAAAGATCTCGCGCTTGAGCGCCTCGTTCTCGGTGACCGCCTCGACGGCCATGTCGACGCTGATGCTGTCGAAGCCCGTCGCCGTCTTGACTCGCGCGAGTATTCCCGCCACCTCGTCCGGCTTGATCGCGCCGCGCCTGGCCGCCTTCTCGATGCCGGCCTTGATCCGCTCCTGCGCCCGCTCAAGGGCCTGCGGCGAGACGTCGACGATCGTCACCTCGAGGCCAGCCTGCGCCGCGACCTGGGCGATCCCCGACCCCATCTGCCCTGCGCCCACCACGAGCATGCTCTGGATTGCCATGTTCGCACCCGCACTCGAACGGCGGCCCAACGGTCGCCAGGTTGTCCGCTTGGAGACGGCGCAGGTTCTTATTCCCCGGCCCCGGTGTCAACCTGCCCGCACTCGGAGCGTAGGCGTGCGGCCAGCGCGAGGGCCTCGGGAGGCCAGCCGAGCCATTCCACCAGCGGATCGGCGCGAAACCACGTGAGCTGGCGCTTGGCGTAGTGGCGGCTCGCCTGCGCGGTCGCGGCGATGGCTTGCTCGACGCTCGCGCGCCCGTCGATGACCTCGAGGGCCTGGGGATAACCGAGCGCCTTGAGCGCCGGCGCATCGCGCAGACCGCAGGCGACAAGCCCCCTCACCTCCTCGACCAGCCCCGACTCGAACATCGCCCGTGCGCGTCGCTCGATGCGCCGGTACAGCGCCTCGCGGGGCGGCGAGATGCCGAAGACCCGCGCCCGATAGCGCAGCTTGGCAAACCCGTGCCTCGCCCGCACGACAGAGGGCTTCTCGCCGGTCAGCTCATGTATCTCGAGGGCGCGGATGACCCTGACCGCGTTGGCAGCCGGAATCTCCGCGGCGCTCTCGGGGTCGATCGCCGCGAGGCGGTCGTGGAGAGCCGCCCTCCCCTTGCTTTCGGCCAAGGCCTCGAGCCGGGCGCGCAAGGCCGCGTCGGCAGGCGGGATCTCGGCGATACCGAGCAGCAGCGCTCGAATCCAGAGCCCGGTTCCACCGACGACGATCGGCAGCCTGCCGCGCGCGCCGATAGCCGCAATCGCCTCATCGGCCAGCCGGGCATAGCTGCCGGCCGACAGGGACTCGGTCGGTTCTGCGAAGTCGACGAGGTGGTGCGGCACCGCCGCCCGCTCCCGCGCGGTGGGCTTGGCCGTCCCTATCTCGAGATGGCGATAGACCTGCTGGCTGTCGGCCGAC
Organism: Myxococcales bacterium UBA5297; assembly: GCA_002408385.1. Lineage (GTDB taxonomy): Bacteria > Myxococcota > Myxococcia > Myxococcales > UBA5297 > UBA10939. The sequence continues at coordinate 19,475 of DHSB01000206.1, forward strand.
ACGACTTCGCCGCCGAGCTCGCGCGCGAGCTCGATGCCCAAGGCGGTCTTGCCCGACGCCGTCGGGCCGACGATGACGACCAGCGCGGGCGCATCGAGCGGCGCCGCCGCAGGCAAAGGCCGCTTCTTGGCGGGAGACTCTCTCCGAGTCATCGACACGAGGGCCGGCGCGCTACTTGGGCAGGGATACGACCTGTGCCGCCAACTCGTCGGCGCGCTCGGTGACATCCGCGCCATCGCGGGCGAGCCTCACCTGAAAGCGCCCAAGCGCGTTTCCGCTCCGATCGACGACCACCGCATTGACGAGGACCGACTCACCCGAGACTCCTGTGCTCAAGACCACGTCGCGCGGAGTCTCGAAGACCTTGGCGATCTCCTCGATGGACATCGACGTGCCGGTCGTGGTCTCGCGCTCACGCTGGTAGCCGACGAAAGCCCTGATCTGATCAGCGCAGACCACCTGCTTGTCGTTTCGCTCGAACAGCGCGCTGCAGAGCACCTGCTCGAACACCGCCGGCACGGGGTTGGCTTCGAGTCCGGGGGCAACTTCGATGGGCCGAACCATGTGCTTGATGCCGTTGGGCTCGACCGCGGCGCTCGCGCCGACCTCTGCGCCCTTCGAGTGGCTGCACGCGCTCAGCGCGAGAGCGAGCATGGGGAGGATGATAGCTGTGAGTTTCATTTTTTCGCCTCCGTGCCGGCCGGCGGGCTGCCGAGTTGCCTCTCGAGCGTCGCCACGAGGGTCTTGGAAATCTCTTTGTCGTAGCCCCGGCTGACGAAGGTGATGGCGCCGCTGCGATCGAGGAAGAAGACCGAGGGCAACGGCACCGTCGTGCCGAGGTAGCGGCGCGCGGTGAAGTTGTACTGGTCGCGCGCCACCGGGAAGGTCACCTTGTGCTCTGCGATCAGCTCGCTCATCCGCTTCTGGCCCTCGGGCTCGCTGTCGATGGAGACCCCGATTATCCGCAGCCCTCGCTCGTGGTACTTCGCGTGGAGCTTCTGCAGAAGCGGCAGCTCCTTCAGGCAAGGCTTGCAGTGACTGGCCATGAACGAGACGACGATGAGCTTGGCATCCTTGTCGTCGGAGTCTTCCCCGACGAGCAGCATCGTCCCGGCTCGCGAGCGCCCGGCGGCCTCGGGGTTGTAGATCGGCAAGGCGAACAAGGGCGCGTCGGCACCGACCCCGGGCAGCGCCACGTCCTGCCCCTGAGCGGCGAGGTCGGCCGCCGCAAAGATGAGCGCGCCCGACAAGAGCAGGGAAACTGCGCGGGACATCCGGACCTCCAGGGGTGAGAGGTTTTGGGGTTGGTCAGCGCGTCGAGCGGCTACCGGAGAGCTCGTCGAACAGGGACGAGAGCACCACCTCGCGCTGTTCGCCGGTCGCCATGCGCTTGAGGTTCGCCTTGCCCGAGGCGAGCTCCGACTCGCCGATGACCAAGGTGAAGGTCGCGCCGGACTTGTCGGCCCTGCGCATCTGAGCCTTCAGCCCGCCTCCTCGCAAATCCTGATCCACGAAAGCTCCCTTGCGCCGCAGCTCGGAGGCGAGCAGCAGCGCTCGCTGTCGGGCCTGCTCGCCGAGCGAGACGAGGAAGAGCTCCGGCGGCCTCGCACCCCAGGCGTTCTTGGCGGAAAGCAGGGCGAGCCGGTCGAGACCGGCGGCAAACCCGACCGCGGGGACCTCGGGCCCCCCGAGGTTCTTCACGAGCCTGTCGTAGCGCCCACCGGCGCAGACCGTGTTCTGGCTACCAAGCCCGCCCTCGCCCTGCAGGTGCGAGACGAACTCGAACACGGTGCGCGTGTAGTAATCCAGGCCGCGCACGATTCGCGGGTTGACGACGTACTCGATGGACAGCCCATCGAGAAGGCCAAGCAGCGTGGCGAAGTGCTCGCGGCACGGCTCGCAGAGGAAGGCGTCGACCGAGGGCGCCTCGGCGGTGACCCTCTTGCAGCTCTCGTTCTTGCAGTCGAGCACGCGCAAGGTGTTGGTCTGCAGGCGCCGCTGGCACTCCGGGCAGAGATCGAGCGCGCGGCTCTTCAGGTAGCCGACGAGCGCCTCGATGTACTTGGGCCGGCAGCTCTCATCCCCAAGAGAGTTGATCTCGAGGGTTATCTCGCCAATATCGAGCGAGGAGAGAAAGGCCTGTCCCGCGTCGATGAGCTCGGCGTCGGCGTGCGGGGCGCTCGCGCCGTAGATCTCCGCGCCCACCTGGTAGAACTGCCGGTAGCGCCCCTTCTGCTGGCGCTCGCGCCTGAACATGGGGCCCAGGTAGTACCAGCGCACCAACGGCTCCTGACCGAAGACGTTGTGCTCGATGGCCGCGCGGACCGCCGGGGCGGTGCCCTCGGGGCGAAGCGAGACCATCGTCCCGGCCTTGGCCTCTCCGCCGCGGTCCTCGAAGGTGTACATCTCCTTGCCGACGATGTCGGTCTCCTCGCCGACCCCGCGCACGAACAGCGCGGTCTTCTCGAGGATGGGCGTGCGGACCTCGCCAAACCCGAAGCGCTCGAGCGTGCCGCGCGCCTGGTCCTCGATCCGATGCCAGACGCCCATCTGCTCGGGCAGCAAATCGTTCATCCCCTTGACCGCAGAAATCCGCTCCGCCACAAGGCCCTCCTTACGACCGGCGCCACCTTAGGCTGCCGGCTTGTTCCGTCAGCCGCGCAAAAAGGGCAGCGCTGCGCCGCCCTTATAGACGGTTGGCCCTTGCTTGGGCTAGCCCCGGGCAGCGCTGCGCGCGCACGTCCTCGCGATCGGCTCGCCCATTCGCACGCTCGCGCCCTCGGTCAGCCGCCCGTCAAGCTCGACGCTTCCCGGCTCGAACAGCAGGATGACCGTCGAGCCGGTCTCGAAGACGCCAAGCTCGGCGCCCTTCTCGATGGGGATAGGCTCGCCGTAGCTCATGCTCCGCGCGCCGCCGCCCCGCCGGGTCACCACGTCGTCGTAAGCGGCGCGGATACGCCCCACGCACGTCGCCCCGACCTTGACCACTGCGACCCTGCCGGCGGGCGCACGCAGGTAGGTAATCAAGCGCTCGTTGACGCAGAAGAGGTTGGGAATGGTGCGCACCGAGGGCGGATTGACCGGGAAGAGCTTGCCAGGGATGTAGGCATAGCCCTCGACGACCCCAGCCAGCGGCGCATGAATTCGGTGATAGTCGCGCGGAGACAAATAGAGCGTGAGAAAAGGACCGCCCTCGAAGGCTTTCGCCTCCACCGGGTCGTCGAGCAGGGCCGCGATGGAATAGTCGCGACCCTTGGCCTGAAGCATCCGGCCCTTTTCTGCGAGCCCCGCGGCCGCGACGCGGGCGTCGACCGGCGAGACGATCACCTGCTCGCCGGGCGCCACCGGACGGCTGCCTTCCCTGAGCCGGCGCGTGAAGAAGGCCGCCAGGGTCGGGTACTCGCCTATCGCATGCTCGGCCTCGTCGACCTGGATGCGGTAGCGGCGGGCAAAGAGTCGGGCCGCGGTGGTGTGGACAACTCTGGGCGCAGGCAGCCGGCTGGCGGTCCCGACGACCCGACTGAGCGCGGCCTTGGGCAACAGGGTCAGAAGCGTGCGAATGGCGCGGTCGTTCAAAAGCTCCATGGGCCGGGCCCTCCCTCCATCCGTTCTCAAGGGCTGGCGGCCGGGGCCGCCTCTTTCTCCTTCTTCAGCTTCTCGGCCTCCTCGAACGGGACGAGCTTGCCGTCGACCAGCAGGTACTGCTTGGGCGCCAGCTCTTCGTTGGGACGAATGGCGGAGAGCTTGTCCTCGTACAGGAGAACCGAATTGCTGACGAAGGTCGGGTGCAGGTCGCGACAGATCGAGAGGTCCTTCAGCCCCCAGACCTGGCCGCCGGCGAGCCCGTTGACCAGCGAGTCATTCCTGTATTCGAAACAACGCGAGAACTTGGTCTTGAAGTCCGAGGCCGGCATTCCCTCGACTGGCTGGCCCTTGTCAGCCTCGCCCGCGTCGGGCGCCTCGGCGGCCTGTGCTGCGGGTTCGGTCGCCGGCTCGGGAGGGCTGGGCTCCTCGTCGCGCGGGGAGTTGGCGACGACGGGCCGCAGCGCAGCCTCGGCGGCCTCGAGCGACTTGGCGCGCGCCTCGGCCTGGGCCTTCGCCTCGGCGCGCGACTTTTCGATCTCGGCCTTCAGCTCGCTGGCGTATTGCGCGTCGATGCTCTTCGGGTCGACCCGGCCAAGAAGCGCCAGCACCTCGTCCGCTTGGGGATCGGTGGCGGCCTCGTCGAGCCGGTCCCTCACGAGAGCGCTCCACTTCTCGCGCGCCTCGGCATACTCGGCCGACGGCGGCCCCGAGCGGTTGCAAGCAAACGACAGGCAGGCGACCAACAGCAACGCGGCAAGTTTCGAAAGGCTCATGGTGTCGGGAGGATAACGGTAGGCGGCAGCTCCCCGCAAGCCTCGTGGACCGCTGTGGCGGCCCCCAAAGCTTCCCGCCTCTACACCCCGAGGAAGAGCCGCTTGCCGAAGTTGAGGGCGAGGTCGGCATCGAAGATTTTCTGCGCGGAGCTCTCGATGTCGTACTCGACCCGGTGGTACTCGACGGTGCGCGCGTCGGTGTCGTGGATGACGAAACAGGCCCGGTTGTCGTAGTCGCGCGGCTGACCGACGCTGCCGACCGAGATCATGTACTTGTAACCGCGCCGGATGCCGAACTTCTGTGCCACCACGTCGTTGACCTCGCCATTACCGATGGCGAAGGCCTTGCACAGGTGCGAATGCCCGATGAAAGTAACCTCGGGCAAATCCTCGACAAACGGCATCAGCTCGCGCGCCTGCTCGAGGGCGAAGATGTACTCGTAGGCCTGCGGATCGATCGGTGAACCGTGACTAAAGCCGATGTCCCCGATCCGATAGGTATAAGGCAGGCTCTTGAGCCACTGGAGGTTCTCGTCGCTGGCGGTCGAGGCCGACCAGTCGAGTGCGTGGCGGGCCGCATCGTAATAAAAGCTGTAGTCCATGCGCCCGGAGACCGCGGCGTCGTGGTTGCCCAGCAGCGTCACCTCGGCGAGCTCTTTGACGAGGTCACAGCAGGCATTCGGGCTTGCGCCGTAGCCGACGACGTCTCCGAGACAGATGATGCGATCGGCGCGAGCGCGCTCGATGACCTTGACCACCTCGAGGAGGGCTTCGATGTTCGAGTGAATGTCGCTGATGACCGCGATTCGCATTCCAGCCCTCTCGCACGCGAGCAACAGCCCGGTCTGGGCCGCTCCGCACCTCCGAAGTAGGCGGGCACTATACGCGGACTTCGTCGGGCTTGGAAAGGCGCTCCCCTGCCCGATTGGGACCAGGCTCGGGCAGGGGAAATAGCGCGGAGGCGGCAGACTGCCTCCGAGTGGCGAGGGGCGGACTCGAACCGCCGACCTGCGGATTATGAGACCGCCGCTCTAACCAGTTGAGCTACCTCGCCGCGGGCCCGAAAGGCGGCGCAATATAGAAATGGCTCGCTTGGCTGTCAACCAATTATCAATCTTGCGGCTCGCGTCGGGGCCCCAAGCCTAATCGCCCACCCGCCTCTGACCGGCGCGTCTCCCCTCGACCGGGGCGTTGGCCGTTCGAGGCCTAATTCCACAGGATCACGTTGAAAAGGCCGATGCCCTCTCGCTCGCCCGCTCGTTGCTTTCGGCGCGGGGGTGTGTTAGCACCCGACTTTGACACGGCTAGG
>DHSB01000009.1:0-13373 GCA_002408385.1 Myxococcales bacterium UBA5297
TTATGAGCCCGACGAGCTACCAGGCTGCTCCACCCCGCGACAAGAACGGGCGGCTTTATAGTGCCCTGATCCTCCACTGTCAAACAAAAAGGCGGCGCCGCTTCATTCCCCGCCCGCCCGGCCAAATCCAGAGTCAGGCCGAGCGGTTGCGGTCCTGTCGGAAGAGCGAATGTGAGGCGCCCCACTGGGCGCGAAGGCCCCGAAGCTCGTGCCCAGCCAGCCACTGACTCCTTCGGCATGACGAAGCGCTCGGCTTGCCCGGCCGAGCCGCTTGTTTCCAAACGGACGGCCCCCGGTTCAATCCGGCCGGCGCCCGGAGCTGAAGGTCCGTCGAGAATCGGTCTCAGCCTCGCTTCAGCGCCTCTTCTTCATCCGCGCACGCAGGCCGCCGAGACGGCGGCGGTCCCGCGCCTCGCGCGAGTTGCGCCGTAGACAATCTCCCGACGCCTCTTGAAGCGCGGCCCGCCAGAGCAGGCCGTGCTCAAGGCCCGGCCAGACACGCGACCCGGTAGCTGATCGTCAGCGTGCTGCCGGGCTCTGGCGCGGCGAGCGGCACGAAGTCGATGGCGTTGGCGCTGGAGTCGTAGCTCCACCGCATGTCTTCATAAGGACCGAGCGCCGGGTAAGGTTGCCCGTCGAGTTCGATGACGATGGGCTGCGAGGGGTCCGGCGTGCTCGAGAGGAAGAACCGGGTGCGGTAGCCGAAGGTCCCCTTGCTGAGCTTCTCGAGCGTCTGCGACCAGTCGGGCGTGCAGATGTCGTCGTAGATGCCCGCGGTGCGCGCGACGAGGCCTTTCACCCGCGACGACTGCCCCGCGGTCGACTCGTCGTAGCTGCAGCCGGCCGGCTCCTGCGGGAAGGTCGGGATGATGCCGTTGAAGGTGAACATGTTCCGGCGAGTGTGGCCTTTGATGTTCAGGAAGAAGTTCTCGTAGAAGGCGAGCTGCGTCGTGTCCTGATCCGCGGCGTCCGACACCACGACGATGGCCAGGTTCGCATCGTCACGCAGGAAGCCGGCGTTGTGCGAGTCGACCAGCGGGTTGCTCAGCCCGAGGTACGAAGGCCGGATCAGCTTCTCGTAGGCGTCTCCCGAGGTGCCCACGTTGACGTTCTGCTGGAAGACCTGTTCCTTGTTCGGAGTCGTCGGCGTGATCACCCGTGGATTGCCACCGGCCAGCGGCACGAAGCGCCCGTTTTCGTCGCTCGCGCTGTTGCTGACCGAGGTCGTGGTCACGGCGATGTGGTAGTCGACCTGCTGGCTGACGGCGAAGCGGATGAACGCGGCGAAGTTGCGCCCCAGGTCGTTCTGCTCGCCGCCCATCGAGCAGCTATCGTCGATGACGAAGAGGACGTCGGCCTTCGGCTGCGCGTCCTGGGCGAAGACGTCGGTCTGGATGGCGATGGTCTCGCCGCGCCCGGTGAGCGTGACCACGTACGGCGCCGAGAGCTGCGAGGTCTGGATGGCGACGCTGGCGAAGTCCTCGCCGACGTCGACGGGCCGGTAGCTCATCCTGAACTCGGCTTGGTCGGTGGGCGCCAGCGTCTTCGGCAGGGCCGGGCGCTGCGTCAGCCGGAACTCGGTGGACAGGCCCTGCTGCGTCTCGATGCTGGTCAGGGTGATGTTGCTCGGGCACACGTTGTAGATGGTGAAAACCCGCTCCCGCGCGTTGCAGTCGACCTCCACCGGGCCGAAGTCGAGCTCGTTGGGCGCGATGAGCAGGCAGCCTTTCAGCGAGGTGCCGCTGAGGGCCACTTGGCCCATCGGCGCCGAGGGGCTCGAGACGTAGAACTCGACCGCGCCGGTGTACTGACCGTCCGCGCGCGGAGAGAAGCGCACCGGGACCTCGAGGACCTCGCCGCCCTTGATGACCGCCTCGGTGATCTCGCCCTCGGGCAGCGAGAAGGCAGCCGGAGTCCCGCGGCTGAACCCGAGCGTGGCGACGATGCACTCGTCGAGCGGGTCGGCCGCCTTGTTGTGGACGAAGAACGGGATGGTCGAGTACTGGCCCGGCTCGACGACGCCGAAGGGGATCTGTGAGGGGACGACCTCGTAGTCGCAGGGCGGCATCACCTCGGCGCTCGCGACGACCTCGACCCTCACGGTCGGCTCGTCGGGATCGTTCGAGTAGATGCGCAGCACCGCGCTCTTGCGGCCGGGTGAGGTGGGCGAGAAGAAGACCTTCAGATCGACGCTGGCGCCGGCGGGGATGCCCTGCGGCAGATAGCCGATGAGCCCCTCGCCGAGGCTGAGCTCCTCGGGCCAGTCGGTGATCAGCTCGGCGTGCTTCTCGACCCACTCGCCGTCCCGTCGCTCGACCAGCCGCAGGTTGTCCTCGGTGGTGCCCGAGATGTCGGTGCCGACGTTGGCGATGGTGATCGCCTTGGCCTTCGTCGTGTCGACCGCGACGCGGCCGAGGTCCAGGCGCGGCGGCAGCACCTCGATGTCCGGACCGCCGCCGGTGCCGACCAGCTCGACCTTGGCCTGCGGCGTCTTCGCGTCGTCGGTCAGCAGATGGAGCGCGCCGAGCTGGAGGCCGAGCAGCCTGGGCTCGAACGACAGCGGGAGCTCCACGGTGCCGCCGCCCGCCGCCGCGACGAGGCTCGTCTCCCGCGTCTCGAGGGCGAAGGGGTCGCCCTTGCCCGGGGGCTGCTGCAGCTCGAAGCCGGTCAGGGTGATGTCGGTGTTGCCCAGGTTGGTGCAGACGACGGGCAGGACCGACTTGGACCCGGGATTGACGAAGCCGAAGTCGAGCCGCCAGACCCAGCGCTCGGCGCCGGTGTTCGGGTCGGTCGCCAGCACCTTCGGCTCGCACTCGAGCACCGAATCGACGCCGCGGCCGCTCAGGGTGAGGATGTGCGGCTCGCATATCGCCGGCGCCGGGAGGTGCAAGAAGGCGCTGTGCTCGCCGAGGTGCGCCGGGCGAAACTCGATCGGAACCACTATCTCGCCGTGTTCGGGCACGGTGATCTCGCCGGGCTCGAAGCCGGCGAGGAGAAACGACTCGGGGTCGAGCTCGCTGGTGATGCCGGCGATCTTCGCCGTCCAGGGAAGGTCCGAGGAGTTGGTGATGCGCACCTGCCTGGTGAAGGTGGTGCCGAGCGCGACGTGCCCGAAGTCGAGCGCTTCCTGCGGCTCGACGAGGCAGCCGCCGTCGACGGCGCGGCCCTTCAGGTCGATGACGAGCTGCTCGATGTTGGCGTCGAAAATCCGCAACGTGAGCTTGCTCGCGCGGTCACCCGGCGCGCCCGAGGGCTCGAAGAAGAAGACCAGCTCGACGCGGTCGCCGACCTCGAGCGTCATCGGCTCGAACTGGTAGCGGAAGCTCGCGTCGTACCCGTCGTTCTCGAGCGCGGCGTCGACCCGGAAGCTGCCGCGGCCGTCGTTGCGGAGGACGACCTTGCGCTCGGAGCGGGCACCGAGGAGCACCGGGCCAAAGTCGAGCGTCGTCGTGTCGACCAGCTTCGCCGTGCCGTCGGAGGCCAGCTCCTCGAAGACGGCGATGCCTTCGGCCCGGTCGACCTTGACCTTCGGGTCGCAGGCGAAGAGGAGCGGAAGGAGGAGGGCGGCAATCGGCGCGCTGCAGCTTCGGTTCGGGCGCATGGAAGACCTCGCGGGCTCGCGGGAACGGCCGGGAAGGAGGGAGCGTGCGCTTCGTGTCTGCAGCGGCGGGGAACCTTACAGGTCGGGGCAATCGCCACTTCTTCGGATTGGCCCCCGATTCGTCGACGGGCGCATTGCTATTCGCCCCTACCAACCTGCGACCGATCACTTGGGGCCCGGGCGGGGCCCGGGCTGCGCGGAGTCGAAGGGCCTCTCGACTTCGGCCTCGCAGGCTCGGCCTACGCTCGAGGTGACCGGCCAGGGGGGGACGGGCCGAGCTTCAAAGGGATCTCCCGACACCTCTTGAAAGGCCCACCCTCGAATCGGAGCGCCGAAGCAACCCGCCGGCTCCATCCGCCGAACGCGACCGGCTCGACAAGCGCGCCGACCGCGTGGCTTCATGCCCGCCAGGTGGCTCGATGGCAGCAACCCTCCTTTTCGCCGGACTTCTCTCGGCGGTGTCGGTCCAGGGCGACGCGACCTGTCCGACGGCCAGCGCCGTCGAGGAGCGCCTGCGCGCGCTGCTCCCCGATTCCACCGGGCCGGCGCACCTCGCGCGCATCGAAGCGATCGAGGGCGGCGTGCGCCTCGTCCTCTTCGACCGAGATGGCCGGCCCGTCGCCTCGCGCGACCTCGAGACCTCCGCGCCCTGTGAGCAGCGGGCCGAGGCGTGCGCGGTCGTGCTCGCGGTTTGGGAGGCCGAGCTTCGCGCGGGGACGGCGCTCGCCCTGCCGGCTGCAGCGCCGCGCGGTCCGGTCGCCTCGCGGGCGGAAGTGGAGACCGCGGAGCCGGCGCGAAGCGCGCTCCGCGTCGGGCTCGACCTTGGCGTCGGCGGCTCTCTTGCCGCCCTCCAGCCCGCCGTCGGCGGCGTGCTCGCAGCCTCGCTCTCCCGCTTCGATTCGCCGTGGGGCGCGCGGCTCTCGGTCGTCGCCTCGTCGGCGCGCATCTTCGAGCTGGGCCCCGGCGCTGTCCGCTGGCTTCGCCCGAGCCTGGCCCTGGGACCGACCTGGACGGCGCGCGGAGGGCTCGACCTCGAGGTCTCAGCCCAGGCCGTCGCGACGCTCCTCTCGGTGGCCGGCTCAGGGTTCGCCGAGGACTCGAGCGCGCTCGACTTCGAGGCGGGGCTCGCGACCGAGGCACGCCTCGTACGAAGAGGCGATCGGGTCGACGGGTGGATGGGGCTCTGGGCCGGCGTCTGGCCCGGCCGGCAGACGGTGCGCGTCAGCGGCGCTGAGCTGACCGCGGAGCTGCCGAGGTTCGAGGTCGCGCTGCGGGCGGGCCTGGGGTTTGCGGCGCGATGAAAGGTTCGGCGGCCCGCGGGCACTCAGTCGACAAGATGCAGCAAGCGCTTTCCCCGGCAGCGGTCGAGAGGCCGCGCGCGGCCGAGGCGACCGAGGAGGTCTTCCGCGAGCACGCGGGCCTCGTGTCGCGCTGGGCCCGCGCGCTCGCAGGCCCGGGGATCGACCCGGAGGACGTGGTTCAAGAGGTCTTCGTCGTCGTCCACGCCCGGCTCCCGGGGTTCCGGGGCGACTCGAAGCTGACGACCTGGCTCTTCGGCATCACCGCGAACGTCGTGCGCCGCAAGCGCCGGCGCGACCGCTGGCGCCGCTGGCTCGGAGGGACGGCCGACGAGGTCGCAGGGCACCTGGCCGCCGAAGGGGAGAGCGGCACCGATTCGCTCGAGCGGCAGGAGACTCGGGCCAAGGTCTACGCGGTGCTCGAGGGGATGTCGGAGAAGTACCGCAACGCCTTGATTCTTTTCGAAATGGAGGAACGTTCGGCTGCCGAGATCGCGGAGCTGACCGGAGCCCGGGAAGGCACGGTCTGGGTCTGGCTGCACCGCGCGCGCGCCGACTTTCTCAAGAGGCTCGAGACGCTCGAGCGCGAAGGGGGCCAGTGATGTCTGGCGAGCCCATCGGACGTTTGAAGGATCGAAAGCCGGGCGGCTCGAGCCCGGAGGACAAGGCGGGCGAGCTGTTGCGAGCCGCGGGGCGCGCGCCCGCGCTGGCGCCACAGCAGCTCGAGCGGCTCTGGGGACGTCTGGCGCCAGGGTTGCCCGGGGCCGCTGGAGCCGTGGCCTCGCTGGCGGGGTGGAAGCTGATGCTCGCCGGGGCGCTGGCTGTCGGGGGCGCGGTCGCCCTGGGGTTCGCGCAGCGCGAAGCGCCGCCTCCTGCGCCCGCCTCGGCCGCCGAGCCCGAGAGCGTCCAGTCTGTCGGCGTCGATTCGGAGAGCCCGGGCACGGCCTCGAGCAAGAACCAACGAGGGCTCGAGCGTACGGGTGAGCCGACAGCGTCTTCCCTCCAGAACGAAGCCGGGAAGCCAGGCCGCGAATCCCTGGACTCCGAGGCTCACGCTGGTCGCCTCGAGGTTCGGGATGATCGGGAGGCGCCACCTCGCTCGGACCCCGCCGAACGGACCTCGGCGCTCGCGTCGAGCCCGCCGTCCATGGTCGCCCTCGTCGCGCCCGCTCGCCGAGATGCGGCCGCGAGGTCGCCCACCACCGGAGGCCCCGATGCCGCCGCCTCGCCCTCGCCCGCGGTCGCAGAGGGCGGTCCCGACCCGTCTCGACCTGCCGGAGCTGTCGAACCCGGTGCCGCGGACGCGCTGGCGGCCGAGAGCGGTCTGGTTCGCCGCGCCGTCGAGAAGCTGCGCGTCGAGCGGGACGCGGCCGCCGCGCTCGGCATCCTCGACGACTACCAGGCTCGGTTCCCGAACGGCGTGTTCGCGAACGAGGCCCGCTTCGCCCGAATCGACGCGCTGCTCGTTCTCGGCAGGCGCGCCGAGGCGCTCGAGGTCCTCGAGAAGGCCGGGCTCGGCGAGCTGCCGCGCCACGGCGAGCTGAGGGTCCTGCGCGGCGAGCTGCTCGCCGAGGCGGGGCGCTGCCGCGAGGCCGTCGAGGCCTTCACCCGCGAGCTCGATTCGGGCCTGACCGGGTCGCTCGCGGAGCGGTCGCTTCACGGCCGCGCCATCTGTCGAGGAATCCTTGGCGACCGGGCCGGCAGCCGTGCAGACTCGCTGCTCTATCTCGAGCGCCATCCCCAGGGGCAGTTCGCGGGCGAAGTCCGGCAGGCCCTGGGCGAGTAGGAGCTCGCCGGGTCGCTGCAACGGACGGTCGTCGATGAGGTCGCGGCACCGAGCATTTTCGATCGTCGCCGCGCTGGTGGCCGCGGCGCTCTGCGCCTGCCCGGGCCTCCACACCATCGGCAGCGAGCCCGCTGACGCCTGCGTGCCGTGCGAGGGCTGCGACTCGGGCTGTCTGCCTCCGCCGTGCGACGGCGGCGACTGCGGCTGCACCCCCGAGACCGACGCCGAGCTGTGCGCGGAGCTCTCGCTCGAGTGCGGTCCCGCCTTCGCCGAGGACCGGTGCGGCGAGCGACGGACGATCCACTGCGGCGGCTGCGAGGCGCCGCGGGCCTGCGGCGGTTCGGGCACGCCGAACCGTTGCGGCTGTCTTCCCGAGAGCGACTGGGCGCTGTGCCTGCGGCTCGAGGCTCAATGCGGCGAGGTCCAGGCGGTCGACTCCTGCGGCCACGGGCGCACGCTCGACTGCGGCGGATGCCCCTGGCCCCAGGCCTGCGGAGGCGCGGGGCAGCCGGGGACCTGCGGCTGCGTCTCTGCCGAATCCGACGCCGAGCTGTGCCTGCGGCTGGGCAAGCAGTGCGGCCCGGTCGCGACCACCGATCTCTGCGGCGAGGCTCGCTCCGTCGACTGCGGCGCCTGCAGCCCTCCGCGGGTCTGCGGCGGTGGAGGCGAGGAGAACCTCTGCGGCTGCCCGCCCGAATCGCCCGAGGCGACCTGCGCGCGCTGGCTGAAGGACTGCGGCGAGCTGACCACCTGGAGCTCGTGCGGCGCGCTGGTCACCGTCGACTGCGGGGCCTGCGCCGACGGCGAGCTGTGCGGGGCGGGCGGTGTCCCCAACCTCTGCGCGCCTCCCGGCTGCAACAACGGCGGCTGGTGCTGGGAGAACCCGCTGCCGCAAGGCAACACGCTCAACGCCGTCTGGGCAAGCGGCGCCAGCGGCGTCTGGGCGGTCGGCGAGGACGGCACGCTCGTGCGCTGGAATGGCCAGCGCTGGACGCGCTTCATCGCCCCGGCGACCGCGGGCCTCAACGCCGTCCACGGCCTGGGCGCGAACGAGGTCTGGGCGGTGGGCGACGACGGGACGGTGCTGCGCTGGCAGGGCCTGGCGTGGCGGTCGCTCGGCGGGGCGGAGACCGCCGACGCAGACCTGCTCGGCGTCTGGGCCGGCGCGACCGACGACGTCTGGGTCGTTGGCCGCACCGGCAGCCCGATGGCGAGCGCTGGGGTCATTCTCCACTTCGACGGCGCGGAGTGGACCACGGTCGCCGGCCTGCAGACCCGCGAGCTGAGGGCGGTCTGGGGCGCGGCGTCGGACGATCTCTGGGCGGCGGGCGAAGGGCTTCTCCATCGAGTCGCGAGCGGCGCCTGGGCCGCTGTCGACGCGCCGCTCGCGGGCCTGCGCGGCCTGTGGGGAAGCGCGGCGGACGAGGTCTGGGCCGTGGGCGACGACGGCGCGATGCACTGGGACGGCACGGCCTGGAGGGTCGAGCCGGTCCCCGGCGAGCCGAGTCTCTTCGCCGTCTCGGGAACCGGGGCCGGCGACGTCTGGGCGGTGGGCGGGCGCGGCTTCGGAGTCGTCGTCCACTGGGACGGCGCGCGATGGGGCCACGCCCGCGATGAGCCCAAGCAACTCCGCGGGGTCTGGACCGGCGACGGCGAGCTTTGGAGCGTCGGCAGGCTCGGCGCGCTCGTCCACAGGAGCGCCGCGGGCTGGACGAGCCTGGCCAACCCCGCCGAGACGAACCTCGAGGCGGTCTGGGGCGCGAGCCTGGGCGACCTCTGGGCGGTCGGCGTCCACGGCTCCATCCTCCATCACGATGGCTCGGGCTGGTCGACGATGCGCAGCCCGACCTTCCGCCACCTGCGAGCGGTCTGGGGCAGCCGCGAGGACGACGCCTGGATCGCGGGCGAGGGCGGGACGTTGCTGCGATGGGAAGGGGTCGGCTGGAGCCTCGCCGCGGGCGCGGCCGCGGACGCCGAGCTGCGTGGTCTGTGGGGCAGCGCGCCGAACGACGTCTGGGCGGTCGGAGGCCGCGGCGCGGGTGCCGGGTCGGCCATCGCGATGCGCTGGGACGGCAGCGAATGGCGCGAGGCCGAGGTCGGCGCGAGCGGCCGGCTGCACGCAGTGTGGGGAGCGAGCGCCTCTGAGGTCTGGGCCGTCGGCGCTCGCGGCGCGCTCGTGCGCTGGGACGGCCAGGCGTTCTCGCTCGCGAGCTCGCCGACCCCGAGCGATCTGTTGGGCGTCTGGGGCAGCTCGCGCCAAGACGTCTGGTCGGTCGCCGCCGACGGGGAGGTGCTGCACTTCGACGGCGAGGCGTGGTCGGTGACCGCGAGCCTGCCGGTCGCCGGGCTCGAAGGGGTCTGCGGCAGCTCGCCGTCGGACGCGTGGATCGTCGGGCGCGGGCTCAATGGCGGGTCGGCCTCGTATCACTGGGACGGAGCGGCCTGGAGCGAAGTGCCTTCGGGCGCCGAGCAGTCGCTCTCGGCCTGCTGGGGCGCCTTCGGTGGCGAGACGTGGGCCGTCGGCGAGCTCGGGACCATCCTGCGCCACAACCCGTGATGAGGATCCCTACCGACCGAAGCGCATCGTCGAAGCGCCGGCCTTCGTGCCGGCGGCAAGAGACTCGTACTGACCGGCCGAAAACATCGGAGCGCCGAGCCTTCGTGCCGGTGGCAGACGACGCGCACCCACCGGCCGGACTCGGGGGCGTGGTACGAGAGCGCGCTCTCTCTCGGCTTGAACATCGCGAATGGCCGTCGACTTTCGGCGCCTGTCCCCGCATCCCTGGCAGTTCCAATCCTTGCCGTGACGGTGTTGGCAGGCATGGTTTCGTCGGGATGTTCAGGCTGCGCGAAGGGAATCCAGGAGAGGGCGTTGCACCAGCGCTCCCTCGACATGTGCGGGACGATGACCAGCCAGAGTCGAGACTCCTGTCGCTCGGAGGTCGAGCGCCGATTCCCTCGGTGTAGCCGTCGGTTTCTCGCCCAAGAGCTCAGCTCCGAGGCGTACGCGGAGTATTTCGTCCTGCCCCGCAACACCTCTGGATCCACCATCGTGCTTGGCCAATGCGATGGGCCGAGCATCTCAGCAGCCGATTTCAGTTTCCCTGGCGAAGAACGCGCCGTGGGACGGTGCCGCGACTCGGGTGATCAGCGGCCGGACGTTGTCTCGAACGCGCCCACGATCAGCACGCAAAACATACGCCCCCTTTGTCTCCAAGAGCACGCTGGTGCTCGTCCTCGTCGCCGTGGAGGTTTCAGAGGAAGCAGCCAGACGGCTCGAAGTCGCCGCCAGGGGCAACTTCGGGGAGTCAATGATCCTGGCTCTGAATGAATCCGCGGTTGCAGCCAAGATCGCTTCGGCCATTCCTGGGCCCAAGCTTGTGATGGCGGCGCCGGACGCACGGATTCAGGATCTTTGCAGCTCCCAGTGATTCGCCTCCGGCCTTCTTCCGCGAGGTGGGTTGTTGCTCAGCGTCGCCCTTCCTGCCGAAGCTCCGCCTACCACTCTGGAAGACCGACGCGTGAGGTCGTTTCTGGCTGGCGCTGCGCCGCCGTGAAATGAGCCGGGATCACCCCCGGGGACTGTTCTCGCGCTGCGCGAGCGTCGCGAGCAGGCCCGCCTGCCCGACCGGCGCCTGCACCAACCACGGCACGAGCGCGACTCGCTTCGCGAGCGTGTCCACCACCTCGTCGACGTAGGCCCGCTCGTTCGCCTGCCGGCTCAGCAGCAGCGGATCGCTCGTCTCGGCCGCCGAGAAGGCCTGGTTGATGACCCAAGCGAACGGCTGGATCTCGGCCCGGGCAAGGTCTCGCTGGAGCCGCTCAGCCTCGTGCACGGGTGTCGCCTCGGGGAGTGTGACGAGCAGGATGCGCGTGAACCCCGGGTCGCGCAGGCGCGGCAGCAGCTCGCGGACGGTTTCGGGCAGGTTGCTCGACTGCCGGAGCACCTCGCGGTGGTAGGCCTCGGCCGCGTCGAGCAGAAGAATCGTGTGGCCGGTCGGGGCCGTGTCGAGGACGACGAAGCCGTTCTGCCCCTCGGCGACCGTGCGCGCGAAGCTCCGGAACACGGCCACCTCTTCGGTGCACGGTGAGCGCAGGTCCTCGGCGAGCAGCGCGCGCCCCTGGTCATCGAGCTTCGCTCCGGCCGAGCTCATCACCTCCTGGCGATAGGCCTCCGTTTCCTGTTCGGCGTCGATGCGACCGACACGGAGCCCCTCCGGCGGCTGAGCGAGCACCCAGGAGACGTGGGCCGCGGGGTCGGTCGTGCTGAGCTGGACGGGGTGGCCGCGGCGGGCGAGCTCGAGGGCGATGGCGGCGGCGATGGTGGTCTTGCCGACGCCGCCCTTGCCCATGGTCATGATCACGCCCCGGCCGGCGCGCTCGAGCTCGTCGACGAGGGTGACGAGCGGCGGCGGCAGCACGCCTCGGGAAGAGGGCGGGTGCTGCGGCAGCGTGCCCGCGTGGCCCTCGAAAAGGGTCCTGAGCGCGCTCGCGCCGAGCAGCGGCCGCGGATTGAGGCGGATCTCCTGGCGCGGCAGCGCCGCGAGCCCGGCGGGCATCGCGGCGAGGGCCTCCTGGCCACGGCGCTCGAAGGCCGCGGCCGCGGGGTCGTTGCCGCTCGAGGCGCGGAAGAGCCCGTTGAGCAGCAGGCGCTGGTTGGCGACCCCGAGCTCGCGCAGCTCCCGGCTCGAGCGCTCCGCCTCGCGGAGGGCCGAGAGCTCGGCGCGGCTCACGAGCATCAGGGTGGTCTGCTCGCCGTCTGCCAGGGTCTTCACCGACTTCTCGTACAGGCCCTGCTGCTCCTTGAGCCCCGCGAGAGGGCCCAGACACGAGGTTCCCGTGCTGTTCGTCTCGAGGAAGGAGGTCCACGCGTGCGGCAGCGCCAGCAGGCGAAGCGTGTGACCCGTGGGCGCCGTGTCGAAGACGACGTGGTCGTAGGCGCTCGTCCGGCGCGGGTCGCCGAGCAGGCGAGAGAACTCGTCGAAGGCGGCGATCTCCATGGTGCAGGAGCCCGAGAGCTGCTCCTCCATGCTGCGCACCGTCGCCTCGGGGAGGACGCCGCGGTACGGGCCGACCATCTTGTTGCGGTACTCCGCGGCGGCGAGCTTGGGGTCGAGGTTCATCGCCTCGAGCCCCGGCACCTCGGGAACGCTGGTGGGCGCGGTCCCGAGGCGCACCCCGAGGACCTCGTCCAGATTGGAGGCGGGGTCGGTGCTCACGAGGAGCACCTTGCGCCCCTGGTCCGCGAGGCCGATGGCCGTGGCGCACGAGATGGAGGTCTTTCCGACGCCGCCCTTGCCGGTGAAGAACAGGTATCGAGTCAGCTTCTCGGGGAGCTTCATGGGTCAGTCTCCTTTACTTTTCAAACACGCGGGCTGCTCCGGTACGGAGAGGTCCGCCACAGCTCGAGAGAGCGCGGGGAAGTCCACGAAGCCTTCGTGCCTCCACGGCTCATTGCCGCCGCCATCCACCCGCAGCACCAGGGGCATGGCGGTCATCTTGAATCGCTCGGCCAGGCGCTCGTAGGCCTCCTGCCGGATGTCGAGCACAACGCACCCCAGCCCGCGTAGCCCGATACGCCAGCCATCAGGCGCCACCGGCAGCCACGAGCACAGCGAGCAAGGAGCCATTGCCGGCTCGGGCGTGCGCCGGGGGCATTGGCCGCCTCGGAGCATCGTTGCGCGCCTAGCAGCAGGAGGGCTTCTTCGCCGCCTTGCCTCCGGAGGACTGCGGCGCCGCACCGCAGCAGCACCCGGAGCTCTCGGCCTCGGCGCCGGCGTCGCGCGTCTTCTCGGCGTCGAGCCCGGCCAACCCGGCGAGCATCTCGCGCGTCGGGTAGCGCCCCTGGCAGACCACCTCGCCGTCGGCGAGGGTCAGGGGCAGGCACTCGTTGCCATGCTCCCTGAGCGTCTCGAGCACTATCGGAGTGCCCGCGAAGGCGGCGGCCTGCTGCGCGAGGTTGTTGCGCTCGACGTCCACGCCCTGATGCTTGAGCCAGTCGAGGTCCGCCGCGAAGCGCACGAGCTCCGGGTCGACCGAGGGTCCGCAGACCCCGGTCGAGCAGCACATGGGGGGATCGAACACTTGGATTTTCATCGTTTCTCTCCTTGTCGCGCCTCGTCAGCGAAAATGGCCGCGATGCGAGTGCGCAGCTCGTCTCGAACACTCCTGAAGGCTGCCAGCCGGTCGGCTTCGGCACCGACGACCGCGGCGGGGTCCGCCAGCGCCCAGTGCAACCGGGTCGCCCGGCCGAGGAAGACCGGGCACTCCTCCTCGCCGCAGAGCGTGATGACCGTGTCGACCTCCGCCGCCGGAATCTCGGCGACCGCCTTCGAGCGCTGTGCGGAGATGTCGATGCCGATCTCCCGCAGCGCCGCGATGGCCTCCGTTCGGACGCTGGTCGGCCTGGAGCCCGCGGACCACACCTTGGTTCCCGCAGGCGCGAGGGATCTGCCGATGCCCTCGGCCATCTGGCTGCGCGCCGAGTTGGCGACGCAGAGGAAGAGCACGCCCTTCATCGGGCCACCGCGGCCGCGCCGAAGTACCTGCGCCCGAGCCAGAGCGCGACGTTGACGAGCCCGAGCATCACCGGCACCTCGACCAGCGGTCCGATGACAGCGGCGAAGGCCGCGCCGTGGCCGATGGTGAAGGTCGCGACCGCCACCGCGATGGCCAGCTCGAAGTTGTT
>DHSB01000009.1:13492-13832 GCA_002408385.1 Myxococcales bacterium UBA5297
GCGATGGCCAGCTCGAAGTTGTTCGAGGCGGCGGTGAACGAGAGCGTCGTCGCCTGCCCGTAGGTGGCGCCGACCTTCTTCGAGAGGAAGAAGGAGACCAGGAACATCACCGCAAAGTAGATGAGGAGCGGGATGGCGATGCGGACCACGTCGAACGGCAGCTCCACGATCTTCTCGCCCTTGAGCGAGAACATCGCGACGATGGTGAAGAGCAGCGCGACCAGCGTGAGCGGGCTGAGCTTCGGGATGAACTTGGTGTGGTACCAGTCCTTGCTCTTCAGCCTGATGAGCGAGAAGCGGGTGGCGACGCCGGCGAGGAACGGGATGCCGAGGTAGATGA
>DHSB01000009.1:14041-21695 GCA_002408385.1 Myxococcales bacterium UBA5297
ACGGTGATGAAGACGTAGGCGTAGACCGGGAAGAAGAGCACCTGGAAGACCGAGTTGAAGGCGACGAGGCCGGCGCAGTACTCGGCGTCGCCCTTGGCGAGGTCGTTCCAGACGATGACCATCGCGATGCAGCGCGCCAGGCCGATCACGATGAGCCCGACCATGTACTCGGGTTGGTCGCGCAGGAAGAGCACGGCCAGGCCGAACATCAGGACCGGGCCGATGACCCAGTTCTGGAGCAGCGAGAGCCCGAGCACCTTGGTGTTGCGGAAGACCGGGCCCATCTCCTCGTAGCGGACCTTCGCCAGCGGCGGGTACATCATCAGGATGAGCCCGATGGCGATGGGGACGTTGGTCGTGCCGGCGTTGAACTGGTTGATGAAGGGCACGACCCCCGGCACGAAGTACCCGGCGCCGACGCCCACCGCCATCGCGGCGAAGATCCAGAGGGTCAGATAGCGGTCGAGGAAGGAGAGCCGCTTCGCGACGGCTCCCCCGGAAGCCACGCCGGCTGGCGTGGAGACGGCGTTGTCACTCATCGGGAACCTCCAGCCACGCGGGCTCGCTTGGCGTTCGCGGCGCTTCGCTTCTTCGTCGCGGCGGCGCAGGCGCCGTCCTCGGCGCACTCGGTGCCGCGCTCCGTGGTCGCGAGCCACTCGTGCAGCTTGCGCAGCAGCGGCGCCGCCTCCGGTCGCTTGGCGAGCGTCGCGCGCAACAGCTCGAGGTGCTGCTTGGCGAGCTCATCGTCGACGGGACGGAGCTGATAGTAGGACCAGAGGCCATCCTTGCGGTCGATCACCAGCCCGGCGTGCCGCAGCGTGATGAGGTGCCGCGACGCCTTCGACTGGGTGATCTCGAGCGCCTCCACGATGTCGCAGACGCACAGCTCCCGGTGGTTGAAGAGGAGCCAGAGCATCTTGAGCCGCGCCTCGTCGGCGAGGACCTTGAAGAACTGGGCTGCGTCACGCACGGTGCCTCCGAAGACCATATTCGTGTACCCGAATATACGGGTGTCATCAAGAGGAACCGATTGCCGACGCGGCTCGTTCCCGCGGGTGGGGGCAAGGTCGAGCGCGTCGTCGAGCAGGGCGGGGGGGGCTTCTTGGGCGTTGACCGACTCGAATTCGTGGGCCGTCTCTGGCGGTTGCCGGACGCGTCTGGCCTCGGGTCATGCGAGAACCGCAAAGGGCCTCGCGCGGGCCGCAGTGGTCTGCTTCTCGCGAGCACACCCGGGCTACTTCTGGAAAGCGCCCCAGCGAGCGCCCGGGGGGCAGATCGGCGGAGCGACAAGGACGCGCTGGATGTGCTCCGGCTGCTGCGAGGAACCGAGACCGCGGACCTCGCGAAGCGGTACGCCCGGCTGCTCTCGGATCCACGCTCGGCCCAAGCTGCGACGGCCGCCCGCGAGCTGTTCGAGTCCCAATTCGCCACGCGCAAGGGAGTCGGCGTCGAGATGGCAATCCGGTCGGCCCGCCCCCTTGTTGATGCCGACGAAATCGCCGCATCGTGCGAGGCGCTCCCAGGCGATCTGCTCGCGGCACTGAACCCCTAGATCCTCGAGCTGTGGCTCGCCGGTTCCCGTCCGACTGCGGCGCCGCGTAGTCGGCGAAGGTTGCCGACGCGGACGACCGGTGGCGGGGCCGGTGCTTCGATGCCCGCCTGGCCAGGTCGCTCGAAGAGGCGATCGGGACGGTGAGGTAGTCGGAGGATGGAGACGCTGGGGTCGGCGGCCTCCAAGAGAGCGAGACTCGGTCGGCCCGGTCATACAGGCGCTCGGTCCCGACTAGCTCTCGATACCGGCGCACAACCTCGGCTGGGACGACGAGGCAATCATGGCTTCTCTGGGATCGGCAGGCCCTCGTCTTGAGCTACGGTCGCCGACGAACCCAGGTATTGGGCCACCACCCCGCGCGCGACCTCAGGTTCGGTCAGAAGCTCGGCAAGAAACCCCTGCTCGAGCTGGGGCGGCAGGCAGGGCTGGAACTTGCTGAGCCGCGTGCGCTCGAGCCGCGCGACGTATTCGCCGACGTCCGACTGGTCGGGCCGGCCCGCCTCGCGAAAGGCGAAGAGCGCCTTGCGAATCGCCACCTCGCTGCGCCCCGCCTGCTCCTTGAGCCCGATGGCGAGGTTGCTCGCCGTCACCCGCTCGCCGAGCTCTCGCTCCAAGGCCGAGGCGAGCAGGTGGTTGGCCCTGCCGCCGGCGAACGTCCAGAGACGATAGCCGCCAGCTTCGGCGACGAGGGTGCTTGGGCCCGAGAGGAAGTCGTGCCCCGCTCGCGCCTCCTCGATCTTGGTCCTCGCGCGACGGCTCCACCAGGCGTCGACGCCCTCGTCGAGGAGCACGTCGCGGACGGCCTCACACAGCTCGCGGTGAAGCAGCCTCGGCTTGCCTTGCCAGCGCGCGTGCGCGCCCTCTTCGGTGCGCTCGACGTGCACGACCCCGTGCGCGAAGTCGATGGACTTCGCCCGCCAGCTCTGCGCCGCCAGGGTGAAGGTGAGCCGCCCGAGCTCCTGCTGCTCGGCGAAGTGGGTCTCGATGCTGCCGATCTCCTGCGCGCCGTGGAGCACCGTTAGCGTCCTGGGCGTCGAGAAAACCGAATAGAGCTCGAGGAAGTTCTTGAAGGCGTAGAGCTTCTCGCCGCGTCGCCCGAGGCTCAGCCGGCCGCCATCCTGCGAGAGGATCTCCCCGGCGAGCATGTGTCCGACGAGCGCGCGCCTGTCTTCGGCCGGGAGCCCGGCGAAACCCGACGCCGGCGCGACCCATGCCCACCAATCGCTCTCGGCGACCCCTTCCTCCTGGATGGACAGGGCGAGGAGCTGATGGGCGAGCACGTGCGCCGCGCGGCTGGGGACGCGGACCGGCTCGACGAAGCCTCGAGCGTGCAGACGCAGCAACCCGGCGGCCTGCAGGAGCTGCTCCTCGTCCAGTGTCAGGAAGGTGTAGCTCGCCTTCGTCCCGGCCCTGCGCCCCGAGCGCCCGAGCCGCTGCAGGAAGCTGGCGACCGTCGAGGGGCTGCCTATCTGCAGGACGTGGTCGAGGTCGCCGATGTCTATCCCCAGCTCGAGCGCGCTCGTGGCCACGATGACGCAGTCGCGCCCCTCGGCGAAGGCCTGCTCGGCGGCGCGGCGCTCGGCCATCGCCAGCGAGGAGTGGGTGACGAACGCGGTGATGCCTCTCTCGCGGAGCAGTCGCCCGATGGTCTCCACGCCCCTGCGACTGTCGACGAAGACGAGCCTTTTCTTGCCGGGGTGAAGCTCGGCGATCATCCGCGCCGCGTTCTCGTGAGTCGCCACGTAGTCGAGCACCAGCTCGGGCGCGGCGCGCTGGCCGGGCGCGCGGACCACATGGCCCTCGCGCTTCGAGCCGCCCGCTATCCACTCGAGGATCTGCTCGGGATTGCCCACGGTCGCCGACAGGCCGATCCGTTGCACGTCGTGGCCGCAGATGCGGGCCAGTCGCTCGAGCACCGCCGCGAGGTGGCTGCCGCGGTCGTCGCCGACGAAGGCGTGGACCTCGTCGATGACCACCGCCTGCAGCGCCGCGAAGAGCCGCCGCGCCGGAATCTGGCGGCTCATCAACATCACTTCGAGCGACTCGGGCGTCGTCAGCAGCACGTCGGTCGGCTCGGAGAGGAAGGCCCGCCGTTCGCTGTGCGTGGTGTCGCCGTGCCACTTCGCCGCCCGGCGGCCAATCAGCCCCGCGTAGCGCGCGAGCCGCGCCTCCTGGTCGTTGAGCAGCGCGCGGATGGGCGCCACGTAGAGCAGCGACACCGGGCGCCAGTCCTCCGAATCCATCCGCGACAGGAGCGGGAAGAGCGCCGCCTCGGTCTTGCCGCCGGCGGTGGGCGCGAGCACCACGCAGTTGTCACCCGCGAGGATCGGCGCGATCGCCATCTCCTGCACCGGGCGCAGCTCGCGAAACCCCAGCCCGTTCACGATCTGGTACTGCATCGCCGGGCTGAGCCGCTCGAAGGCGCCAGCGCTCTTTCTGCCGCTATCGCTCAACACGGGCCTCCAGTTCTCGATGCTTGACCGGAGTGCTGTGGAAGGTCCTCCCACCCGCACTTGCCTTCAGCTCGCACGCGCCCGCGTGTGAAAGCCCGAAACCCGGTAGCAAGGCAGCGGTGCCGCGAGGATTTCGCCTCAACTCGCACGCGCCCGCGTGTGAAAGCCCGACACCCGGAAGCAAGGCAGCGGTGCCGCGAGGATTTCCCCTCAACTCGCACCCGCCCGCGCGTGAAAGCCCCCTCCCACGCGAAGCGGGGGAGGGGGTTTGGGGGTAGGGGTCGTCTCTCGAGAGCAGAGAAGAGGAACGGCTCCGCGATGGAGCGAAGGCCCGCCCCCGTCCCCTCCCAGACGGCGCGCAGACCAGAGTGCTCGTTTCGATCACCGAGTGCGCGCCTGGGAGGGGCGATCGCCCGTGGCGGTGCGCGGCGCAGTCGCTAGTTCCAGCAGCGCTCGCAAGCGCTGAAGGCGCCATCACGCGCGAGCGGGGACAGCGGGCGCGGCCTGGCGAGGTGCGGGCGAGCCAAGAGCCAGAAAACAAGCACATACGATCGCCCCTCCCAGGCCCGCGCAACCAAGCAGGTGACGAGCACCTTCGTCTGCGGGCCGTTTGGGAGGGGAGGGGGCGGGCCACCGCGCTCCGCGGCGTCTCCGCCGCCCAGTTCCTCCCCGCATCAAGCCGGGCAAGCCGGGCAAGCCGGGCACCCGTCAGCCGATAGGAAGCTCCGGCTCGACTTCGCTCGGGACCCTCGATGTTGGCTTGGAGGCCTTCGACGAGGCTCAGGGCGGGCTGAGGCGACCATCGCCGTGAGGAACGAGCTCTCACGCTTTCATCGCTCCTCGCGCTCGCTCGCCAGGTCGAGCTCGATGTCGTCGGGGCTGCGCTCGACGCCCGCGGCCGACCGCTCCTCGGCGTTCATCTCCGCGGGCGCCAGGCTCAGCTCGTAGTGCCTGCACGGGTCGAAGGCCTCGTGCTCCTCGACCCTGTCGAGCACGTCCCCGACCAGCTTGCGCAGGAACAGCCGCGGCGCGATGCCCACCTTCCCGCCGAGCTTCCCCGTCACCTGCTGGGCGAGCGCCCGGACGACGTCGTCGCCGACCCGCGAGGCCAACCTCTCGGGCGCCGACGTCGGGTACAGGTCGCGCACCCGCCGGCCGACCTCGACGAGCCGGCCTTCGTCGAACGGCAGCAGCCGCACCTGGATCGCCCGGCTCGAGTCGAAAGTCGGGTCCGCGGCGAAGTCGACGTGCAGGCGCTGCTCGAGCGGCGGAAGCCGCCGGACCCCTTGAGGGCCCTCGAAGAAGGCCGGCGTCCCGGTCACCAGCAGAAAGAGGCCCGGGTAGCGCCCGGAGTCCACGTCGTCGATGAGCTGGCGCAGGGCGTTGAGGCTCTTCTCGCGCACGTCGCCGCGCATGCGCTGGATGGTCTCGGCCTCGTCGAGCACCAGGAACAGGCCCTTGCGCCCGGTCTGCGCGAGGACCGCGAGCAGGCCCCGCACGAAGCCGGCCGCGGTGTAGGTATCGATCTCGCCCTTGACGTTCGCCGCCCGCTTCACGCTCGCCCCGACGTTCGGGTGGCCCATCAGCCACGCGAGCAGCCCGTCGGCGAGCGCGACCTGGTTCTCGACGCGCGCCTTGTGACAGGCCCGCAGCACCGCGGCGAAGGTCGGCTGAGTCGCGCTCACCTTCGCCAGCCTCGCCTCGAGCAGCTCGCCGACCGCCCGCGCCACCTCCGCGGCGTCGTCCGCCGGGAAGCCCGGCCGCGCGAGGACCTCCTCCTCCAGCGCGAAGAACCAGCGGTCGATCAGCGATCGGAACGCGCCGCTCTCCCACTCGCGGGTCCGCAGGCTCTCGATGGCCCGGCGGTAGATCGTCTCGAGCTTGTGCAGCGGGGTCTCGGTCTCCGAGATCTGCACCTCGGCGACCGCGAAGCCCTTGTCGAGCGCCCGGTGCTGCACCCAGCGCGCGAAGAAGGTCTTGCCCGTGCCGTAGTCGCCGCGCACCGCCTTGAAGACGCCTTGCCCCAAGGCCGCGCGGTCGAGCTCCTCGTCGATGGCCGCGCCGAAGCGCTCGAGCCCCACCGCCAACAGCTCGATCCCGCGGCGGGGCACGGTGCCGTTGCGCAGGGCCGCGAGGATCTCGCGCCGGCGCACGATGGTCGGGTCCATCAGCTCCCCTTGAAGAGCTGCGCGAGCAGCTCGAGGTCGAGACGGATCTGCCCCTCCACCGCGTCGAGCGCGATGACCGGGTAGCCGTCGAGGTTGAGGATCTCGGCGAGCCTGGCGATGGCGCCGGGGACGCGGAAGGCGAGCATCCCGGCGCGGGCGGCGAAGACCTGGGGCGAGATGCGCCCGCCGTGGTCGGCGATGAGCTCTATCTGCCCCAGCAGCTCCTCGGCCTTCAGATCTCGCCGCGCCTTGAGCGCCTCCTTGAAGACTGGCGATCCCGCCAGCAGCGCACGCACGGGCGAAGGCTCGGCAGGGGCGGGCACCGGCTCGGGCTCGGTCTTTCGGGCGACGAACGGCATCGCGATCTGCTTCTGCGGCTCGGCCTTGGCTCGCGGCCGGCGCGGCTGCGGCGCGGGCGCCTTGCGCAGCTCGAGGTCCCACCACTCCGGCCGCGGGAGCGCGGTCACCTCGAGGTCCGGATCGATGGTCCCGTCCGGCGTGCAGGTGGGCGCCAAGCTGTCGGCCGCGATGAGCAGGGCAGGGGCGACGACCTCGGCAATCGACGCGCCGCCGTGCTCGCCGCTGTGCGCGCCGCCCGCCCTGCCGTAGCTGTCGGTCTCGCGGAAGAGCAGCGCCACCCGCTGCTTGCCCCGCGGCCGCCAGACGCCGTCGCCGCTGAGCGCGATCTCGTTCTCGGCCGGCGCCTCTCCCGCCTCGAGCGCGCGCCAGCGCGAGCCCTGGGCCGAGGCGGCCGGCGCGGACTCGAGCCGCGCCCCGGGCACGTGACCGTGGTCCGAGACGAGCAGCACCGCGCGCCCGGCCCGCGAGGCGGCCTCGAGCAGGTCTTGGATAGGTTTGATGGTCGCCAGCCCGTAGCGCACGCGGACCTGGGCGCCGGCCTTGAGCTGGTCGTCGATGGCGTTGACCACCACGCCGACGACCCGCTCGCCCGAGGAGACGAGGTCGAGCGCGGCCTGCGAGGCGTCGCCCGCGGCGGTCGTCGCCTCGCCGCGCAGCAGCAGGCGCGGGGCGTTCTCGCAGCGCTCGCTCAGCGCGCGGTGGGACGCGAACCGGCCGGGGTCGTTCGCCGTCCCGAGCTGCTCGCCGGGCTTGGGCGCGCGCCCGGCGAAGAGCGCCGCCCGGCTCACCTCGGTCGTCGTCGGCAGGGCCGCCATCACCGGCGGCAAGGGCATCGGCCCCTGCGCCTTTCGCGGTCGCCAGCGCACCGGGCCGTAGTGGTGCCCCTCCAGCTCGAGCATCAGCTCGACCGCGTTCGCCCAGCTCATCCCGTCGAGCACCAGCACCAGCAGCCGGCGATAGGACTGGTCGAGGAAGGCCGCGCCGAACCGCTCGAGCGCCTCGTCGATGGGCACGACCCTGTCCGACTTGCGCCCCGCCGCGATCCAAGCGCCCAGGCCCTGGGCGAACCGCCGGTCGTCCTCGTCGCGCGCGGCGTCGACCGCGGCCACGATGCGGCTCAT
>DHSB01000009.1:21801-42960 GCA_002408385.1 Myxococcales bacterium UBA5297
CGGCCACGATGCGGCTCATCGCCTCGCCGAGGGTGTCGCCCGCGCTGCCGCGCGCCTCGCGCCTCGCGTGGTCGGCGAACGAGCCCTGCCCGACGTAGTCCTCGGCGAGCAGCAGCAGCTCCTCGTAGGACGGGCCCAGCGCCGCGGCGCGGCTGAAGTCGGGGCGCGCCAACAGGTACCCGACCAGCCGCAGCGCCATCCGGGCGCGCTGCAGCATGGTCTGGCGCGCCGCCTCCTGCGCGAGCCGGTGCGCGCGCAGCCGCTCGAAGGCAGCGCGCGCGGCTTCGAAGGAGTCGCGATCGGGCGTGCTCGCGGCGCGCTCGAACGCCCGGGCGAGCCGCAGCTTCGCGGCCTCGAAGGCCTTCGGTAAGAAGCAGCTCGCCTCGAGCACCTCGGCGAGCTCCTCGTCGGGCACGAGCCGCTCGGCCCGCTCGAGCACCGCGGCCATGCTCTGCGCATCGAGCCGCAGCGCCAGCCGCCGCGCCAGCGCGCCCCAGCGCGCGAGCAGCTTCGGGTCGCCGACCCAGGCGCCGGCGGCGGGGTCGAGCGATTCGAGGATTCCCTTCAGCCGCGCCCGCAGGTAGCCGTTCTCCGCCACGCGTTCGGCGGCGGCCTCGAGCACGATGGCCACCGCGGCGACCTTCTCGCCTTCCTCGCGCTCCCACGCGGTCCAGGCCAGGCGCGCGATTGGCCCAGCGACCCTCTCCAGGAACGCGTGCAACGCCTCGCGCAGCCCCGCGTGCGGCGCGGCGTGGCGCAGGAGCTCCTCGGCGCCGACGCGGCTCGCGGCGAAGGCCACTATCTGCTCCTCGGAGAAGGCGCCCTCGGCGGGGAAGGCCGCCCACCGCGACAACAGCGCGCGCCAGGCTGTCTCCAGGTCGAGCTTCGGGCCGCGCACCGCGCCGAAGTCCGCTACCTCGGCGAGCAGCGCTTGGACGAGCGGCCGGGTGCGCAGCACCTCCGGGCTGACGCTCTGCGCCTCGAAGCGCCGGGCGAGCCGGCGCTCCGGCGTGACCTGCAGAACCCGGCCGCGCGCCAGTCGCGCCTGCACGTCGAGCGGCAGCTCGATCCCGTAGTCGAGGACCACCACCAGCGGCTCGTCGGCAGCGACCGCGACCAGCGCCTCGCGCAGCTCGAGCTCGCAGCGCGCCTCGCGAACGGTGAAGAGCGACTCTCCGCTGGGCAGCTCGACCTTGACCGCCGGCAGCGGCGCGTCGAGCCGGCCGAAGACCGCCGCGCTCATCGAGCGATGGCGGATGGCGAAGACCGCGCCCAGCTCCTGCTGGAGATCGCGGGCGGAGACCAAAGGAGCCTCGGCCATCACTTCTTCTCCCGCGTCACCTGCCAGCGCAGCTCCAGCCGTGCGCCGGGCCCGGCCTGTTCGAGCGCGGCGGCGATCTCGCCGCGCGCGGCGTCGAAGCGATCGAGCGCGAAGAGCTCGCCCGAGCGGAAAACCTCGCGCTCGGCCCGAGTCCCCGCCGGCGGCTCGACCGGCTCCGTGCGGTCGCCGGCCTTGGGGAGCTCGGGCGGGTTGAGCACCCGCTGCGCGTCGAGCGCCAGCGTGCGCAGCGAGGCTTCCAAATCCTCCTGGATAGCGTCGGCCCCGAGCACCTCGCCCAGCCGCTCGAGGATCGGCCCGCCGCGGGGATCGCCGCGGGCGCGCAGCGCCTCGAAGGTGCCGAGCGCGAGCTTGTCGTCGAGCGCCCGCGCGGTCTTCGCCGCCGAGGTCAGGTGCCTCTCGAGCGCCTGCGGGCTCGTCTTGGGCTCGAGCTTGGCCAGACCCTCGACCAGCTCGATGGCGTCCTCGGTGTCGAGCCGGCTGAGCAGCTCGACCGCCTTGTGCGCGGTCACTTGCCGCGCCGGCTCGCCGTCGAAGAAGGCGCTCCAGCGACCCAGCAACCCGGCGATCTCGCCCGCGCGATCCGCGACGGCCTTCTTGCGGTGGCCTTCCAACCGGTCGCTCAGCTCGCGCAGGTTGCGCGCGTTGAGGGCCCGGCCTCCGAGGCTGACGCCGAAGAGCCGGCCGGCCATGTCGAGCGCGCGCTGCCAGGCGACCTGATTCGGCAGCCGCGGCTTCACCAGCTCGGCCTCGTCGGGCAGCTTGCCGAGCGGCTGCTCCTTGAGCGGCCGGCCGCCGAGCAGCAGCTCGCGGCTCGAGGCGTTGGTGTAGGCGAGCACGGCGAAGTCGACCACCTCGGCCGTCAGCCCGCGGCCCCGCCCGGGATCGAAGAGCTGGCGCACCTTGGCGACCGACGGCGAGTCGATCCCCTCGGCGAGCAACAGTCGATCGATCTCCTGGAACGGGTGAAGCCGCAGCGTCGCCGAGGCTTCGCTCGGGGTGACGAAGCCGAGCTGCTCGGCTGGATCGAGGGTGGCCAGCTCCTCGCGAGTCAGCGACTGGCGTTGCCCGGCGGCCTCGCAGACCCGGTTGAACACCGCGAGCGCCTTCTCGAGCCGAGCCCGGGTCAACACCCGGTCGCCGAAGCGCGGGTGGAGCGGGAAGCGCTGGTCGAGCAGCTCGGTGACGCACGCCTCGAGCGCCCCGCGCAGCTTGGCGACCGCGAGTCCGCGGATCTCGAGCCCGGGCAGAAGCACGTGGTAGTGCCGGTCGAGCTCGCGCGCGGGGTCGAGCTCGCCGTCCTCCTTGCTGCGCAGCCCGTAGGCCGCCAGCAGGCCTCTCAGCACGCGCTGGCGCTTCTGCGAGGCGATGGACTCGAGCTCGGCGCGCGCCCGGAGCTGGTCGTCGGGCCGCAGGTTCTCCAGGTGCTTCTTCCACGCGTCGCCTTCGAGGATGCGGTCGAGCACCACCAGCTCGCCCAGGTCGCGCTGCAGGCCCTCGCCGAAGAAGCTGGGGAGCCAGACGATGGTCGGGCTCTCGTGCCCCGCGTCGAGCCAGGCCTGCAGGCGGGCCTCGTCCTCGGCCGGGCAGCGCCCGGGCTCGTCGAAGGGGTAGTCGATGACCACCCGGAAGTCGTCGCCGGCGCGGGCGCGGAAGACGAAGTCGTCCATCTCGCGCACGTTGCCGAAGTAGAGGCTCCCGGTGCGCTTGGTGCCGCGCCAGAGGTAGTCGAAGTCGGCCTGTGCGCCGCTCGCCTCGACCTCCAGCTCCTTGTAGAGCAGCTCCATCAGCTTGCGGCGGCGCGCGCCCGGCGAATCGGCGCCGCGGGCGGCGTCGACGATGGGCTTGAGGTCCACGCCCTCGAGCACGATGGAGACCGTCGGGTCACCCTGCTCGCCGACCCGCACCTTGCCGATCTCGGCCGCCCAGGCGCGGATGGTCGAGACCGCCTGCGTCGCCTCGGTGCCGGGGATGGGCGAGCGCAGGGTGCCGTGGTTGAGCTGCACCAGGCGCGAGGCGGTCAGGCCGCGCAGCACCTTGACCTGCGGCACCAGCGCGGCGAGCAGCAGCGTCTTGGCGAGCCGGTTGTCGGCGCGGCAGCGTTTCTGCGGGCAGTTCGAGCAACCGAGCGAAACCGGGTGCCCGTCGCGCAGCCGCTGGCACTTCTCCTTGGTCCCGGTCTCGTTGCGCGCCTGGATCAGCGGCAGCAGCTCGTTGCTGTAGATGCGCCGGGCCGAGGCGAACCGCTCGCGCATCGTGCCGTCCATCGGCTCCTCGCCGCCGGCGAGCACGTCGAAGAGGTCGCCGACCGGCACCACCCGGCCCATCTCGAAGTCCTCGAGGTGCTCGACGAGCAGCTCCATCAGCACCTTGAGCGCGGTGCGCTCGCGCTGCAGGTAGTGCGAGAGCGCGACCAGGCACTCGATGAGCGCGGGGCTGAACGGGTAGACCTGCCGGAAGGAGGCCTCGTCGCCTATCTCGCCGAGCAGCGTTCCCCAGGCGAGCCCCAGCCCGCCGCGCAGGCGCGCGAAGGCGTCGTCGAGCGAGCGGCGCGCCGCGGCGTCGCGGGCGCGCACCACGCGCTTCTCGACGATGGCCGGCAGGTTGGTGTCCTTCAGGTCGATGACGTCGAAGCGCCCGTCCCAGAACTTGAGCGAGTCGCGCAGCGTCTGGGCGTCGAGCCCGGCGAGCTGGTCGCCCACCATCTCGCTGATGTCGCGCTGGCGGGCGACGAAGCTGACGATGGGCACGTCGCGCCGCTCGTCCTGGGCCTCGACGAGCTTGGCGAGCTTGGGCGCCTCGGTGTTGAGCCAGGTCCGGTCGCTCGCGCGGCTGGCGAACCAGAGGATCAGCTCGTCGAGGAAGAGCACCACCGCCGTGTAGCCAAGGCTCGCCGCGTGGCGGGCGAGGATGCCGAGCCCGGGGTCGAAGGCGACGTAGGAGGACGAGCCCTTGGCGTAGGCCGAGAAGAGCGGCGTCTTGACCAGCGCCGAGAAGAGCCGGGCGCGCTCGGCCGGGTCGCTGCTGGTGCGGGCGGCCTCGAAGCTCGCCGGGTCCCAGGCCGCGGCCGCGGCCAGCTTGCCGAAGCCCTTGATGGCGCCCTGGCCGGCGTTGAGCTGGGCGAAGAAGGTCTCGTCGCCGGTGGCCGCGCGCACCTGGGCGGCGTTCTCGAAGAGCGCCACGTCCTCGAAGAGCGGCGGGACCGGCGCCTCCGGGTGCTCGGCGCCGACGCGCGCGAGGTACTCGGCGAAGACCTTCTCCTCGAGGCTGCGCGCGCCGACCATGTGGAAGTGCAGGCGCAGCACGCGCGAGCCCTTCACCCACTCGTGCTTGCCGAGCAGCTCGTGCAGCTCCGGCTGCGACCAGGCGACGCGGTCGTTGCCGAGCAGCAGGCTGGTGATGGCGAGGAAGTGGCTCTTGCCCGCGCCGAACGAGCCGTGGACGTAGGAGGCGCTGCTCTGCCGGTCGCGGATGCCGGCCCCCACGAGCGTGAGCGCGCGGTCGAAGGCCGACTTCAGGTCCGAAGTGATCGCGTAGCTCTCGAGCAGCTTCTCGGGCCGGGCGATGCCCTCGGTGAGCCGGACGACGAAGTCGCTTTTCTTCACCTCGGACGGCAGGTCGAGCAGGTCACGCAGATTCGAGCTCATGGTGTCTTTCTGATTCGATTCGCAATCGTCGGCGTGCTTGAGCCGCGGGGGCCAGCAGGCCTTCAAAGCCGAGCCAACCTATTCCGGCTGGCAGCAAGGCAATTCTCTTTTCCCGTTGGTGCTACTTGCGCGACTGCATGGAACCTTGAGCCGCGCCATAGGCTTGGTCCGGATGGCGCGGCTTGTCAGGGAAGCGCCTCACCAGCAGCCGCTCGCTGCACATCTGCGCGAGGTGCCGCTCGACGAGCTTGTCCGGATTCGCGAGCCCAAGGACCTTCGCCAGCTCACTCGGCCGCCAGAAGCGAAGCTCGCAGAGGCGCAGGATGGCAGTGCGGATCTTCTCCTTGCGTGGCCGTGGCCCGAGCGCGGCTAGCAACGCCTGGAGGTCGTCCGGGAGTTGGTCCTCCGGTTGCTCGGCAGCTTGCTCCGGCACACTCCCAGCCTTCTGCTCGAGCTCTCCGCAATCCGCTCGAGACATCCCCTTATCCGCGTCCGCCATACCCCTATCCGCGGGTGCCATACCCCTATCCGCGGCCAAGACCTTGCTATTCGCGTCCAAGATCCCGCTATCCGCGTCCAAGATGGCGCTTTCCGCCTCGAGCATCCCCCTATCCGCGTCCGCCATACCCCTATCCGCGGCCTCGAGCACGCCTCTGTCCGCGGCTGCCATACCCCTATCCGCGTCCGCCATACCCCTATCCGCGGCCTCGAGCATGCCCCTATCCGCGGCTGCCATACCCCTATCCGCCTCGAGCATCCCCCTATCCGCATCCATAACCCCGCCATTGCCGTCCAAAGCCGTCCATATCGCCCCGAGCGTGTCCCTATCCGCGGCCCCGAGCATGCCCCTATCCGCGGCCAACTTGACGCTAACCGCGTCCGCCATACCCCTATCCGCCTCGAGCATGCCCCTATCCGCGTCCATAACCCCGCCATCGCCGTTCAAAGCCGTTCCAATCGCCTCGAGCATCCCCCTATCCGCGGCTTCGAGCATCCCCCTATCCGCCGCCGCTCGACTGCGAGGACCGAGGACGTAGTAGGCGCCCCCTCGTTCGCCCCTCATCTCCAGGAGCTCGGCCGTTCGCAGGCCGCGGAGGACCCTACGCGCCTCGATCGGATCAAGGTCGGTGAGGTCGCGGAGAGTGGAGTTGCGGACCTGTCCGGCACGTCGGGCCAGAACCAGGGCCTGTGCCTGGACATCGCTCAGCTCGAAAGACGTGAGCCCCTCGAGCCATGAGGTCTCTTCCGGTCTGAGAAGGTTGTGTAGCCAAAGCGTCGCTACGAAGCGGTCGACGTGGCGGTTGGACTCGAACATCGGCGGCGTCAGCCCTGCGCGCTTCATGGCCCGGCGCATGGCGGCAATGCCGGTTCCCTTGTTTTCCGCCAGATGCATCTCCCGAAGGACGTCGGCGATACGCGGATTCCGGGTCAGAGAGCCCGGCTGGCCGAGTTGGTCTTCCTCGACCAACGAGTGGCCGGGGTTTCGCACCTCGATTCGGTCATTGAAGCGAATGACCTGAATTGCGCTCGGGACGCGGTAGCTTCGATGAACCAGCGCATTCGCAAGGACCTCTCGGACGACCGACTCGGGGATCTTGGGAACTTCCTTTCTCGCCGGAGAGCCAGGCTCGAGAGAGAACGATCGCACCAGGTCTTCGAGGACCGCGGTGTAAGCCTTGCGAAATGCGACGAGAAGAGGCGCCCGGATTTCGAGGCAATCGTAGGGTCGTGAAGCATCCGGGACCCATTCGGTCCCAGCGACGCGGATGTAGTCCACGCGAATGGCGGGAAACAAGCGCCGCAGCGCAATCGTGGAACCGAAGAGCAGGATCCCGGCGACCGTAGGGGCAAGAGTGCCGCCCGTCATGCGGCCGCCGCCCATCGACTGCACGAGCGCCTGGTCGCTGACGTCGCGCAGCTCGGTTGCCGGGTTCGCGCTCAAGAGGCCGCGCCGATAGGCCTGGATGACCTGAGGATCGAGGTCGTCCATGCTGGCCCCGGCGACGAGCGAGTCCTCGTGAGGTTCGGCCGAGCCCGCGCCGAGCAATATCCGCAGGTCATCCTCGGTGCATCGCTGGTCCGTTCCGCCAATGCGGCGAAACGCGCCGTGGTGCATGCCCTTGCTCTTGATGAAGATCGGTTTCTCGGCGACCGAGACTTCCGGGATGGCTGCCGCGACGACGACCTTCCCTTTGATGGACTCCTGCCAGATATGCGGCCTGACCGCCCGGTTGAACGCCTGCGCGCATTGGGTCGCGAAGTCGCTTGCGGTCTTTCCGGGATTGGCAACGCCGGTGATTACGAACTTCCCGCCGACCTCAGAAACGCCGAAGAGCAGCACTCCGCCGCCGAGGTGAGGCTCGTTCGAGAATGCAGATACCGTCTCGAGCGAGCTCTTCCCGATCCCGTCGGCAGCACGCTTGGCCTCAATCGAGGTGGGCTCATCCACCTCATTGAGCTGCTCAATCAATTCGACGATCGAAGGCACCGTCCGCTCCGTGTCCGGATCCACTGCGAGCTCATCCCTGCGCGCCGCCGAGAAGAGCCCGCGCGCGGGCGAGCGTCTCTTCGATCTGCCGGACCGGGTAGTTGAAGATGAGCGCCGTCCGATTTCCCTCACGCGACGAGACCACGAAGGCGGCTCCTTCGAACGAATAGCGATTCGGCCAGCCGATCGCGAACCCGCCGGTGGGCGTGTCGCGAACCTCCAGCTCCAACGGCTCGAATCCGCGGCAGAGCGGGGCGGCGTTGCCATTGACTTCGATGACCCAGGCTTCGCCGTCGCCATTGGAGAAGAAGACGAGTGGGCCGAGGCTGACGACGCGCGTCTGGCCCTGGAGCGCGGCCTCGACGATGTCGGCGACCTCGCGCTCGATCGCCTCGCGATCGAACGGGGACGGGCCGACTTTGTTTCTCTTCTTCGGCGCAACCTTCACCGAAAACGTTTGTCGCTTCTTCATCGCGCTTCCTTCTTCCGCCCCCGCGCCCCCTTCACCGGCCGCCACGCCCGCAGGTCGTCGAGGCTCACCTCAATCGCCTGCGCCTCGGCCCTGACGAACCGCTCGATGTAGCTGCCGAGCCGCTCGCCGCCGAACTCCTCGTTCGGCTCGTCGTGCCACTGCTTGAGCCAGGGGACGAGCTCGAGCAGGCCCGCGAGCAGGGGAGTGAGCCGGTCCGCGCCCCAGCCGTCCTGCGTCTTGCGCTCCTGGTAGAGCGCCGCGAGCGCCTGGGCGCGCTGCAGGTGGTCCCAGCCGGCCCAGCCGACGAGCGGGCTCTTGTCGTCGTCGCGCTCGGCGCCCGGGTACGAGATGAAGCGCTCCTTCGGCACGTCGAGCTTGCCGCGCAGCCGCCAGAAGACCGGGTCGCGGTAGTCCTTCGTGTCGTACTTCGGCGGGACGGGGATCTCGCCGACCTGCTCGCCGGCGTCCTCGCGGCGCTGCAGGTCCCAGGTGCGCTCCCACTTCTCGTGTTTCTCCATGCCGAGGTCGTTGAACCGCAGAACCGCCAGGTGCGGCACCGCGTCCTCGAGCGCCAAGCGCGCCAGCTCGGCGGCGGCGTCCGCGTCCGCGTCGAAGAGCACCGAGGCGACCTGCTGCGCTTTGGCGTCGCGCAGCACCTCCAACGCCAGCTCGCGCGTGGTCGTGGGTGCGGACCGCTGCTCCAACGCCTTCTCCATCCGGCCGAGCAGGAACTGGCGCGCCGCCTGCCGCGTCTCGGCCGCGTAGTCGCGCAGCGTCCACCGGCGCTTGTGCTCGGGCTGCTCGATGAGCCGGATGCTCGGGTTGCGGTCGATGATCGCCACCCGCGCCTCGATGAGCCGCTGGTAGGCCGGTGCGTAGGTCGAGGTGATCTCGGAGGGTGAGCGGTAGCCGTTGCGCGCGAACCAGGCGGTCTTCACGCCGCTCGTCAGGCTGTCACGGGCGAGGACGACCTCGAAGGCGCGATGCCCAGGGAACAGCCCGCTTCGCTCGACCACCCTCATGCTCTGGTCCAACGCCCGGCCGAGGTCGGGGAGCGCCTCACCATGCGCCCGGTCGTGGAGCTTGCGGTCCTCCTCGGTGAGCAAGCCGAAGGCTTCGTAGTAGTGCCAGTCGAGCTCCTCCGGGAACGAAGCCATCCCTTCCTATTTCCGGTTGGGCTGCACTGGGTTTCCGGGTGCGGCTATCGGCAGGACGCGCACCGAATGAAGTCGATGACGAGCGTCTCTGAGAAAGGCGCGAAATCTTTGGTCTCGCCATCAACAATAACCTGCATTCGTGCCCCACCCTCGTGCCCGCCATCGCAGATCCGACGGCAGTCGAACCAGCGCGAGTGAGAGAGACTGTCAAGTACGTAACCGCAGTCTTTCAGCGCGCCGTTGACATAGCAGATATCGCGATCCGGCTTCGTGCTTCTGGCTATACACTTCCCGGCTTGGCACTCGAAGCCGAAGAAAGGTGGGCATTCGATGCGGCAACCAGGAGCCGTGGCGTCCCCACGTTCGAATGCGCATGCCTCCCGTGCCTTCTTCACCTCAGCATCCGCGTCGACGATTGCTTGAGCCTCGGCTCCCGCACCAAGACGCCCGGCTATCGGCACGTGACATCCGAGGGTCGGGACGAATCCATGGTCCCAGCAATCAGCATCGCTCGAACAATGATTCAGTCCGTCAAGTTTCTTAAGTAGTGTCGAGGGCGAAGTGGCGGAATCGAATCCTGCATCTGGCCCCTTGCTCTGTGAGCAGGACATGGCCAGAACCGCCCCCAGCGCCAGCAGACTATCCATCTGGCGAGTCTTCATCACTGCGAAATACACCCGTTCGGAGCGGTGCACGACTCAACGACTTGAGGAGTCCATTCCCACTGGGTGTCCAGGGCCATATGGGTCAGTTCGTGCGCAAGCTTCTGCGCGGCCCAGATGGGATCCCAGCCCCCGCCGTAAATCTCGATGCGGTTTGCTTGGTTGAAGGAGTACGCCCACCTTCGCTGACCATTCGCGTTGTACAATGCCTCGTCGAAACACTCGACGTTCACGATTCGGTACGGATCGTTGAGTAACTTCTCGATCGCGTTGGTCGGAAACTGCTCCCCCTTCGCGGCCCCCGCTGTGCAGTGTGGAGTCTGTCGGCGTCGCTGAAGATCGAGGCTGCGCGACATGTTCCTCAGGTAGGTTTCGAAGGCTGGGTTCCGCAACATGCAGGATGCGCCGATTCTGACCTCCCGGCCGTTGGGGTCAGCGTAGCTAAGCGGATTGCTGGCAGCATAAGCGTAAGGGTTCAACTGGATACCACGCATCGCATACGCGACCACCGCCTTCGGATTCTGCATTAAAGGCTCTGGCTGGAGATACCGCGCGTAGGCGTCGCCTCCTATGCCCACCACCGCGGCCAAGGCGACAGCACCTGAGAAGACGCCAAACGGTTTCACAGTGCACCCCTTTCACTTCACTGAGCCGCCTTGGCCCGGTCTATTCTTTCCTGATACTCGGCGTTCGCTGCCGCCGTCGGCTCTCGCCAGCCGAGCGCTTCCGCCCTGGACTGCCAAAGACCAACGGCGGCGTTGAGCTGGGAGCAATACGGACGCTGATCCGAGGGCACGTTCCTCGGACTCCCGTACTTGCTCACGCAGTCACGCTCCATTTGGCGCCCATACGCCGCGCCAATCGCAAGCATCGATGAGACGTCTTTCGGATTGTGCTCCAGGGCCAGCTTTGCCAGTGCAACGGTCTCCTCGTGCCAACCATGCTGCCGGTAGAACACCATCAGCGTCTCGAGCATCAAGACTACCGTCTCCCTCTTCGTCAGCGGCCGCATGTAAATGCCAGACGCCAACGCCTGCTGCGTCATCGGCGCTTCGTTCTGGATCCACGCGTTGCTCACGAATGTCCCGTTGGTCGCCTCGAAGTTGAGCCACTTCCCGCTCCCTTCGCGGAACATCACAAAGATGTGCTCGGGTGCCGAGGCGGCGGTCAGGTCGATCCCAAGCTTCTGGCCGAGAATAATGACCAGCATGGGCATCGAGACGCAGTTGCCCTTCCTCGTGGCGAGATAGGCTGGGAGAAGCTTGTTACGAAGTTGCGACCCAGCGGATCATCCAGGTCATACGCGAACGCCCGATCGCCGTTCCATTCGCCAGGTTCATAGAGGTACGTTTGCAGCCCTTCGAGCTTGTCGCGACTGGAGGCGGTGGCGGGCAGTCGCGACTTCACCTTCGCTACGATTGCATCGAGCTCCCTGATGGTTCTTGAGATGTCGATCTGGGGATCGATCATCCGGTCGATTGTCAGCTTGGCCTTCGCCAGATCGATCTTCTGCTCCGGCATCTCCAGGAGTTGCCGGAGGGTGGCGAGGTTCCTGTTGCGCGCCTGCGTCGTTTCTGCCGCATGGGCTACGGACAATGCTGTCCCCAGAGCGTATGGGAGCCACGCTGTCGAGAATAGAAGGAAGCACCTGCGACGCACCACGTCCTCACTCGAGCCAAAACAAAAGCAGATTGAAGCAGCGACCGGGACCGAGGCTATCACGAGGGACACGAACTTCAAGCAGTTCTTGATACTTGCGACCTTCCATACCCGAATCTGCTAGGGGCCTGCTCGCCCCCGGGAACGTGCCGTGAATGGAAGGCTCACCAACGGGCGCGCGCGGTGCTCCAGTACCGAGAGCTGCGGCACCGTGTAGGGCCCGAGCACCTGGGCGAGCGTGCGGCCCCGGGCGTCCTGGGCCCAGATCTCGGGTGCTCTCGCGAACCGGCTCACGCGTCCCCCTTCGCCGCCGTCGTCGTCTTCTTCCGCCCCCGCGCGCCCTTCACCGGCCGCCACGCCCGTAGATCGTCGAGGCTCACCTCAATCGCGTGCGCCTCGGCCTCGACGAACCGCTCGAAGTAGCTGCCGAGCCGCTCGCCGCCGAACTCCTCGTTCGGCTCGTCGTGCCACTGCTTGAGCCAGGGGACGAGCTCGAGCAGGCCCGCGAGCAGGGGAGTGAGCCGGTCCGCGCCCCAGCCGTCCTGCGTCTTGCGCTCCTGGTAGAGCGCCGCGAGCGCCTGGGCGCGCTGCAGGTGGTCCCAGCCGGCCCAGCCGACGAGCGGGCTCTTGTCGTCGTCGCGCTCGGCGCCGGGGTACGAGATGAGGCGCTCCTTGGGCACGTCGAGCTTGCCGCGCAGCCGCCAGAAGACCAGGTCGCGGTAGTCCTTGGTGTCGTACTTCGGCGGCACGGGGATCTCGCCGACCTGCTCGCCGGCGTCCTCGCGGCGCTGCAGGTCCCAGGTGCGCTCCCACTTGGCGTGCTTCTCGATGCCTTCGGCAGCAAAGCGCAGGGCTGCAAGAAACGGGACGCTATCGGCCGCCACGAGCTCGAGAGCCATGGTATCGAGCGAAGAACCGAGATGCTCGGCAATCGCCTCAAAGGTCGAGGCACGCGAATGGCTGAGGAGCCGACCAACAAGCTCCCGAACCGACACAACGGTTGCCGATTGCTGCGAAAGCCTCTCGATCTCTTCGACAACGACTTGCCGAAGCCAGGAACGCTCCGCGTCCTTCCGAAACTGCTGCTGGTCGATATTCTGTTCGGTGTCTCGCCACTGCCGTTTGTATTCACGAGCCTCGACTTGTCGAAGCCACTGGTCTTCCAGCAACGCGATGCGATTCGTCCAATGATCAGGACGGGGTACAGACTGGACGACGCCCGCTGCCTTGCTTGCACGCGCAGAAACTCCATCCACGTAGCCGCTCACATGCTCAAACGGCCGAGCGCCCGGCGATGCGCGCTGCACAGTCCAGTTCACACAGGCTTGACCCTTACCTATCAAGCCAAACGCCTCATACATCTTCCAATCAAGCTCCTCCTGGAGGTAGAGAGCCTCATCCCGCGCCTCATCACACTGACGCCAACCTTCTTCAATCATGCGCTCAAGCGAATCCGCATCGAATACGGCATCGGCGAGTTGCTTCAATTCACTTCCCGAGAGCCAGGCGCTTCGCTTCTCTCCCAACTCCAGAAGCCGACGAACAACCTGTGTCGGAATAGTCGAGAGATCGGGCACAGGAAGCGCCTTCAGGGCGGTTCCCGCGAACTCGTAAGCAGCCCTCGCCGGATCCGTATGGTGCTTCTGTGAAGCCGAGCTCTTCTTGTGCATGACCTGCTTCATCCAGAAGCAAGCAACCGAGCTGTTCAGGTACCCGAGGAGCGCCAGGTGCTCGTCCTCGGTCGCGCCCTCCGGGAGCTTGATGATGGGGGCGGAGCGGTTGAATACCTTGCCGCCGCGGTCGAGGACGAAGTGGTTGTGGGTGGCGACGAAGGCAAGGACGATTGACAGCCGGGACTTCAGCTTGTCGGAGGTTAGCCGACCGTATTCAAACCACTCCAATCCTGCTTCGACCTTGGTCTTGCGACCGAAAAGCACATTCGCAGATAGACATGATCGATACGGCCACAAGACACGCAGGACACCTGTATCCGAACAATCCGGCGCGAAGTCACTCCGGTAAGGGAAAACCGCTTGGCAGCCTCTGGTTTGAGCCCAGTCGCGAACGAACTCGCCCTCCACCATCCAACGGAGGTGGTCGGGAGCAACCCTCCGACGAGCAAATGCTTCCGGAGGCCGAAGGAAGACGTCGTCCTCAAGCGTGAAACAAGTAATTCCAATGCTTTCTGCGACACCACCCAACCGCTTGGAAACGACCTCTTCCAAGAATGCCTTGAGCTCCCCAGCCCCACCTCCACCAAGGCTCCAAGGATGAGCCTCGAACTGATTTCGCTCCAAGTCGGCGATCGAAACAAACTCGTTCTCGAAACCCGGCTCATCGAGATGCTCGGCAATCGAAAGCCAAACCTTCCCTTTAGTCGGGTCCGCCGGCGTTTCCGGCTCCCCACGCCGTCCAAGCGCCGCGCGCACGGTCTTCTTCTCGGGCTTCCTATTCCTGCCAACCAGAATGACGGTCGGCGTGCCATGCCCGGGAATGAACGCCCCTGCCGTATCAATGACGTGCGTGAGATCGCGGTGCGCGAGCACCAACTCGATCAGCTTCTTGCCGAACTCCCGCTTCATGAAGCTGTTGGCGTTGATCAAGCCCACGTATCCCGACCCCTGCAGGCCGAGATCGAAGAAGCACTCCGTGAAAGGAGCGGCGAGCGCGTATTTGCCCGCGGCGCTCTGTGGATAGAGCTTCCGGTACTTCTCCCTCAGCGCCGCATCCTTGCAGGTGATGTACGGCGGGTTGCCCACCACTACCTGATACCCCTGCCCGAGCACCCGCCTCGCCGCGGCCTCGTCATCGAGCGCGAAGAGCTCGTCCTCCCAGCTCGCCTTGTCGCTCGCCATGTCGGAGAGCTGCTTCGTCACCCCGCGTGCGCCGTGCAGCAGCGAGTCGGCGACGACGAGGTTCGTGTCGATGCGCCCTGCCTCGCGCAGCTTGCCGATGCCCGACTTCTCCAGGAACGCGAGCGTCAGTCGGAACCGCGCTATCGCCACCGCGTACGGATTGAGGTCGACGCCGTAAACCTGCCGCAGCGCCGCCAGCGCGTGCTCGCGCGGCTCGAGCCCGGGCCTGGCCCGCATTCGATGCTCGAAGAGCCGGTCGAAGGCGCCGAGCAGGAAGTGCCCCGAGCCGCAGGTCGGGTCGATGAGCCGCAGCTCCTCCAGCCCAAACTCCTTGATCGCCGGCTCGAGGGTCAGGTCGAGGATGAAGCTCTCGACGAAGTGCGGGGTCTGGAGCAGCGCGTACCGCTGCCGCACCGACTCGGAGAGGTCCTGGTAGAGGTCGCCGAGGAACCGCGTGTTGCTGCCGGCGACGTTCTCGCCCTCCGGCGCCTCGAAGGTCCACTGCAGCGACCCGTCGTCCTTCGTCTCGCGGAAGAAGTCGAGCAGCGCCCGCGCCGCCTCGGCCGACGGGCCCATCCGCCAGGCCAGGTTGTGCCGCGGCCCGAGCAGGTCCTCGGCCCCGGGCAGCTTGGCGACCTCGCGGAAGACGGTCAGCAGGTAGTCGCGCTCGGTCAGCGACGGCGACAGCTCGAAGAAGAGCTGCAACGAGTCGCCCGAGCCCGGCCCGGCGATGCGGCGCTGGTCGAGCAGCCCGCGATCCTCGAGCGTGCGCACGAAGACGCACGACAGGATCCACGCCGCGCCGACCTGCTCGAGCGTGCGCGCGATCCACTCGTCGAGCTTCTCGGCGGTGCGCGCGCTCGCCTTCTCGTGGTCGAACCGGGTGCGCAACGCCGCCTCGACGCTGGGCAGCTTCGCCCGCTCGCGCAGGTCCGGCAGCAGGGTCTTCGACAGCAGGCCCGACAGCTCGGCGGTGAGGTCGCGCTGCTTGGCCTTCTTCTTCGTTCCGCGCGGGCTCACGCGAGGCCTCCTCGATGCTTGTTCTCGATCCACGACGCGGGCACGCGTACGCGCTGGGCCGGCGAGGTCGTCTGGATGGACAGGTTCCCGGTGACGGCGTGGATGGGCGCCGGCCCCGTCTCCTCGAGCGCCGGCACGACGAAGAAGATGGTCGGCGCCGCGTCGTCCTGCGAAGCCTCGACGAGCCGGTCCACGAAGCCCGAGAGCTGGTAGCGGGCGAGCAGGCCCGGCTCGGTGAGGATCAGCGGCTGCGCCGACGAGAGCAGCCTCTCCGCGAGTCGGCTCGCGGCCTTCTCCATCATCATCAGCAGCACCGGCCAGGCTGCGCCGCCGGGACCTTCGCGGTCGGCGGCGAAGACCGCCTCGGGCTCGACCTCGTTCTCGCGCATCACCTCGCGGGCCGTGGCGAGCAGCTCCTGGTCTATCGAGCGCGGCGCGACCTTGAGCCGCGCGGCGAGCTGCCGGGTCGCGGGGAGGGTGTAGGCCGCGTTGACCTCGAGGACGCGCAGGTACCGCTTCTCGAGCGCGAGCCGAAGCTTCTGCTCGAACGCCTCGGCCTCCTGGCCGAGCGGATCGTGCTTGGGCCGGTGGCTGGTGTGGGTGGTCGACTTGCGGCCCGCCAGCGCAATGGTGGCGGTCGGTATGCCCTCGGCCGCCGGCCGCTCGTAGCGGCCGCGCGCCTCGTTCCAGGTGAGCGTGAGCTCCTGGACGAGCTCGTCGAGTCGCGGCCCCGACGGCAGCGGCGCGGCCTCCGGGTAGCGCGCCCGCACGATCGCGG
Organism: Myxococcales bacterium UBA5297; assembly: GCA_002408385.1. Lineage (GTDB taxonomy): Bacteria > Myxococcota > Myxococcia > Myxococcales > UBA5297 > UBA10939. The sequence continues at coordinate 37,879 of DHSB01000009.1, forward strand.
CGATCTCCTCGCGGGTGACCGTCGCTGCCGACCCGAGCGCAGCCGCGCACAGGCGCACCGCGCGCTCGGGCGACAGGCCGCGCGGATAGAGCTCGAGCCGCGCGCTGCGGGCCGCGCCGGCGCTCGCGTTGGCCGCGATGCTCACCAGCCTGTCGGCTGGTAGCGCCGCGAGCGGCGTTCCCTGCACGAAGGCGCTGAGCGCGCGCTGGACCTCGTCGGAAGAGGGCAGGGGATCGCGGTCGGCCAGCTCGTCGGCCGCGCTGCCCAGCCTGCGCGCCGCCGCGAGGTGCTCGCTGCTCGCGGCCAGCCAGTGCTCGGCTCGGATGCGCTCCATCACCAGCTCGTCCGAGACCTCGCCGACGACTCGGACCAGGGCCGCGGCGCGTATCGGCGCGCCCTCGTCGGCCGCCTGCCCGGCGGCGTGCGGCAGGAAGGCCGGCAGCGCCGAGGCGACACGGTCGAGGCGCCCGAGGTCGCCGAGCGAGGCGAGCGCGGCGCCGACCGCCTCGCGCAGCGTGCCGAGGAAGGCGTGCTCTGCCCAGCGCTCGCGCGCCCTGCCGAGCGAGATGTAGATGGCCTGCGGGGTGACGCCGAGCGCGGCGGCGACCGAGGGGATGTCGCCGCGCTGGGCGCCCTCGAGGGTCTCGAGGCCGAAGGCGAGGCGCACGTGCTGGGCTCGCCGGTCGTTCTTGCGGCGCGCGGGTGCGAGCAGCGCCTCTATCCAGGCCTCGATGGTGCCCGGGTCGCCTTCGGCCGCGCTGCGGGACTCGGCCTGGAGGATGCCCGAGAGCTTGTCGGCGGCGCCCGGGTGGCGCGCGAGGACGCGCTCGACGCGCCCGCGAGGTGCGGCGGCGACGAGGGAGATGCGCCCCAGGCCCGCGTCCTCGAGCGTCGCCGCGGCCTCCGGCGGCAGGTCGAGCAGCGCCGAGACGCGGCCGTCGGCGCCCTTGAAGCCGGGGCAGAACGGGGCCGCCGAGCCGGTCGAAGCGTCAGGCCAGGCCGCGCGGTAGCGGGTGACGAAGCCGAGGATCTCCTTGGCGGTGTCACGCCCGACGCCGCGGATGCCCGAGAGCTGGTTCTGGGGAAGCTGCAAGAGCTCGCCGAAGGTGATGACGCCCGAGCGATCGAGCGCGTTCTTGGCGCGGGCGCTCAGGGGCAGGGCTTCAATGGAAGTGTCCGCGGGGAGGCATGCCAACGGCGCCGGCGTGTCCAGGGGCGGCTCTTCCTCTTCGGGGTCCACCTGCGCGTCAACCGAATCGAAACGGAGCTTTCGTACCCGCCTCAGGCCTGCGGCCGTTGCCAGCTTCGGGTAGCGCTCTTGAAGCTCGGCAAGGCCAAGAGGGGAACCCTCCGGAGGAATTCCGTCGAGCCAGGCATCGAGCCAGTCGCCGTGATGGTTGGCGCTCGTGTAGACGAGGTACCTCTCGTTTGGAAGAGCAAACAGCTCCTGAACCTGGACGACTTCGAGGGTCTCGAGTCGGATTTCGCAGACGCGCCGAGCAGCGAACTCGACGAGCTCGCTTTCTCGCGGAATGTCTGCCCGCTGTGACCAGAGGACTCCGACCTCTTTTCGATGGTGGTCGAGCGCCTTGTCGACGCGGGTGGCTGCCTCGGGAGACTTGAAGCACGAAAGCCATTCGTGACGCATCTGCTCCGCGTTCGCGTGCCGGGAGTGGACCTCGCGCGCGAGCGCCTTCTTGAAGAAGGCCGTCAGCCGGTCGCGCACCGAGGCGTCGAAGCGCTCGGACTCGACGGTGACCTCTTCGTCGGTGGCGATGGCCGCGGTCTCGCCGGTCCCGTAGCGCGGGCGCACGCCGGTGAGCAGCTCGTGCAGCGTGACCGCGGCCGCGTAGCGATCCGCCGCCTCGTCCCAGCCGCCGCGGGCGGCGAGGAACGGGTCGCGGTAGGCCGGCGTGCCGGCCTCGACCGCGCGCGGATCCAGGCCCGAGAGCGAGAAGTCGAAGAGCAGCAGGTGCCGCGCCTTCTTCGCGGCGCCGGGCAGCACGCCGAGGTTCGCGGGCTTGAGGTCGCGGTGGGCTATCCCGTGCTCCTCGAGCGCGCCGAGCGCGAGCAGCAGGTCCTCGCCCCAGCGGCGAGCGTAGTCGAGGCTGACCGGGCCCTGGCGCGCGAGCACGTCGGCGAGGCTCTCGCCCGCGTAGCCGAGCAGCAGGCAGGTGCGCCCGCCGATGCGCAGCCGCTCCTTGAGCCGCACGATGCGATCGCTCTCAAGCCTCTCGAGCACGTCGGCCTCGGCCCGCAGCCGCTCGGCGTGCTCCTCGCTCAGCGCAATCTTCAGCGCGTAGTCCGACGAGTCGCGCGAGACCTGGAGCACGCGCGAGGTCGAGCCGGTGCCCAGCCGCTTCACGACGAGGTAGCCCTCGCCGACGGTCTCGCCGGGCCGGGCCTCGAGCGGATCGGTCGGCGCCTGCTCTGCGGCCCGCGGCGCGGTGGCCGCTTCGAGCAGCAGGTTGACCCACTCGAGCGCGTTGTCGGCCCGCTCGATGGGGTTGACCTCGGTCGCCATGGCCACGACCTGGTCGAGGCTCGAATGGCCTTCTTCCGGGCTGCCCGACGGCGCGAGCGCGTCGCTCGCCGCGGCGATGGAGAGATGGCCGTCGAGCAGGAGCAGGTGGCGCTCGGGCAGGTTCGTGCCCGGGTGGCGGCCGGTGAGGACGTAGTAGGCGACCGCGCCGAGCGAGAAGAGGTCGCTCGCGGCGTTGGCCTTGGACGGGTCCTCGATGAGCTCGGGCGCGCGGTAGACGGCCATCGGATCGGGCGAGAAGGCCGAGAGGTGGGCGGTGCCCTGGCTGCCGTCCTGGTGCGCGGCGAGCTGGAAGTTGAAGAGGCGGATCTCGGGCTCGCCGTCCGGGCCGCGGCGCACGAGCACCGCGCCCGGGTTCAGGCCGCGGTGGACGACCTGCTTGCGGTGGCAGTAGTCGAGCGCGTCGCCGAGCTGTTCGAGGATGCGGATGCGGTGGGTGAACGAGAGCGAGGCGTGGTTGCGGCGGATGAAGGCGTCGAGCGTCTCGGAGTCGGCGAGGTGGTCGAAGACGACGCAGGGGCCGCCGGTCGGGCCCTCGGGCACGTAGTCGGCGACGCGCAGGATGGAGCGGTGGTCGCCGAGGACGGTGAGCAGCCGGGCCTCGCGCTCGGCGGCGCGCCGGAGCTGGTCGCGCCGCTCTTGCGTCGGGGACTGCGGCACGAGGTAGCTGCGCACGCGGCGGCGCATCTCGCCCATCCGCTCGTGCCGCGCCTCCCAGTCCTGATAGCCGGGGCCGTCCTCGAGCACCTCGCTGAGGACGAGCTCGCCGATGCGCAAGGCGGCCTTGCTCGCGGCGAGGCCGAGCTCCTTGAGAGCGGCGGCGACCTTCTGAGCCTGCGGCTTGTTGATCACCTTCGAGCCCAGCCGGCTGTCGGCGCCGGGGACCTCGCCGTGCGTGAGGGCGCGGGCCAGCGTCGCGCGCGTCACCACGCCGGACGCGGCCTGCTCGCGCAGGTCGACCGCGATTCCGGGATCCGAGAGGAAGACGAGCGGCTCGACCCAGGGGCGAGTCGGGCCGAGCTTGCGCTCGAGCAGGCTGGCGAGCACGCGGGCCTTGTGGGAGGTGAGGCGAAGCGGGTTCTCGCGCGTGGAGCGGCCGCCGTCGGGGAATTCGAAGGTCCAGTCGACCGCGTTGCCGCTCACCCGGCCCGGGTGGCTCTTGATCTCGATGAGGTAGAGCGCGTGGAAGCCGAGCACGAGGGCATCGATTTCGTGGCGGCGCCCGGAGGCATCGACCAACTCGACGAGCGCCCAGAGCCGATACGGCTCGCCGTCGGGCAGGGCCTGCTTGAGAAAGCCGATGGCCTCGCGCTCCCAGGGATGGAGCGTTTTGCCTTCGGCGAGGACGCGGTTCTTGGAGAGCGGCATCTACGCCCTCAGCGATTCGAGCAAGGCGGCCGCGACCTCGCCGCCACGAGAGCCGGGGTCGGCGGCGAGCAGGGCGTTGCCGCGAAGGCCGGCGGCCTGCAGCGCGGCGAGGTCGACGGAGGTCGGCGCGAGTTGGACCTTGCCCGCGCTGCCGAGCAGCGCCGCGGCGAGGCCAAAGAGCTGACGCTCGCCGGGGAGATCGGAGATGAGCAGCACCTGGCTGGCGAGATCGAGATCGCGGCGGCCCTCGAAGTGGCGGGCCAGGCCGAGGATCGCCCCGGCGCCGGCCGCGAGGATGCGGGTCGCCGGGCCGATCGAGTCGAGCGCGCCGGCGGCAGGTGGCTCGGGGCGCAGCGACCAGATCTCGGCGACGGCGGCGAGGACGGGCTCGAGGGTCGGGGACTTCGGCGGCGGCTCGCGCCAGAGGGCGACCGCGCGCGGGCCGGAGAGCGAAGGCCAGTCGGGGCCGAAGGGCTCGTCGTCGGCCAGCCCGGGGATGGGGAAGACGACGCGGGGCGCGAAGGCCGCCGGATGGGAGACGGCCGCGTCGCGCAGCAGCAGGTCGAGGCGGTCGGCCTCGCGCAGCTCGCCTTGGAAGGCCTTCCAACGCGCGTCGGCCTCCTCGCCGAAATACCGGGCCCGGCCGCCTGCGGCCTCGAGCGCGCGCAGCCCTGCCAGCGAGGCGCGATAGAAGGCCTCGACCGCCGTGATCTCGTGCTGCACCGGTCGCCTCCCTAAAGGGTGGAAAAGGGGGAGAGTCTAGCATTTGACTCTTGGGGCGATGGAAGCGGCGCCAGGGCAGGGCGTGAGAGCGCCTCCCGGCCGGCCGCCGCGTTTCAACCGGGCTGGACGATTCCAGTCTTCGTGCGCGAGATCGGCGTCCTCGCGTCGGCCGCCGAGGCGCACAAAGAAGGAGGCGCAATCTCAGCGTACGGGGTCGGGAAGTGCCGGGAATTGGCGCGCGCGGGCGATCGCGACGGTCTCGGCGAGGGCGCGGCAGATCTCATTTGGCCTGTCCGACCGATTCGGGAGCGACGAAAAACACCCCATTTGGGGTGTTCTATTGGTCCCGAGGAGCGGTCGAACACTCCAAACGGGATGTCGGAGTGCTCCGCGGCGATCTCGGGATCGACCAGGTCGATCTCTGCTTCGATCGGATCGATCTCGAGATC
>DHSB01000009.1:43156-49600 GCA_002408385.1 Myxococcales bacterium UBA5297
GATCTCGAGATCGATCCGATCGATTCCGACTTCGACCCCATCGATCTCGACCTCGCCGTGTCGATCCCGACGTCGCGCTCGCCGACCACGAGGTCGATAGGCAGGGTACCGAATCCGGGTTCAGCCTCGCCGCCCCAACCTCGAACGCGGTCGATGGCTGAGGAAGATTGGCCGGGCGGCTGGAGCCTGTCTCGCACCCGGTTCCCGGAACCATCGGACGAAGGCACGCGCCCGCCGCCTCGCGCCCGGGAAGGGAGGCCACGCCGACGCGCAACGCGGCGACGCACCGCCCCTGTGCGTGCTCCGGAACCGGTGAAGAACGCGGCACGGCCGGCGAAGAGGGTGGCGGTCCCAGCGAGCCCGCAGTGTCATCTGGCCAACAGATGCAAATCCTCATCAGCCCGTGCTAGCCTCCGTTTCACCGCGCAAGGCTCCCGTCAACGATGTGGAGGGGGAGTCGGCCGCGGGGGGACGAACTCACAATCACGAGGAGGTGCAATGAATCCGACCCGTATCAACTCCGCCGAGTTGAAGCAGGCGGTCGAGCAGGGGAGCGCGCTGTTCGAGCAGCTCGAGGCTCTGCTCGCGCCGTACCTGTTGCTCCTGAAGGACGCGGAGCGTCAGGAGATGCCCAAGGCCCGCGAGGGCTTCGACGAGGCCGGGCGTGCGGTTGCGCGCGCGGTGCTCCGGTTCCCGAAGATCGCCCAGGTCGCCGACTGCGACCCTGCCGCGATCGTCGAGGACCTCGACAACGTCGCGGCGATCACCCCGCTGGCCGAGCGCGCCGCGGCGCTCTCGCAGCGGCTCGCCGACAGCCGCCTGACCTGGACCGCCGAGGCCTGGGTCCCGTCGCTGACCGTCTACGGCGTCGCCAAGGCGGTCGCGCGGAACGACGCGACCGTTCGCGAGATCGTCCAGCCGCTCGCCAAGGTCTTCGCGACCCGCCGGCAGCAGCAGAAGAAGAAGGAGGAGGAGGAGTAGCTCCCGAAGCAGCGAGTCCTGATTTGGCCGCCCCCGCCGCGCCCCCCGCGGCCGGGGGCGGTCCATTTTCGGGCGCTGCTCGCGCCGAGAGCGACCAACGCTGCAAGGAGCGCCGCCTTGAACGAAGCCGGCGCTCGGCCCTCCATCCATCCAGTCGGCTGCGATCGGGCGAGGCAGCGGAGCTCCCGAACGGAAGGGAGGATGACGAGGCAGCTTCGTCGTCGTGCGGCCGCGTGCCGGAGCCGGCTCTCCCCGGTCCACCTTGAAAAAGGCCCTCGCCCCTGCGTCAGCCTGCCAGCAGCTCCCTCAACGCCGGCACGAGCGCCTCGGGTTCGAGGAACGCCGCCCGGTGGCCCGCCTCGCCCTGGAGCTCGAAGTAGCGCGCGCCCGCGCCGGACGCGCACAGGGCGTTGAAGGTGTCGAGCATCGACTCGGGCGTGGCGAGCTCGTCGGAGGCGCAGGCGACGACCAGCGAGCGCGCCTCCAGCCAGTCGAGCCCGCCCGAAGCGTCGGCGCCGGCGAAGCAGCGCAGCAGCGCGAGGTAGCAGTAGGGGTCGAAGACGCGGGCGAACTCCTCGGCCTCGGCGCCGAGCAGGCGCTCGGCGGCGAAGCGATTTCGCTCCTCGGTGAGCCAGTCGCGGGGATAGAGGGCGCGCAGCGCCTCGATGCGCGCGCGCGCGAGCGCCCGCCGTGACGCCGCTTCGTCGCCGGGGCGTAGCTGCGGATCGGCGAGCAGGCGCCTGGCCTGGAGATCGAGCCGCTCGCATGCCGCTGCCGGCAGGCGCATCGGACCCTGGATGGTGGCGACGGCCTCGACCTCGTCGGGAAAGAGCGCGGCGAAGCGCAGCGCGACCGTGCCGCCCAGCGAGAAGCCGATGACGGCGCGGGCCCGCTCCACCCCGAGCGAGCGCAAGAGCGCCCGGACCGCGCGCGCCTGGTCGGTGATGGTGACGGCCGGCAAGCCGTCTGCCGGCCGCGTCGAGCCGAAGGGGCTCGCGAGCAGGTTGGGGCAGACCAGCCAGGCGCCCGGCTGCTCGAGCGGGGCTCCGGGACCAAAGAGAGCGCGTGCCCAGCCATGCGGCGAGTAGCCGCTGCCCGCGCGCTCGCCGAGCGCGTCGTGAGAGCTCGACAGGCCGTGGAGCAGCACGAGGGCGTTGTCGGCGCGCGGCTCGCCCCAGGCCCGATAGGCGATTCGCAGGTCGAAGAGGGGCGCCTGGCCTTCGAGCTCGAAGGGTTCGGACAGGGTAACGGTGTCAGCGAGGTGCGCCATAGGAGCGCGCGCACCCTAGCACACGCGCCCAAGGCCCCGCAGACCTGCACGTTGTTTGCGTGCCCAGGGGCCATGGGCGATATTTCCCCGCCGAAGCGCGTCGCCGCGCCGTCACCCGTGAGCCGAGGCATCCCATGAACAACCCGGTCATCAAGCTCGTGATCGTGCTCGCCGTCCTGCTCGGAGCTGCGGGCTTTGGCGTGAGCAAGTACCAGTCGAAGACGAGCGAATACGACCACAAGCTGGGCCTCGAGCGCATTCGCAAGGAGTTCCTCGAGCGCGCCCCGTTCGCGCGGCTGATGCCGGGCCAGGAGCGCTACCAGGAGGAGCAGCGCGCGCTGTGGAAGTGGTACTTCGACGAGCTGACCGGCCACTACAACAAGTATCCCGGGCTCAAGAACTACGAGCGGTTCCTCGACGAGCTCATCGAGCGCAAGACCAAGCGCAAGATCAAAGAGCAGGAGTTTGCCCAGTACGAGGAGCGCTACGAGCTCGTGAAGAGCTACTGGGACACGATGCAAGCCGGCAAGTACCTCCCGGTCTTCACTGGCCTCGACAACGGCCTGCGCTTCGACATCTACGAGATGCGCCCCATCCCCGACGCCCGCGAGCCGCGGGTGCGGCTGCAGTTCACGCTGCTGGGCACGCAGCGCAAGTGGAACGTCGAGTCCTCCTCCGGCGGCGGGCGGATCATGAAGATGAACGTGAACGCCTCGTTCCACGAGCTGGTCTTCAAGGGCTTTGACGCCGAGGGCAAGCCGGCCCGCGAGATGCGCGCCAGCGGCGACCCGTTCAAGCTCGACTACCCCGAGCGCTTCATCGACGAGTTCCCGCCAGGGGTCGTCATCGGCTACTACGAGCTGCCCAGGGTTCCGAGCGTGGTCACCAAGGCCGAGCTCTCGTTCGAGATCGCGACCCGCTCGGTGATAAGCGGCGAGGAGATCGTCGGCAGGTTCACCTGGAAGCTCGACCCTGTCCCCGAGGAGCTCAAGCTGCCACCGGGCATGGCCTGGGAGGGCGCCGAGGAGCAGATCCTCAAGGAGGAGGGGGCGGAAGAGTAGGGACGGAGCCGCGGGAGAAGTAGGGACGGAGCGGCGGGAGAAGTAGGGATGGACCGGCGGAGCTCCAGCTCCGCCATCAGGTCGCGGGCGTCCGGGCGCCTCGAGAGGCCGAGCGTGCGAGGCCGGGGTCGAGAGGCCCTTCGACTTCGCTCCCACCCGGCTGATGCGGGCGGCGAGCTAGGCTCAGGGTGGCCGAGGGGGCGGCGCGCTCGCCTTCAGACGACCGATAGGTGCGTCGCCAGCCGGAAGCACCCGGCGACCCCGTCGTCGTCGATCGCGAAGACATCGAGCCCGCGGCTGACCGCCATGGCCGAGAGCCCCTGCGTCGGGGGCAACTCGCAGAGCACGCTGCCGTCGGCCGGGTCGAGGGCGCGGATCGGGTCGCCGGGCGCGATGAGCACGTGGCGGCGGATGACCGCCGGCAGCGCGTGGTCGAGCTCGATGCCCGAGGGCGGGGCGGTCCAGACGCGCTTCCCGCTCGAATCGAGGCAGGTGACGCTGCCGTCGCGAAGGGTGCAGTAGATGCGGTTCTGGTAGACGACGAGCGCCGGGACTCCGCCGTGCACCTCGAGCGAGGTGCGAAACAGCTCCCGGCCGCCGGCCGTGAAGCCGGCGACCGTCGAGACCCCTTCGCTCGTGCCGCCGACGAGGATCTGCCTGCGCAGGAGCACGGGGGCGCCTGCCTTCTGCATCTGCACCGGCCGCGCGACGTGCGAGCGGCCCGAGAGCGCGTCGATGGCCGTGAGCCAGAGCGCGCCGTCGTTGCGCCCCAGGCTCGCGACGATGCGCGAGCCGACGGTCAGCGGTCCCTCGAAGGCGCAGCCCGAGCGCACGCGGAAGACGACCTGGCCCGCCTCGACCTCGAGGGCGTAGAGGAAGCCGTTGTTCGCGGCGACGAACGCGCGGTCGGCCGCCGCGCCCGTGGCGAGGCGAGAGGCCTGCGGGACCCGGAACTGCCAGGCCGTGCGCCCGGTGGCCGCGTAGAGCGCGGCGACGAGGCAGCCGTCGAAGACGCAGAGCATCGCCGCCTGGCGCATCGGGCCGGCCAAGAAGCGGCCGGAGGAGCGGGTCAGCGCGGGCTGATCGTGCCCGGGCTGCTCGCGGAAAAAGGCCGGGCGGCCGCGAGCCGAGAAGCGCGTCAGTCGCGAGCGGTCGGCGACCAGCGCGCCGTCGTCCCACGGCTCGATTCTCTCGCCGGTGTGGCGAGCGAGCAGCCTGCCTGTCTTCGAGTCGAGCCAGGTGGCGCGGCGGCGGCCGACGGTGAGCAGGACGCCCCGGAGCTGGCGGGCCACCAGGGCGCGCTCGCCGGTATCGGCGCCGGTCCACAAAGGCCGGAAGCGCAGGCGCTTGAGCTTGCCGGCGCCGAGCGGCTCTTCGGGCGTCGCGCGCGCGGGGGCGGGCAGGGGCTTGGAGCGGTTGTCGTACAGGTCGCCGCCCTCGAGGTCGCGCAGGTGGGCAAGCCTGTCGCTCGCCTCCTCGCTCAGGCTCGAGAGGTAGGCGTTGCGGGCCTGGGCGGGGTTGCGGGCGACGAGCGCCGCCGCGAAGTCGAGCGCGCCCTCGAGCAGGGCGCGCGCGAGCGCGTGCGGGCCGCAGCGAAGCTCGCGCTCGCGCACCCGCAGGGTTTCGGCCTTCAGGTCGATGCGCCCGCAGGGCTGGCCCCCGAGCGACAACTCCCAGGTCGCCTCGTGCGTCTCGGCGGCTTCGATAAGCTCGGCGGCGGCGCGCGGGGCCTCGCTCAGCAGCAGGAAGGGCGCTGCGGACCCGAGCGCGAGCTCGCGGCCGGCAGCATCCCTGAGCGACAGCTCGCCCGGGCTGAGCAGCGAGTAGAGATCGGCGCCCTCGCGGTAGCCATCGATGCGCCCGGCGCTGTCGCGCAGCCTGAACGCGAGGGCCAGCACGCCCTCCTCCAGGCGGCGCGGCTCGCTGCCCAGGCGCGTCTCGGTGGGCCTTCCCCCGCCCCCTACCTCGAGCCTGGCGGCCTTGCGCAAGGCGGCGCACAGGCGGGCGAGCCTGCGCGCGAAGGGGGCGGCGCACAGCGCGGGGTTGATGCTGGTCAGGTCGGCGAGCAGCGCGTGCGCGCACGAGGCGGTCGCGAGGGCGAGCCGGGCGAGGTCGACCTCGAGCTCGCCCGCGAGCAGGCGCGCAGGGCGCGACAGGCAGACGACGCAGAGCGCCGCGCTCGCGCCCCGCCGGCCGAGGACGAGCTCGGTGCGACCCTCGTCGAGCGGCACCTGGCCTCGCCCCTCGGGCTCTTCGTAGAGGCGCAGCACGAGCGCGGCGAGCCCCTCGACGACCTGGAAGATGGCCGCCTCGCGCAGCCCCTGGGCGAGGTTGACCCCGTCGACCTCGATGCCGAGGACATCGAGGATGGCCACCGGGCCCAACCGGCGCGCGGCGCGCTCGTCGAGCTGCTTGAGGCTCGCAAGGTAGCTCGGGTTGAGCTTCCAGCTATCGCCTGGGAGGATTCGAACCATACGTGGGGGCTTCGGGGCCCGGCCCGCATCTTAGGCCAGCCCGGAGAGCGCCGCGATTTCCCGGCCGCTCGCGATTTTGTCGGCGATTGACTTCTGTCGGGTGCCTTCCTACCATGCCGCTCGCTCTGCGCGGACCGGCCCGGGGCCGGCCAAGCGAGCAGATATCCGGCGGAAATTGCGCGACGCAAACGTTTCCGCCATGGGGCTTCGAGGCGCGAAGGAGCGGGCCGCCCACCGACACGAAGGTGGCCTCGAGCAGCCCTTGAGCGATCGCCCTGCACACCGCCGGGCATCCAAGGCCCAAGAGATTTCGGATGACATTCTACGAAGCAGCCCTCAGCGTCCTCGCACGCGAGGGCAAGCCGCTGCACGTCAACGCAATAACGGAGTTCGCTCTCAAGGACAGCCTGCTCTCACACGTCGGAAAGTCGCCGGAAGAGGTGATGCAGAGCCGTCTTCTCGCGATGGCGAGGCGCAGGACCGACCGCAGGGTGGTCGCCACCGCGCCCCAGACCTTCGCGCTTGCCGACTGGGGCTTGGCCGAGGACCCGAGCGCCTACGAGCCGGTCGTCGAGGAGAGCAGGGAAAAGCTCGAGGGCCCGCCGCTGCGCGGCCGCGAGCGCCATCCGGTCGCCTCGGCGGCCAAGGTGCGCATCGC
>DHSB01000009.1:49751-50729 GCA_002408385.1 Myxococcales bacterium UBA5297
GCGGACCCGCGGCTGGCGCGAGGAGGACGAGGAGCGCAGGCGCCGGCGCAAGCTGCCGCCGCTCTCCGAGGTCGCCGTCGAGGTGCTCACCGCCGTGGGCCATCCGCTCACCCCGGTCGATCTCGCCGCCGCGGCCCGCGAACGCGAGCTGGTCAGCGAGGACCTCGGCGCCGAGGCGCTGCTCAATGCGCTGCGCGAGGACAACCGCCGCCGCTCCGACTCGGGCCGGCGCCCGCTGTTCGACCTGCTGGCGAGCGGGGAGGTGGCGCTGCGCGCCGCGCCCGCCGAGGCCGCCGAGCTCGAGGCCGCGGTCGCCTTCGCGATGGGCATGCCGCTGCGCCGCGAGGAGCCCGGGCCCGGTGCGGCCAAGCTGGTCGCCCAGGCGCTCGAGCACCGCCGCCAGGTGACGCGCCAGTTGCGCCGGCGGCTCTCGGAGCTGGACGCCTCGGCGCTCGACAAGGCGGTCGAGACGCTGCTCGCGCTGCAGGGGTACGTCGACGTCAAGGTCGCCCGCCGCAGCCGCGAGGGCCCGCTGCTCATCGCCCGAAGGCGCGAGGGGCTCACCGAGCTGCGCTATGCGCTGCGTCTGGTGCGCGGGGGCTCGGAGATTGGGCGCGACGAGGTCTGCGAGCTGCGCCGCAGCGTCGGGCAGCACGGCGCGCACATGGGCATCCTGGTGAGCGCGGCCGAGGCGACGCGCGAGGCGCGAAACGAGTCGGCCGCCAGCCAGCCGCTCGTCGTGCTGCTGTGCGGCGACGCGCTCGCCGAGGCCTTCCTCGAGAAGCGGATCGGCTGCTCGGCCACCACCGTCGAGGTCTTCGACCTGGAGGAGGAGTTCTTCCGGCGCAGCCGCGAGCGGGGGCGCGAGGAGCGCGAGTCTCGGCGCGACGCCCGGGAGAGGCACGAGGGACGCGAGCCGCGCGACCGGCGGCCCCGTGGCGCGGGCGAGCGCACGCAGGCGCCGGCAGGCGAGCAGGC
>DHSB01000242.1:0-5076 GCA_002408385.1 Myxococcales bacterium UBA5297
GGGCGGGCCAGCCGGCCGGCACGCCCGGCCACGCGCACGAGCGGGACGCGTAGCCGCCGCGGGCTTGCCCGCGACAGAGCAAGCGGCAGCCAAGCCCCCACCGCCCGGCGCCGGCTCGGGTCGTCGGCGCAGCCGAGGTCGTGGACCGTCTCCTGGGCGACCGAGTAGTGCACCACCCCGACCCCGGGGACCCCGGCGCGGCCGGCGGCCTCGAGCGCGGGGGCGGTCTCGTAGCCATGGCACCAGCAGGCCCAAGGGGCGGCGGTGCGCGCCATCTGTGCGGCGAGCCGGGAGAGCGGCTCGAGCAGGACGGGGAAGCGTTCGGGAGCATAGAGCTCGAAGACTCCGCCGACCGGCGTGGCGGGCTCGGCGCGGCGAATCTCCATCCCCTCGGCCTCCTCGTGCGGCGCCTGATCGCCGAGCCGCATCGCGGCGACGAGGATGCGGGCTCCGCACAGCCGCTGCAGCGCGCGGGCGGCCTCGAGCGTGTAGATCGCCTGGCCGTCGCGGGCGGTGCCCGGGGAGGGGAAGTTCGGGGCGACCAGCAGCAGAGGCGCGCTCATCGCGATCGCCGCAGGCCGCAGGGGACGACCCGCGGGTTTCCCAGGGCGATGGCGAGCGGGCGTCCGTCGGGGGCCGGGGCCTCGGGGGGCCGGTTCGGGCGCAGGCTGAGGAGCACCTCGCCCTCCTCGAGCGGCAGCGACACCCCGGCCCAGTCCGGGCCCACCCGGTGGCGGCTCTCCCGGCCGTTGGCAATCGCCACGATCTCGGTGGCCGGGCAGGTCGGGCCGGTGCGCGCCTCGAAGTCGAGGCAACTGCCGGCCGCCGTGTCCCGGACCCGCAGCCGCGCCCCGTCGCGGCTCCAGCGAAACTCGCGCTCGGGCTCGGACTCGGGGCCGTACCATCCCTCCTCGAAGACCAGCCGGGACGGCAGCTCCGAGACCGGTGGCGGCACGCAGGGCTCGAGCTCGAGCCGCGAGACTGCGAAAGCGAGTCTGCGGGTGTCGTTCGGCACCGGGCGTGGGGGCGAGAGCGGGGCGAGGAGCAGCTCGGGGCTCTCGCCCTCGAGCGGCAGCTTGAGCCGCGTCCACCCGCTGCCGATCTCGTAGCGCCGGAGCAGTGGGCCGGTCGTGGCGAGCACACCGGTGGCCCCGCTGCCCGGGGGGGGCCGCACGTCGAGCCCGAGGCAGAGGCCGGGCGGGACCCAGTCGAGGCGCAGCTTCGCCTCCTGCGCGGCCCAGCGGTAGGTACGCCCCGAGCCCGGCTCGCGCTCGAGCTCGTGCCACCCCTGCTCGAAGGCAGCGCTGACGACATGGGAGCCGTGCCTCGACAGGTCGTAGAGGGCGAAGCTCTCGGTCTCGAAGACCCGCTTGCCGCGCACCAGCTCCTCGGCGAAGGCGCCGGGCTTCCAGACCAGGGCGAGCTCGGGGCGACCGTCGAGGGCGGGGGCGCGAGGCTCGAACCGGACGCTCTGAAAATAGCTCCACTTGTGGAAGCGGTGCGAAGCGGGCCGTTCGAGCAGCGCGAGCAGGTAGCCGGCGACATGTTCGGGGTCGGGGGTGGGCGACTCGAGGTTGCCGGTGAGGAAGACCGGGCCGGGGTGGTGGCGCAGCGCCTCGAGTAGCCGCAGGTGCTCGGCCTTGATGCCGAAGTCGGGCCTCTCGCGCTGTAGGGCAAAGGCGGTGATCCAAGCGAGGTTGCCGGCCAGCAAGAGGCCGACCAGCGCGCGGGTCACGCCCCGGTGGCCGGGCCCGAGCCGGTCGGCGACCGCGGCGGCGCCGACGAGGGCGAAGGGGTGGAAGGTCATCGCCAGCTTGCCGCCGAAATAGGTGATCCCGGTCAGCGGCAGCAGCCCGAGCAGGAGCACGACTCCGCCGCTCAGGCTGGTGACGAGGGCCCGCTGGGGTTGGCGCAGCCGGTGGCTCTGCAGCAGCAAGGCGGCGCCGGCAAGGCCGCCGACCACGGTGAGCGCGCGGACCGCCGCCGGCACCTCCTCGAGCACCCCGGGCGAGCCGGTGCCCATGCCGAAGGCGGAGGGGAAGAGCGAGATGAGCTCGCCGCCGAACCACTGCCCGAAGGCCCCGCGGTTCAGGTTCTGGGCGGCCTGGAGGGCGCGCAGCAGAGTGAAGGGCATCAGCGCCACGGCCAGCACCGCCCAGGCAAGCCGCTTGCCTATCGCCCCCCAGGCGAGCCGGCGGGTGAGGCGCAAGGAGAGGACGAGGTTTATCGCGAGCAGCAGCAGGAAGGGGGCCGATTCGTGCAGCAGCGAGGCCAAGCCGGCGATGAGCAACCCGGCCAGGGCGCGCATCCCACGCGGGCGTGCTCCGAGCGCCCGCCAGCCAATCCCCCAGATCAGCAGGAGCACCAGCGTCGCGGCGAGCTGCGAGGCCGCGTCGATGCGCAGCAGAGTCAGGCTGGTGCCCGAGAGCGAGGCGAGCAGCAGCAATCCGAGGCGCGCCTGCCGCGAGGCGCGGGGGACGATGAGCGCGTGGGCGGTGGCCACCGTGCCCGGGAAGAGCGCGTAGAGGGCGGCCCAAAGGGTGCCGTCGAGCTGGTGCGGCAAGAGTCGCAGCAGGGCGCAGAGGTTGGCGCTGACGAAGGGCAGGCCCATACGCCAGCCGCCCAGACGGGCTACCGCGGCGAAGTGCTCGGCCGGCGCGCGCTGCAGCCAGTCGGGTAGGCTCTGTGGCCACTTGAGCAGTTGCAGCTCGACCAGCGTGTAGAAGAGGTAGTCGTGGTTGCGAAACCCGAGGGTGGTGAGGATCCCCTCGCGCCCGATGGGCCAGACCCCGATGGCGAGCAGCGGCAGCACCGGCACCAGCGCCGCCCAGCAGAGCGGGCGCGCCCGGGCGCGCAGGCGCCAGGCGAGCCCGAGGCTCAGGGTGAGCAGGAAGAGGATGAGCGGTGGACCATAGGTGCGCGACGGCAGGAAGTAGCCCGGTGCGTCGCTCGCGACGATGAGCAGGCAGAGCCCCACGATCGGGGCGACGATGGGCCAGTGGCGGCTCCAGCGCGCCGGCAGCAGCGCGAGCGTCGGCCCCGCGCCGAGGGCCGCGAGCAGCAGCAGGAGGGCGATCCCGAGGAGGAAGGAGGCCATGGTGCCGCCTTCAATAGCACAGCCGTTTGGCGCGGCGGGGCAAGGCTCGGCCGGCGGGCAGAGGGAGCGGCCCGCAACGGCAAAACCGCCGCAGCCCGGTGGAGGCTGCGGCGGTTTGGGAGAAGGGGTAGGGCGTGGGGCTAGCTACGGACAGCCGCTGTCGGCGCCGACGTAGGAGGTGAGCATGCCGTCCTCGAGGGCCGCGGTCTTCTCGAGGTAGGTCTGCGCCCAGGCGAGGTGCGTCGGCGAGTCGGGGTCGAAGAGCAGCGGGTCGATGACCCGCACCTCGAGCCAAGCGGGGAAGCTCGCCTCGGTGGTCTCGGGGTTGACGGTCCAGGGGTGGTCGCCCGGAAGCTCGGGCAGCCAGCCCTGCGGCAGGTCGGTCTTGCCGTTGGGGAACTTGACCGGGCGGTCGAGCTCGAGCTCGCCGACGAGGTCACCGGTCAGCTCGAGCTTCGTCTGCTGCTCGGTGGTCAGGGCGAGGTCGCGCTCTTTGGCGTAGTCGGCCCAGAGCGCGATGCGCTGCAGCTCGATGTCGGCGAGCGTCGGGTAGCGCGCCGGGCGCTTGCAAGTCGTGAACTCGGCCGTGACCGGGGCGGCGTTGGAACAGGCGGTGTAAAAGGCGACGACGAACAGCGCCAGGCCGAACACCGTGGCGAAATAGGAAGGGAAGCTCCTCATCAGGTTCTCCCTCTCGGACCTTTTGGTCTCGTGGCGGTTGAGCTAGAAACCGCCCAAACTGCAAAACGCTCGACCGCCCATCCGGGCGCAGTGGAAGGCTCGCCCTGGGGTCTGGAGCCTGCAGTTCGGCTCCCTGGTTGCTTTTCGCTCGGCCAGTTTAGGAGACAGGCAAAGGAAAAGCTAGCAGGCTGCCGAGACGAGCGCGGGCTTGCTCAGGGGGCTTCGAGAGGAGCGTCGGCGAGCAGACCGCCCGCCTCTTCGTGCAGCAGGCTCAGCCACCGGCGCAGGTCGCCGCGGTGCGGATCGGTCGCGAGGGCCCGGTGCAGCGCCGCGTGCGCCCCGCGCAGGTCGCCGAGCCGCTGGAGGGCGAGCCCCTCGAGCGCGTGGGCGTCAGCGCTAAAACGATCGAGCGCCTGGGCTCTCCGGGCGTGCTCGCGGGCCCGGTCGAACTCGCGCAGCTCGAGCGCACAGGCCGCCCGCTGCACCTGTTTCCAGGCCGGGCGCGCCGCCTGCCCGGCGTCGCGCCCGGCCTGTCGCTCGGCATCCTCGAAGAGGGCCCAGGCCTCGCGTCGGCGCAGCCCGTGGCAGGCGATCATCGCCTCGAGCCTCAGCAGGCCGGGCGACTCGGGCGACAGCAGCCGCCCGCGCGCGGCGGCCTCACCGGCCCCCTGCAGGTCGCCTCTCTGCAGCCGCACCGCCCCCAGCCCAAGCCAGGTGCGCGGCGAACCGGGGGCAATCCTCGCCGCCCGGCTCCAGAGGACCTGCTCGTCGTGGTAGCGCTGCTCGGCGACGCTGTGGGCGAGAAGCAGCGCGGCGACCAGCGCACCGGTCGCGAGCTGCCGGCCCCTCGAGGCAAGCCCGTGGCGGGAGACGAGGTGCGCGAGCAGCAGGCTCGCCCCGGCCGAGGGCAGGTAGAGGAAGCGGTCGGCCCACAGGTTGGGCAGACGCCAGGGCGCGAGCAGCGGGGCGAGCCCGGCGAGGGCGAGGAGAGCCGCGCCGATCGCCCTCCGCTCGGCCCCGGCCCGCCGGGCGGCGAGGAGCGCGGCGAAGAGCCCCGCGGCCCCGAGCGCGACGAGCGGGCCGGGCCAGGCCGGGGGAGGATCGGGGTGCTCGGGGCCTAAGCCCAAGGGAACGAAGAGCTGCGCAAGCTGGGTGAGGGCGACCTGCGCGGCGGCGGCGGCGCTCGCGAGCAGGCCGCCGCGCTCCGGCACCCGTACCGACGCCGCCGGCGCCCAGCCGATCTCGCCCGCCCAGGCCATGCGCAGCCCGAGCGCGAGCCCGACCCCCGCGGCGAGCAG
>DHSB01000242.1:5240-13491 GCA_002408385.1 Myxococcales bacterium UBA5297
GCGGCGAGCAGGCCGAGGCCGCAGAGAAGGGACGCGGGCCGCTCGCCCGGCGCCCGGTTGGGCTCGCCGCGCATCCAGACGAGGAGCGGCCACATCAGCAGCGCCCCCCCCGCGCTCTCCTTGCCGAGAAAGCCGAAGAAGAGCAGCGGGGCGGCCGCCCAGGCCGAGCCGCGCCGCTGCAGGGCGGCGAGGGCCGCGAAGCTGAAGGCCGCCGCGATCAGGTCCTCCCGGTAGCTGACGACCGCCACCGCCTCGGCATGGGCGGGCAAGATCGCGAAGAAGCCCGCGGTGAGCCACGCGAGGGGCCGCTCGCCGAAGGCGCGCAGGACGAGCAGGCCGAGCAGCAGCGTCGCGAGCAGGTGCCACAGCAGGCTCTGCAGGTGGTGGCCGCGCGGGGAGAGACCGAACAGCGCGCGGTCGAGGAAGACCGTCGCGAGCGCGACCGGCCGCTCGGCGTCGACCACCCCTTCGGCAAAGGCGCTCCCGTCGGCGAGCCCCGCGAGGTTTGCCGGGTGGGCGGTGTAGGCGTTGTTCACCACCGTCCAGCGGTCGTCGTAGACGAACTCGAAGCCGAGTAGCTGGGCGTGCGTCGCCGCCACCAGGCCGGCGAGGGCGAGCAGCGCGAGCAGGCCGCGCTCGCGGCTCGGCGCCCCCGGGCTCACCCCTCGCGCTCCAGCCGGCGCACCAGGGCGAGCATCGGCACGGCGGCCGCCGCCCAGAAGGCAAAGAGCGGGGCCAGCGAGGCGGTCCCCTCGAGTCCGAGCACCAGGCCGAGGTTGTAGGCGTGCGGCTCGGATGGGATGCGCCCGGCGAGCAGTGCCGGCCAGATGTGGGTCGTCAGCGCGTTGCCCCACTCGGGCAGGTCGGCGCCGAGAGCGGTGCCGCCGACGACGTTGGCGAGGCTCATCAGCCCGAGCCCGAGCGCGGCGAGGCTCCAGGCGCGGCCGGCGGGCAGGCCGAGCAGACCGAGCGCGAGGAAGGGCAGGGCGGGCACCAGATGGCGCGGGCCGAGCGAGGCGCCGCCGTGCCAGAACGCGTAGCCGGCGTTGAGCAGCAGGAAGGCGGCGAAGATCGCCAGCGCCACCCGCGCCTCGAGCCTCCAGGGGGCGCGCGCGGCCGCCCAGAGGCCGCCGCCGAGCCCGAGCAGGAGCACCGGCGCGAGCGGGAAGAGGCCGCGGAAGCCCCCGAAGGTGATTTCCCAGAGAATGGCAAGCCGCGGCAGCTCGACCCCGAAGAGCCCGCGGGCCATCCCCAAAGCAAAGCGCGAGGGGACGAGGGTCGAGTAGCCGATGCGCCAGGGGGCGCCGAAGGCGGCGGTGTTGTAGACGGCCGCGAGCAGCAGCGGCAGGGAGGCCCCGGCGGCGAGCAGCAGGGCGACCCGCGCCTGCTCGCGCAGGCCCACCGGGCGCGGGCCGCAGAGGAGCGCATAGACCCCGATCGCCGCCGCGGCCAAGGCCGCGGGGTACTCGGAGATCACCGAGAAGCCGAGCAGCGCGCCGACCAGCGCGAGCCGGCGGGCTCCGAAGCGCTCGCCGCGCCGCAGGGCGAGCAGCACGAAGCCGATGATCAGCATCGAGGCGACCGCCTGGTGGGCGAAGAAGAGGCTCGAGTAGGCGAACGCCGGGGTGGCCAGGCTCCATGCGAGGGCGACGAGCAGGGCCCGCCCGGGGCGGGCGCCGAGCGCCCGGCCGAGCCGGAAGAGAAAGACGCTCGCCAGCGCCGAGAGCAGCCCGACGGTGAACACCGTGCAGACGAAGAGCGAGCCGCGCACCCAGAGCGCGTCGCCGGGGAGCGGTGCCCGGCCGGCCAGCCAGCGCGGCGCCCAGCGGGCGAGGTGGACGGGGGCGGCGAGAAAGGAGAGGCCCGGTGCCTTGTCGCTGTAGTAGCGCCCCGCGCGCAGCGACTTGTCCCCGGTGTTCTCGTGAAAGCTGTCGATGCTCAGGGTGCGCTGCTCGACGAGCGCCCGAACCAGGTCGAAGCGCGAGTTGGGGTTCCACGAAGGGGTCGAGCCGAAGTAGGCAAAGGAGACGAGCAAGAGCGCGAAGAGGGCACGCTCGAGACGCTTCTCCGGTTCGGGCGGCAGCAGTAGCCGGAAGGGGTCGCAGGGGGCCGGCGCGCCGCTCATCGCCCCGCCCCGTTCGGAGGCTCCACCGCGCGCTGCCAGCGCGGCACGCAGCCATCGCTCCAGGCGAGCAGCGCCTCTCCCGTAGTGACGAGCACAGTGCCGTCCGAGGCGACGGCCGGCGGGGCGTTGATCCGGGGGCCGTGGGGCAGCTCGATGGCGCAGCGCCGGCTGCCGTCGGGGGTGAAGAGCTCGATGCGGCCGGGGGCGACCACGGCGAGCGCGCCGCTGTCGCGCAGCGCCGCCGGCGAGAGCAGCCCCTCGGCGAGCGCGGGGGTCGGCAGCTCGCGCCGCCAGGCGATCTTTCCGTTGGCCTGTACCGCAAGCAGGTCGCGCTCGGAGCGCAGAAAGACCGTGCTGTCGGGGGCGACGGCCGGCGTTCCGAGGACCCGGCCCGCCTCGAGCCGGGTGCGCCAACGCTCGCTGCCGCGGGGGCCGAAGGCTACCAGCTCTCCGGTTTCGGGCAGCCAAAGGACCGAGGTGCTGTCGGGGCGTACGAGGAGCATCTGACCGGCTGGCTGTGGTTGGCCCGACGGCACCGGGGCAGGCTTGCAGCCGGCCAGCAGGAGCAGGCCGAGGACGGCGAGCGGGAGGGGGCGCGTCGGCGCTGATGTCTCTGGGGGCAATCGCAAGGCCGGACCGGGTCCGAGCCAACCTAGCACAGCTCGGCCCTCTCCCCGCCGGGAGGGCCGGCGGCGCGACGGGCGCTGTGGTTCCGGGGTGGAGCCGGCGCGAGGATGGGCAAGAAATTCGTGCAGGCTCAGCGCGAGCAGGCGCGCCTCGTCCCTTCCCGGGCGCACTCGCCAACCCCTCATCCTGAATTGACGAATCTTCCGGCGATGGCCGAGCCCGATGGCGCGCCCGCCGGCCGCGTGCGGTTGCGCTCCGGGCTGGGGGGCTAGCCTGTTCGACCGCACGATGGACAAGAGCCGCCTAGGCGTTGCCTGCCTCGGGAGGCGGACGCTCGGGGCGAGCGCGAGGAGGGGGCCGCAGGTCAACCTGAGGACGACGCGGTCGATCCGTCCCGAGAGGACCGGGCCGGGCCGCCGCGCTCTTCCGCCGCCCCAAACCCTCGACGCCGCCCCAGAGGAGGGGTGACCGCCTGGCTAGGCGTCGAGCCGGCCGACAGCGATCAGGTTGTCCGAGAGCCAGAAGGGGCCCTCAATCCCAAAGTGCCGGTTGATCCCCCAGACCGCAGCCGAGGCGGCGGCTCCTGCGGTCAGCGTCACGGCGCGCGAGGCCCAGGAGCGAGCGCCGCTTTGGTAGCGCGGCGCGGTGGGCTCGGGCCCGATCGAGACCGGCTCGAGGCCGGCCAGCACCAAGAGCTGCCGCAGGCTCTGCACGGTGAAGCCGCTGCGGTGCGTCAGGTCGCAGTAGCGCCGGGCGAGTGCCAGCGGATTGTGCATGTTGGGGGTCTTGAGGAGCACTGTCGCCCCGGGGCGGCAGAGGCGGCGCACCGCGCACATCAAGGCGATGGCGTCGTCGGGGGCAAAGTGCTCGATCACGTCGTTGAGCGCGACCAGACCCCAGCGCCCCGCGGGCGCCTCGGCGGCGAAGGCGCGCAGGTCGGCCAGATGCACCGTGGCCTCGGCGCGCGCGCGCGCCTGTTCCACCGCCCTCGGGCTGCCGTCGACCCCGGTCAAATCGACGCGCCCCTCGTGCCGCAGCCAGGAGAGAAAGAGGCCGGCGCCGCAGCCGAGATCAAGCGCGGGGACGGCCCGGTCGGCCGGCAGGTGGCGCAGGTAGAGCCGCCGGTAGTAGTTGATGAAGTAGTCGCCGTGCCGGAATCGCTCGGCCTGGGCGCTGCAGACGACGTCATAGTAGTCGGTGGAGGTGGGGGGCATGGCCGGGGAGAGGATTGCACCGCTCGCGAGGAGGGCACAAGCGCGGCTCACTGGGAGGGCCTGCGCTCAGGGGCGCCCGGAAGAGCCGGGAGCTCCCCGCCCCGGGAATCGAGCGCGACCGCCCCTCGCGCCGTGTGCGGGCGGCCACCTGCTCTCTTCTAAGGACCGGAGGCTTGGCGCAGGGGGCGCACCCCGAAGTTGTCGATGGTGCAGGCGCCCTCGCGCCCGGTCCCCTCGGTCTCCGTTCCGCCAGGCCCGTTGGCGTCCGCCCAGAGAACGAAGAGCGGCCTGCCCGGTTCCCAGTCCTCGAGCTCGAGGCGTGCGCTCAGCGGGGTCTCGCCGACGCTCGGCGCCGGGGCGAAGTGCGAGGAGAAGGCGGGGATGAGGCGCCAGGAGCCGGGGGCGCCGGTCAGGCTGAAAAAGGCCCGGTGGCCGAAGACCTGCTCGTTTTCCTGCGCCATCCAGGAGCCGTGGTCGTAGAACAGCTCGATCTCCGTCACCCTGGCCCCGGTGTCGTTCTTGAGCCTGGCGAGGAGAGCCGTGCCGGCGACCAGGGTCGGGCGGGTCTGAAGCTTTCGCCCGTGGGGCCGGCCGTCGTTCCAGGCCGCGCGCCCGTCGGCCACCGGAGGCCAGGCCGAAGACCCGCCGAGCGCCTCCCAGCCCGGTGCCTCGGCCTCCAGGAGTTGGACGGCGGCGTCGAGGTGCTGGACGAAGGGTTGCCCGGCACCTCGCCGGGCGCTCGGCCGCCGGGCACGGGTGGTGCTCCCCGCGGGCCGTGCCGCCGCGCTCGGCCTAGAGTTGCCGGAGGGTAGTTCCCCAGCCCGTGGGCGAACAACCGCGCCGGTCGCAAGTCGCGGGCCGCATCGGGAGACCCCCGGCCGCGCCGTCGACTTCCTTGTCTCGCGACGCGCCGGCCGCCTATGTTTGCGGACCCTTCGAGCGCCCGCGTCGATTCCACGGCGGCCGGGAGATCCGCGACACCAAGGCACGCATGCTGCTCGACCCCAAAGCCCTCGCCAAGCTATCGACCGTGAAGCTGCGCGCCCGCGCGGTGGTCGAGGGCGTGCTCTCGGGGCTGCACAAGAGCCCGCACCAGGGCCAATCGGTCGAGTTCGCGGAGCACAAGGAGTACGCCCCCGGCGACGAGATCCGGCACATCGACTGGAAGGCCTACGGCAAGTTCGACAAGTACTACGTCAAGCGCTACGAGCACGAGACGAACCTGCGCGCCTTCATCGCCATCGACGCTTCGGCGTCGATGAGCTACCGCTCGAACGGCCTGTCGAAGCTCGACGTGGCCTGCGCGCTCGGGGCGGCGCTCGCCTATCTGCTCGTGCGCCAGCAGGACGCGGTGGGGCTGCTCGTGTTGCGCGCCGACGGCGCCCGCTACATCCCACCGCGCGCTGCGGCGGGCCACCTGCAGACCATCATCGAAGCGCTCGAGGGGCTGGAGGGGAAAGGGACGACCCGGCTGGCGGCCGCCGCTGATCTGCTGTCCGAGAAGGCGCGCAGGCGCGCGGCGGTCTTCCTGTTCTCCGACCTGTTCGACGAAGACCCGCATGCGCTCAAGCGCCTGCTGCAGCTTCGGCTGCGCAAGAACGACCTCTCGGTCTTTCACGTGCTCGACAGGGCGGAGATCGAGTTTCCCTTCGAGGACAACACGCTCTTCCTCTCGATGGAGGACGACCGCTCGCAGCAGGCAAACCCGCGCGAGATTCGCGATTCGTATCTGGAAGAGATGAAGGCATTTATCGACGGCGCGAGGGAGCGGTGCAACGAGCAGGACTCGGACTACGAGCTGGTCCGTACCGACGAGCCGCTCGACAAGGTGCTGCTGCGCTATCTCGCGCGCAGGGAGCGTGGCCGATGAGCGGGCGGTGTCTGGTGCAGGCCGGCACGAAGGCCGGCGATCCGCGGATCGCGCTGCTGCCGCGTCGGGCCGGCGATCCGGGGCTTGGGCTTCTGCATCCGGCGGGCAGGGGCAGTGGCGATCGGCGTGGGAGCCGGCGGGGAGCGCGCTGAGCGATGGGCTTCGAGTTCGCCAATCCCGCCTTCCTCTGGGGAACGATGCTGGCCGCGCTGCCGCTCGTCATCCACCTCTTCAATCGAAGGCGCGCCCGCCCGCATCCGTTCGCGGCCATCGACTTCGTGCTGCGCTCGCGGCGGCGCACCGCGCGCCGCCTGCGGCTCAAGCGGCTGCTGCTCTTCCTCGCGCGCACCTTGCTCCTGCTCGCCGTGCCCATCGCGCTCGCGCGGCCGCAGCCCAAGCGCGCCGACGCGCTCGCGACGCCTCAGGGACCGGCGGCGACGGCCATCGTCGTCGACACCTCGCTGTCGATGAGCTACCAGCGCGATGGGCGCGCGCTGCTCGATCGGGCGAAGGAGATGGCGCAGAAGGCGCTCGCCGACCTCGCCCCCGAGGACCCGGTCACCGTCGTCACCTGCGAGCCGGCGGCCCCGCCGCCCAAGGCGCCCGGGTTCGATCGCGCCGAGGCGCGCCGGGCCATCGACGCGGTCGCGCAGACCTTCATGCCGCAAGACCTGACGGCGTGCCTGGTGCGCGCAGCCCGCGCGCTCGGCGAGTCGACGATCCCCGCCAAGCGAATCCTGCTCGCCACCGACCTGACCGCGGCCAGCTTCCGGCTCGACGTGCCGGCGCCCACCATCCAGACCTCGCAGGGCGAGGTGAAGCCCGAGGTCGTTCTCCTCGACGCCGGCGGCGGTGCGTCCGAGCTGCCCAACGTGGCGATAACGCACCTGCGCGTCGAGCCCGCGCCCGCGGTCGCCTATCGCGCCTATCAGTTCAGCCTCACCATCTCCAACTACTCCGGCGAGCCGAAAGAGGACCTGGCCGCCACGCTCAAGGTCGGCGACCACGTGGTCGCCAAGGGGTTTGTCGACGTCCCCGCGCGCGGCACGACGGTCAAGACGCTCACCTACCGGTTCCCGGCCGGCGGGGTCTATTCGGGCGCGGTCGAGCTCGGGGGCGACGCGCTCGCGGCCGACGACGCGCGCTTCTTCACCGTGCGCGTGCCCCGCGACGTCAGTGCCCTGATCATCAACGGCTCGCCGCATACGGTGCGCTTCCTCGACGAGTCGTTCTTCGTGCAGAGCGCGCTCGACGCGCCGGGCAGCCCGGTGCGCCCGAAGCTTCGCGACGCGGATGCGGTCGGCGAGGAGCGTTTCGCGGACTACGACCTCGTCCTCCTGCTCAACGTGCGCGAGCTGCCGGGGGCCAAGGTGCGCGAGCTGGCCGAGGCGGTGGCGAACGGCGCCGGGCTCTTCGTCAGCCTGGGCGAGAAGGTCGATCCCGACCTCTTCAACCAGGCTTTCGGCGCGCTGCTGCCGCGGCAGCTTCACCTGGTCAAGACGGCCGTCGAGCCGCGGAGCGAGGGGGCCCAGGAGAAGGCGGCGCGGCTCGTCCAGGTGGACTTCGAGCACCCCGCGCTCAGCGTCTTCGGCGGCGAGGCGCGCGAGGGCCTGCTGTCGGCGCGCACCTATCGCTACTTCCTGCTCTCGCCCGGCGCGGCCGGGCAGGTCTCGCAGCTCGCCACCTATGACGACGGCGCTCCCGCCTTGATCGAGGGCAGGCACGGCAAGGGGCGCGTCATCCTCTACACCTCGACGGTCGACCGGGAATGGAGCGACTGGCCTATCCGCACGAGCTTCCTGCCGCTGCTGCAGCGACTGGCCGGATGGCTCGCAGGGACGCTCGACGAGAGGGCCGTCGAGCAGGTGAGGGTGGGCGAGCCGAAGCCGCTGTCGCCGCCCGAGGGCGCGGAGGGGATTCGCTTCAAGAGCCCGGAGGGCGCGGAGATCGCTCCGGAGAATGCCGACGGCGCCGTCGTCCTCGCGCAGACCGAGCTGCCGGGGGTCTACCGGGCGGACGGGCGGATCAAGGGCGTCGCGACGCGGGTCGAGGAGCTCGATTTCTCGGTGAACGTCGACCCGGTCGAGAGCAACCTCGCGCGGCTCGACGAGCGTGAGCTGAAGGCCTACTTCGGCGAGAAGACCCGCACCACCAAGGTGGCGGGGAGCGAGGAGGCGGCCCCGGAGGTTCCGCTGTGGAGCATGCTCCTCGCCGCGGCGGTCGGGCTGTTCTTCGTCGAAGGGCTGCTCGCGAGGAAGTAGCCGCCGGGCCTTCGCTCTGGAAAGAGGCGTGTCAGCCCCGCGCGCTATCCTGGCGCCTCCTTTCACCCGGGGGCGGGGCGATGTCGAAGGTCCATGCGGCGCACGATCACCTCTTCAAGCTGCTCCTCGAGCTGCCCGGCGTCGCCCGGGCGCT
>DHSB01000087.1:0-19331 GCA_002408385.1 Myxococcales bacterium UBA5297
AAGAGCGGCGAGCGCTCGGGTTTCGGCTCGCACGTGAGCAGCTTCGTGCGCGGCGTCATCCAGGCGCTGATGTACTCGGTGGTCGCCGAGAAGCTCGGCTGGCCCCAGCGCACCACGGTCCGCGAGTCGCTGCAGGCGGCCGCGCCCTACCTGCGCGAGGACTTCCAGGGCGAGTCGGTCCTCACCGTCGGCGGACCGGTCCACGAGTGGCGCCACGGGCTCATCGACGGAGTGGTGAGCACCGGTCCGCTCGAGTGCATGCCGAACAAGGTCGCGGAGTCGCAGTTCTTCCACGTCGCCGAGAACGAGGGGCTGCCCTCGCTGACGCTCTCGCTCAACGGAGACCCGCTCGGCCCCGAGGCGCTCGACAACTTCGCCTTCGAGGTGCACTCGCGCTTCCGCGACAAGCAGCGCCTCGCTCCCGCGCCTCGGGTCCCGGGCCAGGCGCCCTGGCAGAAGCTGCCGATGACCGCGGCACGCAACGTGATGAAGCTCGCCTCGCTCGCCTTCCCCGGAGCGCAGGAGGCGTTCGCTCTCTTCCGCGGCTCGCCGGTCGTCAGCGACGCCGGTGACGATGTGCCGCCCCTGACGAAGGAGCTGCCGAAGCCGGAGGCGTAGCGGTGGTCCATTCAACGGCGAGCGCGGGTATCGACGGCGCCCGCGGCTCAGACGGCAGCCATCCGGCCAGACGCGGACGAGCTCGGTTGGGCGCCACCGTGACTCGGCTCGCACGCGCCCGTGACGAACGCGGCGGCTCTTCGCTTGTTGGGAAGACCTGTTCGAGACAGTCGGGCCAGGCCTGGAAGCCATCAGGTACGCCGGGTGAAGCCCCACCGCAGTGGTACATGTCGAAGAAGAGAGCGCTCACTTGCTCGCCGCAGCGGACTCGATAGCGGTCGACGATGTGGAAATCCGGCTGAGCAGGATCGAGCGGGCCCGGCAGAATCTGTTGGAGCGCGCTGCGAGATTCTTCCTCGGTGCGCGGCTCGGTGCGGGGACCGACGCTGCCGGAGCGCTCGAACGAAAGTGTCGTGCCATCGGCACAAACCAGGCACCTCAGGTAAGCGCGTTCGCCCGCGGGGGCGCAGACCTCGATCGCGCTGGCTTTCGTCCGGCCGAGGCTCGAGGCCGCCGTCGCTATCGGCGCGCGGGCCGCGTCGGCCGCGCCGCGAAGAGCCGTCTCTGCAGCCTGCTCCTCGCGCGCGGGTGCGGTCGTCGCTCCGGGTTGGCGCGCCGACACGCCGGCGCAGGACGAAGCGAGAAGAAGGAGGGGAGCGAGGCTGCGGCAGAGAGGGGCTCGAGGACGCATAGCGCACGATACCGCCGCGCTTCGCCCGGAGCGATGACCCAGCCGCTGCAACGCGCGCGGTCCTGCTGACCGCCCCCAGCGTGTCTCACGGGCGCAATCTGTCACTTGGCATCGAGCGGCCTCGTCCCCGGGGCGTACTTGAGCACGCGAACCTTCTCGATGGTGACCATCCCTTCGGTCACCATCTCGTCGAGGATCGGCACCAGGCGCTCGATCTGCTCCTCGGAGTCGACGATCTCGACCACGATCGGCAAGTCCTGCGAGAGTCGCAGGAGGTTGGCGGTGTGCACGACGCTGCGCGCGCCAAAGCCCGCGACGGCCCTAACGACGGTGGCTCCGGCGAACCCCTCGCGCCGCACCCGCTCGAGCAGGGCCTGGGAGAGCGTCTGATGATGCCAGCGGTCGGCCTCGCCGATGAAGACTCGCACGAGCATCTGTTCGCCATCGAGGACGCGCATGTTCCCCTCCGTCAGGTTCCGGTTGCCCAGCGCGCGACCCACAACCCCAGCACCCCGGCCCCCAGGCACGCGAAGAGGGTGAACGCCACGTTAAAGAGCGCCCAGAGGAAGTTGCCGCTCTCGAGATAGGCGAGGGTCTCGTAGTTGAAGGTCGAGTAGGTCGTGAAGCCGCCCAGGAACCCGGTCGCCAGCACGACGCGCAGGCTGGGCGGGAGGAGCGCGCTCTCCAGACCGAGCTGCATCAGCAGGCTCAGCAGGAAGGAGCCGACGATGTTCACGGTCCACGTGCCCCACGGAAAGACCGTCCCGAAGGCGCGCAGCACCGAGCCGGCGAGCAGGTAGCGCGCCCCTGTTCCCAGCGCGCCAGCGGCACAGACGAGAAGGAACCGAGTCACCACGCCGATCCTTGGTCGGGTCTCCACAACCCGAGGTTGCCCGGCGAGAAGGAGCCGGCCGCGCGCTCGCCTTGCGCCTCTTCGTCCAAGGCGCAGAGGCTCACTCTCGCCCCTCCGTCAGCTCGTCGAGGATCGCCAGCCGCCAGCGCAGGTAGTCGCCCAGCTCGACGCCGTGTGGATGGACTTCGGTCCGCTCGGCGAGCGATTCCCAGGTGACGATGCGGGCCCGGGCGGTCCCGGCCGCTATCGCCGGCGACGGGACGTAGACCTCGCCCGCGGGCGTGAAGTGCCGGGAGAACACCGACTCCGCGTCGCGCGCCGGCGGATACCGCCGCGCCGAGGGGACGATGACGAGCAGCCCCGAGCGCGCCGGATCGCTGGAGACGAGCTGGGAGAGGTGCAGGGTGAGCGTGTCGTCGATGCCTTCGGGGAAGTCGCGCTGCCAGCGGGCCGCGAAGATGAACTTCCAGCCCCCGATGGCGATGGCGGTCGCCGGGGCCTCGACCTCGATGCTCGCGACCATCCCCGGGACCGACACCTCCTCGCGGTGCCACAGCCGCACGATCCAGTCCTCGGGATAGTCGGCCGGGCCGAAGGCCGCGCTGAGCACCTCGTTGAGCCAGCGCCGGCTCGCCCGCGGCCGGGCGAACGGGCCGAAGGTGTTCCAGGCGATGGAGTCGCCGGAGGCGAGCGATTGCGCGGGGTGGAAATGGCCGAGCTCGCGCGTGAGCCGCTCGCGGTCCTCGGGGGCGAACCGGTCGGGATCGGCTGCGCTCTTGCCGACGTGGCGACGAAAGGCCGCCGAGGGATCGGCGGCCGCTTCGGCGTCGAGCGCGAGGTCCTGGAAACGCTCGACCGCGGGCATGCCCGTGCCGAGCTCGCGGGCGACCGCGAGGGGCTGCCCACGCCAGCCGACCAGGGTCTGGCCTGCGCCCGGCTCCATCGCTTACTCCAGGGACCTCTTCACGTGCAGCTCGGCGAGCTGCCTGTCGTCGACGTCCCCGGGCGCGCCGGTCATCAGGTCGGTGCCCTTCTGCGTCTTGGGGAAGGCGACCACGTCGCGCAGGCTCGCCGCGCCGGTCACCAGCATCGCCACCCGGTCCATGCCCAGCGCGATGCCGCCGTGCGGCGGCGCGCCGAACTTGAGCGCGTCGAGCAGGAAGCCGAATTTCGCCTGGGCCTCCTCCGGGCTGATGCCCAGCGCCTTGAACACCCTCTGCTGCACGTCCGGCTTGTGCAGGCGGATGGAGCCGCCGCCGATCTCGAAGCCGTTGAGCACCAGGTCGTAGCGGTAGCACTTGACGCGCCCCGGGTCGGTCTCGAGGTACTCGACGTCCTCGTCATGCGGGCGGGTGAAGGCGTGGTGGGCGGCGACCCAGGTCCCGGCCTCCTCGTCGAACTCGAACAGCGGCGGGTTGACGACCCAGAGGAAGCGCCACTGACCGCCCGAGCCGTAGGGCGGGATCATCCCAAACTTCTTGCCGAGGATGAGCCGCAGGTTGGCCAGCACCGCGTGGACCATCGCCTCGCGGCCGAACTGGAAGAGCAGCAGGTCGCCCGGCTCGGCGCCGCAGGCCGCGTTGATCGCCCCGCGCAGCTCCGGGGTGATGCTCTTGGCCAGAGGCGACTGCGTCCACTCGCCCCCCTCGCCGATCTTGGCGCGCGCCAGGCCTTTGGCCCCCATGCCCTTGGCGTCCTTCTCGAGCTCGTCGAGGTCCTTGCGCGAGAGGCTGTGCACCTTGGGGACGCGGATGGCCTTGACGATGCCCTTGGCGTCGACGGCCTCCTTGAGCATCGGCACCCCGCCGCCGTCGTGCCCGCGGACGACTTCGGTCAGCTCGACGTGCTCGAGGCCGAAGCGCAGGTCCGGCTTGTCGTTGCCGAAGCGGCGCATCGACTCGTCGAACTCCATGCGCTGCAGCGGCAGCTCTATCTCGACGCCGAGCAGCTCCTTCCAGATTTTGGCGATGAGCCCCTCGACAGCCGTGAAGACCTCGTCCTGGGTGACGAAGGACATTTCCACGTCGATCTGCGTGAACTCCGGCTGCCGGTCGAGCCGCAGGTCCTCGTCGCGGAAGCAGCGCACGATCTGGAAGTAGCGATCGAAGCCCGCGACCATGAAGAGCTGCTTGAAGAGCTGCGGGCTCTCGGCGAGCGCGTAGAACTTGCCGGGCGACATGCGGCTGGGCACCAGGAAGTTTCGGGCGCCGCCGGGCGTGTACTTGACCAAGAACGGCGTCTCGAGCTCGAGGAAGCCGCTGCCCGCGAAGTGCTCGCGGGTGATCTGGTTGATGCGGCTGCGGGTGATGAGCGCCTTCTGCATCACCGGGCGGCGCAGATCGAGGAAGCGGAAGGCGAGGCGCTTCTGCTCGTCGGTGTCGATCTCGTCCTCGACCAGAAGCGGGGTCGGCTCGGAGCGGTTGAAGATTTCCAGCTCGCTGACGTGGACCTCGATCTCGCCGGTCGGCAGCTTGGGGTTGACGTTGCCGCCGCGCGACTCGACCACCCCGCGCAGGCCCAGAACGTACTCGAGCCGCAGCTCGCCGGCCAGCTCGTGTGCCTTCTCGTCGAAGCGAGGCTCGAAGACCACCTGCGTCACCCCGGCCCGGTCGCGCAGGTCGATGAAGACCGCCTTGCCGTGGTCGCGCCGGCTGTGGACCCAGCCGAAGAGGACGACCGTCTTGCCGATGTCCTTGGCGGTCAGCTCGCCGCAGGAATGGGTGCGTTTGATCTCGTCGATGAACCTCTGGGCCATCCGCTTCCTCCGGTGTTCCTCGGCCATGGCAGGCGCGCGAGGCCGCCGACGATACGGGCGGCGCTTGGGTGGGTCAACTAGCTGTCAACAGCGGGCCGGATAGGGGTCAACGCCTGGCCGGCCCCAACCGTCGAGGGGTTCGCGCAAGACCGATAGAGGAGCCCGCTGGTGCCCCTGGCGGTGGAGACGGCCAGAGGGCCGCGGATCACGGTTCGGGCGTCGGGGCGCTCTCCGCGTCCGCTTCCGTCTGCGCGTCACCCGACGCCTTGGCAAGCTGCTTGACGACCCAGGCGGCGAAGAGCAGGAGCAGCGAGAGGGCGAAGGAGACCGAGGCGGTGACGTTCCAACGCAGCGCGCTCGCGCTGAGGGCGCGCCGCTCGTCGAGCAGCCTGAGCTCGGCGTCCTGGTGGTGTTCCTGGAAGTCGGCGGTGAAGGCCATGCTCGCCTGGCGACTGGCGTCGGCCTTGAGCAGCGCCGCGTGATGCAGCGTGCGCACGCGCTCATTGGAGATGACCGCCAGGGAGAGCAGCAGGGCCGCTCCGACCAACAGGAACTTCGTAGCGTTCTCGAGCACCAGTCCGCTCCTGCGAAGTGCCGACGACCGCGCGCCACGATAGTGAGCGCTCCCCTGCAATTCAACGAAGGTTTGCTGTCGGGCCCAGCGTTGTGTTTGTTGCTCGAGGCCTCGCCAGCCTCTATGTAGGGGCGCTCAAGGGCGAGGCCGCAGTGAGGTGCACTTGTCTTCCAAGCCGTACGACCCGAAGGACTTCTACTATCGCAAGGCCAAAAAGGAGGGCCTGCGCGCCCGCTCTGCCTACAAGATCGAGGAGATCGCCGAGCGCTTTCGCCTGCTCGAGCCGGGCTCGGTGGTGCTCGATCTCGGCGCGGCGCCCGGCGGCTGGCTGCAGGTGATGGCCGACAAGGTGGGCCCGCGCGGCGCGGTGATCGGCGTCGACCTCGTCCCCATCGCCGCCATCGGCAAGCCCTGGGTCAAGACCGCGGTCCTCGACATCCGCGCCCCCGACTTCGAGCAGCGGCTCGCCGAGCTCCACCCCGGCCCCTACCGCCTGGTCACCAGCGACATGGCGCCCAAGACCTCGGGCATCAAGGACGTCGACGAGGCCCGCTCGCTCGAGCTGAGCAACCTCGCGCTCGACACCGCCGCCCGCATCCTCACCCCCGGCGGCAACTTCGTCTGCAAGGTCTTCATGGGCTCGGGCTTCGACGCGTTCATCGCCCGCTGCAAGAAGCTGTTCGAGCGCACCAAGGTCGTGCGCCCCGAGGCGACCCGCGAGAGGTCCTACGAGCACTACGTGGTCGCGTTGTCGCTTCGCCAGAAGCCGCTCGGCAAGCCGGAAGAGGGCTGAAGGAGGCGGGGCTCTCCCCCCGATCACCCGCCGATCCAACTCGAGCAGGCCTCTCGCGAGGAGACGAGCCGCAGCCGTCGGTCACCTCAAGCCCCTTCGGCAGGTGCAGCAGGGGCGACCAGCGGTCGCCTCGATTTCGAGAGGCCCCTCGGCTCCGCTCCCGCCCCCTGACGCGTCGCAAAGCCTCTCCTCGAGGCCGCTTTCGCCGGCAGTCCGCGTCAGTCCGACCAGGTCGAAGCCTGCGCGTCTCAGCCTGGCCGCAGCGCCCGCCGGGCGCGAGCGAGCCCACTCGCGGCGATGCCCGCGACGCATCGGGCGATGGCCGCCTTCGGTTCTCGCACGCCGATCAGCGCCTCGTAGAGCGCGGCCCCGACCTCCGGCCGCTCGCGGGCGGCCCAGACCACCGCGTCGACGAGGCTGGGGCTCTGCAGCAGCCACTTCATCGCGCGGTAGGACCCGACGTTCGCGAACTCCGAGCGGACCGCGTCTGCGTACGAGCTCAAGGCCCGCTTCGAGAAGTCGCCCGACCGCAGCGCCGCCTGCGCGGCGTCCGCGGCAAACCGCCCGGTCCTCAAGGCCTGGGAGATCCCCTCGCCGCTGAGCGGGTTGATCGCCGCGGCCGAGTCGCCCGCGAGCAGCAGCCTGTCGCCGACGAGCCGGTTGCGCTGGAGACCGGTGCGCATCTGCGCGGTGCCGACCTTCGAGAGCGGGCGGGTCTGGTCGCCGAAGACGCCCTGCTCGCGCAGCCAGCCCTGGAACTCCTGCCAGACCCGGTCGAGCTCCGGGGGGCGCCCTTCCTTCAGGAAGTAGCCGACGCCGACGTTGGCCCTGCCGTCACCGAGCGGGAAGACCCAGCCGTAGCCGGGCAGCAGGTCCTTCGCGTAGCAGAAGAGCAGGCGAGTCGGGTCCCAGCGCACGTTCTCGAAGTAGGCACGCCGGGCGACCGCGTTCGCGGCCGGCTGGCCCTGCAGCCCCGCCTTGAGCGGAAGCGAGGAGTGCGATCCGCTGGCGACGATGGCCAGCGGGGCCCGCAGGCGCTCGCCGCCGGCGGTCGTCAGCGTCACCGCGTCGGGGCCGACCTGCAGGTCGGCGACGCGCGCCTCGAGGAACTTCGCTCCGGCCTCGCAGGCGCGCCGGTGGAGCAGCTCGTCGAGCCGCTCGCGGGGCATCACCAGGCCGCTCGATTCGCTGCGAGCCTCGAAGTGGGCGCCGCTCGGTCCAAACAGCGCGCAGCCGCTCACCGCGTTGGTCGAGCCGGCGATCGCCTCGCGCAGGCCCAAACGCTCGAGCTCGGCGAGCGCGGCCGGCGTCAGCCCGTCGCCGCAGACCTTGTCGCGCGGGAAGCGGCACTGATCGACGAGCAGCACGTCCACGCCCGCCTTCGCCAAGCTCGAGGCCGCCGACGCGCCGGCGGGGCCGGCCCCGATGACCACCACGGATAGGTTTTCCATCGATGCGCTCCTGCTGGCGAGTGTGTGAGCTGCGCGAGCCGGTTGCCCGCGCCCGTTGCTAGACCGCGGCCGGCGAGCCCGCGCGGTAGCGGGCGAGCAGGCCGCGCACCGTCTCCTGCTCCTCGGCGAGCTGCACCATGCTCTCGGAGAGCGCCTGCGCCGACTGCATCAGACCTCCGGCCGACTCCTGGAGCTCGCTCATCGCCCGCGAGACGCGCTGGACCTCGCTCTGCTGCTTGTCGGCCGCATCGGCGATGGCCCCGGCGCGGTCGGCGGTGAGCACGAAGCTGTCGGTGATGCGCTCGATGGTCTCGCGCGCCTGTTGCAGCGCGGCCAGGTGCCCGACCAACTCGCCCGACGAGGCCTCGGTCTTCTCGAGCGTGAGCGCGGCCTCCTTGCTTATCGAGGCGAGCAGCACGCGCCCGCGGGCGAGGCTCGCGGCGCTGTTGCGCAGCATCGCCCGAAGCTCGTTGGCCACCACCGCGAACCCCTTGCCGGCTTCACCCGAGCGCGCCGCCTCGAGCGAGGCGTTGATGGCGAGCACGTTGAGCTGCTCGTCGATGTCGTGGATGAGCCCGATGATCTCTTCGGTGCGCTGCGACTGCTCGGCAAGCCGCTCCATGCTCGCCTGGATTCCGGCGGTCACCCCGCGAAACTGCTCGAGCTGGGAGCTGGCGGCCTCGAGCTGGCTCCAGCCCTTCGAGGACTCCTGGCGGGTCGACTCGGCGGTGTCGCGCGACTCGAAGGCGGCCGAGGCGGCGCTCTCGAGCATCGCGCGCAAGGCCGACATCGAGCGGTCGACGTCCTTGGCGGTGAGCGCCTGCTGCTGGGCCTGGGCGGCGAGCACGCGCGAGGCCTCCTTGCCCTTGCCGACGAGCAGATCGACCTGCGGCTGGAGCCGGGTGACGGCCTCGAGGAGGGTCTGCTGCTCCCTGGCCGATAGGGCGAGCGCCTGGTGCGGCAGCTCGCTGATTCGGGCGCGGGCGCTCAGGAAGTAGATGGTCACCGGGATGGCGGCGAAGACGATGCTCAAGTCGAGGATCAGCCCGAGGTCTGGGGTCGGCGCCGCGGCCGGCAACATCCCGAAGTGGCCGAGGGCGCGAAGGCCGGCGAGCGAGGCGACCGAGACGATCGCGCCTCCGAGCGCCAGCCGGGAGGCGAAGACCGAGCCGTAGACGATCATGCAGACGTCGGCGAGCGCCGCGACCGCGAAGGTGTCCTGGCGCATGGCCATCGCGAACGCGTCGAAGGCGAGCGAGGCGTACATCATCAGGCCCGCGGAGACCTCGAGGTGGCCGCGCCGGGTGAGCAGGTGCGAGAGGGCCCAGGCAAGGGCGGTGGCGACCATCGCGCCGGTCAGCGCCCAGAACTGCCAGCTCCCGGCGACATGAGCCTGGTAGGCGAGGTTGGCGACGACCACCGGCGCGACCGCGAAGCCGGTTATCGCCGTGGTCCGCCGGTTCAACGCGAGAAGCTGCTCTCGCTCGAGGCCCCGCGCGCCCAAATCCTGATGCATCGCCTCTGCTCCACGCTCC
This sequence comes from Myxococcales bacterium UBA5297, assembly GCA_002408385.1. Lineage (GTDB taxonomy): Bacteria > Myxococcota > Myxococcia > Myxococcales > UBA5297 > UBA10939. The sequence goes on from DHSB01000087.1 coordinate 9,271, forward strand.
CCCGTCGGCCTACCCCTCGTCACGACGCTGGCAAGGCGGCGGATTGTAGCGGACTGAGCTCAGAAGGGAGAACGATTCGCCACGGGGACGGCCCTGACGCAGGCGCGCGAACGCCGGGCTGCCGGCGAGGCGCTCAGAGGCCCGGTCAGACAGACCGTCGGCCTCGGCGGGGCGATGAAGGTGGCCGCCCAAGGCCGTTCTTCGGCGAGAGGGCAGCGAGCCGGCTCGGGGACTGCGTTGCTCGGCGAGCAACCGCCCCGGCGGCCGTTCGCGCTGCCGGTCGGAAGGCTCCCCGAGCGGCACGCCCGCCTCGGGCCGCGCGAATTGCGGGCTGCAGATGACAGGGGCGCGCCTCGCCGCCTTTGACCGAACGCCTCGCTCCCCGCTCCGAAGGGCCGCGAGCGACCCTCCGGCCGGCGCCACCACGCGGGAAGTCAGCCCTCGCGGTGCAGGACGTAGGAGCTTCGCTGGGCGGTGGGCATCACCACCATCTGCTGCACGTTGACGTGCTCGGGCGCGTTGACCACGAAGAGGACCGCCTCGGCGATGTCCTCGGGGCGCAGCGGCTGGTAGCCCTGGTAGACCTTGGCCGCGCGCGCCTCGTCGCCGGCAAAGCGCACCAGCGAGAACTCGGTCTCGACCGCCCCCGGGTCGATGCTGCTGACGCGGATGCGAGTGCCGACCAGGTCGAGGTTCATCGCCTCGTTGAGCGCGCGGACCGCGAACTTGGTGGCGTTGTAGACGTTGCCGTTCGGATAGACGAGGTGGCCGGCGATGCTGCCGAGGTTCACCACGTGGCCGCTGTTGCGCGCGACCATCGAGGGCAACACCGCCCGGCTGACGTTGAGCAGGCCCTTGAGGTTGGTGTCGATCATCCGGTCCCAGTCCTCGAAGCTGCCCTCGTGCAGCTTGGTCAGCCCGGCGGCGAGGCCGGCGTTGTTGACGAGGACGTCCGGGACCAGGCCGTCGGCCTCCAGCGAACGGGCGAAGGCGAGGACCGCCTGCCTGTCGCGCACGTCGAGGACATGAGTGGCGACCTCGACCTCGTGCTCGCGCCGCAGCCTCTCGGCGAGCTCGATCAGCCGTTCGCCGCGGCGGGCGGTGAGGACGAGCGAGGCGCGCCTCTGCGCGAAGGCGACCGCGCACGCCTTCCCAATGCCCGAGCTTGTGCCGGTGATGAGGACTCGCTTGCCTTCTATCCGGTTCATCTCTCGCTCTCCGTGTCCAAAGGTGGTGCGGGCCGAAGGTTCGGCCGCGAATCCTTCGACGTCAACAAGGCGGGCGCTGCTGGCGCACCGGGGCGGGGGCGCCGCCCAGGGCAAGGGCAGAAACGCGGGCGGGCCGCCGCAGCGACTCGCCCGCGTCGCGAGACGACTCCGAAGCGGGCTCCAGGAGGTGTCGGGAGACCTTCTGCGGCGGCCTGTCGCGCGAGGCGGCTTGCGCCGACCGGCGTTCGAGCTTCAGGGCAGAGGAAATCCCCCAGCGATGGCCTGACCCTTTCGAGAAGCGGATCGCATCGTTTCTGGCGAGCACTCTCAAAGGAGAAGGGCAAACCATGGATGCGATCTCGCTGTTGAAACAGGACCACCGGAACGTCGCTGGGCTCGTCGAGCAGTTCGAGAAGACGGGCGGAAAGGCCTTCAAGACGAAGGGCACGCTCATCGGCAAGCTCACCGTCGAGCTGGTGCGGCACATGGCCGTCGAGGAGCAGCTCTTCTACCCGATGGCCCGCGAGCGGCTCGGGGACGAGGGCGAGCACATGACTCTCGAGGCGCTCGAGGAGCACCACCTGGTGAAGGTCCTCTTGAAGGAGCTCGAGGGCATGGAGCCCACCTCCGAGCGCTACGAGGCCAAGGTGACGGTGCTCAAGGACGTCTTCGAGCACCACGTCCACGAGGAAGAGGAGCAGCTCTTCCCCATGGCGCAGAAGAAGCTCACCAAGACCGAGCTCGCCGAGCTCGGCGAACGGCTCGAGGCGAAGAAGAAGACCGCGCCGTCCCGGCCCGACCCGTACGCCTCCGACGTGCCGACCCGCCGCCGGCCGGCCGCCGAGCGCGGCCGCATCACCGCCACCGCCGCGGCGGCGCGAACCACGAAGACGGGCAGGGGCACGAAGACCACGGTGGCGGGCAAGCGGACCACCACCACGGCGGCCAAGAGCTCGGCGTCGCGTTCGCGCCCGAAGAAGAGGTAGCGGGGCGACGGTCGAGAGTCGGCAGGCTCGGGCTTCGCCCCGGACCCTGAGCGATCGGTCGCAGGTTCGTAAGGGGCGCATGGCGATGCGCCCGGCGAGGCCCGGAGCGCCAGCCTTCGCGCTGGCGTTCCCTGTGGCCGGCACGAAGGCCGGTCCTTCGGGAATCGTGCTGCCGCGCTACGACTCTCCAATTGGTCGCCGCTTCGGCCGGGCACGGCCGCGTTGGCGTGCCCGGCCGAAGCGCGCGCAGTGCGCCGACGCCTCGAGGCCGCCGGGACGAAGAGGCTCGGGCTTTAGGGCTTCCGCACGACAGGCGGCAGCCCATCTTCAAAGAGCGGCGACGTGTAGTCCGGCCCGGCTCAGGACCGTGCGCCGCGGAGGTCGGCCCATGCGCCATCGCCGCTTGACGATTCGCTACGGATACCTGCCGGAGGCGGCCGGCAACACGCTGCCCTGGAACGCGCACGTGCCGATGCCCCTGGCGCGCCCGCACTGGACGCCCCCGGTCGACTTCTTCGAGTCGGCCGATTCGCTCTTCGCCCGCGTCGAGGTCGCCGGGATGGTCGAGGGCGACTTCAAGGTCTCGCTGGCCGGCCAGGTGCTCGTCATCGAAGGCGAGCGCCGCTGGGAGGGGCTGCCCGATGAGCGGACGTGCTGCATCGCCGCCGAGATCCGCTACGGCCCCTTTCGCATCGAGCTGAACGTGGGCTCGGGGTTCCAGGCCGCGCAGCTCGTCGCCCGCTACGACCGCGGCTTCCTGCTGGTCGAGCTGCCCAAGAACCCGGAGGCTACCCGATGACCCCTGAGATCCCGGGCCTTCCCCAAGCCGAGTCGATCCCCGACACCCTGCCGGTGCTGCCGCTGCGCGAGACGGTGGTCTTCCCGATGGCGGTCGCGCCGCTGGTCATCGGACAGGAGCGCTCGGTGCGCCTGGTCGACGAAGCGATGCGCGGCAACCGCCTGCTCGCGGTCGTCGCCCAGCGCTCGCCGGCCGCTCCGGCGCAGGGCCCGGCCGATCTCTACGAGCTCGGGACGGTCGCCGTCATCCACCAGCTCTTGCGCGCCCCCGACGGCAGCATGCGGCTCATCGTCCAGGGGCTGGTGCGCGTGCGCCTGGGCGAGTTCGTGCAGACCGAGCCCTACTTCCTCGCCCGGGTGGCGCGCGCGCCCGAGAAGGAGATCCACGGGGTCGAGGTCGAGGCGCTCTCGCTCACCGTGCGCGATCTGTTCAAGCGCCTGGCGAGCATGATCCCCGAGCTGCCCGCCGAGCTCGCCGCGGCGATCGACTCGCTGCACGACCCGCGCGAGGTCGTCTACCAGATCGCCTCCATCCTCTCGCTGTCGGCCGAGGACCGGCAGAACATGCTCGAGATGGACTCGGTGGGCGACAAGCTGCGCCGGCTCATCGAGCTGCTCCAGCACGAGGTCGCCGTGCGCAACCTCGAGCACCGGCTCGCCGACCAGACGCGCGAGCAGATGACCAAGGCGCAGAAGGAGTACTTCCTGCGCGAACACATGCGCACCATCCAGCGCGAGCTCGGCGAGGCCGAGGGTGAGCGCTCGGAGATGGAGGGGCTGCGCGACAAGATCGAAAAGAGCGGGATGTCCGAGGAGGCGCGCAAGGAGGCCGAGCGCGAGCTGTCGCGGCTCGAGCGCATGCCGGAGATCTCGCCCGAGCACGGCATGATCCGCACCTACCTCGACTGGATGGTCAGCCTGCCCTGGTCGAAGACCACCGGGGTCGCCATCGACGTGCCGCACGCCCGCGAGGTGCTCGACGCCGACCACTACGACCTCGACAAGATCAAGGAGCGCATCCTCGAGTACCTGGCGGTCAAGAAGCTGCGCGACGAGCGGCAGGCCGAGGCCGGCCCCGCCGGCGCGGGCGAGGCCGGGCACCCCGGGGCGGCGCCCCAGACCGCGCACGACGAGTCGCGCCACGAGCCCATCCTCTGCTTCATCGGCGCCCCCGGCGTCGGCAAGACCTCGCTCGGCCAGTCGATAGCCCGGGCGATGGGGCGCAAGTTCGTGCGCATCAGCTTGGGCGGCATCCACGACGAGGCCGAAGTGCGCGGCCACCGGCGCACCTACATCGGCGCGATGCCCGGGCGCATCCTGCAGGCCATCCGCCGCGCGGGGGCCGCCGACTGCATCTTCATGCTCGACGAGGTCGACAAGCTGGGCGCCGGCATCCAGGGCGACCCCTCGGCCGCCCTGCTCGAGGTGCTCGACCCGGCCCAGAACTACGCCTTCACCGACACCTACCTCGGCGTGCCCTTCGACCTGTCGCGGGTGCTCTTCATCTGCACGGCGAACAACGCGGCCACCATCCCCCCGCCCCTGCTCGACCGCATGGAGGTCTTGAGCCTGCCGGGCTACACCGAGAACGAGAAGCTGCACATCGCCCGCCGCTACCTGCTGCCGCGGGCGATGAGGGCCAACGGCCTGCGCGAGGGCGAGGCGTCGATAGACGATCGGGCGCTGGTGCGCATCGTGCGCGAGTACACCCGCGAGGCGGGGGTGCGAAACGTCGAGCGCAACATCACCGGCGTGCTTCGCAAGGTCGCCCGGCGCATCACCGAGGGCGCCCAGCCGCCGCTCACGGTCACCGAGGCCGAGATCCCCTCGCTGCTCGGGCCCCCGCAGTTCTTCAACGAGGTCGCCGAGCGCATCGACCGCCCCGGGGTCGCCACCGGCCTGGCCTGGACGCCGACCGGAGGCGACATCCTCTTCGTCGAGTCGACGATGATGCGCGCCCGCGAGGAGAAGCTGCTTTTGACCGGGATGCTCGGCGACGTGATGCGCGAGTCGGCCCAGGCCGCGCTCTCGTACCTGCGCGCCAACGTCGCCAAGCTCGGCTTCAAGCCCGACATCTTCGACGGCAAGGTGGTCCACATCCACGTGCCGGCCGGCGCCATCCCCAAGGACGGGCCCTCGGCCGGCGTGGCGATCATCGTCTCGCTCGCCTCGCTTGCCAGCGGGCGCCCGGTGCGCAACGACATCGCGATGACCGGGGAGATCAGCCTGCGCGGCAAGGTGATGCGGGTCGGGGGCATCAAGGAGAAGGTGCTCGCGGCCCATCTGGCGGGCGTCAAGCAGGTGATCCTGCCCAAGCGCAACGAGGGCGATCTCGAGGATGTGCCGCCCGAGGTGCGCCGCGACCTGCAGTTCATCTTCGTCAACTCGGTCGAAGAGGCGCTCGGGGCGGCGCTCGTGCCCGAAGAGGTCCAGCCGACCGCGGCCCCCGGGCCGGAGGCGGGCGAGCCGCTGCCCTCGACCGGGGAGCCTGCGGTCCACTGAAAAACGCTTCGAGCCAAGACCAAGTCAGGCCGAAGTCGAGGACCGCTGGGCTCGAGGTGACTTTCCGAAGGGCGACGGACCGGGCGCAGGGAGATTTCGCCGACCAGCTTGCCCCTCTTTTCGAGGGTACGGCTCCCCGTTTCTCGTCCCGGGAGGGGGCCTGAACGCGTCTGGGCGCCACCGCGCCCAGAAGGGCCCGCGCACCAGCCGTTCGGACGGGCATCGGCGCAAAAACCGCGCAATCACGCGAGGAGCGAGCCGGTTCGGGGCACGGAAGGCTCGGATCGCCGCCGCGCGTCGGAGGCAATGTCCCGAAAACCGCTCTCTTCGGCCGAAGGAGATTCGGGACTACCGGGGACATGCAACTGTGCAGTCGACGTGTGTCGACGGCCCGGGAGCATCGCGGGCGCCCTTTTGGGGGGGACAAGGGGCTGTCGTCGCGCCGCGCTCGAGGCCCCCTGGCGCGTCTCGAGCCGTTGTCGTGGCACGACAGCGCCTCCTTCGCGCTGTCCCGAGGCGTTGTCGTGCGAGGAAGGCACCTGGTTGACGCGTCCGGAGCCGTTGTCGTGCCGCGAAGGCGCCTCTTTCCCCTGTCCAGACCCCTCGTTCTGCCACGACAGCGCCTCGGGACAGCGGAGATACCTGTTGTCGTGCCACGACAACGGCTCGAGACGCGCCGAGGGGCGGTTGGCGGGCGGCGAGGGCCGTAGTCGGACCGCTTCAGTCTCGATTGGCGGTCCAGGACGAGCGGCTCTTCGGCAGCGGCACAAGCCCGTTCAGTCCCGAAGGGCAGAGGGCACCAGCCTTCGTGCGAGCCTCGTCGACTGGTCGCGATACCGGCCTGGTGCTCGATTTCCGGACGGGCGCGGATTGCTGTGCGCAGCCCGCGCCGGTCAGCCTGCCGGCGAGCTCAGCTACGCGGGGCCGAGCGGCGGCGCCTCGGCGACCACCGTCTCGAGCTGCTCGATGCTCGGCGGCTTGGTGATGTGCAGGTCGAAGCCCGACTCGACCGCGCGGCGCCGGTCGCCGGGGCGCGCGTAGCCGGTGACCGCGACGAGCAGGATGCCGGCGAGCGCGGGGTCGGCGCGGATCGCGCGGGCGACCGCGTAGCCGTCCATCCCCGGCAGGCCGATGTCGCACAGGACCACCTCCGGGCGCAGCTCGCGGGCTCGGGCCAGCCCCTCCGGGCCGCTGTAGGCGACCTCGATGCGGTGGCCCGCAAGCTCGAGGATGTCGCGGATGGTGTCGGCGGTGTCGCGGTTGTCCTCGATGATGAGCACCTGCCTTTCGGCGCTCGCCTCGGGCGCGGGCCCAGGCCCGGCCTCGACTGCCGGGAGCTGCTCGAGAGGCAGCTTGACTGTGAAGCGGGCGCCCTGGCCCGGGCCCGCACTGGAGGCGCGGATCTCGCCGCCGTGCAGCTCGACGAGGCCCTTGACCAGCGTCAGGCCAAGGCCAAGCCCGCCGCGGGCGCGATCGAGGGGCTGGTGCGCCTGCGAAAAGGGCTCGAACAGGCGCGCCAGCACCGACGGCTCGATGCCTATCCCGGTGTCGGAGACCTCGAGCACCGCCCGCCCTTGATCGTCGGGCGCGAGCAGCACCTCGGCCCGTCCGCCCCGCGGGGTGAACTTGGCCGAGTTCTGCAACAGGTTGCCCACGGCCTGAGCAAAGCGGGTCGGGTCGACGCTCGCCCAGAGCGGCTCGGCGGGCAGCTCGTCGCGCAGCTCGACGCCGTTCGCCTCGAAGATCGAGCGGTAGTCCTCGACCGTGCGCCCCACCAGCTCGGCGAGGTCGAGTCGGGTCCGGTGCAGCGAGATCTGGCCGCGGGTGATGCGGGTGACGTCGAGCAGGTCTTCGATGAGGCGGGTCAGATAGCCGGTCTGCCGGTCGATGATCTTGAGCGCCCGTTCCGAGCGCGGGTCGGGCGGCAGAGTCTGGCGCAGCAGGTAGAGGCTGTTGCGCAGCGGCGCGAGGGGGTTGCGCAGCTCGTGCGAGAGCATCCCCAGAAACTCGTCCTTGCGCCGGTCGGCCTCGAGCAGCGCCTCCTCGGCCTGCTTGCGCTCGGTGATGTCGCGGGCGACCGCGTCGAAGGCGACCGTCTTGCCCGCCTGGTCGCGCACCGCGGTCAGGCGCTGCTCGAGCCAGACGAGCCTGCCGTCCTTGCGCTCGAAGCGCGCGGTGAGCACCGCGGGCACCTCGCCCGAGAGCAGCTCGCCGAGCGCGGCGCGGTCGTCGGGGTGGGCGATCTCGAGGAGCAGGTCGGGGCGCGCGAGGTGTTCCTCGGGCGAATAGCCGGTGAGCCGGGTGGCGGCCGGGCTGACGTAGTCGAAGCCGCGCCGGGGCGCGAGCCGGTAGCGGAAGATGATGTCCTGCGAGTTCTCGGTGAGCACCCGGAGCCGCTCTTCGCTCTGGCGCAGGCGCTCCTCGGCGCGCCTGCGCTCGGTGACGTCGAGCGCCATGGTCATCGCCAGGCGCTTGCCGGCCACCACGCCGAGCGGGGCGGCGCCGAACTCCCAGATCCGCAGCCGGCCGTCCTTGGTGCGCACCACCTGCTCGCCGGCCGAGACCGGGTGCTCGAGCGCGTAGAGGCTGTCGATGAGCTTGCCCGCCGCGCCGTGCTTCTCGCCGTACGCCCTGCGGGTCCAGGCCTCGTAGGTGGGAATGTCCTCGATGGTGTAGCCGGTGGCGCGGGTGAGGGCCTCGTTGATCTCGACGATTCGCCCGTCGTCGGTGTGCAGCATGATTGGGAAGGGGGCGCCGATGATCGCCCGGCGAAACCGCTCCTCGCTCTCGCGCAGCTCCTTTTCGGCGCGCCTGCGCTCGGTGACGTCGAAGACGATGCCGACGAGCTTGCCGCGCTCGTCGGGCAATGCCTCGGCATGGGCCGAGACCGTCCGCTCGGCGCCGTCGGGGCGCAGGATGCGAAACTCGAGGTCGTCGCAAAGACCCTGGTCGAGCCGCGCGATGTGGGCGAGGAACCGGTCGCGATCGTCGGGGTGCACACGGGAAGCGAGCGCCTCGAGCGAGGGCTCGAAGCTGTCCGGCGAGACCCCGAAGATGGCGTACATCTGGTCCGACCAGACGGCCCGCGCCGCGCCGAGGCTCTTTTCCCAGCTTCCGAGGTTGGCGAACTGCTGCGCGGCGGCGAGCATCGCCTCGCGGTCGCGCAGGGTGGCCTCGATGGCTTTGCGGTCGCTGATGTCGAGGACGAAGCCAACGAGCTGCGAGCCTGGAAGCGCGGCCACTCCGATGAGGACCCAGCGGCGGGAGCCGTCCTTGCGGAGGATTTGCTTCTCGTAGGGCGCGCTCCGCCCGTTCGCGCGCGCCTGCTCGATTGCCTGCACGTCGCGTTCGCGGTGCTCGGGCGGCGTCAGCTCGTCCCAGCGGATGGCGCCGGACTCGAGCTCCTCGCGCGTGAAGCCGAGCAGCGAGAGGTAGTAGTCGTTGGCCTCGTGGACTTTTCCCTGGGTGTCGCCGATGACGGTGCCGATGATGTTCGCCTCGGCGAACCGCCGCTGCCGCGCGGTGGCGGTCGCGAGCGCCTCGGCCGCTCTGCGGCTCTCGGTGATGTCCCGGAAGAAGACCGACACCCCGCCCGCGTCGGCCGGGTAGACGTGGACCTCGAACCAGCGGTCCCAGGGCAGGTAGTGACCCTGGAAGTGCTCGGGCCGCCGCTCGCTGGCGGCCCGTCGATACCGTTGCTCGAGCGTGGAGCCGGCCGTGGAGGGGAACAGGTCCCATTGGCTGCGGCCGAGAAGCTCCTGTCGCGACCGGCCGAGAAGCTGCTCGGCGGCTCGGTTGACGTAGGTGAAGCGAAAGTCGCGGTCGAGCGAGACGAAGGCGTCGCTGATGCTCGCGAGGATGGCTTCGGTGCGCGCCGCCGCCATGGCGCTCGCGAGCTGCTCGCGCCGCAGCCGCCGGGTCGTCTCGCGCAGCCGCCCGGCGACGTAGCAGATGAGCAGCGCGGCGACGAGGAAGCTGGCGAGCCGTCCGGGCTCGGCGCCGGAGACGGCGAAGAAGCCGGTGACCTGCCCCAGCCAGATGCCGAGCGCGACGATCAGGGTGGCCGCGACCCCCGGTCCGGTGCCCAGGACAAGCGCGATGAGGACGATGGCGGCCAACGGCGGCGCGAAGAAGACCCCGTCCAGAGGTCCGCGCAGCAACACGACCAGGGCCAGGGTGGCGAAGGCGAACAGACCGGCGGCGAGATAGCGCACGATCGGACTGTCTGCCGACCAGGCCCTTGCCATTTCGGCTTTCCCCCCCGTCGCTGCTGGCACGGCCCTGCGCGCGCCCGGGCGCCGCCCTGCAAGGACTGGGGCGGCGCAGCTCGTCCTGTTGGCCGGGCGCCCAGGCTTTCAGCGTCCGGCGACGAGGCAAACTTGGCGACAGCTCTCGGCGCTGGCTGCGCCCGAACTGGACGTGGGGTTTCACCGCTGGGGGCTGAGGAGGTGCCCGCTCACGCGGAGCTGGCTCCCGACGCTGCGAGCGGCAGGAGCGGAGTCGAAGGGCCCCCTCGACTTGCGGCCTCGCAGGCTCGGCCTCCGCTCGAGCCTCTCGACTTCGCTCG
>DHSB01000087.1:19466-20467 GCA_002408385.1 Myxococcales bacterium UBA5297
CTCGAGCCTCTCGACTTCGCTCGCAATGGCCGCGAGGGAGCGGGGCCGAGCTCGAAGAAGATTTCTCGAGACCTCTTGACCGTTCGGCCCGCCGGTCAGAGCGGCTATTCGTCGGAGGTCTCCGCAGCCGGATCCTCTTCGCGACCAGCCTGCAGCTCGACGTCGGCAGCCTTGGGAGCAGGCGGTCTGGCAAACGGGGCTGGAGAAGCTTCCTTGTTGTGCAGCAGGGTCTTCACGCCGCCGGGAAAGGCGACGTCGATTTTGTCGAGCCCTCGCGCGGCCGCGACCACGCCCAGGCCGAAGCTCGGGTGGGCCACCAAATCGTTGGGCGCGAACTGCTCGCGCGGCGAGTAGCGGCGCGCGGCGGCGCGGTCCCTGCCCGCGAGCATCGTCTCGTAGGTGGTTGCGCTCGCCCGTTCGGCTGCAGTGGCTCGAGGTGTGAGCGCTCGGGCCGCCCTCGGCGCCTTGGGAGCCTTCGGCGTCGGGCCGCCCGGCACGGCCGCGCGAAAGGCGTGCTCGCCCATGCACGTGTTGCAGCGCACTCGCTTGATCTGGCTCGCCCAGATCGCGAGGACGGTGTGAGCCAGCACCAGCTTGCAGCGCGTGCAATATGCGTCGACCTCGCCCCCCACCTTGATGTCCGCCATGAAGCCTCCGGAGAAGAGTTCGAAAAGGGCGCGCAACCTATCTCAGCACCCCCGGCGGTGAAAGTACGGAATTGGGCCGGATGCGAGGTTTTCGAAGGCCCGGGCAAGCGGGCGTTCGCGAGCCTGATCGGCCGCATGTCCAGCACCGCTGAGGAGGGCCGGACCCTTGCCACGGCGGTGTTCACCGGGCACCCTTCCGTCCAACCTCGGGAAGGCGCCATGGGACCGAACGCAACGACATCGCCCGGCTTGCTCGCTCATTGGGCGGGCCTCCCAGCGCCCGGCCTGGCGCAGCGCGGCGATGAGCGGGCGCTGCTCGGGTGGCAGGCTCGACAGGCAGGCGCGCGCGCCGGG
>DHSB01000146.1:0-6443 GCA_002408385.1 Myxococcales bacterium UBA5297
CGACGACCAGCTCGCCGATGAAGCGCTCGAGGTAGTCGATGAGCCGCTCCTTGTAGGCGAGGAAGACCTCGACGCTGACCCCCTGCAGGTCGATGGTGCGCTGCAGGCTGCGCAGAAACGACTGCGCGCGGGAGGTGAGCTCCTCGAGCCGGGTGCAAAGCAGCTTGAGCGTGCGAAAGACCTTGCCCTCGTCGAGCGGGGTCTCGGCGGCGACCCCGGCCAGATCGCGCAGCAGGTCGCGGATGTCGGCGAGCGCCGCGGTCTGCAGCTCGCCCGGCTGATCGAGGAAGGCGAGGTAGGCGCGCACCGCGCGCTCGGCGGCTTCGCCCTCGACGGTGAGCTGGTAGAGGTAGCGCGGACGATAGAAGTCCTCGACCGTGGCCACCTCGGCGGTGTCGGGATGGGGCTCGAGGTTGCCCCAGTCGCAGAGCTGATCGAGCACCGCGTCGAGCTCGCGCGGCTCGAGCGGCTCGCCGCAGGCGGCGAGCGACGCGGCGATCTCCTTGGGCCGCAGGTGGAGCGAGAAGCGCTCCTTGGCCTGCATGAAGGCGGCGAGCACCGCGCGGTAGACCGGCGCTTTCTCGGCGATCAAATAGGCGAAGGCGCGGATCTGTCCGGGGGTGGAGGGCATAGGGCGACGAAGTGGGTTTGCCGATAGAAGTTTGGCCGGGGCGCGGTGTCAACTGCTGAGCAGGCGGGACGTTGCCCGAGGTGCCTTGCGCCTTCGGCCAGGAACCGGCTCGACCGAACCGAGCAAGAGCACGCTCGCGGGCAAGGCCGGCATCGATTCGCGGCCCGTCGAAGCTCGCGCGCTGGACACGGGTCTCGAGTCACCACGCCATCGACGCGCCGGCGTCCGCCCTCGAAGTCTCCCCAGGAGCAGGAGACCGCAGCTCGCGACGCGAGTTGGCGGCGCGCGAGGAGATTGCGTCGCCAGGCCTGCCGATCCGCCCCAGGTCAGCCGCCGGTCGGCCGCCTCGAGCTCGTAGCGCTCGACTCGCTCGTGAGGACTCCATCCATCGGGTTGTCTGCGAAACGAAGAGCTCAGGGGGCTGACTCTCGGCGGGCTGGCACCGTCGCGGCCCAGGAGCTCACCGTGCTACCTTTCTGGGGCATTGACGCGTCGGAGCCCAGGGTTCCGGCCGTTCGCCTTAGAGGAATCCGCATGACAAGACACCTGAGTATCGGATTGGCGCTCAGCCTTCTTCTCGCCTTCGGCTGTGGCGACAACGCGACCGACGATGCGGACGCGGGCACCATCCAAGACGCCGGCACCAAGCCGGATGCGGCGTCGACTTGCGCCACCGAGATCTGCAACGGCGTCTGCTGCCCCGAAGGCCAGACCTGCGATCTGTGGACCCAGCAATGCTCGACGCCGTGCTCGCCGGTGTGCGCCAACGCCGTCTGCGGGCAGTCGAACGGCTGTGGCGGCCGGTGCTACGGGATCTGCGAAAATGGACTGGTCTGCAGCACGGCGACCATGCAGTGCGTCGGGAGCTGCGTCCCCGACTGTGCCGGCAAGATGTGCGGCGACGCCGACGGGTGCGACGGGCGCTGTAAAGGCTGTCCGGACAGCCAGACCTGCAACACGGTCACCTTCCTGTGCGAGACGGTCTGCAGTCCGGCGTGCAGCGCGGCGCAGTGCGGCGCCGACGACGGCTGCGGCGCCCGCTGCCTGGGAAGCTGCCCGTCCGGCCAGAGCTGCAACCCGTCGACCTTCGCTTGTGAGAACAACACCTGCACACCGAACTGCAGCGGCAAGGCCTGCGGCGCCGACGACGGCTGCGGCGCCCGCTGCCCGGGAACCTGCCCGTCCGGCCAGAGCTGCAACCCGTCGACCCTCGTCTGCGAGAACAACACCTGCACACCGAACTGCAGCGGCAAGGCCTGCGGCGCCGACGACGGCTGCGGCTCCCGCTGCCCGGGAACCTGCCCGTCCGACCAGAGCTGCAACCCGTCGACCTTCGTCTGCGAAGGCTCGAGCTGCGCTGTCGCAGCGAATCTGGGCGCATTGCCGCAGGCCACGACGGGCGCATCGCACCCGCTGGGGGCGATCGTGCTCAGCGTGCCGCTCAACACCGGCGCCCTGCCGGACTACCTCCAGCTCGAGCTGTATGAGGGCATGGGCCCCTTCATCGGCGGCTTCGTGACCGGCACCTTCCCCTTGACCGGGAGCGAGCTGCAATACGCGACCTGCACGCTCTGCGTGCGGCTGTTCGGCGACACGGACAGTAACGGCGCGCCGGCCCAGTTCTATATGGCCACGGGCGGAACGGTCACCCTCAGCTCGGTGTCCGGTTACCTCACCGGCAGCCTCTCCGGAGTGAGCTTTGAGCACGTCACCATCGACTCGAGCTACAACTCGACGCCCGTGGGCGATGGCTGTACCAGCTACGTCTCGAGCATGAGCTTCGACGCCTACATCTCGCAGTAGGTCGGCTCGCGCCTCAGCAGACAAAGCCCCGGCCGGTCAACGGCCGGGGCTTTTCCACGTTTCGGCTCCGCCGCGCCGGCTCGCGTCGTGCCGGGGCTCCTTCGCGCAGACGCCCCGCTCGACGGGCGCGGCAGCAGGTGCGGCGACAGCGGCTCGGAATGCCGCCTTGGAGCCGGTCGCTGGCTGCGCTGCTGAGGGAGGTGAACGACCAGACCCGTCGGCACGAGCTCCAGACCGGGAATCATGCGCTTCATCGAATCGTCGCGAGGCTGACGTGAAGAGGTGTCGAAGAATCCCTCGAGCGACAACCGGTCAGCTCTGGAGCCCCTCGGCATGCTCGGGGCAGGCCTAAGTCGAGTGCCTCTCGCCTCCGCCTCCCTCGCTTTTCGGGAGGCTACTCGTGGTGAGCGGGTGGCGAGCCGAAGTCAGGGTGATTTCGCGACGGACCTCGAGCCAAACGAGCTGCGCGGCCAAACGCTTCGCCGCCCGCTCCTGCAGCCCTGCCTTGCGGTTTGCCAACCGGCCTGGAGCGCGTCGATTCCGCGTCCCCGGCAACATTGCCCTTAGATTTGTCGAGGCAGCGTTCGAGGTGAATGCCAGGCGGGCGCCAGCACGCACGACCGGCTCTTGCAGGGGGCAGCAGCCGAGGCTCGGACGCATCACGGAGCACGCATGACCGGCGCCGATAGAGTCACGCTCTTTCTCTGCGGCGACGTGATGACCGGCCGCGGCCTCGACCAGGCCCTGCCCTTCCATTGCGATCCGGTGCTGTACGAGGACTACGTCAAGGACGCCCGCGACTACGTGCGGCTCGCCGAGAGAACCAATGGTCGCTTCTACCGGCCGCTCGGCTTTGCCGAGGTCTGGGGCGAGGCGCTCGCCGAGCTCGACCGCGCCCGGCCCGCGCTTCGACTCGTCAATTTCGAGACGAGCGTCACCACCAGCCCCGATTACTGGGGGGAGAAAGGAATCCATTACCGGATGCACCCCGGCAACATCCCGGTATTGACCGCGGCCGGGATTGGTTGCTGCAGCCTCGCAAACAACCACGTCGTCGACTGGGGATACGCGGGACTGCTCGAGACCCTGGACGCGCTCGCAACTGCCGGCATCAAAGGCGTCGGGGCGGGTCGCAATCTCCTCGAAGCCCGGGCTCCGGCGAAATTCCCTCTCCTGCCTGAGAGACGAATCCTCGTATTTGCGGTTGGCGCGTGGACGAGTGGTATTCCGTTCGACTGGGCGGCGACCAAGGACAAGCCCGGCGTCGACTTGCTTCCCGACCTCTCGGTCGCGACAGCCGACCTGCTCGCCGAACGGATCGGCTCAAGTCGCAGGCCCGGCGACTTGGTCGTCCTCTCCATTCATTGGGGGCCGAATTGGCGCTTCGAGGTCTCGAACGACGAGCAGGATTTCGCGCACCGGCTCATCGATTCGGGCGCCATCGACGTGCTCCACGGCCACTCCTCGCACCACGTCAAAGGCGTCGAGGTCTACCGCGGCAAGCTCGTCCTCTACGGCTGCGGGGACTTTCTCGACGACTACGAGGGGATCGGCGGACACGAGTCGTTTCGCGGCGACCTCGGGCTGGTCTACCTGCCGAGCTTCGAGGCCAACGGCGAGCTGGCGAGCCTGGAGCTGGTCCCGACGACAGTGCGCCGCTTCCAGGTCAGGCGCGCCGACCCCGAGGGCGCCGCCTGGCTGCAGGAGACGCTCCAGCGCGAGGGTCGCAGGTTCGGGACCTCGGCTTGGCTCGACGGCGAGGGGAGGCTGCGGCTGCGCTGGGGCTGATCGCGGTCGGCCAAGCCCACCGCGCGCCAGCCGGGCCTAGATGAAGGGACGAGGCCGCCGGTCCGCAGCAAAGAGCGCTCTTGGCACCGGTCGGTGGCAGGCGCGGGCCTGGCACCTACGACCGACCTCAGTCGAAGCGGGGGCTTGGTCCGCCCAGGTGCGATGGCGGGCGCGGGCTTGGTGAAGAGACGAGACGGCAACCGGAGGGCTGACCTGACAGGCCCAGCCTCCCGCGCGCCTCACTTCGAGCCCGAGGCGACGACCAGCCGATCGGTCCGCAAGCGGTGCTGCGCGTCGAAGAGCCTGCGAAACGCGAGCAGCACCACGCAGAACATGCCGAGCGCGGTCGCCGAGGCGATCATGAACATGATCACCACCTGGTAGCGGACCGCGTCGGCCGGCCGCACGCCACCGAGAATCTGTCCGGTCATCATCCCCGGCAGGCTGACCAGCCCCATCACCATCATCGAGTTGATGGTGGGGATCATCCCCACGCGCAGCGCCCGGCGGATCTCCGGGTGCGCGGCCTCCCAGCGGCTTGCGCCGAGGGCGAGCTGCGACTCGATGAACCCGCGCCGCTCGGCGACGCCCTCCATGAAGTTCTCGAGCCCGAGCGAGATGCCGTTGAGCGTGTTGCCCAAGACCATGCCGAGCATGGGGATGACGTACTGAGGCTCGTACCAAGGCTCGACGCGGATGATGCCTGCGAAGGCGACGCCGCTGACGAGGAAGGCCGCGCCGAGCACCGAGACCAGGCTGTCCCAATAGATCCCGGCGAAGCGATGCGAGGTGCGCTTGACGGCGGCCGAGCCGGCCATCGCGGCCATCGCGAGCGCGACGGCGAGCACGGGCGCGGGGTGGTCGAGCGCGAAGATCCACTCGAGCACGTAGCCGATGAGCAGGAGCTGGACCGACATGCGCACCGCGGCGACGACCAGCCGCCGCTCGATGCCGAGCTTGAGCGCGAACGAGAGACCGAGGTTGACGGCGAGCAGACCTGCGGCGAGGGCGAGCTGGCCGAGCGAGATCTGCAGGTATCCGGGGTTCACGCGGCACCTCGCACGTCGGCCCGCCGCGTCGCGAGCCTGTCGAGCTGCGAAGGATCGTGGCTCGTGAGCACCAAGGCCCTGCCCGCTTCGGCGTCGAGCCAGTCGCGCACCAGCCCTTCGGCCCTCTCGGCCGCGTCGCGGTCCATCGAGGCGGTGAACTCGTCAAGCAACAGGACGCGCGGCTCGAGCAGCAGCGCCCTGACGAGCGCGACGAGCTGCCCTTCGCCCCCGGAGAGCCCTTTGGCCGGCGAGCCGAGCAAGCCCGCCTCCCGCCCGAGCGCGCCCAGCAGGCGCACGGTGCGCTCGCGGTCGAAGCGGCGGCCCTTGTGGATCGAGTAGGCGAACGCGCTGCGCAGAGCCTCCTCGACGGTCGAGTCGGCGAGCGCCGGGCGCTGCGCGAGGTAGACCACCTGGGCCCGGAAGCCCGGGACCGCCTGCGGCTCGATAGGCCGGCCAAGGAAGCGCACCTCGCCCTCGTCGGCGGCATCGAGCAGGCTGAGCGCTCGCAGCAGCAAGCTCTTGCCCGAGCCGGTCGGCCCGGTGAGCGCGACCCGCTCGCCAGCGCCGACCGCGAGGTCGAGGCCCCGCCAGATCCAGCGCTCGCCGAACCGGCGCCCGAGTCCGTGTGCAGAGAGAAGTGCTTCGTTCATGGCGAGACAACCTACGCGCGCCGACTGCGCCGTCAAACGGATGCTTGCCGCTCGGACGTGCTCGTCCGGCGCTGGAGGAGCGCCTGCGCGGCCTGGGCTCCATGCGGACCTTCAAGGCACGGAGTGGAGAGTCGATTCCAGGAAGGAGCGCACGTGCGCGACCATCGACGCATCCTCGGCTTGCTCTTCATCGCCTGGGCGATTCTGCAGGCGGCCGCTTCCCTGGTCGTGGGCCTGGGCGAGGGCGCCTCCGAGATGGTCTACCCGGCGATCTTCTGGGTCTCGACCGCGCTGATGGTCGCCATCTACGCCTGGGCCGGCTGGCGACTTCGCCAGCGAGACCCGCGGGTGCGCTTCCTCGCCATCGTCCTCTCGGCGCTGACGGTGCTCTCGTTCCCGATAGGCACTCTGCTCGGCACCTACGGGCTCTGGGCGATGCTGCACCGGCCGAAAGCCGAGGCCACGCATTGAAGAGGCGTCGAGAAATCTCGAACCGCCGGGTTCCGCTCACCCTGAGCGTAG
>DHSB01000146.1:6667-7053 GCA_002408385.1 Myxococcales bacterium UBA5297
GGCTACGCTCGAGGTGACCGGGGCGGCGGGCGAGTTGAAGGAGACTTGTCGACACCCCTTGAGCACTTCGCGGCCGCCGGCTCGCCGGTGTCGCGCCGCTCCCTCGGGTTTCGCCGCACGGCCGACCACGGTTCGTTCGGTCCGACTCGCCCCATCGCCTTCTCCATCCGATGGTTGAAGGCCGGGCCAAGGGGGGATCGCGCGGGCGCAGAGGACGGCGTGCGCCTCGCGACGCGCGGGTGCACGGCGCGCCGGGTACGGTGTGCCGATTCCGAATCGAGGGAGCGCGCCGCGCGGAGGCAGGGTGCGCGGTCCGGCGGATATGGTGCGCGGGTTCCGGGAGGAGGGAGCGCGCGATCGCAAAATATGGTCGAGCCCCGTTCGGG
>DHSB01000146.1:7299-25067 GCA_002408385.1 Myxococcales bacterium UBA5297
CGGGGGGCCTGTCGCGAGACCGCCGCATATGGTCGAGCCCCTTTCGGGGGGCCTGTCGCGAGACCGCCGCATATGGTCGAGCCCCTTTCGGGGGGCCTGTCGCGGGCCGCCCCGGACCCCAGCGAGCGACAGTTCGCGCCTCCCGCCTGCCGATGCGCACCACTCCGGGCACTGATCGAGGACATCGGGGATTGGGCGAAACGCCGTGGGTGAGCGAGCTTGGTCCGGAGGGGCGCGCGACAATCGATCGGCGCGCGCGAATCCGCCCGCACACGAAGCCCGCCGCGCACGCACCAGGTCGCTGGAAGACGACGGTCGATCCGCCTACCTTCGACACCCTCCACCCTGCCAGCGAGGCGCGCCATGGGGCATATCGGCAACGTCAAGGACGAGTACCGCGCCTGGGTCCAGCGCCTCGCCGCGGGCACGACCGGCGCGCCGGAGCCGGCCACTCCCGGTGCGTGGGAGGGCTGGCGCGAGGTCCTCGAGATTCTCTGCACCCCGGAGCAGGCGTGGCTGGCATCCCGGCTTCCGGTCCTGCCCGCGACGCTCGAGAAGGTGGCCGCGCGCACCGGGCTGAGCGCGCGCGAGCTGCTGCCGAAGCTCGAGGCGCTGTGCGACCGGGGCATCGTCCTTGACCTCATCGACCCGCGCACCGGCGAGACGACCTACTTCCTCGCGCCCTCGGTCATCGGGTTCTTCGAGTTCTCGATGATGCGCGCTCACGACGGGCTGCCGAAGAAGCGGCTGGCCGAGGCGATGGAGGCCTACTTTCGCGGCGACGAGACGCTGGCGCGCGAGGTCTTCGGCTTCGCGACCCAGGTCGGCCGCGCGCTGGTCAACGAGGAGTCGCTCGACGACGGCGCGACGCCCGAGGTGCTCGACTGGGAGCGGGCGACGGCGCTGATTCGAGAGGCTCGGTCGATTGGCGTCTCGCTCTGCTACTGCCGCCACAAGGCGCAGCATCTGGGCCAGGCCTGCGACGCGCCGACGGAGAACTGCCTGTCGATAGGCGACGGCGCCGGCTTTGTCCTGCGGCGCGGTTTCGCGCGGCCCATCGAGCGGTCGGAGGCGCTGCAGATCCTCGACCAGGCGCGCGAGCGCGGGCTCGTCCAGATCGCCGACAACGTTCGGAGCCAGCCGAGCTACATCTGCAACTGCTGCGGCTGCTGCTGCGGACAGCTCCAGGCGATCACCGTCTACGGCCTCCACGCGGTCAACCCGAGCGCGTTCGTCCCCCGGCTCTCCGGCGAGCGGTGCAGCGGGTGCGGCCTGTGCGCGAAGGCGTGTCCCATCTGCGCGCTCGAGCTGGTCCCGGCGGGCTCCGGTGAGCGTCGCGACGCGCGGCCGCGCATCGACCCCGAGCGCTGCATCGGCTGTGGGGTGTGCGCCTCGAGGTGCGCGCGCAAGGCGCTGCGGATGGCACCACGGGAAGAGCGTCCGTACGTCCCGCTCAACACGGTCGAGCGGATCCTCCGGCAGGCGCTCGAGCGCGGGCGGCTCGCCAACTTCGTCTTCGACGAGGGCGCCGGCCGTGGCTCGAAGTTCTTCAACCGCGTGCTCAAGGCCCTGGGGGATCTGCCACCGGCCAAGCGAGCCCTGGCCAACGAGCAGCTCCGCTCGCGCTTTGTCCGAGTCGCGCTCTTCGCGATGCGCGAGCCCAAGGAGTAAGAGCGCGGCCAGAAGCGGTTATCGAGGCACGAGCGCGGGCCAAGACGGCGCTCGACGAGGTCCCGATTGAACCCGCGCCCCGGCAGATCGCGCGTCTTCCTGCTCTCGCCGGCCTTCAGTGGAGGCAAGCGCGCGCAGATGCTCCTCTCCGAGCGCGCGCAGTTCGAGCTCGCGCGGAAGCTGCGCGCGGGCGAGGCGGCGCTCGGCGAGCTCTTCGCCTTCATGAGCGGCCTCTACTTCCGCGGCAAGCTCGCCTATGCCCGCGCTTTCGCGGCACCGCCGCCCGGGCTCGAGGTCGAGGGGGCGGTCCTGGTGATCACCGCGGGCGAGGGGCTGGTGCGCGCCGATGCGCCGGTGGCGCTCGAGCGGCTGCGGGCCTTCGAGGCGGTCCCGGTCGACGCGCGAGAGCCCGCCTATCGACGCCCGCTCGCGCGGGACGCGCGCGCCTTGTCGAAGCGGTTGGGAGACGGCGAGGCGGTGTTGCTCGGGAGCATCGCGACCGGCAAGTACCTCGACCCGCTGCTCGAGACGCTCGGGCCGCGCCTGGTCTTCCCGAAAGACTTCGTGGGGCGGGGCGACATGAGCCGCGGCGGGCTGATGCTGCGCTGCGTGGACGAAGGGCGCGAGCTCGAGTACGTGCCTGTCACCGGCGCGGTCCGTCACGGGGTGCGGCCACCGAAGCTGCCGCCACGGGAGAGGAAGGCCCAAGCCGAGGCGGGCGGAGACCCCTTGCGGTTCTCGGCACGTGGCGCCGGGGGCCAGCCTCTCGGCCCGGACCGCGCCCGCGACGCGCCGTGCTCGCCGTCGCGACTGAATCGGACGCGGGCGCGCGGGTGAGTCCGGTCTGCCGACCTTCCGCCGGAGCCGGGACGAAGCCTGGCGTGCTCTTCGAGGCGCGCCTCGTCGGGCGCTCTCACCTGACCGCACGGCGGCCGCGCGTCGCGAGCCGCGTAAAGGTCGAGCTGGCGAGCAGCGGCTGATCCTCGCGGGCGAGCTCATCGGAGACGATCGGCACCGGCCATGCTCGTCGCGAAGCTACCTGCGTTCCTGCTGATTGCTCCTCCCCTCGCCGCGACGCCACCGACCCCTGCACCAAGGCCGGCCGCCAGCGCGGCCGGGGCCGCACTCCCGCTCGACAAATCCACAGCCGAGAGCGCCCTCGCACGGCTTGCCCCCATGCTCGAGAACAAGACCATGGAGGATCTTGTCAGGATGGCCCCCGGCAGACAGTCCCGCTTGTCGGCCGCGATCATTCGGACGTGCCTCGACTCCGGGGTGACCGACCAACATCGAATCCGCGGAACGAGCTCGGCCCAGGTTCAAGCGTCGCTGACCACCCTGGCCGAAATCAGCTTGGTCGCCGGTCGCCTGAGCTTCCCGCCACCTTCCGTCCCCAGCGTCACCGTACCCGTGGCCACATCGGACCGCCGCTGTGGCCACAGAACCGGCCAGCCAACGCAAGAACGGGCACCTGGGAGTCACCCAAGTGCCCGTTCTTGTTCAGAGCCGACACCGTGAATCGAACACGGGACCTACTGATTACGAATCAGTTGCTCTACCTGCTGAGCTATGTCGGCATCCCGGCCACGCCGGGCCGTCTGACAGCGGCGGGCTTATAGCACAGCAGAGAACAGAATCAACCCCTTAATCCCCGCCTCGCGCCGGCCGCGCCGCCGCGGTTTCCCGGGGTGCGCCGGCCGCCCCGTCGACCCGGAAATCGCCCGCGTTACGGACACTTGGACGCGTTGACGGCTAGGAATCCGAGCACTACTATTCGCGCGCCTCTATCCACTTCGGGCGCGCGGCCACAGCCTGCTTGCCGGAGCACCATGCGTTCACTTCTTCGAGAAGGCTCCCGGAGGACCATCTACACCGAGTCGATGGAGGTCTTCCACCGCGCCGCCGACCTGGTCAACCTCGATCACCGAATTCGCCTGGAAATCGAGGAGCCGGACTACGAGCACATCTTCTACGTGACGGTGAAGCTCAAGGACCGGCTGGTTCCGGTCGCCGATTCAGACGCCGAGCGCTTCAAGGAGCTCCCCGAGTCCGCGCTGCGCGACCCCGAGTCGCTCGAGCGGCTCGCCGACGGCACGATGCTGCTGCGCGACAGGGCGATGCTGGGCAGCGATGTCTTCATCCGCCAGGGCACCATTCGGCTGCCCGGCGGTCGGCTCTACAGCTTCGTGCCCGGAATGGCCAAGCGCTTCAAGGCCTACCGGGTTCAGCACAACCAGGCTCGCGGCCCGTACAAGGGCGGCATCCGCTACCACAAGGACGTCTCGCTCGATCTTTTCAAGTGCCTCGCCGCCCGCATGACCTGGCAGACCGCCATCGTCGACGTCCCCTTCGGCGGGGCCAAAGGCGGGGTGAAGATCGACCCGCGCGCCTACGGCCGCGAGGAGCTCGAGCAGATCACCGCCCGGTACATGTACCGGCTCAAGAGCCTCATCGGCCCGAACATCGACATCCCCTCGCCCGAGGTAGGCACCAACTCCGAGACGATGGCGGTGCTGCTGCGCCAGTTTAGCGACGGCGAGCGCGAGCGCCACAAGGTGCGCGGCGCGGTGACCGGCAAGGACATCCGCATCGGCGGCTCCGAGCTCGCGACCCGGGCCGCAGGCCTGGGGCTGAGCTTCTGCATTGACGAGTGGGCCCGCGAGCGCGGCGAGCAGCTCAAGGGCAAGACCTTCATCCTGCAGGGCTTCGGGCAGCTCGGCTCGGCGGTCGCCGTGCTGCTCGCGCAGGCCGGCTGCAGGCCGCTCGCGGTCGCTGATGCCGACGGGGCGATCTACAACCCCGACGGCATCGACATCGACGCGCTGATGCGCCACGTCTGGGAAGACCGGGAGAACCTGCGGCACACGGTCGCCGGGTTTCCCGAGGCGCAGCCGATAGGCAAGCGCGAATTCTGGGACGTGGAGGCCGACATCCTCATCCCCGGGGCGCTCGAAAACCAGGTGACGTCCGACATCGCCGGGCGCCTGCGCGTCAAGCTCGTCGCCGAGGGCGCCAGTGGCCCGACGACCGCGGAGGCCGACGAGATCCTCCGCGCCCGCAAGATCGATCTCATCCCCGACATCGTCGGCAGCGCCGGCGGGGTCGCGGTCAGCTACTACGAGTGGCTGCAGAACGCGCGCATGGAGCACTGGCCAGAGCAGGAGGTGCGCGGCAGGCTCGAGCGGGCCATCCGCTCGAACTATCGGATCCTCCGCGACATCGCCCACAACCGGCCGACGCGCACCGACTTCCACGACTCGCGTCCCTACTGCGTGGGCAAGGAGCTCGACATGCGGCTGGCGGCGATGGTCCTTGCCCTGCAGCGTATCGAGTCGCACTACGTGCTCGAGGGGATCTCCCGCTAAGGGCCTGCGCGGGCGCTCGCCTCCGGGCCTCCGAGCGCCAGCGACCGTCCTCGCCGCGCCGTTGGCCGGACTCGAAGCGAGCCGCGGGCACGCCGCTTCGAGAAACGACACCATGGCACTTGGAGAACCTGGCCTGCCTGCTCGAGTGGCGCGGGAGGGCCGAAGCGCTCTTCGCTTGCGCTTTTGCTGGCGAGAGGCTGCGCGGCTGTTTGCGGCCTGCGTCAAAGCGGGCGAGGCGCCCACTATGCGGCAGGGGCTAGTGCAGCAGCCTCGAGCGCATCGCAGCCCGGCTGCTCTCCTTCGCAAGGGGCACCAGCAAGCCGGCCTCCTTCTCCTCGAGGCCGACGAAGCGAACTCCCATCCCGCGCAACTGGTTCTCGCCCTCCCCGGCCCCGCCGTAGGAGAGGAAACACTGGTAGCGCACCTCGGCGAGCATGGTGATCTCGGTGCTCGTGTCCGGCGACACGAAGGTGATCCGGACCTGCGCGCCGAGGCGGTAGGGTTCGCGCGTCTCGATGAACATGCCGCCTTCACCGATGTTGCGCGCGATCCCCCGGGTCATGCCTTCGTCGCCTGCGAGGTAGACCGGGAAAGCCTTGTCGAATCGAATCGATGCCCTGCGCTCTTTCACGCGTCGCCTCCGCTGTTATGGCTTCACCCTACTCGGTAGGCGGATGTAGTCAAATTACCGACCGTCCCCCACACGCGCCGCTGGAACGTAACCCGAGGAGAGCGCCCACGCTCGCGCCAAGGACGTACAAAAGGGCAGACTGTTGGACGCCTGCCTTATCGTCTCTGGAGGAAACAGCCATGGGCCTTGGAGCACTCCCCCTCGCGGTCGCGCTCGTCGCCGCACAGTCCTCGGCGGCGGCGCCCGAGGCGCGGTCGGAATTCTCGCGCCTGCAGCAGCGCGCCGAAGCGGTGGACAACCTCGCCAGCTTCCTCGACCGCTACGTCGGCCGCTGCCCGCCTTCGCCCGAAGCGGCCGAGTGCAAGGCGCGCGCGAAGAGGTTTCGCGCCGAGACGACCGGGAAGCTCTTCTTCGTGCGCCTGGGCACCGAGGCCTCGCGGTTGCTGCAGGCGGGCGGACACGACGCGGCGGCCGACGAGTTCACCTTCAACCTGACCCCCTTCTTCACCGCCGGAGGGCTGGGGCTGACCGAGGGCAAGCCGCTCGGCCTCGACGGACAGGGCCGGCCGCGCATCGGGCTGATCCCGCTGGTGGCGCCGATGCCAGCCGACGCGCTGGCGATGGACATGGAGCGCCTGGTGCGCACCCAGAACATCCGCATCGAGCTTGTCTTCAAGCCGCTTGGCGCCTGGAGCCTGAAGGCCAAGGAGAAGCTGGAGGGCGTTCGGGCCAAGCTCGTCGCGATACGCCTGACCAACGCGCGCACGGGCGAGCAGATAGCCCTGCGGATCGACGAGCGGTAGACCGCAGGCCGGCCGCGCGCGCCGGCGCATCTCGCCCCGAAGCTCGCCGAGGCACCTGCGCCCCCCGCCCCTCGCGAGGCGCGAAGAGGCGCGCGGTGCGAGCCGCTGGCAGCCGGCCCTGCAAATGCACTTGCGGCTATGGCACTCGCAGCGCGACGTAGATCGCCGCGCCCTCGCGCTGCAGCCGGATGAGCGCCATCTCACCGGAGCGCAGCGCCGCAAGCGCCGCGGCGTAGTCCTTCAGCGAGCGGATGGGCCGGCGCTGCATCTCGACGATCACGTCGTTGGCGCCCGCCCCGGCGCGCCCGGCCGGGCCGTCGGGGGTGACGGCGACGATCTCCACCCCGCCGTCGATGCCCAGCTCTTGGGCGCGCAGGCGCGCGAGCGCACGCACCGTGATGCCCAGCCGGTCGTTGGCCGCCTGAGGATCGAGGCGCGCCTGCGCGAGCTCTTCGTCCTCGGGCCGATAGCCGATGTTCACCTCGAGGCGCAGCGGCTTGCCGTCGCGCAGCAGCTCGAGCTCGGCGCCGCTGCCCGGAGCGATCGACGCGACGTAGCGCGAGAGCTGGTTGTAGCTGTCGACCTTGCGCCCGCGCACCCCGACGACGACGTCGCCCGCCCGAAGGCCGGCCTCATCGGCGGGGCCACCCTTCATCACCGCGGAGACCAGCGCGCCTCGGGCCTCCTGCAGGCTGAGCATCGCGGCGAGCTCCGGGGTGACGTCCTGGATCGAGACCCCGAGCCAACCGCGCACCACGCGTCCCTCGAGTAGCTGCGGCAGCAGCTCCTTGACCATGTTGATGGGCACCGCGAAGCCGATGCCCTGGCCCTGGGCGACGATGGCGGTGTTCACCCCGACCACCTCGCCGCGCAGGTTGAAGAGCGGCCCGCCCGAGTTACCCGGGTTGATCGCCGCGTCGGTCTGGATGAAGTCGTCGTACGGCCCCGCGCCAATCACCCGCTCCTTCGCCGAGACGATGCCCAGGCTGACCGAGTGGTCGAGGCCAAAGGGGTTGCCCACCGCGAGCGCAAAGTCGCCGACCTCCAGGCCGTCCGAGTCGCCCAGATAGACGATAGGCAGGTCGTGCACCTGCTTGCCCTGCAGCTTGAGCAGCGCAAGGTCGGTCTTCGGGTCGAGCCCGACCGCCTTCGCCTCGAGCTCGCGCCCGTCGTTGAGCTTGACCCGGATCTCGGTGGCGTTCTCGACGACGTGGTTGTTCGTCAGCACGTAGCCTTCGGAGTTGATGAGGAAGCCCGATCCCAGGCTCTGGCGGCGCCTTTCTCCGGAATTGCCCTCGTTGAAGCGGCGGAAGAACTCCTCGAACGGATCCTCGAAGCCCTGGGGCGCGCGCCGGCGCGAAGGGCGCGTCACCGAGGTCGTGTAGATGTTGACGACCCCCGGCTTGAGCGTCTTGACCAAAGGGGCGAGCGAGGCGAGGGGCACGACACCATCGGGAAGCGGCTCGTCGGCGGCGCGCTGCTTCCAGAGCTGCTTTGCGGGAGCGGCCTGCGCGTCGCCAAACACCGCCGAGTCGACCATCTGTGACAGGCCGCTGCGCTCCTGCTGACACCCGAGGGCAAGGGCGCTTATCGCCAACGCGCCGGCCCAGCGCATCGCTCTTCGATTCATCGAAGCTCCACCAGTGGACAGAGTTCTTGCCAAACAGGCAACCGGCGTCGGGGCAGTCCATTCCCCAAAGCCGGCCAAGCCGGAATCAGAAGGGGCCAGCGTTTGTGCTGGCCGGCAGACTTTAGTCCATAGACCACAGGTCAACTGGCCCGACGAAGCGAGCCGATGGACTCCTTGAGCACCTTGGCCCTCTCCGCTGTCAAGGCGCAGACCTGAGCGCGGTCTCGACCAGCAAGCCCACCAGCGAGCCCCAACCCCGCCTCGCCTTCGCAAGCGCGGGAGAGGGGGCTTTCCCCTGGCTCGCCTGCCTCATCGAATTAGGGCCCCGAGCTTCGCCGACTGCCACAGCCCGCGCACTCTCTTCCCCACTGGGGCCAAGTCCGGGCTACTCGACCGAAAGCCTGCCGGCCGACCATCTTCCGATTTCCGGCTCGGCCCGCTTCCCTGTGGCTGGGCTCGGCGGGCTCGGCCCGCGGGCTCGCCGCCGGAGCAAAGCGGGCCACCCGAACCTTCGCCGCCCTCAGGACCCGCCCACCGAGCCGATACCCGGGCAGCGCCTCCTCGACGACCGTGCCGTCGAGCCCCTGAACGTCGACGGGCACGAGGTCGACGGCCTCGGCGAGGTTCGGGTCGAAGGGCTTTCCAACCACCGACAGCCGCTCGATCCCCAGGCGCGAGAGCCGCTTGCGAAGCCCCTCGTGAATCAACCGCACCCCTTGGGCAAGCGGGCCCTCGTCCGAGACTGCGGCGGCAAGGGCGCGGTCGAGCTCGTCGCTCACCTCGAGAAGCGGCTGGGCGATAGTGCCGCGCTCGGTCTCGAGCACCCGCTCCTTCTCGCGCTCGAGGCGGACCCGAAAATCGCTCTGATCGTTGATGAGCGAGGCGTAGGCCCGAGCGAGCTCTTCGAGCTTGACCGAGCTGTCGTGCAGCTCGCCGCGCACCTGCTCGAGCTCGCGGCGCAGCAACTCAAAGCCCTGCCCTTCGCCAGCCGAGGGCGCCTCGGCGGCCTGTCCGCCCGCGGGCGCTGGCCCGGCGCCAAGCTCCGGGTTCTGGCTGTCGTTCACGGCCATTTTTCCTCGATGAGTGCCCCAACCAGAGGCGGCCGCAACCTAACCAGCCCCCCCGGGCTGTCAAATCACTGGTGCTCGGGCGAGCCCTCTTCAAGGCTCGCGAGCGCCTCCTCGGCCTCGCGCACCTCTTCGGCCGTCTCCGCGCTCTGCTGGCCCTCGGTCTGCTCGACCATCCTCGCGAGCTCCTCGGCGGAAAGGGCGGGGATCGAGACGAGCGCGCCCTTCTCGTCGCGGATCTCGATCTCGGCAGCGCGCAGCGAGTAGTAGAGCAACCAGCGCTCGGCCGGCGTCAGCGAGCCGGAGGGCAGCGCCGACTCGATCTCCTGGATGGTGAGAAACCCGCGGCGCAGCCCCCGCTGGAAGAGCTGCTTTCTTGCCCGGTGGCTGGTGCCGACCTTGATGATCGCCATGATCTTCTCTTATCCCCCGCGCGCCCCGTTTTCAGCCCGAGCCTTCTTGCTTGCGGCTCTTTTTTCTTGCGGTTCCCCTCGCTATTAGTGGGCCGGCACGTTGTATGGCTCGCTCGGTCGCACCTCGCGCTCCTCGCCCTCGCGCGGGGCGAGCAGGTCGAGCGGCGCGACGCTCTTCGGCCCGAGGATGCTCTCGAGCACCTCGCTGTCGACCACCTCCGAGCTCAGAAGCTGCGCGGCGAGCCGCTGGAGCTCCTCGCGGTGGCGCTTGATGACCTGGCGGGCGCGGTCGAGCCCCTCTTGGACGAGCCTGCGCACCTCGTCGTCGACCGCGAGCGCGGTCTGCTCGCTGTAGTTTCTCAGCTCCGGCGCCCCGGCCCCCGCCCCCAGGAAGACGCTGCGGCCCTGCTCGCTCAAGTTCACCGGCCCGAGCGCCATGCTCATGCCGTACTCGCGCACCATCATCTTGGCGATCTCGGTGGCCTGTTTCAGGTCGTTCGCCGCACCGGTGGAGATGGTGCCGACGAAGGCCTCCTCGGCCGCACGCCCTCCCATCAGCGAGGCGATCTTGTCGCGCAGCTCCTCGAGGCTCATCAGGTAGCGGTCCTCGAGCGGCATCTGCATCGTGTAGCCGAGCGCCCCGAGGCCGCGCGGGATGATCGACACCTTGTGGACCCGCTCGGCGTACTGCAGTTTCCAACCGACCAACGCGTGGCCGCTCTCGTGGAAAGCGACGATCTGCTTCTCGCGTTCGTTGATGCGCCGATTCTTCTTCTCGAGGCCGGCCACCACCCGCTCGATAGCCTCCTCGAAGTCGGCCATGCGCACGTGCTCGTGGCTGCGCCGGGCGGCGAGCAGCGCGGCCTCGTTGCAGACGTTGGCGAGGTCCGCGCCAGCAAAGCCGGGGGTGCGGCTCGCGAGCAGCTTGAGGTTGACGTCGGGGCCGAGCTTGATGTTGCGCGCGTGGATCTGCAGGATCTCCTCGCGCCCGCGCCGGTCGGGGCGGTCGACGAGCACCTGGCGATCGAAGCGGCCCGGGCGCATCAGCGCCTGGTCGAGGATCTCCGGGCGGTTGGTCGCCGCGAGCACGATGAGCCCGACCTTCGAGTCAAAGCCGTCCATCTCGGCGAGGAGCTGGTTGAGGGTCTGCTCGCGCTCGTCATGCCCGCTCATCACACTGCCGTTGCGGGTCTTGCCGATGGCGTCGAGCTCGTCGATGAAGACGATGCAAGGCGCGCGCGCCTGAGCCTGCTGGAACAGGTCGCGCACGCGGGCCGCGCCCACCCCCACGAACATCTCGACGAACTCCGAGCCGGTCAGCGAGAAGAACGGCACGCCCGCCTCGCCGGCCACCGCGCGCGCGAGCAGCGTCTTGCCCGTCCCCGGAGGCCCGACGAGCAGCACGCCCTTGGGGATGCGCCCGCCGAGCCTGCGGAACTTCTCCGGAGTCTTGAGAAACTCGACGATCTCCTTGAGCTCGTCGACCGCCTCGTCGATGCCCGCGACGTCCCTGAAGCTGACCCCGGTGTCGGACTCGGAGTGGATGCGCGCGCGGGTCTTGCCGAAAGTCATGATCCCCGGCGGGCCCTGGCCGGTCGGGCTGCCGGCACGCCGAAACATGAAGCCCCAGAGCAGCAGCGCGACACCGATGGGCAGCACCCAGATCCAGAACAGGTCGGAAAAGCCCGAGCGCGGCTGGGCCTCGTAGGTGATGTTCTTCGACTCGAGCAGCGCGACCAGCTCCTGCTCGTTGTCACCGGGGATCCGATTGGCCATCCACGGCAGCCGCGCGTTCGGGTTGGCGGGCTGGCCCGCCCCCTCGGTCTCGCTGGCGACGAGGTAGCCCTTGACCCAGTCGTTGGAGATGACCACGCGAGAGAATCTGTCCTCCTGCACAGCCTGCTTGAAGCGGCTGTAGGGCACCTTCTGCACCCCGGCCTCGGAGAAGACGCTGCGGAAAAGGAAGAAGCCGAGCAGGATGAGCAGCAGGTAGGCAAGGGGCGAGCCGAGACGAGGCTTGGGAGCAGAGCCGCCGCCCGACGGAGGCGTCGACGAGGGACGCTCGCTCTTCTTCCCCCTCGGGTTGCCCGGGGACGTGTCGGCCATTCGGTGGGCTCCTTGAGGCATCGGCCCGGGCCCGGCCTCCCCTCGCCAGCCGCCCCCGAGCGCCTGCCGCTCGCACTGCCGGAAACGTAAGCACCACCCGCCTGCTCTCAAGCAACGCGCCGGATTGGCGCAGCGAGACAACCTGGTGCCGAGGGGCCACGTTGCTCGGCCGCGCTCAACCCGGGCCAGCACAAAGGCTGGCGCTCCGGCCTGGAGGGCGCGCCTGGGGCAACTGCCTAGACAGCCCCGGCGTGCGGCCGAAGGGCCTGCCTTCTTGCGCCGGGCAGCGCCCCGGGCCGCGAGCAGACGGGCGGGCAGCCGCACGCTCTCTCGGCGAGAGCGCGCACGACGGCCGCAGGGCCGACAGCAGCGGACAGAGTCGAAGCCTCGGCGCGCGCCCCGCTCCTGCCGCCCAAAGCGGACCGGCGAGACGCCCCCTTGGCTACTGACCGTCGCTCACGCGCCTGGCCGTCAGCGCCGGCGGGCGCCGCGCGTCAGAGGCGAACCGAGCGCTTGACCCGGAAGACCGGCTCGCCGGTCATCGCGATCGACACCGCCTCGGCGTCGAACTCGCCCTCGAGCTCGACCCGGATTCCCTCTTCACGCAGCGCCTTGGTCGCGCCGCCGAGCGGAAAGCGCCTGCCGTCCTCGGTCTCGAGGACCATGAAGCCCCCCGAGAGATCTTCGCGCCTGATCGTCCCGCGCAGCTTCATCGCGCCCCCGCCTGGCTCATTAGGGCCCGAGCAAGAAGCAGCGAGACAAGGCCGTTGACCACCAGCCACGGACGCGAAAGCGCGCCCAGCGGCATCCAAGCCACCGAGGTGCCCGCGAGCGCGCCGGCGAGCAGCACGGCCGCAAAGCCGACCGTCAGCCCCGCGAGTAGTCCCCGCAGCCCGGCACGCCGGAAACCGACCATGCACAGGAGGATGGGGATGATCGCGCTGTAGAAGATGGGGTTGGCCTTCGCGCCGCCGAACAGGGCGTTGCCCCAGTGCGGCAGCGGCGAGTCGAACCCGCTGTGGACACCAAGCCAGGGGAGGAAGAACAGGCCGAGGGTCGTCAGCGCCAGAGCGCCGAAGAAGCCTGCGCCCGGCCGCAAGGCCCTGCGCGCACTGCGTGGCAGGGTCACCCGCGCGATTGCCCAGAGCAGAAGCGCCCAGAGCAGAGTGAGCAGCTTCTTCCAAAACGGCCTCTTTGCTCCCGGCGCGCCGAGGGCCTCGAGGGCGCCCTTTGCGTCGAGGATGCCGTGGCCGTACTTGTCGTTCCAGGCGCCGGTCTTCGAGCGGTCGGCGCCTTCAAACAGCGCCTTCTCGACCTCGTCCGGGCCGCTCGCGCCCGCGCCGAACAGCAGCGCGGCGACCCCCGCGACGTGCGGGGTGGCCATCGAAGTGCCCTGGAAGTAGGCGTAGACGCTGCGCGCGGGCTCCTCGCGCACGATGGTGTTCTGCAGGATGCCGTCCTCCTGCTTGCCGCTGCGGCGGATGTCGCCCCCGGGGGCCGCGAGGTCGACCTCCTTGCCCCAGCTCGAATAGGAAGCGAGCTTTCCGTCGGGCGCGACCGCGGAGACGGCGACTGCGCCCGGGTAGGCGGCCGGGTACTCGACGACGCCGCGCCCGCCGTTGCCCGCCGCGCAGACGACCACCGCGCCCTTCTTGCGCGCGTAGTCGACGGCCGCCTCGAGCACCTCGGAGCGCCCGCCTCCGCCGAGCGAGAGGTTGAGCACCTTGGCGCCGTGGTCGGCCGCCCAGCGGATGGCGTCGGCGATGTCGGCCGAGCTGCCGGTGCCGTTGGCGTCGAGCACCTTGAGGGGCATCAGCGTGGCCTCGAAGGCGACCCCGGCGACCCCCTCGCCGTTGTGGGTGCGCTGCGCGATGGTCCCGGCGACATGGGTGCCGTGGCCGTGGTCGTCGTTGGCGTGCTCGTCGTCGTTGACGAAGTCGTAGCCCGGGGCGAACTTGGCGCCCTTCAGGTCGGGGACGAGCCGAAACTCGCCGTGGTCCTCGTAGGCGATGCCGGTGTCGATGACCGCGACGATTACGCCGGCGCCGCGGGTGAGGTCCCAGGCCTCGCGCATTCGCGCCATCTCCAGGTTCCACTGCCTGCCAAACTGCGGGTCGTTGGGGGTGAAGCTCGCCCAGTAGCTGAACAGCGGCTCGGCGGCCTCGACGTTGGGGTCGGCGCGCACCAGCCTGAGCAACGCCTCGAGCCGCGAAGGCTCGACGCGGGCGAGGGTGATGCCGCTGCGCACCCCCTCGACGCTGTTGAACTCAAGGTCGATGCCCCAGCCGACCTCGAGCGCGTCGAAGAGCGCCTTGGTGGTGCCGTCCTTGAAGTCGACGACGAGCTGAGTGAGGTCCGCGTCGACGAGCGCGGTTTGGTCGGCCTCGCCCGGGGCGGGCGGGGTGCCAGAGCCGCAGGTTCCGAGGGCGATGACCGCGGCGAGCACGACCAGGCTGGAGAGCAGAAACGGCCCCATCGGCGAGCGGACACCTGCGTGACGAAAGGCCATGGTCGGCTCCTTTGGCGCTGGCTTTCGGACCAGACTACGGAAGATCTGCGGCGCGATTGCGCAGGGTGAAACGGTCGAGCCCGCCTTCGGGTTCTGTTTCTCAGAAAAAAAGAGGTGGCTTGCAAGGTCGAGGCCGCCCCAAGTTTCCTACACCTTTCGCGGCGTTTGCCCCGCCGTGCCCCCCCCCCGGCGCGCAGCATCCGCCATCGGCCGGTGTAGGCGGCCACCGGACCGAAGACTCGGGCTCGACTCTAGCAGCTTCGCCCCCAATGCCGCCTCCCTGCCGCACCCTGGGCAACTCCCCCGTGCATGGTAGAGTCCTGTAGACACAAGCCTTTCCGCAAGGAGCAGTCGAGCGATGGCCGCACCCGCCAAGGCGAGACAGGGCGAGCTGGGCGCAGAGATCGATCCTCTGTCGCAGCCCGAGAACAAAGAGAAGTTCGAGGTGGCCAAGGAGTTCACCTTCCACCTCGCCAAGGGCATCAAGAACATCGGCATCTATCGGCACAACACCGCCAAGTACCCGGAGTTCTTGCAAAAAGCTTTCGAGTCCCTCACTCGGTTCACCGAGAAGCACGGCCCGCTGTCGCTGAAGGTCGAGGCCCAGTGCTTCTCGCTGTTCAAGCAACCGGTGTTTGAGGTGACCGAGGGCGGCGACAACCTGCCCTTCAAGTTCTATCGCGACGGCATCCGCCACCTGATCTTCCGGCCCGAGGTCACGAGCGACGAGCTCGTCACCTTCGTGCTCATCGCGCTCTCGGACCCAAACCGCGGGGAGGACGTGCTCTCGCAGCTCTGGAAGGCGGGCCTCGAACACATCGAGTACGTGGTCGTCGAGGGCTTCTCGGTCGGGGAGATGAGCGAGGACGATGTGCAGGTCGAAGTCGACCAGATCGTCGGCTACCTCTACTCGCGGCTGCGCTCGACGAGCGAGGACTACCTGCGCTTTGCGCGCGTGTCGGCCGAGGACCTCGACATGAAGCTCGAGGGGGTCGATCAGGTGCGCGGCGCGATCGTCAGCGGCGAGACGGCCGACGAGAAGCTCGTCGACAGGCTTCAAGAGGAGATCAAGGAGGACGAGACCACCCGGCTCTTCCCCAAGATCCTCTCGGCGGTCTTCGAGCTGATGGACGAGGGCGGCATCACCGAGCCCGAAGCGCTCGAGGAGATCTTCACCCAGTTGCTCGACTCGATGCTGCTGCAGGAGGACTTCGCCACCATCAACTCGCTGCTGGTCAAGCTGCGCTCGATGGAGCGCGATCCGGCCAAGGCCTCGCTCGCCGAGCGGCTCCGCAGCTTCTTCCAGGGCAAGATGGCCGACGAGCAGCGCCTGCGCCACATCGGCGAGGTGCTCAACAACACCCGCCCCAAGCAGCCCCAGGACGTCTTTCGCTACCTCTACGCGCTCGAGAGCCGCTCAATCATCACCCTGCTCGAGATCCTCGAGAACATCGAGATACAGGAGAACCGGCAGATTATCTGCGATGCCCTCGCCTCGCTCGGCAAGGACGACCCCGACCCCTTCGTCAAGCGCCTCCAAAGCGAGAAGTCCCAGCTCGTGCGCGACATGATCTACATCATCGACAAGTGTGACTTTGCAGACAAGATGCAGTACTTCGGCGAGACCCTGAAGAACCCCAACCTCGCGGTGCGCCTCGAGGTCCTCGCGATGCTCTCGCGCTCCAAGTCGGAGCAGTGCCGCCGCTTCATCGTCACCGCCCTCGACGACTCGAACGTGCAGATGCGCATCCAGGCGGCCAAGGTGCTGCCCAACATGAGCCCGGCCAAGGCGCTGCAGGACCTGCTTCGGGTGATCAAGTCGCCCGAGTTCGACAAGCGCGACCTGAAGGAGAAGACCGCGCTGTTCGAGGCGCTCGGCTCGACGAACCAGCAGGGCGCGCTCGCCCACTTCGTGCAGCTTCTCAGTCAGAAGGGCCTGCTGAGGCGCGCGAAGATCAGGGAGGACAAGCTGCTCGCGGTCACCGGGCTGGGCATGATGCCCTCGATCCCCGCCTACAAGGCGCTTCAGGCGGTCGTCGAGGACAAGTCGAACGACGCCGAGGTCCTCACCGCGGCCCGACGCCACCTCTACGCGATGAAGAAGACGCTGTTCGGCGACCAGCCCGACCAGGCCTGACGAGGGAGCCCCGCAGATGGCTGAGAGCTTCAAGATTTCGAAATCAGAAGGCGAAGCTGGCGGCGGCGAGAACCTCGAGTTCGGCCGCAGCTACTCCGAAAAGCTTCAGACGGCCGGCCGGCAGCTCGTCTCCTCGCTCTACATGCTGGTGCGCTCGGTCAAGCTGTACGACCCGGACAACGCGATCTTCAACAAGCCGCTCACCGCGATGCAGGACACCATCAACCTGATCATCGCGATGGAGGGCAAGCTCGAGCTGCAGGGCCTGCGCGACTCGTTCTACCTGAACAACATGCTCATCAAGGTGGACGTCAACTCACTCGACAACCTGCGCTACCTGCAGGCGGAGATGCAGGCCAAGGACGTCGGCGGGTTCACCCTGGTGCGCCCCATCGGCCCTCAGGAGCTCAAGAACTTCATCTCCATCTTCGCCAAGGACCAACAGAACCAGGTCGAAGAGGACGGCCTCGCGGGCAAGAAGCTCGTCCAGATGAAGGTCACCAAGTTCTCTTCCATCAAAGAGAAGCTCGACAAGGACAACCTCGCCGAGCCAGACGAGCAGAAGGTCGACCGCAAGAAGTACGCGATGACCTGCTACGCGCGCGCGGTCTTCTTCCTGCGCACCTACCTGGAAAAGATGAAAGAGGGCAAGCCGCTGTCGGCCGCCAAGGCCGGGCGCGTCATCCAGGACCTCGTCGACGTCAGCTACGAGCAGCGCACGCACTTCCTCGGCATGACCTCGATGCGCGAGGAGGGCGAGTACCACGTCTTCCACCAGGTCAACACCGCGCTGATGGCCATCGTCTTTGCCAACGAGCTTCAGCTCACCAAGCCGCAGATGAAGGACGTCGGCCTCATCGCCCTGTTCCACGAGACCGGCGCAGCCAACCTGCCCGAGGAGTTGCTCAAGAAGCCCGGCGCGCTCTCGCCCGAGGAAAAGAGCAAGGTCCAGAAGGCTCCCCTCGAGACAATCAAGCAGATCCTCGCCGAGAAGAACTTCTCGAAGGCTTCGCTGATGCGCCTGGTCGCGACCTCCGAGTACAAGCAGGAATTCGGTACCGCGGTGAAAGACAGCCGCGGCAACATCCAGATGATCATCCCGAAGGGCCAGATGAGCGTGTACGCGAAGATCGTCGGCATCTGCTGCGTGTACGACGCACTCACCTCCAAGCGGCCCTACCGCGATGCCTACGGCCCGGAGATCGCCTTGACCCTGATGTGGAGCGAGATGCGCCACAAGTTCGATCCCGAGTTCCTCAAGGTCTTCATGAAGGTGATGGCCATCCAGCCGGTGCGCGTGCTCTCGAAGAACAGGCAGACGGTTTCGATCGGCTGAAGCGGCGCTTGCGCGGTGACTGGCGCCATCCGGCTGCGGTCCAACACGCCTCTCCACCCTGCGACCGGACGCCTCAACCGCGCGACGGGACGCCTCAACC
>DHSB01000190.1:0-2629 GCA_002408385.1 Myxococcales bacterium UBA5297
GGCGCAGCGAAGTCGGCCTGGCCGAAGCCCAGCGTTCCGCCCGGAGGCGGCGCGAAGTCCGCACCAAAGTCGCCCCCGGCCCCAGGCCCGCCGCCGGGCAGCGCGACCGTGTCCAGTCCGCCGGGCAGGGGGACTGCGCCCGTTCCCGGAGCGCCGCCGGGCAGCGGCACCGAGTCGGGTCCGCCCGGCAACGGCACCGCGCCCGGGGCCGGCGCTGCGCCGGGCAGGGGCACCGCGTCCTTCTTGACCGGGAAGGAGGCCTTGCACTTGGCACACTTGAGGTTGGCGCCGGACGCGGGGATCTTCGCGTCGTCGACGTTGTAGACGGTGTTGCAGCTCGGACAGGCGACTCTCATGTGACGCTCGGCTCCTTCGACCCGGCTAGACCCGGTCGAGATATTCGAAGCGCTTCTTCAGCGAAAGGAAATGCTGGTAGGGGTCGACCAGGCCCTGCTCTGCCTGCAGCCGAGAGGCGAGCATGCGGCGCACGACGCGATGGACCTCGCCCTCGGGCAGGCCGGAAACCTCGGACAACTCGCGCACCGTGAGCGGGTCGTAGCGTTGCTTGAGATCCAGGTAGGCGAGGTACTCCTCGACCCGTGGGTCGGGGGCCAAGGCGGCTTCGCCGTCCCGTTCGACGATCACGCCCGCGGCCCGCAGCCGCTGCCAGACGGTCTCGGCCTCGCGCCCCCCCACCCCGACGCGCGCGCCGAGGTTGCGGGCTGAGGTGCCCAGGGGCAACGGGCGCAAGCCCTCGCGCTCCGGGCCGGCGAGCCCCCGCAGGGCCTCGACCGCAGCGAGCGTGCCGTTGCGCGCGACGAAGCCCTCGATCTGCCGGTTCGCTTCGCGCAGGCGTTGCGACAGCTTGCGCAGGATGCGCACCGCTATCTCGCCGCTCTGCCGGATGAGGCTCTCGAAGGTTCTCGAGTCGAGGACGACGAGCACCGCGTCCTCGCAGACCACGGCGCTGGCCGAGCGGGGCTGGCCGTCGAGGATCGCCATCTCGCCGACCGACTCTCCCGGGCCAAGCTCGGCAATCGTGAGCCTCTCGCTACCGACCCGCTTGACGACCTCCACCCGGCCCGAATGGATGACGAACATCCGATCGCCGGGCTCGCCCTCGTCGAAGAGGACCGTGCCCTTCGGGTAGGACCCGGTGTATCGCTCCAGCAATGCCTCGGCCATGAAATCGCTTGCTTTTTGAGGGTGCGCGCCAGCGGCAACGTTACCATGGCCCCCCTGGAGAGGGCGAGATCCCGGCGCGGTGGGCCAAAGCCCCGCTTGACAACCACTCGGATGCGGTTGAAACAGGCCGACCTTGCTCAGGAGTCGGCCATGTCACGTGCCCATATCATCGGAAGCGGCTTCGTCACCGGAGAGCACAAGGTGACCAACGCCCAGATGCTGCGGATGGTCGACACCTCCGACGAGTGGATCCGCGAGCGCACGGGGATCGAGGAGCGCTACTTCGTCAAGGACGGCACGACGACGAGCGACCTGGGCGCGCGCGCGGCCGAGAAGGCGATGGAGGACGCCAAGGTCTCCAAGGAAGAGATCGACTACGTCGTCTTCGCCACCATGACCCCCGACTACTACTTCCCGGGCTGCGGCGGCCTCGT
This sequence comes from Myxococcales bacterium UBA5297, assembly GCA_002408385.1. GTDB lineage: Bacteria > Myxococcota > Myxococcia > Myxococcales > UBA5297 > UBA10939. The sequence continues at coordinate 1,620 of DHSB01000190.1, forward strand.
CCAGAAGAAGCTCGGCCTGCGCAACGTGCCGGCGCTCGACATCCGCCAGCAGTGCACCGGCTTTCTGTTCGGCCTGCAGATGAGCGACGCGCTGATTCGCTCGGGCCAGGCGAAGACGGTGCTGCTCATCGGCGCCGAGGTTCACAGCGGCTTCATGCCCTGGAGGTGCTGGGACCACCTGTTCGGCCTCCCGGGCGAGGCGCCAACCCCCGAGGAGCTCGCCCTCGCCTCGCAGCTCCGCGACCGGGCGGTGCTCTTCGGCGACGCCGCGGGCGCCGTGGTGCTGCGCGCCGGCGGCGAGGAGCGCGGTCTGCTCGGGTTCAGCCTGCACTCGGACGGCGACTCGTTAGAGGACCTGTATGTCCCCGGCGTGGGCTTTGCCTCCCGGCCCTACGTCGACCACAGGCAGATAGACGCGGGCCTGCCGATGCCGGTGATGAACGGCAAGGCGGTCTTCCGCATGGCGGTCACCAAGATTCCCGAGGCCGTCCACGAGCTGTGCGCGGCCGAGGGGCTCACGGTCGAGCAGATCGACCTGCTCATCCCGCACCAGGCGAACCTGCGCATCAACAACATGGTCCAGAAGGTGCTCAAGCTCTCCGACGAGCGCATCTACAACAACATCCAGCGCTACGGGAACACCACCGCCGCGACCATCCCCATCGCCTTTGACGAGTGCCGCAAGTCGGGCCGCATCAAGCCGGGCGCTCTCGTCTGCTTCGTCGGGCTCGGCGCCGGGTTCCACTGGGGCGCGGCGCTGCTGCGGGCCTAGCGACTGAAGAGGGGGCGCGGAATCCTTCTTCGACTCCCGTCCGGTTCCGCTCACCCTGAGCGCAGCTCCCGACGCGCGAGCGGGCGGGAGCGGAGTCGAAGGCCTTGCTCGACTTGCGGCCGGGGGGGGGGCGCCCCCCCCCCCTGGGGGGGTTTTTGTGGGTTGTTTTTTTTTTGTTTTTTTTTTTTTTTTTTTACCCCCCCAAAAAAAAAAAAAACGCCAAAAAAAAAAAAAAAAA